>NZ_DATJCS010000038.1:0-78652 GCF_035497915.1 Pseudomonas sp.
GTCATCACCCACCTGAACAACCAGGCCATCAAGTCCTCCCAGCACTTCGCGCAGATCGCCAAGGATCTGCCGAAGAACCGCTCGGTGTCGATGCGCGTGCTGCGCCAGGGCCGCGCCAGCTTCATCACCTTCAAGCTGGCCGAGTAAGCCGGGCAGGAGGGCGCCGTTGCGCGCCCTCCCCTCCCCCGGACGTGACGCCCTCTGCGGGCTTCAGGTAGAATCCCCGACTATTTTTCGGCGGGAGGTTCCCGCGGCCCTTCGAGTAATGTCCCGTGAGCGACCTGAGCCATATCCGCAATTTCTCCATCATTGCCCACATCGACCACGGCAAATCCACGCTCGCTGACCGCTTCATCCAGATCTGTGGCGGTCTGGCCGATCGCGAAATGGAAGCACAGGTGCTGGACTCCATGGACCTGGAGCGCGAGCGCGGCATCACCATCAAGGCCCACAGCGTGACCCTGTACTACAAGGCGCGCAACGGACAGACCTACCAGCTGAACTTCATCGACACCCCCGGCCACGTCGACTTCACCTACGAAGTCAGCCGCTCGCTGGCGGCCTGCGAGGGCGCCATCCTGGTGGTGGACGCCGGTCAGGGCGTGGAAGCCCAGTCCGTGGCCAACTGCTACACCGCCATCGAGCAGGGCCTGGAAGTGATGCCGGTGCTGAACAAGATGGACCTGCCGCAGGCCGACCCGGACAAGGTGAAGGACGAGATCGAGCAGATCATTGGCATCGACGCCACCGACGCGGTGCCGTGCAGCGCCAAGAGCGGCATGGGCGTGGAAGACGTGCTGGAGCGCCTGATCACCGTGGTGCCGCCGCCAGAAGGCGAAATCGAAGCACCGCTGCAGGCGCTGATCATCGACTCCTGGTTCGACAACTACCTGGGCGTGGTCTCGCTGGTGCGCGTCAAGCACGGCCGGGTGAAAAAGGGTGACAAGATTCTGGTCAAGTCCACCGGCAAGCTGCATCAGGTGGACAGCGTCGGCGTGTTCAACCCCAAACACACCGAAACCGCGGACCTCAAGGCCGGCGAAGTGGGCTTCGTGATCGCCGGCATCAAGGACATCCAGGGCGCGCCGGTGGGCGACACCCTGACCCTGTCCACCACGCCGGATGTCGAGATGCTGCCGGGCTTCCAGCGCATCAAGCCGCAGGTGTACGCCGGCCTGTTCCCGGTCAGTTCCGACGACTTCGAGGATTTCCGCGACGCGCTGGAAAAGCTGACCCTGAACGACGCCGCCCTGCAGTACCAGCCGGAAAGCTCCGACGCCCTGGGCTTCGGCTTCCGCATCGGCTTCCTCGGCATGCTGCACATGGAGATCATCCAGGAGCGCCTGGAGCGCGAATACGACCTGGACCTGATCACCACCGCGCCGACCGTGGTTTACGAGGTCGTGCTCAAGAACGGCGACATCGTCTACGTGGACAACCCGTCCAAGCTGCCGGACCTGGCCAACATCCAGGAAATGCGCGAACCCATCGTGCGCGCCACCATCCTGGTGCCGCAGGAACACCTGGGCAACGTCATCACCCTGTGCATCGAGAAGCGCGGCGTGCAGCGCGACATGCAGTTCCTCAGCAGCCAGGTGCAGGTGGTCTATGACCTGCCGATGAACGAAGTGGTGCTGGACTTCTTCGACCGCCTGAAATCGGTCAGCCGCGGTTACGCGTCGCTGGACTATAGTTTCGACCGCTTCCAGGCCGCCAACCTGGTGCGCCTCGACGTGCTGATCAATGGCGAGAAGGTCGATGCCCTGGCCCTGATCGTGCACCGCGACCGCTCCCATCAGAAGGGCCGCTCGCTGACCGAAAAGATGAAGGAACTGATCCCGCGCCAGATGTTCGACGTGGCGATCCAGGCGGCCATCGGTGGTCAGGTGGTGGCACGCACCACGGTCAAGGCGCTGCGCAAGAACGTATTGGCCAAGTGCTACGGCGGCGACGTGAGCCGCAAGCGCAAGCTGCTGGAAAAGCAGAAGGCCGGTAAGAAACGCATGAAGCAGGTCGGCAGCGTGGAAATCCCGCAGGAAGCCTTCCTCGCTGTGCTCAAAGTGGATAGCTGAGTTCTATGTCGATCAATTTCCCGCTGTTGCTGGTACTGGCCGTATTCATTTGCGGCGCCCTGGCCCTGTTCGACCTGCTGGTCCTGGCCCCGCGACGGCGGGCGGCGATCGCCGCCTACCAGGGGCAGGTCAACGGCGCGGCCGACACCCAGGTACTGGAGAAACTGAACAAGGAACCGGTGCTCGTCGAGTACGGCAAGTCGTTCTTCCCGGTGCTGGCCATCGTGCTGGTGCTGCGTTCGTTCCTCGTCGAGCCGTTCCAGATTCCGTCCGAGTCCATGCTGCCGACCCTGGAAGTCGGCGATTTCATCCTGGTCAACAAGTTCGCCTACGGCATCCGCCTGCCGGTGGCCGACACCAAGATCATCGAAGTGGGCGATCCCAAGCGCGGCGATGTCATGGTGTTCCGCTACCCCAGCGATCCGAGCATCAACTACATCAAGCGCGTGGTCGGCCTGCCCGGCGACACGGTGCGCTACACCAGCGACAAGCGCCTGGTGGTCAACGGCCAGCCGGTTGCCGAGTCCTTCCTGCATGAAGAGCCCGGCTCGCTGGGCAGCGCCGCGCTGTACCAGGAAAGGCTGGGTGAGGTCGAACACCTGATCCGCAAGCAGATGCGCCGCTACCGCATCGAACCCAGCCGTGAATGGGTGGTGCCCGAGGGCTACTACTTCATGGTCGGCGACAACCGTGACAACTCCAACGACAGCCGTTACTGGGACGATCCGGCGATCGCCCCCGAGCTGCGCGGCATGGTGGCCGACCGCAATATCGTCGGCAAGGCCTTCGCGGTGTGGATGAGCTGGCCGGAGCCCAAGGGCGGCAACCTGCCGAACTTTAACCGGGTGGGTCTGATCCACTGATTTGTGCGGCACCCGTCAATTCGCCGGGGGCGGCTTTTATAGGCTTGGCAGCCAATAGAAACCGCACCCGAGGTCATCATGACGTTTGCACACACCCAGAAAGGCCTGTCGTTGCTGGGCTGGCTGTTGGTACTGGCCGTGGTGGCCTTCTTCGCCAGCACGGCCTTCAAGATCCTTCCCCATTACCTCGACTACCTGTCGCTGGAGAAGATCATCAACTCGGTTGAAACCGACAAGGCGGCCGAGATCCGCGGTGTCGGGGATTTCTACACCCATGTCGGCAAGGGCATGCAGGTCAACAGCATTCGCGACCTGGACCTGCGCCAGGCCTTGACGGTGAAAGTGGAAAACCAGTATTTCCACGCACGATTGCAGTACGAAAAGCGTGAACCCCTGATCAAGAATCTCGATCTGGTGGTTCGTTTCGATAAAGAATTCCGCGTAAGAGTCCAGTGAACCCCCCACTCAATCGCCTTGAGCGCCAGCTCGGATACACCTTCCAGAACCAGGAGCTGATGCTGCTGGCCCTCACCCATCGCAGCTATGCCGGGCGCAACAACGAACGCCTGGAATTCCTCGGCGACGCCATCCTCAACTTCGTGGCCGGCGAGGCGCTGTTCGAGCGCTTCCCGCAGGCCCGCGAAGGCCAGCTGTCGCGCCTGCGCGCGCGCCTGGTCAAGGGCGAGACGCTGGCCGTGCTGGCCCGTGGTTTCAGTCTGGGCGACTACCTGCGCCTGGGCTCGGGCGAGCTGAAGAGCGGCGGCTACCGCCGCGAATCGATCCTCGCCGACGCGCTGGAAGCGCTGATCGGCGCCATCTACCTGGACAGCGGCATGGACCAGGCCCGCGAACGCGTGCTGGCCTGGCTGACCAACGAGCTGGAAAGCCTGACCCTGGTGGACACCAACAAGGATCCCAAGACCCGCCTGCAGGAATTCCTGCAATCACGAGGCTGCGAGCTGCCGCAGTACGAGGTGGTGGACATCCAGGGCGACCCGCATTGCCGCACCTTCTATGTGGAGTGCCGGGTCAGCCTGCTCAATGAAAAGACCTGCGGTCAGGGCGCCAGCCGGCGCATCGCCGAACAGGTATCCGCCGCGGCCGCCCTGGTGGCCCTGGGCGTGGAGAATGCACATGACTGAAATCAGCCGCTGCGGTTACGTGGCCATCGTCGGCCGCCCCAACGTGGGCAAGTCCACGCTGCTCAACCATATCCTCGGCCAGAAGCTGGCCATCACCTCGCGCAAGCCGCAGACCACCCGGCACAACATGCTGGGCATCAAGACCGAAGGCGCGACGCAGGCCATCTACGTGGACACCCCCGGCCTGCACAAGAACAACGAGAAGGCGCTGAACCGCTACATGAACCGCAGCGCCAGCAGCGCGCTGCGCGACGTCGACGTGGTGGTGTTCGTGCTCGACCGCACCCGCTGGACCGACGAGGACGAGCTGGTGCTGGAAAAGGTGCGCGGCGTGAAGTGCCCGCTGATCGTCGCCGTCAACAAGGCCGACCAGCTGGAGGACAAAGCCGAGCTGCTGCCGCACCTGCAGTGGCTGGCCGAGCAGTTGCCCAACGCCGAGATCGTGCCGATTTCCGCGTTGCACGCGCAGAACCTCGACACCCTGGAAAACCTGGTCAACGAACGCCTGCCGGAGAACGAGCACTTCTTCCCGGAAGACCAGATCACCGACCGCTCCAGCCGCTTCCTGGCCGCCGAACTGGTGCGCGAGAAGATCATGCGCCAGCTGGGCGCCGAACTGCCCTACCAGATCACCGTGGAGATCGAGGAGTTCAAGCAGGAAGGCCGCATCCTGCACATCCACGCGCTGATCCTGGTGGAACGCGAGGGGCAGAAGAAGATCCTCATCGGCGACAAGGGCGAGCGCATCAAGCGCATCGGCCAGGACGCCCGCCAGGACATGGAAACCCTGTTCGACTCCAAGGTGATGCTCAACCTGTGGGTCAAGGTGAAGGGCGGCTGGTCCGACGACGAACGCGCCCTGCGCTCGCTCGGCTACCTCGACCTGTAAATCCCCATGAGCCAGGCCGGCGCGCCGCAGTCGGCGTTCGTGCTGCACAGCCGCCCCTACAAGGAAACCAGTGCGCTGGTGGACCTGCTGACCCCCGAGGGGCGCCTGCGCGCGGTGCTGCGCGGCGCGCGCGGCAAGTCCGGCAGCCAGGCCCGGCCGTTCCTGCCCCTGGAGGTCGAGCTGCGCGGCAAGGGCGAGCTGAAGACCGTCGCCCGTCTGGAGCCCAACGGCATCCCCAACCTGCTGCACGGCGACGTGCTGTTCAGCGGCCTGTACCTCAACGAACTGCTGATCCGCCTGCTGCCGGCCCACGATCCGCATCCGGCGCTGTTCGAACATTACGCGCTGACCCTGCAGGCGCTGGCCGCCGGGCGCCCGCTGCAGCCCCTGCTGCGCACCTTCGAGTGGCGACTGCTGGACGAGCTGGGCTACGGCTTCGCCCTCGACCAGGATGTGCAGGGCCAGCCGCTCGTGGCGGACACCTGGTACCGCCTGCTGCCCGAGTCCGGCCTGGAAGCCGTCGATCACCTGCAACCCGGGTTGTTCCTCGGTCGCGACCTGCGGGCGCTGGCCGACGCCGACTGGGAGCAGCCCACCACCCTTGCCACCGCCAAGCGCCTGATGCGTCAGGCGCTGGCTCCCCACCTGGGCGGCCGACCGCTGGTCAGCCGCGAGTTGTTCATGAATCTCAAGGAGCCACCTCGTGTCTGAACCCATCCAGCTCGGCGTCAACATCGACCACGTCGCCACCCTGCGCCAGGCGCGCGGCACCCGCTATCCCGACCCGGTGAAGGCCGCGCTGGATGCCGAGGAAGCCGGCGCCGACGGCATCACCGTGCACCTGCGCGAAGACCGCCGGCATATCCAGGAGCGCGACGTGCTGCTGCTCAAGGAGTGCCTGCAGACCCGCATGAACTTCGAGATGGGCGTCACCGAGGCGATGCTGGCCCTCGCCGAGCGGGTGCGCCCGGAACACGTCTGCCTGGTGCCGGAAACCCGCCAGGAACTGACCACCGAGGGCGGCCTGGACGTGGCCGGCCAGGAAGAACGCATCCGCGCCGCCGTGCAGCGCCTGAGCGCGCTGGGCTGTGAGGTATCGCTGTTCATCGACGCCGAGGAAAGCCAGATCCGCGCCGCGCGCCGCGTCGGCGCGCCGGCGATCGAACTGCACACCGGCCGCTACGCCGACGCCCCCGATGCCGCCAGCCAGGCCCAGGAGCTGGAACGCATCCGCGCAGGCGTGCGCCTGGGCTGCGCCGAGGGGCTGATCGTCAATGCCGGCCATGGCCTGCATTACCACAACGTCGAGGCCGTCGCCGCCATCGACGGCATCCACGAACTGAATATCGGCCACGCCATCGTCGCCCATGCGCTGTTCGTCGGCTTCAAGGACGCGGTGAAGGAAATGAAGCAGCTGATCCGCACCGCCCGCGGCTGAACAGCAGCTTTTTTTGTAGGAGCGGCTTCAGCCGCGAGCTCTTGGCTGTGGTCGCACGAACAGCATCGCGGCTGAAGCCGCTCCTACAGAGTTGTAAGGCGGTCGGCCGCCGAAACCCGCCGTACCGCCCTACCCCTCCGCCAGCTCCGGCAACCGCCAGTCGATCGGCGTCATGCCGTGCTGTTCCAGATAGCGGTTGGCGCGGCTGAAATGCCCGTTGCCGATGAAGCCGCGATACGCCGACAGCGGCGAGGGGTGCGGTGAGCGCAGGATCAGGTGCTTGGTCGGGTCGATCAGCCGCTGCTTGCCCTGTGCGTGGGCGCCCCAGAGCATGAACACCAGATGCGGGCAATGCTCGCTGACCACCTGGATGATGCGGTCGGTGAAACGCTGCCAGCCGGCGTTCGCATGGGAGCCGGCCTGGCCCTGTTCGACGGTCAGCGAGGTGTTGAGCAGCAGCACGCCCTGTTCGGCCCAGGACTGCAGGCAGCCGTGGCTGGGAATCGGCAGGTTCAGGTCGCGCTGGAGTTCCTTGAAGATGTTCTGCAGCGACGGCGGCGCCGGCACCCCGGGCTGCACCGAGAAGCACAGCCCATGGGCCTGCCCCGGCCCGTGGTAGGGGTCCTGGCCGAGAACCACCACCTTCACCCGGTCGAGCGGCGTGGAATCCAGCGCGTTGAAGATCAGCGCCCCGGGCGGAAAGATGGTCTTGCCGTTGGCCTTCTCGCTGCGCAGAAACTCGCCCAGCTCCCGCATGTAAGGCTGCGCGAACTCCTCGCTCAACGCCGCCTTCCAGCCGGGTTCCAGCCTGATGCGCTGGCTGTCGTTCATGCCTACCCCCCGAAAAATCACCGGCCGGCACGCTAAGGAAGCCGTTGCGGCAAGTCAAGGCGCCAGCGGCAATCGGCCTCATTCCCCGGCGCCCAACCCGTGGCGTCTCATGATCTGTGGCATCCGTCACGCAGAAAACGCGATTCCTTAGACCAAAAGCCGATGCCGTCCATCGGTGCGTTTGCGTAAAAACCTTCGGATTGCCAATACGAAACCAGAGGTTATCCATGAAACGCCTGACTGCCACCCTGGCGCTCTGGGTCGGGATCGCAGCCTGTGCCCAGGCCGCCGACCCCATCACCCTCGGCCTGAACTACCCGCGCACCGGCAGTTACAAGGAAGAAGGCCTGTCACAGATGCGTGGCGCCCTGCTGGCCATCGATGAAATCAATGCCCGTGGCGGCGTGCTGGGTCGCCCGCTGCAGCTGTCCTCGCGCGACAGCGCCTCCCAGGTCGACAAGGCCATCCAGAACGTCGATGCGCTGGCCGGCGAAGGCGCCGCCATGCTGTTCGGCGGCTCCTCCAGCGCCGTGGCCATCGCCTCCGGCAAGCGCGCCCGCGAACACGGCCTGATCTACTTCGGTACCCTCGGCTACTCCAACGACACCACCGGTAAGGACGGCCACCGCTACCTGTTCCGCGAAAGCAACAACGCCACCATGAGCGCCCGCGCCCTGGGCCAGTACCTGGCCAAGCACCTGCCGAACCAGCGCTACTTCTACGTCACCTCCGATTACACCTGGGGCCTGACCACCGAGGACTCGCTGCGCAAGGCCACCGGCAGCGAAGACCAGGCCCGCCACCCCAGCGTGCGCCTGCCCTTCCCCGGCGCACGCCTGAGCCAGTACCGCGACGCCCTGACCCTGGCCGGCAAGAGCGACGCCCAGGTGCTCGCCCTGGTGCTGTTCGGCGAGGACCTGGTGCGTGCCATGCGCATCGCCCATGAAATGGGCCTGACCTCGCGCATGCAGGTGGTGGTACCCAACATCACCGGGCACATGGTCGAACAGGCCGGCCCGAGCATCATGGAAGGCGTGCTTGGCACCACGCCCTGGACCTGGCGCGTGCCGAACATGGAAAACAGCGAGCGCGGCAAGGCCTTCGTGAAGACCTATGTGGAGCGCTACCAGATTTACCCGACCAGCTCCGCCGCCCACGCCTACGGCATCGTGCATCAATGGAGCGATGCCGTGGAGCGCGCCAGGAGCCTGAAGAGCGAGCCGGTGATCAAGGCCCTGGAAGGCCATCGCTACCACCTGCTCAAGGGCGAGCAGGAATGGCGCGCCTTCGATCACCAGAACCTGCAACGGACCTACGTGGTGAAGGTCAAACCTCGCGCCGAGATCCTGAAGGATCCGCTGCACCAGGATTTCTTCGAGATCGTCCATCACCTGGACGGCGAGCAAGGTGCGCCGAGCCTGAGCGAGTGGCAGGCTGAACGCCGTGCCGCCGGCCAGCCGGAGAAGCTCCAGTAAGGTTCCCGGGGACTTCGATGCGGGCGCAGGGGCAACAGCTGATCGGCAGCGCCCGCGCCCGCACCGACAGCCGCCGACCGGGGCCGCCCCGCCGCTGCACAGCGGGGCTATGGTTATCTCACTGACGATTCACTGGCGCACGACACCCGCACCAACCGCTGGAGGATACCGGCGGAGTCGTCGTCCGGCCCAGGCGGGGCCGCTCGATTCGCCACAGGCCTGTACCGGCCACACCGACCGGAGGAACCCACACGCCATGACCCATGCCGTAGAGCCCTACCAGTCCATCCCCCTGGAGCTGACCCACAAGCTCACCGTGGAAAAGATCGGCCACACCGCGCTGATCACCATCAACCATCCGCCGGCCAATACCTGGGACCGCGATTCGCTGATCGGCCTGAAACTGCTGCTCGAGCACCTCAACCGCGACGACGACATCTACGCCCTGGTGATCACCGGCCAGGGCGAGCGCTTCTTCAGCGCCGGTGCCGACCTCAAGCTGTTCGCCGATGGCGACAAGGCGCGCGCCCGGGACATGGCCCGGCTGTTCGGCGCGGCCTTCGAGGCCTTGCGCGACTTTCGCGGCGTGTCCATCGCCGCCATCAACGGCTACGCCATGGGCGGCGGCCTGGAGTGCGCGCTGGCCTGCGACATCCGTATCGCCGAACGCGAGGCGCAGCTGGCCCTGCCGGAAGCCTCGGTGGGCCTGCTGCCCTGCGCCGGCGGCACCCAGGCGCTGCCCTGGCTGGTCGGCGAAGGCTGGGCCAAGCGCATGATCCTCTGCGGCGAGCGCGTCGACGCGCAGACCGCGCTGCGCATCGGCCTGGTCGAGGAACTGGTGGACAGCGGCGAGGCGCGCGGCGCCTCGCTGATGCTGGCCGCCCGGGTGGCGCGGCAGAGCCCGGTGGCGGTGCGCACCCTCAAGCCGCTGATCCAGGGCGCCCGCGAACGGGCGCCGAACAGCTGGCTGAGCGCCGAGCGCGAGCGCTTCGTCGACCTGTTCGATGCCGACGACACCCGCGAAGGGGTGAACGCCTTCCTGGAAAAGCGCGAACCCCGTTGGCGCAACGCATGACCCGGGGCCGCCCATGAAGGTGCATTTCGACGAGCAACCCGGCCTGCATGGCCAGCGCATCGGCGTGGCGACCCTGGCCGCGGCGCAGAGCCTCAACGCCCTGGACCTGCCGATGATCGAGGCCCTACAGGCGCGCCTGGGCGCCTGGGCCGACGACCCGGAGGTCGCCTGCGTGCTGCTGCGCGGCGCGGGCGACAAGGCCTTCTGCGCCGGCGGCGACGTGCGCCAACTGGTGGACGCCTGCCGCCAGCACCCCGGCGAGGTGCCGCCGCTGGCGGCGCGCTTCTTCGCCGACGAATACCGCCTCGACTACCGCCTGCACACCTATCCCAAGCCGCTGCTGTGCTGGGGTCACGGCCACGTGATGGGCGGCGGCATGGGCCTGCTGCAGGGCGCGACGGTGCGCATCGTCACGCCCGGCGCGCGGCTGTCGATGCCGGAGATTTCCATCGGCCTGTACCCGGACGTCGGCGCCGGCTGGTTCCTGTCCCGCCTGCCCGGGCGCTTCGGGCTGTTCCTCGCGCTGAGCGGCGCGCCGATCAACGCCCACGACGCCCTGCAACTGGGCCTGGCCGACCGCGTACTGCTGGACAGTCAACAGGACGCCCTGCTGGCCGGGCTGACCCAGCTGAACTGGCAACGCCAGCCGGAGCGCCAGCTGCTCAGCCTGCTCAAGGCGCTGGAGCAGGAGGCCCGTCCCCGGCTGCCCGAGCCGCAGTGGCTGCCGTTGCGCGCGCAGCTCGACGCGCTGCTCGACGTGGCCGACCTGCCAGCCGCCTGGCAGGCCATCAGCAGCCTGCGCGGAGAGGCGGATCCGCTGCTCAGCCGCGCCGGCCAGACCCTGCACGACGGCAGTCCGCTGAGCGCGCACCTGATCTGGGAACAGCTGCGCCGCGCCCGCCACCTTTCGCTGGCCGAGGTGTTCCGCCTGGAATACACCCTGAGCCTGAACTGCTGCCGCCACCCCGAGTTCGCCGAAGGGGTGCGCGCCCGCCTGCTCGACAAGGACAACCAGCCACGCTGGCACTGGCCCGACGTGGAGCAGGTGCCGGACGGCGTGGTCGCGGCACATTTCCAGCCGACCTGGGAGGGCCCGCATCCGCTGGACGATCTCTAGTCTGTCAATGGTCGGCGCCGCACTGCGCCGCTGATACGGAGGAACCGTCATGGCCCGCATCGCGTTCATCGGACTCGGCAACATGGGCCTGCCCATGGCCCGCAACCTGCTCAAGGCCGGTTACACCGTCAGCGGTTTCGATCTGGTGCAGGCCGTGGTCACCCAGCTGGCCAGCGAAGGCGCCCGCGCCGCCACCTCGGCCCGCGACGCGGCGCAGGATGCCGACGCGGTGATCAGCATGCTGCCGGCCGGCCGCCAGGTCGAGGACCTGTATCTGGGCGAGGACGGCTTGCTGGCGGCCCTGCCCGCCGGCCGCCTGGTGCTGGACTGTTCGACCATCGCGCCGGCGACCGCGCGCCGGGTCCACCGGGCCGCCGCCGCCCACGGTGTGGCCATGCTCGACGCGCCGGTGTCCGGCGGCACCGCCGGCGCCGCGTCGGGCAGCCTGACCTTCATGGTGGGCGGCGCCACCGTGACGCTGGAAAAGGCGCGACCGATCCTCGCCGCCATGGGTCGCAACATCTTCCACGCCGGCTTCGAGAGCGCCGGCCAGCTGGCCAAGCTGTGCAACAACCTGCTGCTGGCGGTGCAGATGATCGGCACCGCCGAAGCGATGGCGCTCGGCACCCGCTGCGGCCTGGATGCGGACGTGCTGGCCGAGATCATGCGCCAGAGCTCGGGCGGCAACTGGGTGCTGGAACGCTACAACCCCTGGCCCGGTGTGCAAGCCAACAGCCCGGCCTCGCACGGCTACCAGCCCGGCTTCATGGCCGGCCTGATGGCCAAGGACCTGGGCCTGGTGCAGGAAACCGCCCTGCAGGCCGGCGCCGCCACCCCGATGGGCAGCCTGGCGCTGAACCTGTACCGCCTGCTGCTGCAACAGGGGCTGGGCGGGCAGGATTTCTCGGCGGTGCAGAAGCTGTTCATCGATCAGCAATGACTGCTTCCCTGTAGGGCCGGTTTTATGCCGGCCGGCGGAGTTCCGGTCGCCGCCCGGGTGTATTTCCCACCTGCGTCGGCCGGCGTAAAGCCGGCCCCACAAGGGTTCCGTGCCGTCCCTTCCAGCCGTGCCTCGACTTCAACGCTCGCGAAACGCCTCGCTGCGCGCGCGGATGATCGGCTTGAGCAGGTAGCTGAGGATGCTCTTGCGGCCGGTGACGATGTCCACCGAGGCGATCATGCCGGGAATGATCAGCAGCGGCTCCTCCGCGCTGCCCAGGTGGCTGCGCTCGGTGCGCAGCTGCACCAGGTAGAAGCTGTTGCCCTCCTCGTCGCTGACGGTGTCGGCGCCGATCTGCACCAGGTGGGCCGGCAGGCCGCCGTACAGGGTGTAGTCGTAGGCGGTGAAGCGCACCATCGCCGGCTGGCCGGGATGCAGGAAGGCGATGTCCTGCGGGCGGATGCGCGCCTCGACCAGCAGGTGATCATCCAGCGGCACGATTTCCACCAGGTCGCTGCCCGGCTGGATCACCCCGCCGATGGTGTTGACCTGCAGGCGCTTGACGATGCCGCGCACCGGCGAGGTGACCAGCGTGCGGCGCAGCCGATCCGCCAGCCCCCGGCCGGTGGCGGCGAGTTTGTTGAGCTCGGCGCGCGCCTCGCTGAGCTGGCCCAGCGCCTCGTTGCGAAAGCGCGAGCGGGTTTCATCGATCTTGCGCTCCACCTCGCGGACCGCCGCCTCGGCGCGCGGAATGGCCAGGCGGGTGGCGTCCAGCTGCCCGCGAGTCTCCAGCTCGGCGCGGCGCAGGCGCAACACTTCCACCTGGGAAATCGCCCCCTCGGCCACCAGCGGCTCGGACATGCGGATCTCCTCGGCCTGCAGCGCCAGCGTGGCGCGGTACTGCTCGCGGCGGTTGGCGTAGTCATGCAGTTCCTGCTGACGCTGTTCCAGCTGCGCCTCCAGGCCCGCCACTTCCTCCTGCAACTGCTGGCGACGCCCGGCGAACAGCGCCAGTTCGCTGCGGCTGAGTACCGGCACTGCCTGTTGCAGCTCGGCGGAAAAGGCCGGCTCGCGCCCTGCCACTTCCGCCTCCAGCCGTTCGATGCGCAGCAGCAGGGCCTGCCGATCCGCCTCGCTTTCCCCCACGCTGGAGGCAAAGCGGGTGTCATCCAGCCGCACCAGCGGCGCACCGGCTTCCACCAGTTGGCCTTCGCGCACGAACAGCTCGGCGACGATGCCGCCCTCCAGGTTCTGGATCTTCTGCAGGCGCGACGAGGGAATCGCCTTGCCATCGGCGCGGGTCACCTCGTCCACCACGGCGAAGTGCGCCCAGAGTCCGGCAAACACGAAGAAGCCCAGCAGCGTCCAGAGCGTCAGCCGCGCCACGCGGGGAATATCCTCGTCGCGTGCCCGCCTCACGTCGGGCAACACATCAGCCGCCATACAGACGCCCCTCGCGCAGCGCGGCGAGCACCGCCTCGCGCGGCCCATCGGCCAGCAGGCGGCCGCGCTCCAGCACCAGCACCCGGTCCACCAGCGTCAGCAGCGAGGTCCGGTGGGTGACCAGCAGCAGGGTCTTGCCCGCCAGGGCCGGGCGCAGGCGCTGGATCAGGCGTTCCTCGCCGCCGGCATCCATGGCGCTGGTCGGCTCGTCGAGCACCAGCAGCGGCGGATCCAGCAGCAGCGCCCGCGCCAGCGCCACCTGCTGACGCTGGCCGCCGGAGAGCTGCTGGCCGCGCTCGCCCACCGGCAGTCCGTAGCCCTGCGGGTGCAGCTGGGCGAAGGCCTGCACACCACTCAGCTCGGCCACCTGCAGAATGCGTTCCTCGCTCGCCTGGCGCGCGCCCGCCACCAGGTTGTCGCGCAGCGTGCCGCTGAACAGCTGGATATCCTGGGGCACGTAGCCGATCTGTCGGCGCACCTCGGCGATGTCCAGCTGGCGAAGGTCCAGACCGTCGAGCAGCAGGCCGCCGCTTTCCGCCTGATACAGGCCGACCAGCAGGCGCGCCAGCGAACTCTTGCCCGAGCCGCTGCGCCCGAGAATGGCGACCCGCTCGCCCGGCGCGATGCGCAGGTTCAGCTCGCGCAGCGCCAGCTCCGGCTGGCCGGGATAGCGAAAGTTCAGCTGGCGGCACTCGATCTCGCCCCGCAGCCGGTGCGGCTCCAGCGCCCGTTCAGCGTCCGGACGCTCCTGGGGCAGCGCCATCATCTGATCGACGTTGCGCTTGGTCAGCCGCGCCTGCTGGTAGCGGGTCAGCAGCCCGGACAGTTGCCCCAGCGGCGCCAGTGCGCGGCCGTTGAGCATGTAGCAGGCGATCAGGCCGCCCATGCTCAGGCCGCCGCCGATGATCAGGTGCACGCCCCAGACGATCAGCACCACGCCGCTCAGCTGCTGCACCGCCTGCCCCAGGTGCAGCACCAGGCTGGACAGCTGGCGAGTGCGCAACTCCAGGCGCCCCAGGGTGCCGATGGTCTGCTCCCAGTGGTGCTGGCGCTCGCCCTCGGCATTGTTGGCCTTCAGCGCGTCCAGGCCGCCGAGGGTCTCGATCAGCGTCGACTGGCGCTCGGCGGCCAGCGCCATGCTGCGCTCCAGACTCGTCTTCAGCGGCGCCTGCAGCAGCCAGCCCAGGCCCAGCGCCAGCGGGAAGGCCAGCAAAGGCACCCAGACCAGCGGACCGCCCAGCCAGGCGATAGCCAGCAGCACCAGCAGGCAGAACGGCAGGTCGATCAGGCTGGTCAGGGTCAGCGAGGACAGGAAGTCGCGCAGGCCCTGAAAGTCATGGATGTTCTGCGCGAAGCTGCCGATCCGCGCCGGACGCAGGCTCAGCGGCATGCCGAGGATGCGCTCGAACAGGGCGGCCGAGACCATCAGGTCGGTCTTCTTGCCGGCCAGGTCCAGGCACAGGCCGCGCAGGCTGCGGAGCAGCAGCTCGAAGCCATAGGCGCCGACGATGCCGATGGCCAGCACCCAGAGGGTGGCCAGCGCCTGGTTGGGCACCACCCGGTCGTAGACATTCATCACGAACAGCGGCGCGAACAGGCCGATCAGGTTGATCAGCAGGCTGGCGACCAGGGCATCGGCGTACAGCCAGCGCGAGCGCAGCAGGGTGTCGCGAAACCAGGCGCGGGTGCGCGGAATCAGCGAGGCGGGACGCAGGTCGAAGGCGTGCCGCGGCTGGGCGAAGAACACCCGGCCGCTGTACTGCGCCGCCAGTTCGGCCAGCTCGATGCAGACCTCTCCCCCGCCGCTCTCCACGGCGAGGATGCGCGCCCGGTAGTCACCCACCTCCAGCAGTACCGCCGTGCCGCCATTGTTCAGCAACAGCAGCGCCGGCAGCGCCAGCGGCGGGATGTCGGCCAGCGCCCGGCTCAGCCAGCGGCCCTGCAGCCCGGCGCGGGCCGCCGCGCGCGGCAGCAGCGCGGCGCTCAGCCGTTGCGCCGGCAGCGGCAGTCCGCTGGTCAGCTGGCCACGACTGATCGGCCGATCGCGCAGCTGGCAAAGCAGCAGCAGGCCGTCGAGCAGCGGATCATCGGCCTCGTGCGGCGGCGCGCCCGCGGCAGCGGGCGCGGCCTGGATACCCACGTCAGTTCAGGCCGGGCAGCAGGTCGTCCCGCCGGGGCGGCGGCGAGCTGAGCGCCACGGCTTCCATGGGTGGCACCACGCCGAGGCTCTGCAGCAGTTCGCCTTCGGCCGCCTTGATGCGGTAGTGGCTGTACAGCTCGGTGTAGGTCAGATCGACCAGCCGGCGCTGGGCGGCGAACAGTTCGTTCTCGTTATCCAGCAGGTCGAGCAGCGTGCGGTCGCCCAGGCTGAACTGCTTCTGGTAGGCCTCCTTGACCCGCTCGCTGTACGACACGTAGTCGAAGGCCACGGCCTTCTGGTCGCGGGCGTTGTGCAGGGCGTTCCAGGCCAGGCCCAGATCCTCGCTGAGCAGACGCAGGGTATTGATGCGCACGTCCCAGGCCTGGGCGACCTGGTAGGAACGCGCCTCCAGCTGCGCCCGGTCGCTGCCGCCGGCCAGCAGGTTGTAGCGCATGCGCAGCATGGCCTGCCATTCGTTCACATGGCCGCGCTGGCCATCCAGGTTGTTGTCGGCGCTGTGCGACAGCTCGATGTCCATGCGCGGGTAGAAGCCGGCGCGAGCCGCCTCGTACTGGCTTTCCGCGGCGCGGATATCGGCGTCGGCCGCGCGCAGCAGCGGGTTGTTGTCGATCATGCGCAGGCGGGCCTGTTCCAGGCTGGCCGGCAGATGGCCAGGCAGCCCCGGCGGCAGGGACAGCTCTTCGGGAGGACGTCCGACCCGGCTGAAGAAGTTGACCTGGGCGTCGGCCAGGTTGGTGCGTTCGGTGGTCAGGTTGTTGCGTGCCTGGGCCAGGCGCGCGTCGGCCTGGTCGCGGTCGGAGGCGCTGCCCACGCCCCGCTCGCTGCGCAGGCGGATCTGGTCATAGACGCGCTGGTGGGCGCGCAGGTTGTCGTTGGCGATGCGCACCAGCTCCTCGCGGCGCAGCACGTCCAGATAGGCCTCGATCACCTGCAGCGCGGTGCGCTCGGCGGTCGCCTGCAGGGCATGCGCCTGCGAGTCGACTCCGGCCTTGCGACGCTGCACCTCGTTGGCGGTGGCGAAGCCATCGAACAGCAGCTGCTGGATGCGCAGGCTGGATTCGCCGCGCGTCAGGCTGGTCCAGTGATCGTCATCGCCACGTCGGGTGGCGGGCTCGTCGGTGCCTTCGCGGCCATAGCCGCCAAGCAGGTCGACCCTCGGCCAGTAACCGCCCCGGGCGGCCTTGAGCTGGTAGTCGGCGGCCAGCCGGCCATTCACCCCGGCGCGTACCTCCGGATGAACCTCCAGCGCCTGCTGCACCGCCTGCGGCAGGCTCTGCGCCTGGGCCGACACGGCAAGCCCCAGGGCACAGGGGAGGACGACGAGAAGAGACTTGCGCATGGTGGGACTTCCTTGTTCACGAGAAGGCATTGCATGCCGTGCGGCGGCGATCCGTTCGCCTGGCGCGCTGCCGGCGGCCGAACGGGCCGCAGGCGTAGCACTGCATAGATGCCCAAAGGCATAGACAAGGGTCTGGCGGAATGTCAAGGAAGCGGCACACAACCCGCCCTTCTCGGCTATAAGTGTGGAGCGGCAGTTCACGCCCGCAGTCCGTCATCGAATCAAGGAGAGATTCCCATGGCCTCCCCCTATGCCATCGTCCACACCGTGATCGGCCAGGTCTACGCGCGCTCGCCCGACGGCCTGCGCCGCCTGCTCGGCAAGGGTGCCCGGGTCTACGAAGGGGAACAGATCATCAGTCTGTCCAGCGAGGACATGATCACCCTGGCCCTGACGGACGGCCGCATGCTCGACCTCGGCCGCGACAGCCAGTGGATCCAGCCGCGCGGCCCGCGCAACCCCGACCACGTCGGCGAGGCCGTGCAGCAGATGCGCGAGATTCACTACCCGCTGCTGGCGGGCGTCGATCCGACCCTGATGTTCGAGCCGCCCGCCGCCGGCCCGGCCACCCCGGACGAGCCCGGCAAGGCCGCCGGCGGCCGGCGCAGCGTGGTGATTCTCGACACCGTGGGTGGCGAGGTGGAGGTGACCGGCGGTTTTGCCGTCGATGACCTGCCCCTGGCACGGCCGCTGGACGGTTACGAGGAGGGTCGTCATCCCCGCGCGGACGACGGGCCAGGCGTGCCGGCCCCGACCCACCAGCAGGGCCTGGAGGACCGCCCGCTGCAGGGTGACCTGTTCGAGGCCGGCGCCGCCCTGCGCCTGCTGGACTTTCGCATCGGCGACCAGACCCATGTCGCCGGCAGCCGCGTCCAGCTGCCCGGCCAGGGCAGCCTGGTACTGCATGCCGACGGCCGCTACGTATTCATCCCGGCGCCGGACTGGAACGGCAGCCTGCCGGAGATCCACTACCGGGCCGAGAGCGAGGGGCAGATTGCCGAATCGACTCTGCGCATCGACATCCTGCCCGCCAATGACGCGCCCGCCTCGGCCGACGTGCAGGTCAGCCTGGATCTGGGCCAGGCCTACCGGTTCAGCCCGGAGGATTTCCCTTTCGATGACGCGCGTGACGCGGTCAGCGGCCAGCAGCACGAACCGCTGCAACTGCTCATCGACAGCCTGCCCGCCTGCGGCAGCCTGCTGCTGAATGGCCAGCCCGTCAGTGCCGGCCAGGCCATCGATTTCGCCGACATCGCCGCCGGGCGGCTGCACTACCTGCCCGGCGCCGACGGCCAGGCAAGCTTCGACTTCCGCATCCGCGACAACGGCGGCCTGCCGGATGCGGACACCTCCGGCAGCCAGCGTTTCACCCTCGCCCAGGGCGACCTGGTGATTCCCGAGAACCCGAACTGCGACAACGAGGTACCCGGCGGCGCCGGCAACGACATCCTGCTCGGTGACAGCGGCGGCACCCAGACCAGCCTGCAGCCCGGGCAGAACTACAACATCGCCCTGCTCATCGACACCTCGGGCAGCATGGCCGCCGCCAGTGGCGACTCCAGCGCGACACGCATCGAGCTGGTGCGCGAGGCGCTGTTCAACCTGGCGCCGCAGCTCAAGGGGCACGACGGGGTCATCAATCTGGCGGTGATCGGCTTCGCCTCCCATGTCACCCTGCAGGTCAGCCTCGCCGGACTGGATGACGCCCGCCTCGACCAGTGGCTGGCGGACCTGGCGAACCTGGGCCCCGAGCACTTCGACTACAGCGCCGGCACCAACTACCAGGCGGGCTTCGAGGCGGCCACCGCCTGGTTCGCCCAGCAACCGGCGCAGGGCCATGAGAACCTCACCTACTTCCTCACCGACGGCAACCCGACCCAGTACTACGACCCCTACACCGGCAACCTGGCGGGTGGTGGCCCCTCAGTCAGCGCGGAAACGCTGCAGCACACCATCGACGCCTTCGCGCCGCTGGCGGCCATCAGCACCGTGCACGCCATCGGCATGGGCCAGGGCGTGAACGCCGAGCAGCTGGCCTTTTTCGACAACAGTCAGAGCACTGGCGAGCGCGGCCTGTGGCTGGCCGACGCCGACGGCATTCCCCGCTGGGTCAGCGGCCCGGCTGGCGACGCCACGATCATCGAACAGGCCGAGGAGCTGCAGGCCGCCCTGCAACCCGGCCGGCCGGTCAGCGAGCCGGTGGCGGTCGGCAACGACGCGATCACTGGCGGCGCCGGCAACGACATCCTGTTCGGTGATGTCATCAACACCGACCGCCTGCCCTGGGGCAGCGACGGCAACCCGGCGCGCCCGGAGCACCTGCCGGACGGTTCCGGGCTGGCGGCACTGGAAGCGTTCCTCGGCCTGCGCCAGGGCACGCCGCCCACGTCCGCGCAGCTGTACGACTACCTCAAGCAGCACCACGGCGAATTGCATCTGCCGGGCGACCCGCGCGGCGGGCACGACCGGCTGGACGGCGGCGCGGGGCACGATGTGCTGTATGGCCAGGGCGGCAACGACACCCTGCGCGGCGGGGCCGGCAGCGACCAGCTGTTCGGCGGGACCGGCGCGGACCGGTTCGTCTGGCGCCAGGGCGATGCCGGCAGGATTGGCGCGCCCGATCAGGACCGCGTCCATGACTTCAATGCCCAGGAAGGGGATCGCCTGGACCTGCGCGACCTGTTGCAGGGCGAGCACGCCGGCAACCTCGACGATTACCTGCAGCTGTTCGCCGCTGGCGAGGATGCCGTGCTGCTGGTCAGCTCGACCGGCCAGTTGAATGCCGGCGGCTCAGCGGGCACCCAGGCGGACCTGCAGATTCGCCTGGATGGCGTGGACGTGGCGGGGCGCAGCCTGGACAGCCTGATCGCCGGCGCCGATCCGCTGATCCGCGTGGATCAGGCCTGATCGCGCACCGGCACACCGGCGCCCAGCGCCGGCCAGGGCGCCGGCTCGCCGAACAGCCGGCCGACGACGCCCTGGAAACCCAGCACGCGCAGCACCTGCAGCTCCTCCGGGGTTTCCACCCGCTCGGCAATCAATGGCAGGTCGATACTGCGGGCGGTCTGCTGCAGGGCGGCGAGGAAGCGGCGTTTGTCCTCCTCGCGGTCGATGTGCTGGATATAGCCGCCATCGACCTTCAGCCAGGCCAGCCCGAGGCGTGACAGATTGCCCAGCCCGCCGAAGCGCCCGCCGAAATGCTGCAGGCTGAGGGCAAAGCCCAGGCGCCGCAGGCTGTGGGCCAGCGACTCCAGTTGCGCCGCCGGCAGCGGCCGGTTGCCGGCCAGCTCGAGGGTCAGCCGCGAGCTCAGCGTGGTATGCCGCCGCAGCAGGGCCAGCAGCTCCGCCTGGGCCTGCGCCGACTCCAGGCTGGCGGTGGACAGGCTCAGCGCCAGCGGCAGGCGATGGCCGGCCATCTGCTCCAGCACCAGGGCCAGCATCATGCGGTCGAAACGGGCCATCCAGCCGAAGCGCTCCAGCCAGGGCAGGAAACGCCCAGCCGGCAGGCAGCGGCCCTGCGCATCCGGCAGGCGCGCCAGCACCTTGTAGTGCAGCAGGTTGTCCGGATCGCGGGCCTCGACCACTGGCTGGAAGTGCAGCTGAAAGCGCCGCTGTTCCAGCGCCTGCTCCAGGCGCGCCTGCCACAGGTGGCGCTCTTCCAGGGTGTCGTCCAGGTCGGCGCGCTGCAGGCGATTCCACTGGGCGCTGGCCAGTTCGTCGATGGCCGCCAGCGCCTCGTCGGCCAGGCGCATCAGGGTCTGCGGATCGTCGCCGGGGCCGAACGGCACCAGGCCCAGGTGCGCCAGCGCGCCCTCGCGCGTGGTGGCGCGCAGGCTGTCCAGATCCGCCTGCAGGCGTTCGGCCAGCGCCTCGGCCTCGTCGGCCAGCAGCCCCGGCAACAGCAAGGCGAACTCGCCACCGCGCACCCGCGCCAGCAAGGCCGGCTGGGGCAGCTCGGCGCAGCGCTCGCGCAGCAGGCCGGCCAGATGGCAGATCAGCCGGTCCACCGGCTCGCCGCCCAGGCGCTGGTTCAGTCCCGCCAGGTCGCGGATGCGCAGCACGGCGAGGAAGCCATGGCGCACCGCCTCCTCGTCGGCCAGCCGGGCCCGCAGGCGCATCTCGAAGCTGCGGCGGTTGGCCAGCCCGGTCAGCGGGTCCGCGTAGGCCTCGTCACGCAGTGCTTCGAGGTGGCGGGCGTGCGCCTCGAACTGCCCGCGCAGACGCTCGACCATGTGATTCATCGCGCCGACCACTCGGCGCAGCTCCGGGCTGACCGGCTGTTTCGGCTGGCTGATGAACTCGCGGCGCTCCAGCGCTTCGGCCTGCTGCACCAGCGCGTCCAGCGGGCGCAGCTGCCGACGCAGCAGCCAGCCGCCGAGCAACGCGCTGGCCAGGCCGCACAGCGCCAGCCAGAACAGGCTGCCCAGCGCCGCGTGCCAGAGCGTGGCCAGGGCGAAGCGCGGCGTGCTGTCGACCTGCACGCGGGCCGCCTGCTGCCAGCCCCGGCTGACCAGCGCCTCGGCCTGGACCGCCGGCAGGTCGATCAGGCGCGCGAACCAGGCCGGCACCAGCGCCGGCTCGTGGCTGGCCTCCCGCTCCGCCAGCACCTGCTCGGCGGCGGGGTCGACCACGCGGATGCGCTCGAAGTAGCCGCTGTCGAAGATGGCGCTGACCAGCAGTTCGGTCATCTGCGCATCGTCCACATGATTGCCCAGCGCCAGGCCGAGTGCCGTCGCGGCGTTCTGGGCATGGGAGCGCAGCTGGGCCAGTTGCTGCTCGCGCGAGCTTTCCAGGCTGACCAGGACGTTGCCCGTATAGGCCAGGACCAGGAACAGGCCGATGGCCAGCAGCAGTTGTTTGAAGAGTGACATCCCTATCTCCATGAGCAAATTCCGTTGCGCGCCCCGTCGGGCCGGGCGGGCGCTAGCGCGGCACGCCGGGCGGGAACCCCTCGCGGCGCATGCGCTGCAGCACGTCCTGCCAGCGCGACAGGCCCAGGCTGTCGCCAGCCGGGCGATCGGCGTACCACAGGCCTTCGCCGTTGAAGGCATAGACGGGTTGCAGATCGCTTCGCTGGCTGGCGGGCAGCACGCGGGCGATGCGGTTATCCAGCACCCAGGGGTCCGCGTCGGCTTCAGCGTAGTAGGCCAGCACCATGTGCGCCTGTCCGTCGGCTTTCACATAGGTGAGGCGCAGGCGCTCCATCGGCACGCCGAGCCGGCGCAGGCTGACGTACTTGGCCAGCGCGTAGTCCTCGCAATCGGCCGCACCCTGGTACAGCGACTCGACGGGCGTGGCCCAGTAATCGATGCGCTGCCAGATACGGCGGTCCTCGTCGAAGCGCAGGGTGGCATTGAAGAAGCCGTTGACCGCGCGCAGCTGTTCCTCGACGTCGCGCTCGCGCTGCTCGTCGAGCAGGCGCCACCAGGCCTCCAGGCGCTGGCGACCCTCGGCCTGCGGGCCATACAGCGCCTCGGCGCGCCGGTCGATTTCCGCCTGATCCCAGGCCAGGACGGGCGCGGCACCGCCCAGCAGCACCAGCCAGCCGGCGATGCGCAGGCGCTCCGAGGCTCTTGGTAACCACGCTCCCGCGTCCGTCGATAGTCGCCTGTTCATGGGGTGGAATCCGCTCGCCGCGATCGGAAGGTTGGCCGGCCGCCGCCGTGACGGTCAGGCCCGGGCACAGGCTGTGACCGGGACAAGGCGGGAATGGTTGCATGGCCCGCGCGCCAAGGAACCGAACCCGCCCGGAGGACACTAAAGCGTACCTGCGTAGCGCAGCGGCGCCGAAGGAGCCAACCTCGATGACGACGATCTTCAGGCTCATCAGCTTTGCGGTACTCGCCCTCATGCTGATCGCAATCCTCTACGCCGGCACCATGGGCATCGTCCACTGGGCCGGTATCGGCGTCTGACGGGAGCCCGACATGAACAAGCGGCAGACCCGTTCCTTCGCCATCGGCTCCACCGCTGTCGCGGCGCTGGTCTTTCTCGGCCTCACCGTCGACAGCCACCGCCAGTTCCCCGAGCTGACCAACGCCGACAGCATCACCCCGGCGGTGACCCGCGGCATGGACATCTGGCACGCCAACAACTGCATCAACTGCCACACCCTGTTCGGCGAAGGCGCCTACTACGCGCCGGACCTGACCAAGATTACCCAGCTGCGTGGCGCGCCCTATCTCAAGGCGTTCATGAAGGAACCGGAACGCTTCTACGACGAACAGCGCCACCGCCGACTGATGCCCAATCCCGATCTCGAAGAGGGCGAGATCGACGACCTGATCGCCTTCCTGGACTGGGTCTCCAATGTCGACAACCAGGGCTGGCCGCCCCGGCCGATTCTGGTCACCGGCTCCTCGATTCCGGGCACCGGGCTGACCATCGCCCAGCAGGATCTCTCGGCCGGCGGTCAATTGCCGCCCGGCGCGCGCCCCGTCTCCGGCAGCGAGGATCCCATCGCCCTCGGCGAGGCCCTGTTCCGCACCGCCAGCCCCGCCTGCAACGCCTGCCATTCCATCGCCCCCGGGGTGAACCTGGCCGGGCCGACCCTGGCCGACCTGGCCACCCGGGCGCGCCAGGTCATCGAATCGCCGGATTACCAGGGCGAGGCCGACAGCGTCGAGGCCTTCATCCGCGAATCCATCGTGTCGCCGAGCGCCTACCTGCACCCCGGCGCGATGTATTCGACGGCGGGCGTTTCGTTCATGCCCACCAATTACGCCGAGGCGCTGTCCGCCGAGGAAATCGATCAGCTGGTGCAGTACCTCGCGTCATTCAAGTGAACGCGCCGCCACCGGTACGCCGGACGAACAATCAGGGGTTCAGCCATGCGCTACAAATCTCAATCCGTCGCCTACTGGTACTTCGCCGTGGCCATGGTGCTGTTCGGGCTGCAGCTGGTGTTCGGGCTGTTGTCGGCCGCCAAGTACCTGGGGCCGGATCCGCTGCTGAACATCCTGCCGTTCGACGTGAGCAAGGTGATCCACACCAACCTGCTGATCGTCTGGGTGCTCACCGGCTTCATGGGCGCGACCTACTGGATGGTGCCCGACGAATCACGCACCGAGCTGCACAGCACCCGGCTGGCCTATATCCAGCTGGTGCTGTGGGTGCTGATGGGCGTGACGGCGGTCATCGGCTACCTGTTCGGCTACGGCACCGGCAACAAGCTGCTTGAGCAGCCGCTGCCGCACAAGATCGTCATCGTCATCTGCATGCTGATCTTCCTCTACAACATCGGCATGACCATCAGGAAATCCGGGCGCTTCACCACCACCGAGGGCGTGCTGTTGCTGGGGCTGGTGAGCTCCGCCGTGCTGTTCCTGCCCGCCCTGCTGCATTACGAGAACTACACGGTCTCCATCTTCTACCGCTGGTGGACCATCCATCTGTGGGTGGAGGGCGTGTGGATGATGATCATGGGCGGCTTCCTCGCCTACCTGCTGATCCGCCTGTCCGGCGCGGACCGCGAGGTGCTGGAGAAGTGGCTGTACGTGATCGTCGGGCTGGTGTTCATTGCCGGCATCCTCGGCACCGCCCACCACTATTACTGGGTCGGCGTGCCCTATTACTGGCTGCCGATCGGCGGCTTCTTCAGCGCGCTGGAACCCCTGGCGATCGTCGGCATGGCCATGTACGCCTACAGCGCGATGCGCCGTTCAGGGCTGGCACACCCCAACGCGCTGGCACTGCACTGGACGCTGGGCAGCACCATCTTCACCCTGTTCGGCGCCGGGCTGCTGGGGCTGGCGCACACCTGGCCGAGCATCAACAAATGGACCCATGGCACGCTGGTCACCGCCATGCACGGCCATGCCGCCTTCTACGGCGCCTACGCAATGATCGTGCTGGCGATGATCACCTACGCCCTGCCCTCGCTCACCGACAAGCGCCCGGAGCAGGGCAGCGCCCTCGGCTACTGGGCGTTCTGGCTACAGCTGGCCGGCATGTTCGGCATGACCCTGTCCTTCGCCACCGCCGGCATCGGCCAGGTGTACCTGGAGCGGATCATGGGCATGGGTTATCTGGACGCGCAGCTGAAGATCCAGATCCACTTCGTCATGCTGATCAGCACCGCGACCCTATTCGCCGTCGGCGTGGGGCTGTTTATCTATGACTTCTTCCGCTACCACCCCCGCCTAGAGGTGATCACCGAGCGGGATGTACCGACCACGGCGGAGCGGAATGCCTGAGGTGGGGATGGAGCCGTCGATCCGGCTGACGGCGCGCCCGTCGGCGGACGCGCCCTGGTACTGCCCGGTCGGCGGCGAGGTGGCGTTGTTCGAGCAATGCCATGCCCGTGGGCTGGCCGTGATGCTCAAGGGGCCGACCGGGTGCGGCAAGACGCGCTTCGTCGAACATATGGCCTGGCGGCTGGGCCGACCGCTGATCACCATCCCCTGCCACGACGACCTGACCGCCAGCGACCTGATCGGCCGTTTCCTGATCCGCCACGACGGCACCGTCTGGCAGGACGGACCACTGACCCGCGCGGTGCGCGAAGGCGCCATCTGCTATCTGGACGAGGTCGTCGAGGCGCGACAGGACACCGTGGTGGTGCTGCATGCGCTGACCGACTACCGGCGCATGCTGCCGATCGACAAGACCGGCGAAACCCTCGAAGCCGCAGCGGGCTTCCAGCTGGTGGTGTCCTACAACCCCGGCTACCAGCGCCTGCTAAAGGACCTGAAACCCAGCACCCGGCAGCGCTTCGTGGCCATGGACCTGGACTTCCCGGCACCGGAGCAGGAGGCGCTGATCGTGCAACGGGAAAGCGGCGTCGAGCCGGCCATCGCCCGCGGGCTGGTCAGCCTGGCCGGGCGCATTCGCCAGCTGCGCGACCGTGGCTTGGCGGAAGTGCCCAGCACGCGGCTGCTGATCGCGGCCGCCACCCTGATCCAGTGCGGCGTTCCGGTGCGGGAAGCCTGTCGGGCGGCCATCGTCTCGCCACTGTCCGACGAGGCCTCGATGGTCAGCGCCCTGCGCGACCTGGTCGACGGCACCTTCGTGTAGAGGCGGGCGCCATGGCGGAAGCCGAAGAGCTGGTCAGCGACGCGGCGCGCCACGCGACTCTGCATGCGCGCGCGCTGTGGCGCCGCTACCACCCGCTGCCGGAAGGCCCGCCGACCGCCAGACTGGTCGACATCGCCCCGCGCCTGGAACTGTTGATCACCGCGACCACCGGAACGGCTTACCCGATCCGCATTGCCCAGCCACCCGCCCAGCCGACACTGCTGGCGCGCGTCTTCCGTCGCGCGCAGCACCCCTGGCAACGCCAGGCGGTCCCCGCCACCGACGGCCGTCACCTGTGGCTGCCCGCCGATTCGGGCCTCGAAGAGGTCGCCCGCGGCCACGAGCTCTATCGGGTCATGGCGCTGCAGCAGGCCATCCGGGCGCAACGCGGCAGCGCCGCAGCCATGGCTGCCCCGCTGCCGCCTCTGCTGGCAGACGCCTACCTGCTGCTCGAAGCCTGGGCCGTCGATGTGACGCTGACTCGGCTGCTGCCCGGGCTGGGCGCCGGCATCGAGCGCCTGAAGGCACATGCGCTGCGCCAGCGCCCGCCGCTGGCGGCATTCTCCGCACCACGCCAGCCACTCGAAGCGCTGGTCCGGCAACTGCTCGCCAGCCCCTGCGGCCAGGCACCGACGGGCTTTCCGTGCAGCGACTCGCCCGACCAGTCACTGCGCCAGGCTGCCGCCCTGCTCGCCAGCCTCGGCCTGTCGCCCGACGACCACCGCGTCGGCAATGCGCCGCTGCTGCACGACGGGTGGACCGGCAGTCTGCTTGCGCCAGCGCCTGGCGAGGCTGCCGCAGCGCCGGCGCCCGACCCGGCAGCCTGCCCGCCCCCACGCAGTGCCCGGTTGCCGCGTCGCCCGGAGGTGCGCCATGCCGAGCCGGACGAGGACCAGGGCGACGAAGGGATCTTCATGGTGCAGGCCGACGAGCCGCATCAGCATGCCGAAGACCCGCTGGGGCTGAATCGCCCGCTCGACCGGGACGAGGACACCAGCGCCGACGAATACGGCGACATGCTCAGCGAGCTGCCGCAGGCGCGACTGGTCGCCACGCCACAGCCCCCCCGGGAGGTTCTGATCAGCGACGATCCGCCGGAGGGCGGCACACGCCTGCAGCTCGCGCACGCCCTGGCAGCGGGCGAGGGGCTGGCATATCCGGAGTGGGACTACCGCGCCGGGCAGTATCGGCAGCCTGGCGCCATCGTCCGGCCGCTGCCCAACCTGCCCGGTTCGCCCGCCTGGGTGGAGCGGACGCTGGAGGAGCACCGCGCGCTGCTGGGGCAGATCCGGCGGCGCTTCGAGATGCTCAGGGCCCGGCGGGTGGCCCGGCGACGCCAACTGGACGGCGACGAGATCGATCTGGAGGCTTATGTCGACAGCTACGCCGACTTCCGGGGGGGCGCCTCGCTGTCCGAGGCGTTGTACCAGAGCCAACGCAAGGCGGAACGGGATCTGGCCATCTGCCTGCTGATCGACGTCAGCGGCTCCACCGACGGCTGGATCTCCAACCACCGACGCATCATCGACGTGGAGCGCGAAGCCCTGCTGCTGGTATGCGTGGCCCTCGACGGTCTGGGCGAGCCCTATGCGGTGCAGGCCTTTTCGGGCGAGGGCCCCGAGGTGGTGATCGTGCGCCAGCTGAAGGGCTTCGATGAGCCCTACGGCCGCGAAGTGGCGCTGCGCATCAGCGCGCTGGAGCCCGAGCACTACACCCGCACGGGCGCCGCGATTCGGCATGCCAGCAGCGGGCTGATGCGCCAGCGCGCCACGCACCGCCTGCTGTTGCTGCTCTCGGACGGCAGGCCGAACGATCAGGACGACTACGAGGGGACTTATGGGGTCGAGGACATGCGCCAGTCCGTCCGCGAAGCCACCGAGCAAGGCATTTCCACGTTCTGCCTGACCATCGACCGCCAAGCGCCCGGCTACCTGCCACTGACCTTCGGCGCAGGGCAGTACGCGCTACTGGACCATCCCGAACGACTGCCGAGCGTGCTGCTGGAATGGCTCAGACGCCTGGTAGCGCGCTGAGGATCCGCTCACTCCAGCGGTTCACGCTTCCAGCGGTAGTGGCTCACCTGACCGCGCCCTTCGTAACGACGGGCCTGGACGAAACGGTACTCACCCGCTGGCTCGTCGCGAAAATCCGCCTGCAGCGGCCGGAAGTGCTGGAACTGGGCCTTGGCTCCATAGCGGTTGAGCGCCTGCTCCGCAGTCGCCGAGTTCGGCTGGCCGGCACAGGCGGACAGCACAAGGGTGGAGCCCAGCAGGGCCAGGATCGACAGACGCATGGCAGGTCCCTCGCGGTAGGGGATGAGGTCACTGTGTGGACTCCTTCCGCCCGCCATGGTTGCAGCGCCGCGCCGGCGGGCTTCTTTTTTGCCCGGCCTTCTGGTAAAAAGGCCGCCGTTGCGGGCGTCGTATAATGGCCATTACCTGAGCTTCCCAAGCTCATGACGTGGGTTCGATTCCCATCGCCCGCTCCAGCTCTCCTGAAAACCGGCCCGATGGCCGGTTTTTTCGTTTCCGGCAGGTGCTCAGCGCGGTGCGCCCCAGACACTGGCCAGGTTCTGCAGCAGCGACGCGCTGACGCCTTCACCGCCGAAGTACTGCAGCAGCAGCTGGGAGAAGACCCCCACCATGCTGCTGTCCATGCCCAGCGCGGAAAACGCCTGGTTCACCCCGGCCTGGCTGCCGGTATTGCCCAGCGCGGCGCCGAGCAGTGATGACTGGCTGCCCTGGCCGCTCAGCATGCCCAGGGCGTTCAGCTGGCTGAGCGCGTTGCTGCCGGTGAGCTGCTGCAGACCCGGCACCTGCCGGGTCAGCTCGGCGTACTGGTTGCCGCCCAGCTGGCTCTGCGCCAGACCGAGCAGCGCGGCGGTGCCGCCCAGGGCCTGCTGGCCGGTGACCGGCGTGCCGGCGAACACATTGAGCAGCTCGGTGACGGTGCTTTGCGTGGCGCCGCCGGGGGTGGCGGCATGGATGGCCGAGGCGGTCTGCGCGGCATCGTTCATGGTCATGCCGGAGCCGGAGCAACCGGACAGCGCCGCGAGCAACGCCAGGGTCGCTGGAGCGAGGGGCTTCATCGAATAATCCTCATGGGGGGAAAAGAACCCAGCGGATTATCGACCGGTATCAGGCGATTGCCAGCCGAGCGGACTCGGCAGGCGCGAAGGAGGGGGATCAGCCGGCGGCCAGATCGAGTTGCAGCTGAATGCGGTCGCGGGTGGCCATGAGCCTTTGCTCGACCGACTCCAGCTGCTGGCGATGCTGTTCCTGCATTTCCAGGTGGGCGGAGCAGACGCTGAGCGCCGCCAGCAGTAGCAGTTCGTCCGAGCGCATGGCCGGACGCTTTTGCTGGATATCTGCAATGTGAGCGCGCAACAACGCAGCCGATTCCTCGAGAAGCTTCTGCTTCCCGCTCGGAGCCTTGAGAGCATAGTCGCGGCCGAAGAAGCTCAGAACCGAGACTGCGTTATCGCTGTTCATGCGCTGGCGATGACACTACCGATGCCGGTGCTCTGACCGGCGGCCGTCAGCTTGCCAGCCCGCTGCAGCAGGGTTTGCAGGCGCGCGACCACGGCGCCCTGTTTCTCTTCCATTTCCATTACCTGCAGTTGCAGGCTGTCGTTCTCTTCCTTGATCTGCGCCAGGGCTTCGGTCAACTCGGTCTGATTGGCCAGCAACTGCTGATTCTGCGTGAGCAGATCGCCAATGAGTTGCTCCATTTGCTCGAGGGTTTCTTCCAACATCATGACTTCCAGGGCATATCAACGGAGCCGCTACGATAATGGAAATGCGCAGCGGGTGGCCAGCAGCAAAAAGACTCCGAACGTCATCTTTCCGACCGCTACCCGCCGCAGTCGTCGGAGATTCGCACAGCGCTTCCCGGGGAACTATCTTTTCAGCATCGTTCACGACCGCAGGGAATCCCCGAACAATGATCAGCAACGCTTTTATAGATGCAGAAATCTTTCGCGAATATCTGATCGCCGTCGGCCTGGAAATACCGCCCCAGACAACTCCAGTGGAGGCCTGCGAGCTGGCGGTGCGCGGCCTCGACGACCAGCGGGCGCGGGAGCTGCGCCATCTGGTGGAACAGCTGCTGGCCGGCAGCGCCACCCTGCATCCGGACGTGCGCGAGGCCATTTCCCATGCGCTGCTGCCGGCGCTGTGCGAGGCGGCGGAACGGGGTGGCTGAACTCCCGGCTTTTTTATGCCGGCCACCTGCCAACGACACTTGCCGGCGATATACTTTGCAACCGCTACCGCTGTCTGGCGCGAACTTTCCGGCCAACAGTCACCGTACCCCATCTTTCAAATCACCGCGTATAGCAAACAGGTAACTCGTGACCAAAGAAGAGCTGCGTGCCGAACTCGAACGCCAGGCCAGCCGATATAAGGATATTTACGGCGGGGAAGTCATTACCTACGCCGCCCAGCCGGACCCGGGCCGCAAACCCTGGAGAAAGAAATCCACCGTTTCCGACCAAGTGTTCGAACGCGAACTGGAGCGCATGGAAAAAGACCTGCGCAAGGCCGCCGAAGAGCAGGCCGGCAAAGCGGGCAACTGATCCGCTCAGCGCTTGCCGCCGCCGCGCAGCGAGCCCAGCAGACCGCGCACCAGCTGCCGACCCAACTGACTGGCCGCCTGGCGCACCGCGCTTTGCACGGTGCGCTGCAGAAAATCACCAAGCTGCTCTGCCACCGGTGACCCGTCGCCCTGCTCTTCCGGCTTCGCCGTACTGACCACCGCCCGCGCCGCCAGCATTTCGTAGGCCGATTCGCGATCCAGGGTTCGCTCGTAGCGACCCGCCAGCGCCGAGTCGCGCAGCAGCCCTGCGCGCTCATCCTCGCCGAGCGGGCCGATACGCGATTGCGGCGGCGCGATCGCCACCCGCCGCACCGGGGCCGGCGTGCCCTTCTCTTCCAGCGTGCCCACCAGCGCCTCGCCGATGCCCAGCTCGGTCAGGGTGGCCAGGGTGTCGATCTCCGGGTTGGGGCGAAAGCCCTGGGCCACCGCACGCAGGGCCTTCTGCTCGCGCACCGTGTAGGCGCGCAGCGCGTGCTGGAGGCGCAATCCCAACTGGCCAAGCACCGCATCCGGCAGATCAGCGGGCGATTGGGTAACGAAATATACGCCGACCCCGCGCGAACGGATCAGCCGCACCACCTGCTCCAGACGCTCCTGCAGCGCCCGCGGCGTACCGTTGAACAGCAGGTGCGCCTCATCGAAGAACAGCGCCAGCAGTGGCCGCTCGGCGTCGCCACGCTCGGGCAACTGCTCGAACAGCTCGGCGAGCAGCCAGAGCAGGAAGGTGGCGTAGACCCGGGGCGCGTCATGCACCAGGCCACGGGCATCCAGCAGATGGATCATGCCGCGCCCGTCACTGGCCGGACGCAGCAGGTCTTCCAGCTGCAGGGCGGGCTCGCCGAACAGCGCCTCGGCGCCCTGCTGCTCCAGGGTGGCCAGGCGGCGTAGCAGCGCCTGGGCGGAAGCCCGGGTAAACAGCGCCGCATCGTCGCCCAGCGCCTGCGGGTTGCCCTGGAGGTAATTGAGCAGCGCCTTGAGGTCCTTGAGGTCGAGCAGCAGCAGACCTTCCCGATCGGCCACGCGGTAGGCCGCATACAGCGCGGCCTGCTGGCTGTCGGTCAGCTCCAGCAGATTGCCCAGCAACAGCGGGCCGATTTCGCTGAGGGTGGTGCGCAGCGGGTGACCGCTGCGGCCCTGGATGTCCCAGAGCGTTACCGGATAGGCCTTCGGCTGGTGCGCCAGCCAGGGCATGCTGGCGATGCGCTCGGCCACCTTGCCGGTCGGCGCACCAGCCGCGCCCAGGCCGCACAGGTCGCCCTTGATGTCGGTGGCGAACACCGCCACGCCGGCATCGCTGAAGTTTTCCACCAGGCGCTGCAGGGAGACGGTCTTGCCGGTGCCGGTGGCGCCGGCGATCAGGCCATGGCGGTTGGTCAGACGCAGCGGCTGGCCGACCGGCTGACCACGCGGGTCGCTACCGAGCAGGAAGGAAAGGGAATCGGACATGGCGGGCGCTCGCAGCGATGCATTCGCTTCTGAACGTAGCCCACCGGCCCGGATTCCTCGCGGGCCGGCCACGCAAAAAAGAAAAGCCCCGCACGAGGCGGGGCTTTCGGTACAGCGTGGGGCCGGTCGGCTTACATCATGCCGCCCATGCCACCCATGCCGCCCATGTCCGGCATGGCCGGAGCGGCCTTGTCTTCCGGCAGGTCGACGACCACGGCTTCGGTGGTGATCATCAGGCCGGCGATGGAGGCGGCGGCCTGCAGCGCGCTGCGGGTCACCTTGGCCGGATCGAGGATACCCATTTCGATCATGTCGCCGTACTCACCGGTGGCGGCGTTGTAGCCGTAGTTGCCGGAACCCTGCTTGACCTTGTCCAGCACCACGGACGCTTCGTCACCGGCGTTGGTGACGATCTGGCGCAGCGGAGCCTCGATGGCGCGACGCAGGATGTTGATACCGGCGTTCTGCTCCTCGTTGATCCCCTTCAGGTCGGCGATGGCCGACAGGGCACGCACCAGGGCGACACCGCCGCCAGGCACCACGCCTTCTTCGACGGCCGCACGGGTGGCGTGCAGGGCGTCTTCGACGCGAGCCTTCTTCTCTTTCATTTCCACTTCGGTGGCGGCGCCAACCTTGATCACCGCAACACCGCCAGCCAGCTTGGCCAGACGCTCCTGCAGCTTTTCCTTGTCGTAGTCGGAAGTGGTTTCTTCGATCTGCTTGCGGATCTGCAGCACGCGCGCTTCGATGTCGGCCTGGGCGCCGGCACCGTCGATGATGGTGGTGTTTTCCTTGGACAGGACCACGCGCTTGGCGTTGCCCAGGTGCTCCAGACCGGCGCCTTCCAGGCTCAGGCCGACTTCTTCGCTGATTACGGTACCGCCGGTGAGGATGGCGATGTCCTGCAGCATGGCCTTGCGGCGATCACCGAAGCCCGGCGCCTTGACGGCGGCGACCTTGACGATGCCACGCATGTTGTTGACCACCAGGGTGGCCAGGGCTTCGCCTTCCACGTCTTCGGCAACGATCAGCAGCGGACGACCGGACTTGGCCACGGCTTCCAGCACCGGCAGCAGTTCGCGGATGTTGGAGACTTTCTTGTCGACCAGCAGCAGCAGCGGGTTTTCCAGCTCGGCCACCATGGTGTCCGGCTTGTTGATGAAGTAGGGCGACAGGTAGCCACGGTCGAACTGCATGCCTTCGACGACGGACAGTTCGTTTTCCAGGCCCGAGCCTTCTTCAACGGTGATCACGCCTTCCTTGCCGACCTTGTCCATGGCTTCGGCAATGATGTTGCCGATGGAGTCGTCGGAGTTGGCAGAAATGGTACCCACCTGGGCGATGGCCTTGCTGTCGGCGCAGGGCTTGGCCAGGTTCTTCAGCTCGGCGACCACGGCGCTGGCGGCCTTGTCGATGCCGCGCTTGAGGTCCATCGGGTTCAGGCCGGCGGCCACGGACTTCAGGCCTTCGGTGACGATGGCCTGGGCCAGCACGGTGGCGGTGGTGGTGCCGTCACCGGCCTGGTCGTTGGCGCGGGAGGCGACGTCCTTCACCAGCTGGGCGCCGATGTTCTCGATCTTGTCCTTGAGCTCGATTTCCTTGGCGACGGACACGCCGTCCTTGGTGATCAGCGGCGCGCCGAAGCTGCGCTCGAGCACCACGTTGCGACCCTTCGGGCCGAGGGTGGCCTTCACTGCGTCGGCCAGGGTGTTGACGCCGGTCAGCATCTTCTTGCGGGCGGAATCACCGAACTTTACGTCTTTGGCAGCCATGTTCTTTCCTCGAATTCGTGGGGATAAATGCGTAAGCGGGGGATCAGCCTTCGATGATGGCGAGGATTTCGTTCTCGCTCATCACCAGCAGTTCTTCGCCATCGACCTTGATGGCGTTGCTGCCGGAATAGGGACCGAACACCACCTTGTCACCGACTTTGACGGTCAACGGACGAACGTCACCATTGTCCAGAATCCGACCTGCGCCTACGGCAACGACTTCACCGCGGTTCGGCTTTTCGGCAGCCGAGCCCGGCAGCACGATGCCACCAGCGGTTTTGCTTTCTTCTTCGCTGCGACGGATGACGACGCGGTCATTCAGAGGACGAAGTGCCATTGTCGATTTCTCCCAAGTAGTTGCTAGCAGCCGGTGATGCCACCGACCCGTTAGTGATTCCGGCGAGGCCGGAGCGGCGCGCCCCTGGCGCGCCGCGAAAACTGCTCTGCCGAAGCAGAAACCTTGCGGTGACAGCTAGATAGGGACAGGCAAGCGCATTTCAAGGGCGGGGGTGAAGAAAATTTCACCCCCGGGGGACGGGTCAGCGGTCGTGGCGCTTGTATTCGCCGTCGATAACGTTGGTGCGCTGCGACTGGCGCGCCGCCAGGTCGTCGGCAAAGGCGCGCTGGCGACGCGCCTGCTCCTCGGCCTTCTGACGCAGCTTGCGCAGCAGCAGGTTGCGGGTCATCGGCAACAGGCAGACCACGGCCAGGACATCGCTGATGAAACCGGGGAACAGCAGCAACAGGCCGCCGACAGCCAGCATCAGGCCTTCAAGCATGGCGGCTTCCGGCATTTCGCCGCGCGCCAGGCGCTCGCGGGCGCGCAGGGCCATGGCCGGTCCGGCCACGCGGATCAGCATGACGCCGAGAATCCCCGCGCCGATGATCAGCAGCAGCACGCCCAGTACCCCGATGGAGCCGCCGACCTTGATCATCACGGCCAGTTCGAGCAGGGGGAACAGCAGGAACAGCAACAGAAAGACACGCATCACAACTTCTCTGAAAGGGGAGCAACGCTCCGAATGCCCATTAGATGACGGTGCGCGGTCGGGAATTCAACCGTTGCGTTCGTCCCGTGCCGGCCATTGCGCGGCCCGCGCCAGCTGCACCAGGGCCTGACGAACCTCGAGCGGACTGTTACAGGATGTTGGGAACGCCAGCCAGTGCAGGCGCAACCCGACGCGCAGGTGAAATCCCTCGGCATCAATGCCGACCATTTCGGCCGCCTCGCCGGCAATGCCCGCCAGGGCCAGGTAGTGGGCAATCGCGGCGGCGTGATCGCTGTTCATGTGTTCCAGCATGCCGGACTCCGCCGCGCCGGCGAACGGATTGGCCAGGGTGATGCCGTCCAGCCAGTGAATCGCCCCGAAGCCGCCGATGAAACGCCAGCGCACCGGCTCGAGCACCCAGAAATCGAAATCGTGAATACGGTGGAAATCCCGCGCCTGCGGGAAATAGCGGTAGTAGCGCGCGGCAGCGGCCTCGATGGCGACCTCGTCATTCAGCTGCCGGGCCTCGGCCAGCAGGGTCAGCCGACCGGCGGCCTGCACGTCATCGGCGTCACGCTCGCCGACCAGCAGCGAACAGCGAGCGTCGGCGCGCAGGTTGTGGGTGTGCTGGGCGATGCGACTGATCAGCAGCAATGGCCGGCCGGCTTCATCCAGACAGTAGGGCACCACGGAACCGAACGGGAAACCGGGCATCTTTTTCGAGTGGGTAGCCAGCATGCCCCGGTATTCCTTGAGCAGCAGTTCTCGGGCATGCTTCGCGGCCTCGACGCTCATTTCGACTCCTCGCTGAATCCGTGGGAAACGGATGGGAGGCCCAGCATAGCCGCTGGCCCCCTGCGCGAGGCAACCACCCGCAGTACTTCAAGGGGCACAACATGGAACTCAAGGACAAAGTCATCATCATCACCGGCGGCGGACAAGGTCTGGGTCGCGCCATGGGCGAATACCTGGCGGGCCGGGGCGCCCGGCTGGCGCTGGTCGACCTCAACCAGGAGAAGCTGGACGAAGCCGTGGCCGCCTGCCAGAAGGCTGGCAGCGAGGCGCGCGCCTACCTGTGCAACGTGGCCAATGAAGAGCAGGTGACCGGCATGGTGGCCCAGGTGGCCGCCGACTTCGGCGCCCTGCACGGCCTGGTGAACAACGCCGGCATCCTGCGCGACGGCCTGACCATCAAGGTCAAGGACGGCGAGCTGAGCAAGATGAGCCTGGCCCAGTGGCAAGCGGTGATCGACGTGAACCTGACCGGCGTGTTCCTGTGCACCCGCGAGGTGGCGGCGAAGATGATCGAGCTGAACTGCCAGGGCGCGATCGTCAACATTTCCTCGATCTCCCGCGCCGGCAACATGGGCCAGGCCAACTACTCGGCCGCCAAGGCCGGGGTGGCCGCCGACACCGTGGTGTGGGCCAAGGAACTGGCCCGTTACGGCATCCGCGTCGGCGGCGTGGCACCGGGCTTCATCGAGACCGAGATGGTCGCCAGTATGAAACCCGAAGCCCTGGCCAAGATGACCTCGGGCATTCCGCTGCAGCGCCTCGGCCAGCCGAAGGAGATCGCCCACTCGGTGGCCTACATCATGGAGAACGACTACTTCACCGGTCGCATCCTGGAGCTGGACGGCGGCCTGCGCCTGTAATTCCGCTCCCCCGCCGCCGGCTCCCGCGGAGCCGGCGGATCACCAGCCGACGCCGACACCGAACAGGTAACGCTGCTCGTTCAGCCGGGCCTCGTCCTTGCCGCCCTTGAACATGTCCTTCTCGGCGCGCAGGTTCAGCCAGGCCCAGTCGGTGACCTTGTAACGCAGCCCCGCCTCGGCATCCAGCGCGTAGTCCGCCACGTTGTTCAGCGGCTTGCCGATCTCGCCCTTGCTGTACAGCTCGAAGCGCTTGCCCAGCAGGTAGCGGTTGTATTCCCACTTCAACGCCATGGACAGGAAGCTGTCGCTGCCGCCGCTGGCGTAGTCGTAATCGGTGCGGTTGAGCAGCGAAGCCAGCGAGAAGGCGCCCAGCTCGTTGTCCCAGAACTGGTAACCCGGACCGCTACCCAGCTGACGCTGGCGCTCCACATCGCCGATGTTGTCGCGCTGATAGTCGAGGCGACCCTGCCAGAACCATTGGTCGCTGACGAAATGGTCCAGCGCATAGTCGAGGTCATAGTTGTCCTCGACCTCCACGTCATTGCTCAGCTCCCGGTTGTATTCGGCCCCGGCATGGTGCCGCCAGCGACCATGACGGGCCAGGGTGGCGAGCTTGACGTTGTGGTCCTCCGTCTGGCTGGCGCCATCCTTGTAGTTGAAGGCCACGTCCACCGAGCCTTTCCAGGTCAGGTCGGTGAGCAACGGCTTGGGCCTGAGGATCTGCCGGATGCTGGACAGCGGCACGGTGCGCGGACGCTCGCCATTGGCCAGGGTCACGTGACCTTCCTCGGCGCTCTGCAGGGACCGGGCGACCTCGCCTTCATAGCGGCTTTGCTTGACCATCACGGCCTGGTCGCTTTCCAGGGTCGCCACACTCGACCAACTGATCGACAGCTCGCCGCTGTAGGAAGTCTGGAGGATCAGCTTGCCACCATCGAACGCCTTGATGGTGCCGGTCAGACGGTCGCCATTCTTCAACCAGACGGTATCGCCCAGCGCGGGCAGCGCGCAGCCCAGGGTGACTGCGCAGACAATACTTCTGAACCACATAGGGATAACTACATTGAATCGCTGCGGAAACGGTGCATTATCCCGGCTTGAACCAGGCGGCGCATCTTCGACCGACGGGCGTAGCCGTTCATCCCCTGGAGACCCGCCATGAGCGACCCGCTATTCGACAGCCCACAGGCGCGGCGCGAAGCGCTCTACGCCGCGCTCGCCCAGGTGCCGACCGGCAAGGTGGTGACCTACGGCCAGCTGGCCCAACTGGCTGGCCTGGGGCGCGCGGCGCGCTGGGTCGGACGCACCCTGGCGCAGCTGCCGGACGAAACACGCCTGCCCTGGCACCGCGTGCTGGCCGCCGGCGGACGCCTCAGCCTGCCCGCCGGCAGCCCGGCGGGCGACGAACAGCGCGCCCGCTTGCGGGGTGAGGGCCTGCTTATGGATGGGAACCGTGTGGACTTGCGTCGGCACGGCTGGCATCCGGAGGAAAACTGCGGTTAGATGCAGCCTTCTTGCCGCCTGCCTCGCCCTTTCCATGACCAAACAGACGTGGCGTGACGCCCTCGCCGCCTATGCCAGCCCGGCCACTCTGGCCCTGCTGCTGCTCGGTTTCGCCGCCGGCCTGCCCTACATGCTGGTGTTCGCCACGCTGTCGGTGTGGCTGCGCGAGGCCGGCGTATCGCTACAGGCCATTGGCTTCGCCAGCCTGATCGGCCTGGCCTATGCCTTCAAGTGGGTGTGGGCGCCAATGCTCGACCAGTGGCGCCTGCCGCTGCTCGGTCGCCTTGGCCGGCGTCGCTCCTGGCTGGTGCTGTCCCAGTGTCTGGTGATTCTTGGCCTGATCGGCATGGCGCTGTTCGATCCGCGCGAGCATCTGGCCTGGCTGATCGGCCTGGCGGTAATCGTAGCCTTCGCCTCTGCGACCCAGGATATCGCCATCGATGCCTATCGCCTGGAAGTCGCCGAGGACAGCCGGCAGGCCGCCCTGGCCGCCTGTTACATGGCCGGCTACCGGGTGGCCGCCCTGCTGGCCACCGCCGGCGCGCTGTACTTCGCCAGCTGGTTCGGCTCCACCAGCGAGGCCTACCATTTCGGCGCCTGGAGCGGCACCTACCTGCTGTTCGCCGCGCTGATGCTGCCCGGCCTGATCACCAGCCTGACGATCCGCGAGCCGCAGGCGCACAACCAGCAAAACGCGCCCTCCCAGTACGGCCTGCTTCGCCAACTGGCCTCGGTGCTGGTGCTGATCGTGTTGCTGGTTTCGGTCCCCGCGCTGTTCACCCAGCTGTACGACACCGAGTTCTCCCTGCTGGCCAGCAACCCGTTCGGCCTGCTCACCGATGATCGCGCCTTCCTGCGCGCCTTGCTCTACGGTCTGCTGGTCGCCGCCTGCCTGTCCGCCGTGGGCCGGCGCAGCCTGGCGCCGGTGCTCACGCCGGTCAGCGACTTCGTCCTGCGCTATCGCTGGCAGGCGCTGCTGATGCTCGGCCTGATCGCCACCTACCGGATGTCCGACACGGTGATGGGCGTCATGGCCAACGTGTTCTACATCGACCTGGGCTTTACCAAGGAGCAGATCGCCAGCGTCAGCAAGCTGTTCGGGCTGGTCATGACCCTGCTCGGCGCCGGCGCTGGCGGCCTGCTGATCGTGCGCTTCGGCATCATGCCGATCCTGTTCGTCGGCGGTGTGGCCTCGGCAGCCACCAATCTGCTATTCGCCCTGCTCAGCAGCATCGGACCCGATCTGCACATGCTGATGGTCACCATCAGTTGCGACAACTTCAGTGGCGGGCTGGCCACGGCGGCATTCGTCGCCTACCTGTCGAGCCTCACCAACCTGAAGTTCTCCGCCACCCAGTACGCGCTGCTCAGCTCCATCATGCTGCTGCTGCCACGCCTGGTGGGCGGCTATTCCGGCGCGCTGGTGGAAAGCCTCGGCTACCGGGAATTCTTCGTCATCACCGCCCTGCTGGGCATTCCCACCCTGATGCTCATCGGCCTGCAGTGGGGGCGTGATCGTCGCCATCCACAGCCTGCCCCGGCGGCCGAGTCCGAGGCACGCCAATGAAAAAGGGCCGGTGAACCGGCCCTTTTTCATTCAGTCGCGGAAGTTGTTGAACTGCAGCGGCATCTCGAAGTTCTGCCCGCGCAGCGAGGCGATGACCTCCTGCAGGTCGTCGCGCTTCTTGCCGGTGACCCGCACCTGCTCGCCCTGGATGGCGGCCTGGACCTTGAGCTTGGCGTCCTTGATATGGCCGACGATCTTCTTGGCCAGTTCCTTGTCGATGCCTTCGCGGAACGCCACATCCTGCTTCATCACCTTGCCGGAGGCGTAGGCGTCCTTCACTTCCATGCACTGCACGTCGATCTTGCGCTTGACCAGGCTGCCACGCACGATTTCCAGCACCTGCTCGAGCATGAACTCGGCTTCGGCGGTGATCGTCAGCTCCTTGTCCTTGCTTTCGATGCTGCATTTGCCGCGCAGGTCGAAACGCCGGTCAATTTCCTTCACGGCATTGTCCACGGCGTTGGTCAGTTCATGCTTGTCCAGTTCGGAAACCACGTCGAACGAGGGCATGGGAATCCTCCAAAAGGTTGTCGCGACCGGCTTCACGGAACGAAACGCGGCTGGCTTGACGGTTGTAAAGGGGCCGTCATTATAGCCGCACATTGTCCAAACCGGCCCCATGCGCCACCAGCGAGTCCGCCGATGCCCAACCCCCATGTCAGCATTCTGGTGGTGGACGACACCAAGTTCTCCAGCGCCCTGATCGGCCGCGCCCTGGCGCAGGCCGGTTACCCCGACGTGCGTTTCGCCAGCAGCGCCGGCGAGGCCCTGCGCCAGCTCGAGGAGCGGCCGGCCGGCATTCTGCTCGCCGACTGGCTGATGCCGGAAATGGACGGCCTGGAGCTGACCGCCCGGGTCCGCCAGCAGGACGAGATGTCCGACCACTACACCTACATCATGCTGCTCACCGGCCGCGAGGGCGAAAGCGATCTGAGCGAGGCGTTCGCGCGCGGCGTCGACGACTTCATCAGCAAGGCCAAGATCCATGAGCAGCTGGTGCCCCGCGTGCTGGCCGGCGACCGGCTGTGCAATACCCTGCAACGCCTGCTGCAGGAGAACCGTCAGCTCACCCAGAGCGTCACCAGCCTGGAGCAGCGCAGCCTGGTGGACCCGCTCACCGGCCTGGGCAACGCCCGCTGCCTGCACCTGAACCTGGCCAACTGCCTGCGCGAGCTGGAGAGCCGCGGCGGCGCCTTCTGCTTCCTGCTGATCGGTGTGCCGCAGCTGCCGGAACTGCTCGCCCGCAGCGGCGAGGCCCAGCATCGCGAGCTGCTGGCCGCCATCGCCCGGCGCCTGCAGCAGCTGGTGCGCCCGCTGGATGTGCTGGTCCGCCTGGATGACGGCCACTTCGCGCTGATCGCCCTGCTCGACCGCCTGGAGGAAGCGGCGGTGAACAGCTTCCGCCGCCTGGCCGACGGCCTCAACCGCCAGGCGTTCAAGACCCGCGACGGTTTCGTCGAGCTGCGCGCCGACATCGCCCTGCTGGGCGTCGACGCCCGCGCCCTGCCGCAGACCCCCGAGCAGTTGCTGGAACAGGCCGTCCAGTTGCTGGCCCGGAGCGGCCCCACGGGCGAGATGCGCATCCGCCAACTGGGCTGACACGCCGGGCGCTTTTGGCTATCGTCCGGACTTTTCCGCGCAAGAGCCCTCCTTCATGACCTGGCATATCCTCGGCGCCGGCAGCCTCGGCAGCCTCTGGGCTGTGCGCCTGGCACGCGCCAGCCTGCCCGTGACCCTGCTGCTGCGCAATGCCGAGCAACTGGCCGCCTATCGCGCGGCGGGCGGCCTGGCCCTGGTCGAGAACGGCGCGGAACAGCGCCTGGCGATCCCCGCCCAGACCCTCGACGACCCCGCGCCCATCCAGCGCCTGCTGCTGGCCTGCAAGGCCTACGACGCGCTTGGCGCCGTGCAAGCCATCGCCCCGCGACTGACGCCGGATGCCGAGCTGATCCTGCTGCAGAACGGCCTGGGCAGTCAGCAGCAGGTCACCGAACGATTGCCCCATGCGCGCTGCATCCTGGCCTCCAGCACCGAAGGCGCCTACCGCGACGGCCCGTTCCGGGTGGTGTTCGCCGGTCGCGGCCTGACCTGGCTGGGCGACCCGCGGGCTCCGACGCCGCCGCAGTGGCTCGGCGAGCTGAGCCGCGCCGGCATTCCCCACGAGTGGAGCGAGCGCATCGACAGCCGCCTGTGGCGCAAGCTGGCGCTCAACTGCGCGATCAATCCGCTGACGGTGCTGCACGACTGCCGCAACGGCGAGCTGCAGGCCCACGGCGACGAGGTGGCGGCGCTCTGCGCGGAACTGGCCGAGCTGCTGCACGCCTGCGACCAGGACGACGCCGCCAGCGGGCTGCTCGACGAGGTGCAACGGGTGATTCACGCCACCGCCGCCAACAGTTCCTCGATGCGCCAGGACGTCGCCGCCGGACGGCGCACCGAGATCGGCTACCTGCTCGGCCACGCCTGCGCCGAAGGCGCGCGCCGCGGCCTGCGCCTGCCGCGCCTCACCGCCCTGCTGCAAGCGCTGCGCGCCCATCTGCGCGCGCGCGGATTGCCCGATACCTGAAGCCCCGCTACCCTGCCCAGACCGCAATCCGTCGCGAATCCCGCCATGCGCCTGCAACGCCGCCTGGACAACCTGCCGGTCGGCCGCAAACTGCTCGCCGCCCTGCTGGTGCTGCTGGCCACCGTGCTGCTGGTGGCCAACCTGACCTTCATCAGCGCCGCCTACTGGATCTCCCAGCAAAGCGTCACGCCGCAGGCCATGCACACCCTCGGCCAGCTGGTAGCCACGCCCGCCCTGAGCCAGCAGGCGCTCGGCTCGCCGCAGGCCGCCGCCGAGCTGCTGGACCTGCTGCAGACCTACCAGCCGCTGCGCGCCGCCGCGCTGTTCGATGGGCAGGGCCGCCGCCTGGCGCAGTTCGGCGAGGACGACACCCTGCAATTGCCCAAGCACCTGGCCCAGCTGCAGGCCTGGCGCAGCGGCGAATTTCGCACCCACCAACTGACCGAGCTGCCCCAACCGCCCGGTCCGCCGGGACACCTGCTGCTGGTGGCCACTGGCGAACTGCCGGGCGCGTTCTGGACCGGCACGCTGAGCGCCAGCGCAGTGATCCTCGCCCTCAGCCTGCTGCTCTGGCTGCTGATCGATCGCCAGGTGCGCCGCCTGGTGACCCGGCCGCTGCGGGAACTGGAGGAACTGGCGCGCCAGGTGACCCGCCAGGAGAACTACGCCCTGCGCGCCCCCCCCGGCAACCGCGACGAGCTGGGCAGCCTGGCGGAAGCCTTCAACACCATGCTGTCGCGCATGCAGGCCCGCGAGCAGCAGCTCAAGCGCACCCGCGACGAGGCCCGCGAGGCGTTCGATCGCGCGCACTCGCTGGCCGAGGAAACCCGCCATTCCAACCGCCAGCTGGAGCTGGAAGTGCAGGTGCGCGGCAAGATCGAGCGCCAGCTGACCGGTTTCCAGAACTACCTGAACAGCATCATCGACTCGATGCCCTCGGCGCTGATCGCCCTCGACCAGGACCTGTTCGTCACCCAGTGGAACAAGGAAGCCGCGCGCCTGTCCGGCACCAGCCTGGAGCAGGCGCTCAACCAGCCGGTGCTGCTGGCCTTCCCGCAGCTCAAGCCCTACCTGACGCAGCTGCAGGAGGCCGTCGACCAGCACCGGGTGGAGCGCATCGAGCGAGTCGCCTGGCCGCAGGGCGACGAGCTGCGCCACTACACGCTGACGGTCTATCCGCTGGCCGGCGGCGCCGGACGCGGCGTGGTGATCCGCATCGACGACATCACCCAGCGCCTGGCGCTGGAAGAGGCCATGGTGCAGTCGGAGAAGATGCTCTCGGTGGGCGGCCTGGCCGCCGGCATGGCCCACGAGATCAACAACCCGCTGGGCGCAATCCTGCACAACGTGCAGAACATCCGCCGGCGACTGTCCGCCGAGCTGGAGCGCAACCGCCAGCAGGCCGAGGCCTGCGGGGTCGATCTGGAAGCGGTCACCCGTTACCTCGATGCGCGGGAAATCCCTCGACTGCTGGATGGCATCCAGGGGGCCGGCAGCCGCGCCTCGCGCATCGTCAGCCACATGCTCAGCTTCAGCCGGCGCAGCAATCGCGAAATGGCGCTGGCCTCGTTGCCGCAGTTGATCGACCAGGCTGTGGAGATCGCCGGCAACGATTTCGACCTCAGCGAAGGTTTCGACTTCAAGGGCCTGCGCATCGAGCGCGATTTCGACACCGAACTGGGCAAGGTGCCTTGCATTGCCAACGAACTGGAGCAGGTGCTGCTCAACCTGCTGAAGAATGCCGCCCAGGCCATTCACCCGCGCGACGACGGCCGCATCCTGATACGCACCCGCCTGAGCCCCCCCTGGGCGGAAATCCAGGTCGAGGATAACGGCATGGGTATGCCCGAGGCGGTGCGCAAGCGCATCTTCGAGCCGTTCTTCACCACCAAGGAAGTCGGCGAAGGCACCGGCCTGGGCCTGTCCGTTTCCTACTTCATCATCACCAACAACCACAAGGGCCAGATGGAGGTCGCCTCCATGCCCGGCCAGGGCACGCAGTTCACCCTGCGCCTGCCGCTGGCCGAACCGCCCACCAGCTCGGGACTTTGATCCATATGGGATACCGCTTGTCGAAGATCTACACCCGCACCGGCGACGCCGGCCTGACCGGCCTGGCCGATGGCCGGCGGGTGCCCAAGGACCACCCACGCATCGAGGCGATGGGCGAGGTGGACAGCCTCAACAGCCTGCTGGGCGTGCTGCTGGCCGAGCTGGACGAGGCGCAGGAGCGTCATCCCGGTCTCGGTGAGCTGAGCGAGGTGCTCGCGCCCTGCCAGCACCGCCTGTTCGATCTGGGCGGCGAGCTGGCGATGCCCGAATACCAGGCATTGGCGGCTGCCGAGATCGCCCGCCTGGAGGACGCCATCGACCGCTGGAACGAGGAGGTCGGCCCGCTGGAAAACTTCATCCTGCCCGGCGGCTCACGGCTGATCGCCCAGGCCCACCTGTGCCGCAGCGCGGCGCGGGCGGCCGAGCGCCGCTGCCAGACCCTGAACGGCGAGGAAGCCCTGCGCGGCGAGCTGCTGGCCTATCTCAACCGCCTGTCGGACCTGCTGTTCGTCGCCGCGCGGTTGATCGCGCGGCGCCAGGGCATCGCCGAGGTGCTCTGGCAGGCGGCGCCCAAGCCGGAAAGCTGATTTCCGAAGCTGCGCAACCTACCGGACCGATGGAACCTGTAGGAGCCGCGACTGCATTTCGTGCAGGCCGCACCCGGTCGCGGCTAAAGCCCCCTCCTACAAAATCAGGCCATCCGCTTCGCATAAAAAGGCCGACATCGCTGTCGGCCTTTTTGCACATCACCCCGAAGGGTCAGTCGCGCACGTTCTGGTACATCATCAGCCGCGCGCTTTCGTACAGGCCGCGAGTCAGGTTCAGCAGGCGCTCGAACTCCTCCGGATGCTGTTGCGCCACGTCCTCAAGGGGCGTTGGCGAGGCCAAATCGTGCAGCGTCGGCTGGCTGCCGTCGTGGTTCATCTGCAACAGGTAGTCCCGGGTGATGCCGCCGATGATCGGGAAGGTGCCGGTGCGCAGCATGATCGGCACCACCCGCTCGCCTTCCGGCGTCGGCTGCTGCACATCGCGCCCCATGGTGCCGCTCTGGAATTCCACGCCGAGCATGCCGAGCACGGTGGGCAGCACGTCGGACAGGCCGACCGCCTCCTCGATGACCCGCGGCGACAGGTACTTGGGCGCGTGGATCAGCAGCGGCACATGGTTGCTCTCAATGCCCAGCTTTTCGAAGGCCGGCGGCATGTGCGGCAACTGGGTGATGCGCGTGTTGTGGTCGCCGAACATCACGAAGATGGTGTCGTCGTACCAGCCCCCTGCCTTGGCGATCTCCATCAGCCGGCCGATGTTGAAGTCCAGCAGGCGAACGGCCTCGTACTGGGCCTTGACCACCGAACCGAACTCGCGCACTTCCGCTTCCGTGCGGTCGCTGATCTGGAAGCCGTCGTTGTCTTCGGGAATGGTGAAGGGACGATGGTTGCCGGCGGTCTGGATATAGGCGAAGAACGGCTTGTCCTTCGGCACCGCCTGCAGCAGCAGATCGGCTTCCTTGAACAGGCTGAGGTCGGAAATGCCCCACACATCCACATGCGGCGATTTCCAGAAGCTCTCTTCGTACAGGCGCACGCCATCGATGCTCTGGCGCACCAGGGCGTTCATGTTCGCCCAGCCGGCGTTGCCGCCGATCATGTAGAAGCGCTCGTAGTCTTTCAGGTCATTGATCAGCGTGTGCTGGTTGGGGATCAGCGGGTTGCGCGTGGCGGTTTCCTCGCGCGACACGTCCGGAATGCCGGTGATGCTGGCCCAGACGGTACGCGCGGTGCCCACCGCCGGCACGTAGAAGTGCTTGAAGGTCCAGCTCTGCTCGGCCAGGCGGTCGAGGTTCGGCGTCGGATTCAGCGGGTTGCCGTGGTGGCCCACCGCGCTGGCGCCGAGGGATTCGAGCATGACGAACACCACGTTGGGCTTGCGCTCGGCCTGGAAGGCGTAGGGCTGCGGACCTTGCACACGGCGCAGGTTGAGGCTCTGTTCGTCCGGTGCGTCGATGCCGAAGTACTGGGTCAGCAGCGGGTAGCTGCGACGCACCGCCTCCTCGTCATAGGGCGCCAGATTGACCCTGGAGGTGTCGTAGAGGAACAGCACCGGGTTCAGGCCCAGCGAGGCGATCTGGTTGTCGCCGGAGAAGAACGCATCGCTCCAGCGCAGCGGCACCGGGTTTTCCAGGTTGAGGTTCTCGAACCGGCCCAGCAGACCGAAGAACAGCGCCACCACCACCAGTGCGCCGCCCCATACCCGCGACCAGCGCTTGAGCACGCGGGCCGGGCGCGCCAGGGTGAAGCGCTCCAGGCGCACCAGCAGGACGGTCAGCAGGACGACGCAGACCAGCCAGCCGAGGGTGATCCACACCACCGGATAGGTCTGCCAGACCATGTCGGCGGAGATCTGCGCGTCCTTCAGGAAATTGAACACCGTGGCGTTGATGCGCACGCCCAGGTAGGCGTAGTGGCCGAAGTCGGTGATGTACACCAGCATCAGCACGGCCAGTGCCAGCGCCAGGTACACGCGCGGCAACCAGCGCAGCCAGGGCTGGCTGGCCAGGTTCCAGCGCGGCAGCCAGGCCAGCAGGGCCAGCGGCAGGGTCAGCAGGATGGCCAGGCGCAGGTCGAAGCGCAGGCCGATACCCAGTGTTTCGAGCACCGCCGCGTTGCCGGTCAGCGCGCCACTGTCCAGGCCGGAAAAGCCGAAGAAGAACACCATCCGCAGGACGGCGAACCACAGGAAGAGTATTGCCACGACGCCGAAACAGTACTGCAAACGGCGGGACTGCAGCCAATCCATCATTTCACCTCGGGTTGCACATTGAATCACCGGCCCGCATGGACCGGCCAGAAACAGCAAGGCCCTGCGCAGGCAGAGCCGTGGATTGCACGGCCGTCACGCCCGGGCGCGGCCACGCGATGACCAGAGCCGTCGGATGCCACTCACCAGCAGGGCGAGCCAGCAGTAGATGACGACGAAGGGGTCGAGCAGGTAATCCCAGTAGTTTTCCGACTCCAGCAGGCCCAGGCCGAACGCCAGAGTGGCCAGCGCCAGCATGCCCGTGGCCAGCCAGTGGCCAAGGTAAAGCAGCAGCAGGGCCACCAGGCCCAGCGCCACCAGCAGCGCGCGGGGGCCGAAGCCCAACTGGTAGCTGTCGAAGGCCCCCAGGCCCAGCGCGGCAGGGTAAAGGAACAGCCCCAGCGCGCCAAACAGAACCCGCAGAGTCACGCGCTGGTTGGCGGGCAACGGCTGCGCCAGGTCCAGGCGCACCAGCGCCGCCCAGCCCAGCGCCAGCAGGGTGACGATGGACACTTCCGGAGCCAGGGCGCGCGGATAGGCCACCAGGGTCAGCCCCTGCACCGGCACGAAGCCCAGCGCCAGCAAGCCGAGCAGCACGGCGCCCTGCATAGCCCGCGAGCGACCGCGCAGCGGCAGCAGCAGGAAGATCGCCAGTGCGAAGCACAGGTGCATGTTCCACAGAGCAAGCGTCACAGCTGTTCCTCCAGCCAGGCATCGTTGAAGCTCACGTGCTTGATCAACGAATGGTTCCACGAATAGACGAGGTGGTAACGGCCATCCGCGCCGCGAATCACGTACGGGTAGTCATAGGTGAAGGTGCACTTGCCCTTGGAGCAGACCCGGTGGTCGATGCTCGACAGGAAATCGTCGAGGCGCGCCTGGGCCTGGGCACCGTTGGAATTCAGGAAGTGCTCCGCGACGATCTGCCGGTAGCTGCTTTCCTCGATGGGGTCGCCCTCCTCGTCGGGCGACTCGTCCAGGTCCAGCAACGGCTTCCACTGCTGCAGTTGAGCGTCGGTGCCGTACAGGCTGAGGCGGAAACGGCCCTGTTTCAGGTCATTGAGCGCGACCAGCAGTCCGTGACGGGGCGTGGCGATGGCCGCCAGAGACGAGTCGGGATTGCTCGGTTCGAGCAGCATCGGTTCGCTCCAGGTGCGTCCGGCGTCCTCGGTGCGACTGGCCAGCACGCGGCGGTCTTCGCCCGAGTGGCGCAGCAGGGCGATGGCGCGCTGCCGGTCGAGCGGCACCACCGACGGCTGCAGGGAGAAGCGACCGTCGCTGATGCGCGACTTCGACAGCACCCGCCCCTCACGATCCAGGTGCAGGTACTCGCCGAACTTGCCGAGGAACTCGTGATAGACCGGCAGGCCGATGGAGCCATCGGCGTGCAGCACCGGAGCGCCACGCACCAGGGTGCTGATGTTCAGCAGCGGCGAGGTCACCAGCTGACGCGGCGTGGACCAGCTGCCACCCATGTCATCCGAATACACGGCATTGATCGAGCTGGCGGCCCAGCCACCAATGGACACCGACACGTAGAACATCCACAGGCGTTGATCGGGCGTGACCACCAGCACCGGGTTGCCCAGCTTGCGGACGAAGCGCTGCAGGCCCTGCTGGGTACCCTCGCGGGTGGCCAGGGTCACCTCCTCGCCCCAGGTGCCCGTACGGGCATCGAAACGCGCGCCGCGAATCTGCACATCCGCCGCGCCTTCGCGGGAACCGGCGAACCAGACGGTCAGCAGGTCGCCATTGGGCAGGGCGGTGATCGCCGAGGCGTGGGCGAAGTTCTTCAGGTTCGAGGAGGCGAAGCGCGACTCGAACACCGGCGCCTCGTTGGCCGGCAGCGGCAGCACCTGAACCTCGGGGAGCGCAAAGTCGGCGAGCTGCGGCGCGGGCCGGGCCTGCCAGGCGAACGCAAAGATCGCCGCCAGGCCGAGACCGCCCAGTAGCTGGGCAAGCCGCTTGGATTTCAGTTGATTCATGGCAGGTCCATCGAGCGAGACAATCCGGTCTCGGTGCGCGCCGTCAGACTTGACATCGTTGGCATTTTGGCGGCACCGGGCATCGGCTGCGCCGGATACAAGAATCAGGCCAGCGGCCAGAGTCCTCGTATGGCCGCGATGCCCTGCGCGCCGATCCCCTGCGCCTGGGGCAACCGCTCGAGGGTCAAACCGCCCAGCAGGTACACCGGGCAGGTGCAACGCTCGATCAGCCCCTCCGCCTGATGCCAGCCCAGCGGCTCGGCCTCGGGATGGCTGCGCGTGGGCAGAATCGGCGACAAGGTGACAAAATCCGCCCCCATCTGACCAGCCAGCGCCAATTCCTCGGCGCTGTGGCAGGAAGCAGCCAGCCAGCGCTCGCGAGGAAATGGCCGGCCCTTGGGCGCATAGCGGCGCAACTGCTCCGCGGTCAGATGCCAGCCCGCCGCCGGGAAATCGGCCAGCCATTCCAGGGGGCCCTTGAGCATCAGTTGCGCACGCCCGGCACAGAGGCCCTGCGCATCCAGCGCCAGATCCCGGTACTGGGGATCGAACAGCGCGGGCGCGCGCAGCTGGACCAAACGCACGCCCCGTTCGAGGGCCAACCGCATCCCGCGCAGCAGCTCATCCGGCGCCAGCCCGTCAGGCGTGATCAGATACTGCTGCGGCAGGCGCGCCGCCGCCACGATGGGACGATTGGCCGCCGGGAATTCGTATGCAGGCAGATCCTGCGGGCGCACCCAGGCCAGAGGCTGCCCTTCAGCGCCGTGGGGCTCGCCGTCGAAGGTGCTCACTTCCCAGACATCCAGCAGCACCTGCTTATCCGGATAATCGTGGTGGATGCGGATCAGCGGCCGGGCGGCACGAACCTGGATGCCCAGCTCCTCCTCCAGCTCACGGCCGAGCGCCGCCTCGGCCGTCTCGCCGGGCTCGATCTTGCCGCCGGGGAATTCCCACAGCCCACCCTGATGCTTGTCCAGCGGGCGCCGGGCGATCAGCACCCGGCCATCACCGCCGCGAATCACCGCGGCGGCCACTGCAATGCGTGTCACGTTCAGATCGTCTCCGTTTCCTGCAGCGCCGCCCGGTACCAGCGCTGGAAGGCCGGCCATTGATAGACGGTGGCGACATAGGCGGCCGCCTCGTCCGGCAGGCCCACCTGGTAGCTGTGAAAGCGCGCCGCCACCGGCGCGTAGAAGGCATCGGCCAGGCTGGCGTGGCCGAACAGGAACGGTCCGTCCGCGCCGAAGTGCTGGCGGCAGTGCTGCCACAGGGCGCAGACCCGCCGGATATCGACCTGGGCCTCGTCCGGAATGCGCTCCAGGGGCGCCTGGCGCTGGAGATCCATGGGCAGGTGCGTGCGCAGGGCGGCAAAGCCGCTGTGCATTTCGGCGCACACCGAACGAGCCACCGCCCGGGCGTACTCGCCACGCGGCCACAGATGGGCTTCCGGGAAGCATTCGGCCAGGTATTCGCCGATGGCCAGCGAATCCCAGACCGGACCGAGATCGGTGAGCAGCACCGGCACCCGGCCGCTGGGCGAATGCTCGCCAATGCGTTGCGCGGTATCCGGCCGACGCAGAGGAATGTGTCGTTCTTCGTAGGGTTCGCCGGTCAGCTCCAGGGCCAGCGCCGCGCGCAGCGACCAGGACGAGTAGTTCTTGTTGCCGATCACCAGGGTCAGGGACATGGAAGCACCTCACAATCGCCGGGAGGGTTGCTCGCCCCATCCCGGCGCAGAATGGGCACGGACTGACTCAGGCCGAGCCAGGGTGGCTCTCACCACCCTGCTCGTGTGCAGATCAGGTGCGGTATTCCGCGTTGATCTTCACGTACTCGTGGGACAGGTCGGTGGTCCAGATGGTCTCGCTGCAGGCACCACGACCCAGCTCGATGCGGATGGTGATTTCCTCGCGGGCCATCACCGCCGCGCCCTGGGCCTCGGTATAGGTCGCCGCGCGGCAGCCCTGGCTGGCGATGCAGACTTCGCCGAGGAACACATCGATCAGGCTTACGTCCAGGTTCGGCACGCCGGCATAACCGACGGCGGCGAGGATGCGCCCCCAGTTCGGGTCGGAGGCGAACAGCGCGGTCTTGATCAGCGGCGAGTGGGCCACGGCGTAGGCCACGTCCAGGCATTCCTGGTGGTTGGCGCCGCCGTTGACCTGCACGGTGACGAACTTGGTGGCGCCTTCACCGTCGCGCACGATGGCCTGGGCCACCTCCATGAACACCTCGCACACCGCCTGCTTGAGCTTGGCGAACAGCTCGCCGCTGGCCTCGGTGATTTCCGGCAGCTTGGCCTGGCCGGTGGCGATCAGCATGCAGCAGTCGTTGGTGGAGGTGTCACCGTCGATGGTGATGCGGTTGAACGACTTGTTCGCCGCGTCGCGCACCAGATCCTGCAGCACTGCGCGCGCCACCTTGGCGTCGGTGGCGATGTAGCCGAGCATGGTGGCCATGTTCGGACGGATCATGCCGGCGCCCTTGGAGATGCCGGTCACGGTGACAGTCACGCCGTCATGCTGGAACTGGCGGCTGGCGCCCTTGGGCAGGGTGTCGGTGGTCATGATGCCGGTGGCGGCCTCGGCCCAGTGGTCCTCGGCCAGGTCGTCCAGCGCGGCCTGCAGGGCCGCTTCGATCTTGGCCACCGGCAGCGGCTCGCCGATCACCCCGGTGGAGAATGGCAGCACGGCGCTTTCCGGCACGCCGGTCAGCGCGGCCAGCGCGGCGCAGGTGTGGCGGGCATTGGCCAGGCCGTCGGCACCGGTACCGGCGTTGGCGTTGCCGGTGTTGGTCAGCAGATAGCGCACGTCGCCAGCCAGACGCTCGCGGGTGATCAGCACGGGGGCCGCACAGAAGGCGTTGGTGGTGGTGACACCCGCCACGCGGGAACCCTCGGCGCAGCGCATGACCACCACATCCTTGCGCCCGACGCGCTTGATGCCGGCGGAGGCAATGCCGAGTTCGAAACCGGGGACCGGGTGCAGGGTGGGCAGAGGGCCAAGACCGACAGCCATGGAAGCGCTCCTAGATCAGATTGAATGACGCCGTAACGGGCGTTGCAGTGTAAGGAAAAACGCCGCGAGCGGAAGAACCGGTCGCGGCGCTGGTAGAACTCTGGACGGACCCTATTGGACCTGCCCGTGGCAGTGCTTGTATTTCTTGCCGGAGCCGCAAGGACAGGGCTCGTTGCGACCGATCTTCGGCTCGGTGCGCACCGCAGCCACGGCGGCCGCGCCGGCAGCTTCGCCTTCGGATTGCGGCGCATCCGGCTCCAGGGCGGGGGCGGCGGCATGCTGGAACTGCATGCGCTTGGCCAGCTCCTCGGCTTCACGGCGCAGGCGCGCTTCTTCCTCGGCCGGATCCTCGCGGCGCACCTGCACGTGGGACAGCACGCGGATGGTGTCGCGGCGGATGCTGTCGAGCAGCTCCTGGAACAGGTTGAAGGACTCGCGCTTGTATTCCTGCTTGGGGTTCTTCTGCGCGTAGCCGCGCAGGTGAATGCCGTGGCGCAGGTGGTCCATGGTGGACAGGTGGTCTTTCCACAGGTCGTCCAGTACGCGCAGCAGGATCTGCTTCTCGAAGGTGCGCAGCGCCTCGGCGCCGGCCAGCGCTTCCTTCTCGGCGTAGGCGGCCAGCAGGGCGTCGCGGATCTTCTCGCGCAGGCTTTCCTCGTGCAGGTGATCGTCCTCGTCGAGCCACTGCTGCAGCGGCAGATCGAGACCGAAGTCGCTGCGCAGGGTGGCTTCCAGACCCTTGATGTCCCACTGTTCGGGCAGCGACTGCGGCGGCAGGTGCTGGTTGATGGCGTTGCCCAGCACTTCGTCGCGGAATTCGGCGATGGTTTCGCCCACGTCTTCGGCGGCCAGCAGGCTGTTGCGCATGTGGTAGATCACCTTGCGCTGCTCGTTGGCCACGTCGTCGAATTCCAGCAACTGCTTGCGGATGTCGAAGTTGCGACCCTCGACCTTGCGCTGCGCCTTTTCGATGGCGTTGGTGACCATGCGGTGCTCGATGGCCTCGCCGGACTGCATGCCCAGCGCCTTCATGAAGTTCTTCACCCGGTCGGAGGCGAAGATGCGCATCAGGCCGTCTTCCAGCGACAGGTAGAAGCGGCTGGAGCCCGGGTCGCCCTGGCGACCGGCGCGGCCGCGCAGCTGGTTGTCGATGCGGCGGGACTCGTGACGCTCGGAGGCGATCACATGCAGGCCGCCAGCCTCGATCACCTGCTGGTGACGCTTCTGCCAGTCGCTCTTGATCTGCGCGATCTGCGCCTCGGTGGGGGTCTCCAGCGCGGCGACTTCCACTTCCCAGTTGCCGCCCAGCAGGATGTCGGTACCCCGGCCGGCCATGTTGGTGGCGATGGTCACCGCGCCGGGACGACCGGCCTGGGCGATGATCTCGGCTTCCTTGTCGTGGTACTTGGCGTTCAGCACGTTGTGGGCGATGCCGGCCTTGTTCAGCAGCTGGGAGACATATTCGGAGCTTTCGATCGAGGCGGTGCCGACCAGCACCGGCCGCCCCTTGGCCCGGCAGTCCGTGATGTCGGCGATGATCGCCTGGTACTTCTCTTCCTGGGTGAGATAGACCAGGTCGTTGTAATCGATCCGCGCGACGTCCTTGTTGGTGGGGATGACCACCACGGCCAGGCCGTAGATCTGCTGGAACTCGAACGCCTCGGTGTCGGCGGTGCCGGTCATGCCGGACAGCTTCTTGTACAGGCGGAAGTAGTTCTGGAAGGTGGTCGACGCCAGGGTCTGGCTTTCGGCCTGGATCTGCAGTCCTTCCTTCGCCTCGATGGCCTGGTGCAGGCCCTCGGAGAGGCGGCGGCCGGGCATGGTGCGGCCGGTGTGCTCGTCGATCAGCAGCACCTGGCCGTTCTGCACGATGTACTCGACATTGCGGTTGAATAGCGTGTGGGCGCGCAGGGCAGCGTACACATGGGTGAGCAGCGACAGGTTGTGCGCCGAGTAGAGGCTTTCGCCCTCGGCTAGCAGGCCAGCGCCGGTGAGCATGTCCTCGACGAACTGGTGGCCTTCCTCGTTGAGTTCGACCTGACGGGTCTTTTCATCGATACGGTAATGGCCCTGCTGGGTGACGACCCCTTCCTCTTCCTCGATATGGCGCTTGAGCTGCGGGATCAGCTGGTTGATCTGCTGGTACAGGCGCGAGCTGTCCTCGGCCTGACCGGAGATGATCAGCGGCGTGCGCGCCTCGTCGATGAGGATGGAGTCGACTTCGTCGATCACCGCGAAATTCAGCTCGCGCTGGAACTTGTCCTCCAGGCTGAAGGCCATGTTGTCGCGCAGGTAGTCGAAACCGAATTCGTTGTTGGTGCCGTAGGTGATGTCGGCGGCATAGGCGGCGCGCTTCTCCTCCGGCGGCTGGAAGGGCGTGACCACGCCGACACTCAGGCCGAGGAATTCATACAGCGGGCGCATCCAGTTGGCGTCGCGACGCGCCAGGTAGTCGTTGACGGTGACCACATGCACGCCCTTGCCTTCCAGGGCGTTGAGGTACACGGCCAGGGTCGCCACCAGGGTCTTGCCCTCGCCGGTGCGCATTTCGGCAATGCGGCCTTCGTGCAGGGTCATGCCGCCAATCAACTGGACATCGAAATGGCGCATCCCCATGACGCGCTTGCCGGCCTCGCGGGCCACGGCAAAGGCTTCGGGCAGCAATTGATCGAGTGTCTCACCCTTGGCCAGCCGCTCGCGGAACTCCGCGGTCTTGGCGCGCAGCTGCTCATCGGAAAGCGCCAGCATCTGCTCTTCGAGCGCATTGACGGCTTTCACCGTCTTGAGCATGCGTTTGACTTCCCGCTCGTTCTTGCTGCCAAAGAGTTTTTTCAGGAGAGGCGCAAACATATCGACTGGTTCTTCCAAACATTTGAATGGAGGGCGACCAGGCAGCCGCCCGCGCAACCTGCGGCTGCGCACGAAGAGGGCATTCTACTCGGAATCGGGAATCAGGAAAGCGACCTTGTCCAGCTTGTTCGCCAGGCCGGTGAATCCCGGGAGAAGAGGGTGAAATTCCGACAGAAACGCGAATAACGCACTGACAACCCGTCGAGGCGGGTTGTCAGATGGCGGCCGACTCAGTTCTGGGTCTTGGCGCGCGCGATGAAGGTGTAGGGGTTCACCTGGCGACCGTCCTTGATCACCTCGAAGTGCACGTGCGGCCCGGTCGAGCGACCGGAGCTGCCGACCTTGGCGAGCACCTGGCCACGCTGCACCAGCTCGCCGACCCGCACCAGGTTTTCCTTGTTGTGGGCGTAGAGGGTGACATGTCCATCGCCATGGTTGACCTCGACCATGGTGCCGTACCCGCTCTTGCGACCGGACCAGGTCACCACGCCGGCGGCCACCGCCACCACATCACTGCCTTCGCGGGCGGCGAAATCCACCCCCTTGTGCATGCGCTGCTGCCCGGTAAACGGATCGCTGCGACGACCGAACGGCGAGGACAGGTAGCCCTGGGTCACCGGCCGGCCGGAGACGTTGCCGGCCTCGCTCAGCCCGCGCTCGGCGAGCACCTCTTCGAGCACTTCCAGCTGCTGTTCGCGGCTGTCCAGGCGCTCCATCAGCTCATCAAGCGTCTGCAGGAAGGGCGGCGGCGCGAAGAAGGCGTTTTCCAGCAGCTCTTCCGGACCGCCCTGCCCCACGCTGAGAGAGAAATCGAATTCGCGGTTGTCCAGCTTGGCCAGGTCGGTCAGGCGCTCACCCAGGGCATCCAGGCGGGTCAGGCGCGCCTGCATCTCCGCGATATGTACGCCGAAGGCGTCGAGTTGGCGCTGCGCCTCCTGGCGAGCCTCGGCGATCTTGGCGCGCTGCTCCTCCATGTGGGTCGCCATGCGGCCTTCCGCGTCACTGTAAAGCGGGTAAAGCACACCGCCCAGGGCGATGCCGCCAACGAGCGTAAGTACGGCCAGCACGCCGGCGCCAGCCGACAACAGACGTGCGTCGATATTGAGCGAACGCGCCGCGCCATTACGCTGACCGAGCAGAATGATTTGCATAACTCCCCCTTGGGTAACGCCGCGACCGCTGGGCATATTTGCTACCATGCGACCCCGCCAACTACAGGCTTTCCTGCCATGACTTTTCGTCCCTTGCCGGCCCGGACTCCCACCGCGCTGCTACGCGACGCCAAACCTCTCAAGGCGCTGTTCGGCGAGGCCCAACGACTTGCCCGCCTGCAGGCGCTTCTGGAAAGCCAGCTGCAACCCGCCGCACGCCCGCATTGCCATATCGCCTCGTGGCGCGAAGGCTGTCTGCTGCTGATCATCACCGATGGCCACTGGGCCACTCGCTTGCGCTATCAGCAACCCCGCCTGCTGCGCCAGCTGAGAGAGCTGGAGGAGTTCGCGAACCTATCGAGAATCCTCTTCAAGGTGCAACCTCCAGCCAACCCGCAACGTGACCCAGGTCACGCTTTGCAACTTTCTTCAACCGCCTCGTCCCACCTGCGTGAGACGGCGGAAACCATCAGCGATCCAACCTTGCGTGCCGCACTCCTGCGCCTGGCCAGCCGCGTCAAGAAACCCGACCCGCAATAATGGCGCAGTGAGATCATGCAAGAAGAACGCCATGCAGGCAAGTAGCCATCAAGCCGCAGGAGTGATGGCCTTCTCATAGCGCTGAATGGCCATGCTGCTTCCTCTTTCCGGCAAGAACTTGCCGTCCGTGACCGGCCGTTCGCCACTAGCCGTCCGCAAGATTTTTCGCGCCCATGAAAAAAGCCACCCGAAGGTGGCTTTCTTGGAGAGAGAGTAACGCAGTGGTTAGACGGCGGCGGCCGGGCGCATGTAGGAGATTGGCGCATCCTTGACGTCGTCGAAGGTGACCATCTCCCAGGCATCCTGCTGCGCCAGCAGGCTGCGCAACAGGCGATTGTTCAGCGCGTGCCCGGACTTGTAGCCATGGAATTCACCGATCAGGCTATTGCCCAGCAGGTACAGGTCACCGATGGCATCCAGGATCTTGTGTTTGACGAACTCGTCCTCGTAGCGCAGGCCGTCCTCGTTGAGCACGCCCTGCTCGTCCACCACGATGGCGTTCTCGACGCTGCCGCCCAGGGCCAGGTTGTGGGAGCGCAGGAATTCGATGTCGCGCATGAAACCGAAGGTACGGGCGCGACTGACTTCCTTGACGAACGAGGTACTGGAGAAATCCACGCTGGCGGTCTGGGTCCGGCCATGGAAGACCGGGTGGTCGAAGTCGATCTCGAAGCCGACCTTGAAGCCGTCGAAGGGCCGGAAGGTGGCACGCTTGTCGCCATCGACAACCGTGACTTCGCGCTTGATGCGAATGAACTTCTTCGGCGCGTCCTGCTCCTGCAGGCCGGCAGACTGGATCAGGAACACGAAGGGACCGGCGCTGCCATCCATGATCGGCACTTCCGGCGCGGACAGTTCGACGATGGCATTGTCGATGCCCAGACCGGCCAGGGCCGAAAGCAGGTGCTCGACGGTATCCACCTTGACGCTGCCGTTATAGAGCGTGGTGGACATGGTGGTCTCGCCAACATTCTCGGCGGTCGCCTTGATTTCCACGACAGGATCGAGGTCGACACGGCGGAACACGATGCCGGCGTCCGCAGGCGCGGGCTTCAGGGTCAGGTAAACCTTTTCCCCCGAGTGCAAGCCAACGCCAGTGGCACGGATGACGTTTTTTAGAGTGCGTTGCTTGATCATGGCAATGGCTGCTGTTGGGATTGCGAATACGTGTCAAATGAGGCCGGAATCATAGCAGAACCGGCCTTAAGTGAACACCAATCAATCCTTTGCTCCTTATAGATTTACTCAATCCGCCTGGCGACGCAGGAAGGCCGGAATGTCCAGGTAGTCGAGATCTTCCTGGGGGTTCTGCTTGGCGGCAGCGGACGGGCCGGTGCTGCGCATTACCGTCGGACGGTCGTAATCCCGGTAGTTGACCGGTTGCTCGGCACGGCCCGAGCCAGCCGGGGCAGGCGCGGCGACCGGAGCCGCCTGGCTGTTGTCGACCACCTTGACCGGCTTCTCCTGACGCATCTGCGGACCCAGACCGGTGGCGACCACGGTAACGTGCAGCTCGTCGCGCAGCTCCGGATCCACCACGGCGCCGACCTTGACGGTGGCGTGTTCGGAGGCGAAGGCGTTGACGATCTCGCCCACCGCCGAGTATTCGCCCAGGGACAGATCCAGACCGGCGGTGATGTTGACCAGAATGCCGCGTGCGCCCTGGAGATTGACGTCTTCCAGCAGCGGGTTGCGAATGGCCGCCTCGGTGGCCTCGCGGGCGCGGTTCGGGCCGCTGGCGCTGCCGGTGCCCATCATGGCCATGCCCATCTCGGCCATCACGGTCTTCACGTCGGCGAAGTCGACGTTCATCAGACCTTCACGCAGCATGATGTCGGAGATGCCGCGCACCGCGCCGCACAGCACGTCATCGGCCTTGGCGAAGGCGGACAGCAGCGACGCGTCCTTGCCCAGGATGGTCAGCAGCTTCTCGTTGGGAATGGTGATCAGCGAGTCGACGCTGTCGGAGAGCTGACGAATGCCTTCGTCGGCCACCACCTGGCGCTTCTTGCCTTCGAACGGGAACGGACGGGTCACCACGGCGACCGTCAGAATGCCCATCTCCTTGGCAACCTGCGCGATGATCGGCGCCGCACCGGTACCGGTACCGCCGCCCATGCCGGTGGTGATGAAGACCATGTCGGCGCCCTGCAGAACTTCGGCAATGCGCTCGCGGTCCTCCAGGGCGGCCTGGCGGCCGACTTCCGGATTGGTGCCGGCACCCAGACCCTTGGTCACACTGCGACCCAGCTGCAGGATGGTGCGGGCATGCACGTTCTTCAGCGCCTGGGCATCGGTGTTAGCGCAGATGAACTCGACGCCCTCGATGCTGCTGCGCACCATGTGGTTGACCGCGTTGCCGCCGCCACCGCCCACACCAATGACCTTGATGACCGCACTTGGCGTCACGTTGTCTACTAGCTCGAACATAATCCCTCTCCTCTCGTCTCGTCTTTATCGCCCACTGCTACCACTTATTCAGAAATTGCCCTGGAACCACCGCTTCATCTTTTCCAGGACAGAAACACTGGGTTCTTCGTCGTACATGCTCGGGCTCGACACGACGAAGCCTTCGGCCTGTTTTTTCAGACCGTACAGCAGCAGGCCCACGCCTGTTGAATAAATGGGATTGCGCACAACATCGATCAGTCCCTTGACGCCGTGCGGAACTCCCAGGCGTACCGGCATGTGGAAGATTTCTTCCGCCAGTTCTACAGCCCCCTCCATCTTCGCCGTACCACCGGTGAGCACGATTCCGGCGGGAATCATGTCTTCATATCCGCTGCGGCGAAGTTCGGCCTGGATCAAAGTGAACAGCTCGTCATAACGAGGCTCCACCACTTCGGCCAGGGCCTGGCGGGACAATTCCCGCGGTGGGCGATCACCCACGCTGGGAACTTTGATGGTTTCACCCGCACCTGCCAAATTGGCAAGCGCGCAAGCATACCGAATCTTGATCTCCTCGGCATACTGGGTTGGCGTACGCAACGCCATGGCAATATCGTTTGTGACCTGATCGCCAGCAATTGGAATAACCGCGGTGTGACGAATTGCACCTTCGGTGAAGATGGCTATATCGGTGGTGCCGCCACCAATATCCACCAGGCATACACCCAGTTCCTTTTCATCCTCGGTCAATACCGCATAGGCCGATGCCAGTTGTTCGAGAATGATGTCGTCAACTTCCAGGCCACAACGACGCACACACTTCTCGATGTTCTGCGCCGAATTCACCGCGCAGGTCACCACATGCACCTTGGCCTCCAGGCGCACGCCGCACATGCCCAGCGGTTCGCGCACGCCTTCCTGGTTATCCACCACGTAATCCTGCGGCAGGGTATGCAGCACGCGCTGGTCGGCGGGAATGGCCACCGCCTGGGCGGCGTCCAGCACCCGCTCCAGGTCGGGACGGGTCACCTCGCGATCGCGGATGGCCACGATGCCGTGGGAATTCAGGCTGCGGATATGGCTGCCGGCCAGCCCCACGTACGCCGAGTGGATGTAGCAGCCCGCCATCTGCTGGGCCTCTTCCACGGCGCGCTGGATGGATTGCACGGTGGATTCGATATTCACCACCACGCCCTTCTTCAGTCCCCGGGACGGGTGGGAGCCGATGCCGACGATCTCCAACCAGCCGTCCTCGCGCACCTCGCCCACCAGCGCCACCACCTTGGACGTGCCGATGTCCAGGCCGACGATCATCTTGCCGCTCTGCACAGTAGACATAGCTGTCGCTTTCTCCTTAGTTCACGGCGCCGCCCGTGGCGGCCCGTGCGCCCGCATCGGTCTGCGCAAGCCAGGTCACCGCCAGGCCGTTGGCATACCGCAGGTCGATGCGCGCAATGTTCGCAATCCGATCCCTTAGGGTCTTGTCGTGGATGGTCAGGAAGCGCCGGACCTTCTCCACCACATGATCCCGGCCGAGCAGCAGTTCGATGCGCTGCCCGCCGTCTTTCGTTTCCAGCGTGGCGAACCAGCTGCCCCGCTCACGCAATTCCAGCCGCACGATGGCGAAGCCCTGCGGCCGCAGCATCTGACTGAGCACCTGGTACTGCTGCATCATCCGCTGGCGCGCCCGCTCGGGCCCGGTCAGCTGCGGCAGCTGCCGATAACGCTCGATGGCCTCGAAGGCATAGGCCTCGCCCCGGTTGTTGAGCAGCGCGCCATCGCCCCAGCGGGCGATGGGCAGGTATTCGTTGAGTTCGATCTCCACCTCGTCCGGCCACACCCGGCGCACCTGGGCGTGGGCGATCCACGGCAGCGCTTCCAGGTCGGCGCGCAGGCCTTCCAGATCCACGCCGAAGAAACGGCTACTGACGTAGGGCTCGATGACCCGCTCGACCTGCTCCGGCGCGGTGAAGGTCAGCTTGCCGGCGATGCCGATGCGCGCGATCGGCCGATCCAGATACGGCTGCAGCTGCTGGAACAGCACGACGCCGCCAACCAGCAGCGCCACCAGCAGCAGCGGCCAGGTGAAACGCTTGAGCGCGCTGAAATCCGGCTTCGGCAAGCGCGCGCGCAGCGGCGTCCGGACCACCGGACGGCTGGCGCCCCGGGGCGCCGGCTTGCGGCCGGGCCCGGGTTGCTGATGACGAAGCAGGAAGGTCAGCATGTCAGAGGCGCGCCTCCAGGCTGTCGGCGAGAATCGCCAGCACCAGTTGCTGGAAATCCAGTCCGGCGGCACGGGCGGCCATCGGCACCAGGCTGTGATCGGTCATGCCCGGCACGGTGTTCACTTCCAGCAGCCAGAAGCGGCCGTCGCGGTCCTGCATCACGTCCGCGCGCGCCCAGCCACGGGTGCCGACCGCCGCGCAGGCGCGAGCGGTGAGCTCGCGCAGCTCGGCTTCCTTCTCGACGCTCAGGCCGCAGGGGATGCGGTACTGGGTGTCATTCGAGAGGTACTTGGCCTCGTAGTCGTAGAAGCTGTTGGGGGTACCCAGCGCGATCGGCGGCAGCACCTCGCCACGCAGCATGGCAATGGTGAATTCCGGACCCTGGATCCACTGCTCGACCAGCACCTGCGAGTCGAAGCGGCTGGCCTCGCGCCAGGCGGCGACCAGCGCCTCGACGCCGTCCACCTTGGCCATGCCGATGCTGGAGCCTTCGTGGGCCGGCTTGACCATCAGCGGGAAGCCCAATTCGGCCGCCGCAGCATGGCAGTCTTCAACAGAAGTCAGCGCGGCATGCCGGGGCGTCGACAGCCCCAGGCTCTGCCACACCTGCTTGGTGCGCAGCTTGTCCATGGCCAGCGCCGAGGCCAGCACGCCGCTGCCGGTGTAGGGAATGCCCAGGCATTCCAGCAGACCCTGCATGCTGCCGTCCTCGCCACCCCGACCGTGCAGGACGATGAAGGCACGGTCGATCTTCTCGCTCTGCAGACGCGCCAGCAGATCGCTGCCGACATCGATGCCGAAGGCGTCCACCCCGGCCTCGCGCAGGGCCTGGAGCACGGCCGCGCCGGACTTCAGCGACACCTCGCGCTCGGCGCTACGCCCGCCGTACAGCACGGCGACCCGGCCGAAATCGCGGGGATCGTGGGTGGACAACAGTGCGCTGGTCATTGCGCGACCTCCTCGCCCTTGGCGAACAACGGGTGCTTGATCAATTGCGGGGCGAGGCCACCGATATCGCCGGCGCCCTGGCAGAGCAGGATGTCGCCGGCGCGCAGCAACGGCTTGAGCAGCGGTGCCAGCTCGCTGCCGCGCTCGATGTAGATGGGGTCCAACTGGCCGCGCTGGCGGATGCTGTGGCACAAGTTGCGGCTGTCGGCACCGGGAATCGGCTCCTCGCCGGCCGGGTACACCTCCATCAGCAGCAGCACGTTGGCATCGGCCAGCACCTGCACGAAGTCCTCGTACAGGTCGCGGGTGCGGGTGAAGCGATGCGGCTGATAGACCATCACCAGCCGGCGCTCCGGCCAGCCGCCGCGCACCGCCTTGATCACCGCCGCCACTTCGCGCGGGTGGTGACCGTAGTCGTCGACCAGCATCACGCCGCCGCCATCCACCGGCAGCTCGCCGTAGACCTGGAAGCGCCGACCGACACCCTGGAAGCCTTCCAGGCCGGCGACGATGGCTTCGTCCTCGATGCCTTCGTCACTGGCGATGGCGATGGTGGCCAGGGCGTTGAGCACGTTATGCACGCCGGGCATGTTGACGGTGACCGGCATGGGCGCCTTGCCCTCGCGCAGCACGGTGAAATGCGTGCGCATGCCTTCCTGGCGGATGTCGACGGCGCGCAGGTCGGCGTCCTCGGTGAAGCCGTAGGTGATGGTCGGCCGGCCGATCTGCGGCAGGATCTCGCGCACCACCGGGTCGTCGATGCACAGCACCGCCAGGCCGTAGAACGGCAGGTTGTGCAGGAAGTCGACGAAGGTCTTCTTCAGCTTGTTGAAGTCACCCTCGTAGGTGCTCATGTGGTCGGCGTCGATATTGGTGACCACCGAGACCATCGGCTGCAGGTGCAGGAAGCTGGCGTCGCTCTCGTCCGCCTCGGCGATCAGGTAGCGGCTGCCGCCCAGCTGGGCATTGGTGCCGGCGGCGGTCAGCTTGCCGCCGATCACGAAGGTCGGATCCAGGCCGGCGGCGGCGAACACCGACGCCAGCAGACTGGTGGTGGTGGTCTTGCCGTGGGTGCCGGCCACGGCGATGCCGTGGCGGTAGCGCATCAGCTCGGCGAGCATCTCGGCGCGCGGCACCACCGGAATGCGACGCTCCAGCGCGCGGGCCACTTCCGGGTTGCTGTGGTTGATGGCGCTGGACACCACCAGCACATCCGCGTCCTCGACGTTCTCGGCGTGGTGCCCGATGAACACCTGGGCGCCGAAGCCTTCCAGGCGCGCGGTGACCGGCGAGGGTTTGATATCCGAACCGGAGACTTCGTAGCCGAGGTTGAGCAGCACCTCGGCGATGCCGCACATGCCCACCCCGCCGATGCCGACGAAATGGATGCGACGGATGCGACGCATGCGCCGTACTTCAGCCTTGGCGGCGGCGGGCGACTTAGCCACGGGCCACCTCCAGGCAGATATCCACCACCTCGCGGGTGGCATGCGGCTTGGCCAACGTCCGGGCGGCGACGCCCATGGCCTCGAGTCGTTGCGGTTGCATCAGTACCTCGTTGAGCTGCGCGGCCAGCCCGGCCGCATCAGTAGTGGCTTGCGGCAGCAGGACGGCAGCGCCCTCGCGTGCCAGGAATTCGGCGTTGCGGCTCTGGTGATCGTCAATGGCGTGCGGCAACGGCACCAGGAAGGACGGCAGCCCGGCGGCGGCCAGCTCGCTGACGGTCAGCGCGCCGGCGCGGCAGATCACCAGATCGGCCCAGGCGTAGGCGCCGGCCATGTCCTCGATGAAGGGCACCACGTGGGCCTGCACGCCGGCCTCGGCGTAGCGGGCCTGGGTGATCTCGGCATGCGCGGCGCCGGTCTGGTGCACCACGGCGGGCCGCTCGGCGTCCAGCAGGTGCGACAGCGCCGCCGGAACCAGCTTGTTCAGCGGCTCGGCGCCCAGGCTGCCGCCGAGCACCAGCAGGTTGGCCTGACGACCGAGCAGCGCGGCGCGCGCCGGCACGGCGAAGACTTCGCTGCGCACCGGATTGCCGGTGGTACGGCGCTTGGCGCTGGCCGGGAAGGTATTCGGAAAGGCCTCGCAGATGCGCCGGGCGAAGCGCGCCAGCAGGCGATTGGCGGTGCCGGCCACGGCGTTCTGCTCGTGGATGATCAACGGCACACCGGCCAGGCGCGCGGCCAGGCCACCCGGGCCGGTGACATAGCCGCCCATGCCCAGCACGCAGACCGGCTGCAGCTCGCGCACGATGCGCCGTGCCTGCAGCAGCGCGCCGAAGATCTCGAACGGCGCCTTGAGCAACGCCTTCAGGCCCTTGCCGCGCAACCCGCCGACCTGGATCAGGTGCAGCGGCAGGCCGGCTTCCGGCACCAGGCGGTTCTCGATACCACGCGGCGTGCCCAGCCAGTGCACACGGTAGCCGCGCGCCTGGAACTCGCGCGCGCAGGCCAGCGCCGGGAACACATGTCCTCCGGTGCCGCCGGCCATGATCAGGACATTACCGGGCATGTCGTACTTCCTCCTCGGCAAGCTCCGTCTCGCTGAATTCTTCGTCCCCGCCCAGCAGTTGCCGGCGCTCCCAGTCGATGCGCAGCAGCATCGCCAGGCTGACGCAGCAGATCATCAGGGAACTGCCGCCGTAGCTGAGAAACGGCAGGGTCAGGCCCTTGGTCGGCAGCAGGCCGACGTTCACGCCGATGTTGATGAGAATCTGGCCGATCCACAGGATCGCCAGGCCGTAGGCCACATAGGCGGCGAAATGCTGTTTGGCCTGCTCGGCCCACAGACCGATGTACAGCGCACGCAGGCAGACGAACACCAGCAGCGCCAGGGTCGCCAGCGCGCCGATCATGCCCAGCTCCTCGGCGAGGATGGCGAACACGAAATCGGTATGCGCCTCGGGCAGGTAGAACTGCTTCTGGATGCTGTTGCCCAGGCCGACGCCGAACCATTCGCCACGGCCGAAGGCGATCAGCGCCTGGGTCAGCTGGTAGCCGGCACCGAACTGGTCGGACCAGGGATCGGTGAAGGTGGTCAGGCGCGCCACCCGGTACGGCTGGGTCTTGACCAGCAGCCAGACCACGCCGAAGGCCAGCCCGGCGGACAGGCCGAAGCGCACCAGGCCGACACCGCCAAGGAACAGCATGCCGGCCGCCGCGCCCAGCAGCACCACGGTGGCGCCGAAGTCCGGCTCCAGCAGCAGCAGCACGGCCATGGGGATCAGCACGGCGATGGGCTTGAGGAAGCCGCTCCAGCTTTCGCGCACCTCTTCCTGACGACGCACCAGGTAGCCGGCCAGATAGACCACCACGAACACCTTGGCCAACTCGGAGGCCTGCAAGTTCAGCGGGCCCAGATGAATCCAGCGGATCGAACCGTTGATCTCGCGACCCACCAGCAACACCAGCAGCAAGAGCAGGAAGGCCGCCGCCAGCAGGACCCAGCCGAGGCGCTGCCAGGTCGCCACCGGCACCATCAGCACCACGACGCCGGCCAGCAGGCCGATAAGCAGGAAGCTGGCCTGGCGGACACCATAGTGCAGCGCCCCGCCCGCCTGCGCGGCGGCCACTTCCGACGACGCCGAGGTGACCATCACCAGCCCGAGCCCGAGCAGCACCAGACAGCCCAGCAGCAGCGGCAGGTCGAGATCGACTCCGCGGCGGCTGAACAGCGGTGATGGCGACGGGCGCAGGAAGGTCATCATGCTGGCAAGGCCTCCACGGCGGCGGCGAACAGACGGCCGCGCTCCTCGAAGTTCTTGAACATGTCCAGGCTGGCGCAGGCCGGCGACAGCAACACCGCATCGCCCGGCTCGGCCAGTTCCGCGCAGCGCTGCACCGCCTCGTCCAGGCTGGCGACGCGCACCTGCGGCACGGCATCGCCCAGCGCGTCGGCGATCAGGCCGGCGTCGCGACCGAGCAGCACCACGGCGCGGCAGTGCTGCGCGACCGGGCCGCGCAGCGAGGAAAAGTCGGCGCCCTTGCCGTCGCCGCCGGCGATCAGCACCAGTTGGCCGTCGATGTCCGCACCGAGGCCTTCGATGGCCGCCAGCGCGGCGCCCACGTTGGTGGCCTTGGAGTCGTCGTAGTAATTCACCTCACGGCGCTCGCGCACCCACTGGCAGCGGTGCGGCAGGCCGGCAAAGGTCTTCAGGGTGTCCAGCATCGGTGCGAACGGCAGGCCCACGGCATGCCCCAGCGCCAGCGCGGCCAGCGCGTTGGCCTGGTTGTGGGCGCCACGGATCTTCAGCTCGCGGGCCGGCATCAGCGGCTCGAACTGGAAGGCCAGCCACTTCTCACCGTTTTCCTCGACCAGGCCGAAGCCCCGGAAGTCCGGCTTGCCCAGCCCGAAGGTCCAGCACGGCAACTGGTCGGCCACCAGCGGCCGGGACAGTGCATCGTCGCGGTTGATCACCACCTGCCGGGCACCACGGAAGATGCGGTGCTTGGCCAGGTGATAGGCCTGCAGGTCGGCGTAGCGATCCATATGGTCTTCGCTGACGTTCAGGCAGGTAGCCACCTCGGCGTTCAGCACGTCGGTGGTTTCCAGCTGGAAGCTGGACAGCTCGATCACGTACAGCTCGACGTCGTCGGCCAGCAGGTCCGGCGCCGGCGTGCCCAGGTTGCCGCCCACCGCGACCTTCCTGCCGGCTGCCGCGGCCATCTCGCCCACCAGGGTGGTGACCGTGCTCTTCGCGTTGGAACCGGTGATGGCGACAATCGGCGCCCGCGCCTCGCGCGCGAACAGCTCGATGTCGCCGGACAGCTTCACGCCCCGCGCGGCGGCCTGCTGCAGTGCCGGGGTAGCCAGCGCCAGGCCGGGGCTGACCAGCAGCTCGCTGGCGCGGCACAGGAAGTCCACGTCCAGCGCGCCGCAGCGCACCTCGATCTGCGGAAAATCACGGCGCAGGGTTTCCAGCTCGGGCGGAGCGGCACGGGTATCGGCCACCGCAAACGGCAAACCCCGACGCGCCAGATGGCGCACCAGGGACATGCCGCTCTTGCCGAGGCCGACAACGATGCGGAATTGGTCGGAAGCGATCAGGCTCATGGCATACGGCGCCTCAACGCAGTTTCAGGCTGGAAAGACCGATCAGCACCAGGACCACCGTGATGATCCAGAAGCGCACGATCACCCGGGGCTCGGGCCAGCCTTTCAATTCGAAATGGTGGTGGATCGGCGCCATGCGGAACACGCGCTTGCCGGTCAGCTTGAAGCTGGCGACCTGGATCATCACCGACAGGGTTTCCATGACGAACACGCCACCCATGATGAACAGTACGATTTCCTGGCGAACGATCACCGCGATGGTGCCCAGCGCGGCGCCGAGGGCCAGCGCGCCGACGTCGCCCATGAACACCTGAGCCGGGTAGGTGTTGAACCACAGGAAGCCCAGGCCGGCGCCGATCAGCGCACTGCAGAACACGATCAGCTCGCCCGCGCCCGGTACGTAGGGGATCAGCAGGTACTGGGCGAAATTGGCGTTACCGGACAGGTAGCAGAAGATGCCCAGTGCGCCACCGACCAGCACGGTCGGCATGATGGCCAGGCCGTCCAGGCCGTCGGTGAGGTTCACCGCGTTGCTGGAGCCGACGATCACGAAATAGGTCAGCACGATGAAGCCCAGGCCCAGCGGCAGCACGGCGTCCTTGAGGAACGGCAGGATGAAGGTGGTCTCGATCGGATTCTCGGCGGTGACGTAAAGGAACACCGCCGCACCCAGGCCGAACACCGACTGCCAGAAGTATTTCCAGCGGCTCGGCAGGCCACGGGAGTTCTTCTCAATCACCTTGCGGTAGTCGTCCACCCAACCGACCGCGCCGAACAGCAGGGTCACGGCCAGCACCACCCACACGTAGCGGTTGGACAGGTCAGCCCACAGCAGGGTGCTGATGGTGATGGCGGAGAGGATCAGCGCGCCGCCCATGGTCGGCGTGCCCTTCTTGGACAGGTGCGACTGCGGGCCGTCGGTACGTACGGCCTGGCCGATCTGGCGCAGCTGCAGGGTGCGAATCATCCAGGGCCCAAGCCACAGGGCCAGTACCAGCGCCGTGAGCACCCCGAGCATGCCGCGCAGGGTCAGGTACTGGAAGACGGCAAAACCTTTGTAAAACTGTTGCAGGTACTCTGCCAGGAGCAGAAGCATCAAGGATTCTCCTCGGGTTCGCACAACGCGGCGACGACCTTGTCCATTGCCGCACTTCTCGAACCCTTGATCAAAAGCGTGGTTTCGCCCCGAGCCTCCTGGCGCAGAGCGTCGATCAGACCTTGCTGGTCGGCAAAATGTTTCGCCCCCTCACCAAAAGCCGCCACGGCATGTGCCATCAGCGGTCCCACGGCATACAGGCCATCCACCTTGCCGACGGCATACGCCCCCACCTGACGATGTCCTTCCACGGCCCAGTCGCCCAGTTCACCCATGTCGCCCAGCACCAGCAGCCGGCGACCGGAAAAACCGGCGAGGATATCGACCGCCGCACACATCGACAGAGGATTGGCGTTGTAGCTGTCGTCGATGACCCTCAACCCACCGGGAGTCAGTTGCGCCACAGCGCGGCCTTTGACCGGCCGTAACTGCTCCAGGCCCGAACGGATGAATTCGAGGGGAATTCCCAGCGCATGGGCCGCGGCGGCCGCAGCCAACGCATTGGCCACATTGTGCCTGCCCAGCAGATTGAGTTGCACCGACGTGCTGCCGGACGGGGTATGCAAATGGAAGGCCATGCAGCCGCGCGCGTCGCGATGCAGGTCCGCGGCCCGGATATCGGCCTCCTCCGATTCGAGGGAAAAGGCCAGCACACGGCGGGCGCCGGCCCTCTGGCGCCAGATCGGAAAGGACGCGTCGTCCAGGTTGAGCACCGCCACCCCGTCCGCCGCCAGGCCGTCAAGAATTTCGCCCTTGGCCTCGACGATCTTCTCCGGGCCGCCGAACTCCCCGACATGGGCATTGCCGGCGTTGCTGATGATGGCCGCGTGCGGCCGGGCCAGGGCCACGGTGTAGGCGATCTCGCCCAGGTGATTGGCGCCCAGCTCGATGACCGCCGCGACATGCTCCGGCGCCAGCTCCAGCAGGGTCAGCGGCACGCCGAGGTCGTTGTTCAGATTGCCCCGGGTGGCCAGCACCGGACCGTGCAGGCCGGCGCGCAGGATGCTGGCGAGCAGTTCCTTGATAGTGGTCTTGCCGCTGGAGCCGGTGACCGCGGCCAGCGGCGCGCGGAATGCGTCACGGTTGAGCGCGCCGAGCCGGCCCAGTGCCAGACGGGTATCGACCACCACCAGCTGCGGTAGATCCACGTCGGGAACCGGCCGCGAGACCAGCGCGGCCGCGGCGCCTTTCGCCGCCACCTCGGCCAGGTAGGCGTGACCATCGAAGCGCGGCCCGACCAGCGCCACGAACAGTTGCCCGGGCTGGATGGCGCGGCTGTCGGTGGACACTGAAGCGAAGCTTGCATCGCCGTGCTCCAGGCGCCCCTGCAGCGGCTCGACCAGTTGGCTCAGGCGCAGGGCTTCAAGCATGGGCGGCCTCCCAGCGAGCCAGTGCAGCGACGGCTTCGTCCAGATCGGAGAAGGGCTGACGCACGCCGGCGATTTCCTGGTAATCCTCGTGACCCTTGCCGGCCAGCAGCAGCACGTCGTCGGCGCCGGCCTCGGCGATCAGCTGGGCGATCGCCTCGCCACGCCCCGGCACGAAGCGCACCGCCTCGGGCTTGGCGAAGCCGCCGCGGATCTCGTCGAGAATGGCCAGCGGCTCCTCGCTGCGCGGATTGTCATCGGTGACCAGCACGCCATCGGCCAGGCGCTCGGCCACCGCGGCCATCAGCGGGCGCTTGCCGCGATCGCGATCACCGCCGCAGCCGAACAGGCACAGCAGACGTCCCTTGACGTGCGGGCGCAGGGCTTCGAGGACCTTTTCCAGGGCATCCGGGGTGTGGGCGTAATCCACCACCACCAGCGGCTTGTCGCCACCGCCGAGGCGCTGCATGCGCCCGACCGGACCTTTCAGGCGGGGCAGCAGGCGCAGGATGTCGTCCAGGGGGAATTCCATGGCCAGCAGCGAGCCGATGACCGCCAGCAGGTTGCTGAGATTGAAACGACCCAGCAGCGCGCTGCGCAGCAGGCCTTTCCCCTGCGGCGTGATCAGCTCCGCGCTGACGCCTTCGTCGTCGAAACGGATGTTGCGGCAGTGCACGGCGGCGCCGGCATCTTCCAGGCTGTAACCCAGCAGCCGGGCGCCAGGACGCGCAGCCAGCTCACGACCGAACGCATCGTCGAGATTAATCACCCGGCAGGCCAGCCCGGGCCAGTCGAACAGGCGCGCCTTGGCCGCGCCATAGGCTTCCATGCTGCCGTGGTAGTCCAGATGGTCGCGGGACAGGTTGGTGAACACCGCGATGTCGAAGGCCAGCGCGGCCACCCGACCCTGCTGCAGGCCGTGGGAGGACACTTCCATGGCCACCGCCTTGGCGCCGGCCCGATGCAGGCGGGCCAGCGTGGCCTGCACGGCCAGCGGATCGGGGGTGGTGTGTCGACCGCTTTCCAGCGCATCGTGGAAGCCGGTACCCAGGGTGCCGATGATGCCGCAGCGCTGACCGAGCAGGTCCAGCGCCTGGGCCAGCAGCTGGCTGACGCTGGTCTTGCCGTTGGTGCCGGTCACGCCAATCAGATTGAGGCTGCGGCTGGGCTCGCCATAGAAACGCCCGGCGATGGCCGACAGTTGGCCGGCCAGGCCGCGCACCGGCAGCAGCTCTGCGCCCGCCCCAGCTGACAGCGGCGGCGCGTCTTCGGCCTCGTAAGCCACGGCGGCCGCGCCACGGGCCAGGGCGTCGGCGATGTGCGCGCGCCCGTCATGGCTGGCGCCGGGAATGGCCAGAAACAGGTCGCCCGGACGCACCTTGCGGCTATCCAGGGTCAGTTCACGAATCAGGGCCGCGGAGCGGGCCTGGGGAAGCAGTTGGTTGAGCGGCATGGGCATCAGCTGCGCCCTCCTTTGCCGGCGGTGGTGCCGGCGGTACGCTCCACCGCCGGCAGGTTGTCGGGAGCGATATTCATCAGGCGCAGGGCGCCGGCCATCACGCGGCCGAACACCGGCGCCGAAACCAGCCCGCCGTAGTAGCCACCCTTGCTGGGCTCGTCGATGACCACCACGGCGGCGATGCGCGGGTTGCTGAGCGGCGCCAGGCCGGCGAAGAACGAACGGTAGGCATCGTCGGTGTAGCCACCGGAACTGGAGACCTTCTTGGCCGTGCCGCTCTTGCCGCCCACCTGGTAACCGGGCACCTGGGCGCGCGTGCCGCCGCCGCCCGGCTCTTCCACCACCGCGCGCAGCATGTGCAGCACTTCGCGGGCGATGGCCGGGTCCATGACCTGATGGCCGCCCTCGGGCCGGCCGCGACGCATCAGCGACAGCGGCACGCTGCGACCCTCGTTGCCCAGCGCGGCATAGGCATGGGCCAGCTGCAGGGCGGTCACCGACAGACCGTAGCCGTAGGCCAGGGTGGCGGTTTCCGCCTCGTTCCACACGCGGTGGTTGGGCAGCACGCCGGCACGCTCGCCGGGGAAGGCCAGGCCGGTGACCTGCCCGAAGCCCGCCGAGCTCATCATGGCGTGCACCGGCGCGGCGCCGATATCCAGGGCGATCTTGCTGATGCCGATGTTGCTGGACTTCTTGAGGATGCCGGTCAGGTCGAGTTTGCCGCCCCGCGAGACGTCGCGAATGGTGTAGCGACCCAGGCGCATCCAGCCGGGCGTGGTGTCGACCACGGAGTCCGGTTGCCAGCGACCGGTGCCCAGCGCCGCCGCAATGGTGAACGGCTTGACGGTGGAGCCCGGCTCGAAGGCATCGATCATCGCGCGGTTGCGCATGGCCGCCGGATCGAGCTGCTTGCGGTTGTTCGGGTTGTAGGTGGGCTGGTTGACCATGGCGAGGATTTCGCCGCTCTTCACGTCGACCATCACCAGGCTGCCGGCGCGGGCGCCGAACTCGTGCAGGGCGTTGCGCAGCTCCCGATGCGCCAGGTATTGCAGGCGCATGTCGATGGACAGCTCGAGATTACCGCCCGGCTTGGCGTTGCGCACCACATCGCCATCGCGCACCACCTGGCCGCGCCGGTCCTTGATGACCTGGCGCTGGCCCGGCGCGCCGGCCAGCCATTCGTTGAAGGCCAGCTCGAGACCCTCGCGCCCCACATCGTCCACATCGGTGAAGCCCACCACGTGGGTCGCCACTTCACCCGCCGGATAGAAGCGGCGGAACTCTTCCATGTGGTAGACGCCCGGAATCTTCAGCGCCATGACCGCCTCGCCCTGCTCGGGCGTCACGCCCCGCGCCAGATAGAGGAAGTCGCGATCACCCGACTTCTGCAGACGCTCGGCCAGCTTCTGCGGGCTCTGCCCCAGCGCCTGGGCCAGCTGCGGCCAGCGCTCGGCCACCTCCCGGAGCTCGCGACCATTGCCCCACAGGGTGGAAACCGGCGTGCTGACCGCCAGCGGCTCGCCATGCCGGTCGGTGATCACGCCACGATGGGCCGGAATGGGAATGTGCCGCACGCTGCGGGCGTCGCCCTGGTCTTGCAGGAAGTCCTGCTCGAACACATGCAGATCGATGATGCGCCACGCGACTGCCGCCACCATAAGGGCGAACAGCACCAGCACCAGGCCGAAGCGCCCGGCAAGGTGCCTGGCGAAAAGCCCGATCATGGGCGCACCAGTTGAACGTCGACGGCTTCCGGAATGCGCATGCCGAGCCGTTCGCTGGCCAGGTTCTCGATGCGGTTATGGGCGGTCCAGGTGCTTTGCTCCAGCACCAGTCGGCCCCACTCCGCCAGGACCCGGTCGCGCTCGGCGAGTTCGCCGTAGAGGAGATTGACCCGTTGCCGGTGGTGGTGCGCCGACCAGGTAACCGCTAGCGCCGACAGCACGACGACCGCAAACAGCGCCGGCAGCAGCAGACTGCCGCGCGGGAGCCGCCAATGGGCACTCACCGCAATTTCTCCGCCACCCGCATTACCGCGCTGCGCGAGCGCGGATTGGCGCGCACTTCCGCCTCGGAGGCGTATTGCGGCTTGCCGAGCAGCTTCAGACGCGGCTCGAAGGCCTTGGGAATGATCGGCAGGTCGCGAGGCAGCGTATCCGCCTCGCCCTTGGCCTGGCGGCGCATGAACTGCTTGACGATACGGTCTTCCAGCGAGTGGAAGCTGATCACCACCAGCCGACCACCCACTTCGAGCACGTCCAGGGCCGCCTCGAGCCCCCGCTCCAGATCGCCCAGCTCGTTGTTGATATGGATACGCAGCCCCTGGAAGGCGCGCGTGGCGGGATTCTTGCCCTTTTCCCAGGCCGGGTTGGCCTCGGTGATCACGGCGGCCAGATCGGCGGTGCGGGTAAAGGGCTTCTCGCCACGACGCTGCACGATCGCCCGCGCCATGCGCCGGGCGAAACGCTCTTCGCCGTAATCCTTGAAGACGCGGGCAATTTCTTCCTCGTCGGCCGAGGCGATCCAGTCGGCGGCGCTCAGGCCGAGGCCCGGATTCATGCGCATGTCCAGCGGACCATCGTTGAGGAAGCTGAAGCCACGCTCGGGGTCGTCCAGCTGCGGAGACGACACGCCAAGATCCAGCAGCACACCGGCGATGCGCCCCTGCAGGCTATGCTCGGCCACCGCCTGACCGAGCTCGGCGAAGCTGCGTTGCACGATGGTGAAGCGCGGGTCTTCGGCCATCAGCGCCTGTCCGGTGGCGATGGCCAGGGGATCCTTGTCGAAACCGAGCAGGCGGCCCTGCTCGTTCAGTTGTTCGAGAATGCGGCGGCTGTGGCCGCCGCGTCCGAAGGTGCCGTCCAGGTAGCAGCCGTCCGGGCGCACGCCCAGCGCCTCGACGGCCTCTTCCAGCAATACAGTGATGTGGCGAAAGGTGCTGGTCATAGTCACAGGGTCAGATCGAGCAATTCAGCCGGCATACCGCCGGGCTTCTTGACGGCTTCACGGTCGGCCTGCTCCATGGCGTTCCAGGCGTTTTCATCCCACAGCTGAAACTTGTTCAACTGGCCGACCAGCATCACGTGCTTGTCCAGGCCAACGTAGTCGCGCAGCCGCGGCGGTATCAGCAGGCGTCCACTGCCATCCAGCTCCAGATCGACGGCGTTGCCGATCAACAGACGCTTGAGACGACGGGTTTCCTCGTGCAGCGAAGGGAGAGCGCTCACCTTGGTTTCGATGCGCTCCCATTCAGGCAGGGGGTAGAGGCACAGGCAGGGATCCAGTGAGTCGACGGTGACCACCAACTGGCCGCCACAACGCGAAAGGAGCTCGTCGCGATACCGACTCGGCATCGCGAGGCGCCCTTTGGCATCCAGGCTGACTGCGTTGGCTCCGCGAAACACGTCGACGCTTCCCCACTCTGATTAGCTGGTCATGCCCGTACTACCCACTTCCTGCCACTTTGCACCACTTGAGCACACTATAGGAACGCGGCTCGCCCAGCGTCAAGGCTGGCAAAAGGCGGAAAACCCTTGCCTGCCGGGAATTTAGCGACGAGTGGAAATATTTGAGACGAAGTGCAAAAGGCGTTCGCCCGCAATACAAAAAGCCGGTATGCACATGGCGGCGAAACCTGATGCATCGCTTTAACTGAATGCGAGGGCGACGCGGAGGGAAATAAAAGTGAGAGTCAGCCTGTAAGCCGGGTTCTGTCGAGGACAGTCATTCATCTACGATGGCCATCGCTGACCACCTCTAGCAACCTACCCGGATCCAGCGCGGGCCACGCCAATGGATCCCTATTTGGTCTTGCTCCGAGTGGGGTTTGCCTAGCCACGGACTGTTACCAGCCGTGCGGTGCGCTCTTACCGCACCTTTTCACCCTTACCGGCGCTTGCGCGCTTAGGCGGTTGTTTTCTGTGGCACTTTCCGTAGGCTCGCGCCTCCCAGGCGTTACCTGGCACTCTGCCCTGCGGAGCCCGGACTTTCCTCCCCCTTCTTGCGAAGGCGGCGACTGCCCGGCCGACTCTCGGCGCGAAGGTTACTTGGATTGCCGCTGCAGCGCCACCTGATAGAGGAGATTCTTGCGCACCCCGGTGATCTCCGCCGCCAGCGCCGCCGCGCGCTTGACCGGCAACTCGGCCAGCAGCAGATCCAGCACGCGCAGCGCTTCGGCCGACACCGATTCATCGCCTTCGGGCGCCTGCCAGCCGGCCACCAGCAGGACACATTCGCCGCGCTGCTGATTGGCGTCGGCGCGCACCCACTCGCACAGCTCGCCCGCCGGCAGGCCCTTGAGGGTCTCGAAGGTCTTGGTCAGCTCGCGGGCCAGTACCACCTGGCGCTCGGCACCCAGCGTATCGCGCAGTGCTTCCAGACTTTCCAGCAGACGATGCGGCGCCTCGTAGAAGATCAGCGTGCGCGGCTCTTCGCGCAGCGCTTCCAGACGCGCCCGACGGCCAGCGGCCTTGGCGGGCAGGAAACCCTCGAAGATGAAGCGATCGGACGGCAGCCCGGCCGCCGAGAGCGCCGCGATCACCGCGCTGGGTCCCGGCACCGGCACCACGCGAACGCCCGCCGCGCGAGCCTGGCGCACCAGATGAAAGCCCGGATCGGAAATCAGCGGCGTGCCGGCGTCGGAGATCAGCGCCACGTCATCCCCGGCCAGCAAGCGGATCAGGAAGCGCCCGCCCTGTTCGCGCTCGTTGTGCTCATGGCAGGCCTGCAGCGGCGTATTGATGCCGAAGTGCTGCAACAGGCGCTGGGAGTGGCGGGTATCCTCGGCAGCGATCAACGCCACCTCGCGCAGAATGCGCAGCGCCCGCGCGCTGATATCGTCGAGGTTGCCGATGGGCGTGGCTACTACATACAGCACCCCGGTAGACGTCGGGTCGGCCACGAAACACCTCCAGCGTGGAAAAAGCGCACAGTGTACTCGGTTTGCCAATTCCACATCGCGAACCCGGCGAGCCTTGCGTACAATCCAGGGTCCCTTTTGCCAGCGCATCGGAAACCGACCCATGATCTCTCGCCTGCGTCTGCTCTCGGTCTTGTGTCTGCTCGGCCTGCTGACCACCTGCTCCGGTGGACCCAAGTCGCCCGCCGGCGACCTGCCCAAGACGCCGCAAGCCAGTGTCGACCAACTGCTGCTCAAGGCTTCCCAGAGCTCGCCTCGGGAAGCCGCCCTGCTGCGCCTGGCCGCCGCGGACAAATCCTACGCGCTGGGCAACCCGCTGCGCGCCGCGCACATCATCCAGCAGGTGCCGTTCGACCAGTTGGGCCGCACCGAGCAGGCGCTGGCCAGCATCCTGAATGCCGAACTCTCGCTGTGGCGCGAGCGTCCGCAAGCGGCCTGGGACTATCTGCAGCACCCCAGCCTGGAGCAGATCGGCCAATTGCCCAATGATCTGCAGATTCGCGCCCACACGGCGCGGGCGGGCGCCCTGGAAGCCAACAACCAGTTGCTGGAGGCCACCCGCGAACGGGTCTTCGTCGCGCCGCTGCTCACCGGCCAGGCCGCCAAAGACAACCATGAGGCGATCTGGGCGCTGGTGGCCCGCCTCAACGGCACGCAACTGAGCAGCCCCGGCGAAGGCGATCTGGCCGGCTGGCTGACCTTGGGCATCGCCGTGCGCGACGCCCTGACCGTGGAGATGCAGCAGGCCGGCATCGACCGCTGGCTGAGCGCCAATCCGCAACATCCGGCGGCGCTGGACCTTCCCGAACCGCTGCGCAAGCTCAAGGAGCTGCCCGCCGAGCCGCTGCGCAAGATCGCCCTGCTGTTGCCCATGCAGGGCCAGTTGGCGAATGTCGCGCGCGCCCTGCGTGATGGCTTCATGTCCGCCTACTACCACGCCCAGCAAAGCGGTCAGAATCCCCCGGAGGTCGTGCTCTACGACTCCACTGAAATCGTTTCGCTGGACAGCTTCTACAACCAGGCGCGCGCCGACGGCATTCAACTGGTGGTCGGCCCGCTGGAAAAGAACCTGGTCAAGGAGCTGGGGCAACTGCCGCAGCTGCCGATCATGACCCTGGCGCTCAACTACGACGACGGCAACGAAACCGGTCCCGCCCAGCTCTTCCAGTTCGGCCTGGCCGCGGAGGACGAGGCGCTGTCGGCGGCGCGCCGCGCCTGGCAGGACGGCATGCGCCGCGCCGTGGCGCTGGTGCCGCGCGGCGAATGGGGCGATCGCGTGCTGGCCGCCTTCAATCGCGGCTGGCAGCAGCAGGGCGGCACCCTGCTGGCGGCCAAGCGCATCGACCAGCCCGTGCAACTGGCCCGGCAGATTGCCGACCTGTTCCAGCTGCGCCAGAGCGAGGCGCGCGCCCAGCGCCTGAAGGAAGTGCTGGGCATCGAGCTGGCGGCGGAACCCGCGCGCCGCGCCGACGTCGACTTCATCTTCCTGGCCGCCACGCCGCTGCAGGCCCAGCAGATCCGCCCCACCCTGACCTTCCAGTACGCCGGCGACGTGCCCGTCTACGCCACCTCCCACCTGTACACCGGCAGTCGCGAGGCCACCCAGCTGCAGGATCTGAACGGCATCCGCTTCAGCGAAACGCCCTGGTTGCTGGAGGAGCGCAACCCGCTGCGCGACCAAGTCGCGCGCCAGTGGCCGCAAGCCGGTGGCAGCCTCGGCCGGCTCTACGCCATGGGCATCGACGCCTACCTGCTGGCACCGCGCCTTTCCCAGCTCAAGGCCCTGCCGGAAACGCGCATTCACGGCCAGACCGGCACCCTCAGCCTGACCGAGCAGCAGCGCATCGAGCGCGAGCTGCCCTGGGCACAGATCCAGAACGGCCGCATTCGCCGCCTCCCGGATTACACCTACTGATGCAGGGCGGCACGGCAGGAGAGCGCGGCCGCCAGGCCGAAGCGCTCGCCTGCCGCTACTTGCAGCAACAGGGCTTGCGCCTGATCAGCCAGAACTGGCGATGCCGGCGCGGCGAGCTCGATCTGGTCATGCTCGACGGCCATACAGTAGTATTCGTCGAAGTCCGCTACCGCCGACACACCGCATGGGGTGGCGCGATCGAGAGCATCGACTGGCGCAAGCGCCAACGGCTGGTCATCGCCGCACAACTGTTCCTGCAGCGCGAATCGCGCTGGGCGAACAGCCCCTGCCGTTTCGATGTGATCGCCCTGGGCCGCGATCAGCCAGCCCGACCTCCGGACTGGATCCGCAACGCGTTCGACTCCTGACATAGCCGCCATTAAAGGTCAAACACCCGATGGACATGCAATCCCGTATCCGCCAGCACTTCCAGGCCAGCATCGAAACCAAGCAACGCGCAATGGAAGTACTGGTCCCCTACATCGAGCAAGCCAGTCAGGCGATGGTTCGCGCCCTGCTCAACGAGGGCAAGATTCTCTCCTGTGGCAATGGCGGCTCGGCGGGCGATGCCCAGCATTTCTCCTCCGAACTGCTCAACCGCTTCGAGCGTGAACGCCCGAGCCTGCCTGCCGTGGCGCTGACCACCGACAGCTCGACCATCACCTCGATTGCCAACGACTATAGTTACAACGAAATTTTCTCCAAGCAGATTCGCGCGCTGGGTCAGCCCGGGGATGTCCTGCTGGCCATCTCCACCAGCGGCAACTCGGCCAACGTGATCCAGGCCATCCAGGCCGCCCATGATCGCGAGATGACTGTGGTGGCGCTGACCGGTCGCGACGGCGGCGGCATGGCTTCGCTGCTGCTGCCGGAAGATGTGGAGATCCGCGTGCCGGCCAAGGTCACCGCACGCATCCAGGAAGTTCACCTGTTGGTGATTCACTGCCTGTGCGACCAGATCGACACCCAACTGTTCGGAAGTGAAGAATGACGCGAAGC
>NZ_DATJCS010000039.1:0-212957 GCF_035497915.1 Pseudomonas sp.
GCCGCTACGGGGTGCGCGTAGCGGCTAGAAACCCTACATAAGACGTCGATCTGAGCGTTTTTTGATCGATGTACCACTTCAAAAAACAGCGAGGTCTGAAGTTGGCCGGAAATGCGGAGCTACTTCAGACCATCCCTAGCCGGGCGCCCCAAAAGCTCGCGAATGAATTCGCTCCCACGGGGTGTACATCACCTGTGGGGCCGGGTTTATCCCGGCCAAAGGCCGGCGTCAGCCGGCCCAAGTTGCTCGATCTCGGCTCTGCCGGCCGGCGTAAAGCCGGCCCCACAGGTTGGGTGCACCTCTCACCGCCAGGTGCTGGTCACCACTCCATCGCCGATCACCTGGGCATCGATGATCTTCTCGCTGCTGCGGTTGCGTACCCGCACGATTTCCCCTTCGCGGCCGTTGGCCAGGGCTTCGCCCAGGGTGCTGGCCTCGATGCCGTCGTGGCGGGCGACGATGGTCACCGACTGGCCGCGGCGCACCCACAGGGGCGCGTCCAGCAGTTCGGCGGTGAGCATCTGGCCGGCGCGGATGCGGCGCTTGGCGGTCTGCCCAATCACCTGTTCGACCTTGCCGAAGAAGCTGCGATCGTGGCGGGCCAGCTCCTGGCGTTCGATCTTCACATCCTCTGCGCTCAACGCCTGGTCACGATCCAGGGTGTGCCGGGCGACCAGCAGCAGCACGCTGACCTTGGCCTGGGCGGTGACATCCTGGCTCCACTGCGGCTGTGTGCAACTCAGGCGGAAGCGTTGGCGGGCGAGCAGTTCCTGCCGCCCGGACAGGCTCTGCGCGTGCGGGGTCCGGGAGCAGGCGGGCAGCTGTTCGACCGAGGCGGGCAGGCTGAGGTCCAGGCTCAGGCGCGGCTGCTGCCAGCCCAGCTGCCGGGCCTCGCGCTCCAGCGCGGGCTGCAGGTGCTGGCGCAGCGCCTGGTCGATCTGTGTGCTGGCGGTGGCAGCCTGTGCGCTGCTCGCCGGCAGCGCCATCAGCAGCGCGACACAGGCGGAAAACCTCTTTCCTCCGGGCCGGCGTTTTACTGTCGCGACGCCTGCCGCTTCGTCCTGCGTTGTTCCATCGTCTATATAAAAAGCCTTCAAAATCAATGACCTATGCGGTAATGGCTAAGTGGCATAAAAGCTGCTACGGGTGATCGAGTGACATTTTTTTGGGGTTGCCCATGAGTATACGGATTGATGACGTGGTCGGTGTGCATGCCCATGCCCTGCAGGTGCGCATGCAGCGCAGCGAGATTCTCGCCGCCAACCTGGCCAACGTGGATACCCCCGGCTTCCAGGCCCGGGACGTCGACTTTGCTGGCGAGATGAGCCGCCTGGAGTCCGCTCAGGACCTCGACAGCCTGCGCGTCGATTCGCCGCTCAAGTACCGCGTGCCCTACCAGGCCTCCCTGGACGGCAACACCGTGGAGCTGAGCGTCGAGCAAGCCGAGTTCTCGCGCAACTCCATGGATTTCCAGACCAGTCTGACCTTCCTGAGCATGAAGTTCAGCGGTCTCAAGCAGGCCATCGAGGGACGTTAAGCCATGGCGTTTGAATCCATCTACCGCATCGCCGGCTCGGCCATGAATGCCCAGACCGTGCGCCTGAACACCGTGGCCAGCAACCTGGCCAACATCGACTCGGCCGCCGCCTCCGCCGAGGATGTGTACGCGGCGCGTCGCCCGGTGTTCGCCGCGGTGTACAACAACGACGAGCTGACCCGCGGCGCCGGCATGGGCGGCGCCCATGTGCAGGTGCTGGACGTGGTGACCACCGGCCGTGAGCCGGTCAAGCGCTACGAGCCGGGCAACCCGCTGGCCGGCGCCGATGGCTATGTGTTCTATCCGGCACTCAACCAGATCGAAGAAATGACCGACATGATGTCGGCCACCCGCAGCTTCGAAACCAACGTGGAAGTGCTCAACCGCCTGAAGAGCATGCAGCAGAGCCTGCTGCGTCTGGGAGAACTCTGATGAGTGTCAGTGGTGTCAACAACAGCTCCAACCCGTACGCGCTGCCGGATGAAGCCATCAGCGTCAGCGAGGCCGGCCAGCTGAGCAACCAGTTCATCACCCTGATGGTGGCGCAGATCCAGAACCAGGATCCCACCAACCCGATGGACAGCACCCAGTTTGTCGAGCAGTACGCGACCATCTCCCAGGTGCAGAGCCTGGAGAACATGACCAAGCTGCAGCAGAGCAGCCTGGTGCTGGCCGACAACCTGCAGATGCTCACCGCCGCCAGCCTGGTCGGCCAGAGCGTCACCGTGCATGCCGACAGCCTGCAGCTGGACGGCAAGGTCAACGCTCAGTTCGACCTGCAGCACACCTCCACCAACACCGTGCTCTGGCTGACCGACGCCAACGGCGAGGAAACCCCGGTGGCGCTGGGCCGCCAGGATGCCGGGCGGGCCGACGTTGCGCTCGACCCCGCCGCACTGGGGCTCAAGCCTGGCACCTACAAGGTACGCATCGAGACCGCCAGTGGCGAGGAACCCCGCCTGCAGGTGGCCGGCAAGGTCAACGACGTGCGCGTCAGCGACAGCGGCCCGGTGCTGAACATCGCCGGCATTGGCAGCGTGCCGTTCTACCAAATCGTCCAGTTCGGCCAGCGCGGCTGAGCCTGTTGATCATCGAGGGAAGACCATGAGCTTCAACATCGCCCTGACCGGCCTGAACGCCGTCTCCGAACAGCTGAACACCGTCAGCAACAACATCGCCAACTCCAACACCACCGGCTTCAAGTCCTCGCGCACCGAATTCGGCAGCGTGTACGCCGACACCCAGGCCATGGGCGTGGAAGTGCTGGGCAACACCCAGAGCATCAGCCTGGGCGGCGCGCTGCTCAACACCAGCCGCACCCTCGACCTGGCCATCTCCGGAGGCGGCTTCTTCATCGTCAAGGGCACCAACGGCGAGACCCAGTACACCCGCGCCGGGGTGTTCGGCACCGACTCGGCCAACTACATCGTCAACAAGGCCGGGCAGAAGCTGCAGGGTTATCCCACCGACGCCAATGGCACCCTGCTGACCGGTAGTCTGGGCGATCTGCGCATCCAGGCCGCGACCCTGCCGGCGCGCGCCACCGACAGCCTGGAGTTCGTGGCCAACCTGGATGCCAACGAGACTGCGCCGGCAGTGCCGTTCGACCCTTTGAATCCGGGCGATCCGAATAGCTATAACCACACCTACACCACCAAGGTCTACGACTCGCTGGGCAAGGAGCACACCCTGACCCAGTACTTCGTAACCACCGGAGCCAATAACTGGACGGCTCATTACTACCTGGATGGCGCCGCCATGACGCCGGCATCCGCTGCGATGACATTCGATACCAATGGGGTCATGACCGCGCCCGCCGCTCCGGTTCCCCTCGGTGGCATCACGCCGCCCGGCGCATCCCCGCTGACCATCGCCCTCGACTACACCGACACCACCCAGAACGGCACCAACTTCGGCGTCTCCACCAACCTGGCGTCGGGCTACACCTCCGGCGAGCAGACCGGCCTGGGCATCGACAGCAAGGGCAACGTGTTCGTCAACTACAGCAACGGCGAGAGCCAGCTGCAGGGTCAGGTGGTGCTGGCCAGCTTCATCAACCCGGAGGGGCTGAAGAACGTCAGCGGCACCGCTTGGGTGTCCACGACTGATTCCGGCCAAGCCCTGACCGGCGCACCCGGCGTGGCCCAGTTCGGCACGGTCAACGCCGGCACCCTGGAGAACTCCAACGTCGACCTGACCGAGGAGCTGGTGAGCCTGATGCAGGGCCAGCGCAACTACCAGGCCAACACCAAGGTGATTTCCACCCAGAAGGATCTCGACCAGATCCTGTTCAGCGCGATGTAAGCGAGGCTGACTCATGGATCGTCTCGGATACACGGCGATGACTGCGGCCAACCGCAGCATGCAGGCACTGCAGATCCACGCCAACAACCTGGCCAACGTCAACACTGCCGGCTTTCGCGCCGACATGGAGCGCGCCGCCGCCGTGCAGGTGGAAGGCTACGGCTACGACAGCCGCCACATGGCCCGGGTCGAGAACAACGGCGTCAACCTGAGTCCCGGCCCGCTGAACTTCACCGGCCGAGCGCTGGACGTGGCCATCCAGGGCCAGGGCCTGCTGGCGGTGCAGCATGGGGACGGCGAGGCCTATACCCGCCAGGGCAGCCTGCAGGTGGATGCCGACATGCAGCTCACCGTCGGCGGCCGGGTGCTGCTGGGCGAGGGCGGCCCGCTGGTGCTGCCCGAGTACGATCAGCTGCACATCGGCAGCGACGGCACCGTCTCGGTGCTGCCGCGTGGCGATTTCCTGATGGTCGAGGTCGGGCGTCTCAAGCGCGCCGACAGCCAGGGTGTCGACCTGGTGAAGACCCCGGAAGGTCTGCTGACGGCGCGCAACAACGCGCCGTTGGAAGCCAGCGAGACCGTGACCCTGGCCAGCGGCTACCTGGAGTCCAGCAACGTCTCGGCGATCAATGAGCTGGTCTCCACCATGAGTCTGAGCCGCCTGTTCGAGACCCAGGTGAAGATGATGAAGGCCGCCACCACCCTGGCCGAGGCCGGTAACCGGCTGCTGCGCGGGTAAGTTACTCCCTCTCCTGGCGAGAGGACGTGGGCTTGGCGCTTTGTGTGGGGCCGGCTTTTACGCCGGCCGAAGAGAGGTGGATGCGATGCCGAGGCGAGGGATTTCGGCTCCGCTGGCCGGCATAAAGCCGGCCCTACAGGGGTTCCCCACCTGCCTCGACAACAGATTTTTCCCGCCTCGGCCTGGCCGGGGCGGCTTTGAAGAGAGGATCGACAGATGAGTTCAGCACTCTGGGTCAGCAAGACCGGCCTGATCGCCCAGGACACGGCGATGACCACCATCGCCAACAACCTGGCGAACGTGAACACCACCGGCTTCAAGAGCGACCGCGCGGTCTTCGAGGACCTGTTCTATTCCATCGAGGTGCAGCCGGGCGCCCAGGCCGACCAGATCAACACCGTGCCGTCCGGCCTGCAGCTGGGTAACGGCGTGCGCGTGGTCGGTACCCAGAAGATCTTCACCGAAGGCAATATCCAGACCACCGGCCAGCCGATGGACCTGGCCATCGTCGGCCAGGGCTTCTTCCGCGTCGAAGGCGCCGACGGCGAGACCTGCTACACCGAGAACGGCCAGCTGCACCTGAACGCCGAAGGCCTGGTGGTCAACTCCCAGGGCCTGCCGCTGGTCGACCAGATCGTGGTGCCTGAAGGCAGCAGCAATTTCCACGTGGGCAGCGACGGCACCGTCACCGTCACCAACGGCCAGGGTCAGCAGGAAGAGCTGGGACAGATCTTGCTGGTCAACTTCGTCAATCCGGCCGGTCTGGAAGCGCTGGGCGGCAACCTGTACCGCGAAACCGCCGCCAGCGGCGAGGCGGTGGAAGGCGTGGCCGGCACCGATGGCCTGGGCCAGCTCAAGCAGTACGCCCTGGAGGGCTCCAACGTGCAGGTAGTGGAAGCCATGGTGCAGATGATTGCGGTGCAGCGCGCCTACGAGGCCAACGCCAAGGTGCTGGATGCCAGCTCGGGCATGATGCAGTACCTCAACCAGTCCGTGTGATGACCATGAAACGCACCCTGACGCTCACCCTCGCGCTCCTGCTCGGCGGTTGCGCCAGCTTCCACGAGCTGCGCGAGGACACCGAAGACGCCAGCCTCTATCAGCCGCCGGCCCTGGACTACGAACAGCCCAAGCCGGTTGCCGGTGGCCTGTACCGTGGCAACGGCAGCGCGCTGATGTACGACAAGCGCGCCTTCCAGGTGGGCGACATCCTGACGGTGGTGCTCAACGAGCAGACCCAGTCGAGCAAGAGCGCCGGCACCAGCTTCGGCAAGGAAGCCTCGGTGGGCATCGGTATCCCTACCCTGTTCGGGAACACCTACGACCGCCTGGAAAGCTCGGCCAGCGGCGAACGGGACTTTTCCGGCTCGTCGCGCAGCTCGCAGCAGAACAGCCTGGCCGGCGCCATCGCCGTGACCGTGCATCAGGTGCTGCCCAACGGCGTGCTGCTGGTGCGTGGCGAGAAGAGCCTGCGCCTGAACCAGGGCGACGAGTTCATCCGCCTGAGCGGCCTGGTGCGCCCCGAGGACATCAACCGCTACAACCAGGTGTCCTCGCAGAGCATTGCCGATGCGCGCATTTCCTATGCCGGCAAGGGCGTGCTCAGTGATGCCAACTCGGCTGGCTGGCTGACCCGCTTCTTCACCAGCCCCTGGTTCCCCTTCTGATGGTGTTCGCCATGCGCAAGCTGCTTCCCCTCCTGTTTCTGCTGACGCTGCCCGCCGCCGCGCGGGCGGTGCCGCTGATGGATCTGGTGGATGTCGAGGGCATCCGCGAAAACCAGCTGATCGGCTACGGCCTGGTGGTCGGCCTGGACGGCACCGGCGACAAGAACCAGGTGAAGTTCACCAGCCAGTCGGTGACCAACCTGATCCAGCAGTTCGGCGTGAATCTGCCGCCCAATGTCGACCCCAAGCTGAAGAACGTCGCCGCGGTGACGGTCACCGCCAGCGTGCCGCCGTCCTACAGCCCGGGGCAGACCATCGACGTCACCGTGTCCTCGCTGGGCGATGCCAAGAGCCTGCGCGGCGGCCAGCTGCTGCTTACCCCGCTGCGCGGCGTGGACGGCGAGGTCTACGCGCTGGCCCAGGGCAACCTGGTGGTCGGCGGCCTGAAGGCCGAAGGCAACAGCGGTTCCAGCGTGGCGATCAACAGCGCCACCACGGGACGAGTACCCAATGGCGCCACCGTCGAGCGAATCATCGGCAGCGATTTCGCCGACCGCCCGGAGATCATGCTCAACCTGCGCAACCCCGGCTTCCAGACGGTCACCAACATCGTGCGCGCGATCAACGAGCACGTCGGTGCCGACGACGTCGCAGTGGCGCTGAACGCCACCAAGGTGGCGGTGCGCGCCCCGGTCACCAGCACCCAGCGCATGGGCTTCATGGCCGTGCTGGAAATGATTGATGTCGATGAAGGCCGCGAACGCCCCAAGGTGGTGTTCAACAGCCGCACCGGCACAGTGGTGATGGGCGAGGGCGTGCGCGTCAAGGCCGCCGCCGTGGCCCACGGCAACCTGACGGTAACCATCAGCGAGACGCCCCAGGTCAGCCAGCCGGCGCCGTTCAGCGAGGGCCAGACTGCCGTGGTGCCGCGTTCCCAGGTGGAAGTGGCCCAGGACCGCAACGGCATGTTCAAGTGGCCCGATGGCGCCAGCCTGGACAGCATCATCAACACCGTGAACAGCCTGGGCGCCACGCCGGACGATGTGATGAGCATCCTCCAGGCGCTGGAACGCGCCGGGGCGCTCAACGCCGAACTGATCGTGATCTGACCATGAGCATTCTTTCCCTTCCGGATACCCTGCAGAGCTGGCGCAACAACCCCGAGGTGACCGGCATCTCGCGCAACGACCAGTTGCAGGCGGCCGCCGAGCAGTTCGAGGCCATGTTCCTGCAGCAGATCCTCAAGCAGATGCGCAAGGCCGGCGATGTGCTGTCCGAGGACAGCCTGATGCGCAGCCGCGAGCTGGACACCATGCGCGACTTCTACGACGAGGTGCTGGCCGAGCACCTGGCCGGCCAGCGCCAGACCGGCATCGCCAGCATGATCGTCGAGCAGATGGGCGGCGAACCGCGGCCCAGCCAGGCCATGCAGGCGCCGATCGGCGGCAGCTGGTCGCAGCACGCGGCATTTAAGTCGGCGGACGAAACGGTCGCCCTTGAGGATCAACAGATGACGGACACCGGTTCGTCCCCGCACGCATCGGCGGCCTTTGCCCAGCCGATTCGTCCTGACACCAAGGAGAATCGCTCGTGAGTCTCTTGAGCCAGATCGGCTACAGCGGCGTGCGCGCCACCCAGGTGGCGCTGACCGCCACCGGGCAGAACGTCGCCAACGTCAACACCCCCGGCTTCAGCCGCCTGGGCGTGGAAATGGGCTCGCTCAGCGGACACACCGCGCTGAGCAGCGGTCGCGGCGTGCAGGTCAACAACATCCGCCGCATCGCCGACGACTTCGTCAACCGCCAGCTGTGGCGCGCCACCTCCCACGAGAGCTTCACCGAAAGCCAGCAGAAGTACGTCAGCGCGCTGGAAACCCTGATGGCCAGCGAAGGCTCGAACATCAGCGGCGGCCTGGACAACTTCTACGCCGCGCTCAGCGAGGCCACCTCGACGCCGGACTCCATCGCCCTGCGCCAGCAGATCCTCAACGAGGCACGCAACCTGGCCCAGCGCGTCAACAGCCTGAGCAACAACATCGAGACCCAGCTCAACGGCCTGCGCGGCCAGCGCGAGGCGATCATCGTCGAGCTCAACGGCCTGACCGACAACCTGGCCACGCTGAACAAGCGCATCACCCATGTCGAAGCCTCCAACGGCGACGCCAAAGCCCTGCGCGACCAGCGCGACAAGCTGGTCCAGGACCTGGCTGAACTGGCCGATGTGCGCGTCATGGAAGCCGCCGACGGCAGCTTCAACGTGTCGCTGGCCAACGGCCAGCCGCTGGTTGCCGGGCCGACTGCGGCCACGGTGAAGCTGACCACCCTGGCGAACAATCATCAGGACTTTTCCCTGGATTTCGCCGGCACCCCCTTCCCCATGGCCCGCGATGGCTGGGGCGGCCAGCTGGGTGGCCTGTACGAGGCTGAGTACAACGGGCTGCGGTCCACGCAGAAAACCATCAGCGATATCGCCGGGGAAATCGCCGCGCTTTTCAACGGCGTGCTAGCGGATGGCAATGCCTATGATCTGGATGGCGACTCCGGTCTGGCTCTGGAATTGTTCACCCATACGCCGGGCAGCATTTCCCAGGTGCTGAAGGTCAACGACCTGGAACCCAAGGACCTTGCGTTCTCCTCTGCGGCGGATGAGCCGGGCAATAACGATAAGCTGCGTGATCTGCTGGCGCTCAAGAACCAGAAGGTGACTCTCACCATTGGCGGCGTCAGCTCGTCCGTAACCCTCAATGACGCCTACGCCACGCTGCTCGGCGGCATCGCCAGCCAGAGCCGTCAGGGCCAGGCCGATGTGGAAACCGCCGCCTCGGTGCTCAAGCAGGCTCAGGCCCAGCGAGACAGCATCAGCGCCGTGAACCTCGACGAGGAAGGCGTCAACCTGATGAACTACCAGCAGGCCTACCAGGCCAACCTGAAAGTCATCACCACTGCCGGTGCGCTGTTCGACAGCGTGCTGGGCATGTTCTGATCCCAGCGAGACCGCCGCCATGCGCATTACCAACGCCCAGATCAACGCCATCATGAACAGCTCGCTGGGTCACAACGCGGCCGCCACCGGCAAGCTGATGCAGCAGATGGCCACCGGCAAGCGCATCATCGTGCCGTCCGACGACCCCATCGCCAGCGTGCGCCTGCTGCGCATCGCCCGCGAGGAGGCCAGCCTCAACCAATACCAGCACAACATCGACAGCCTTAAGGGGCGCCTGTCGGCGGCGGAAACCAACCTGCAGGCCGGCTCCGACACCCTGCTGGAAATGCGCGACCTGCTGCTCTGGGCGGCCAACCGCGGTGCCAACTCGGACGACGACCTGGGCAGTATGGCCAGCGAGCTGGACACTCTGAAGGAAACCTTCGTCAGCTACCTGAACGTGCGTGACGAGGAAGGCCGCTACTACTTTTCCGGCACCAAGACGGATCAGCGCGCCGTCACGCTCGCGGCCGGCGCCTATACGCTGACCGGCAATGACAAGCCCCGCGAAGTGGCGGTGGCCAATGGTGTGCTGATCAAGGACAACGTCACCGCCACCGATGTGCTGGCGGGTGCCCCCGGCTTCCTCAACCAGTTGAATGTACTGGTCGACCTGATGCTCAACAACCCGGCCAGCATCACCACCCACATCGGCGATGCCATCGGCAGCCTGGACAAGGTGCTGGCCTCCCTGAGCGGCCAGATCACCGAACTCGGCGGCCGGCAGAACACCCTGTCGCTGCTCAAGGACAGCCAGGCCGACGTGTCGCTGGTCAACCAGAAGATCGAGGGCGAGCTGTCCTCCCTCGACTATGCAGAAGCCTCGCTGGACCTGAGCAATTACCAGGTGGCGCTGCAGGCGACGCAGAAGTCCTACCTGAAGCTGCACAGTCTGAATCTGTTCGACCTGATGTAAGGGCAAGGAGACACCATGAAGGTTGATAAGCAACTGCCGGCCGTAACGCCGTTTGCGCTGGATCGGCAGACGCCAGACCTCAAGGGTGTCGCCCCGCAGCGCGCCAGCGGCGCCGGCCTGCCCGCCGAGCGGGAAGCTCCGCGCAGCGAATCGATGCCACGCCAGAGCGGCACCTATGGCCTGCAGCTCAACCAGCAGCTGTCGGCCATGCAGTCGGCCAGCAGCTACCTGAGTCAGGTGCAATCCCGGCTCAGCCAGCTGAAGCTCAAGCTCGGTCGGCAGCTCAGTGCGCCCTCGACCGGCACGGCTGAAATGGATGGCGCCCGCGAGGCGCTGCAGAAGGTCAATGCGATGCTCCAGCAGCGCAGCCGACTGGACGATAACGTCATCGACCCGGGCTTCCAGCTCAAGCTGACCGAGCCAGTGCGCGTGCGCTTCAGCCTGCAGGGGCTGGACAGCATCGACCGGATCAGCGAGGCCGGCCAGGAAACCCTGGTGTTCACCGCCGGGCGCAAGCTGCCGGAGCCGCTGGCCGTGGTGCTGGACGAGGGCCTGAGTGACGAGCAGGTGCTGCGCCGCTTCAATGTCAGCCTGGGCCAGGCGGGCCTGCGCGCCGAGCTGGATAACGAAGGTCGGCTGATGTTCTCCGCCCGCGAAAGCGACTGGGCCGCGCTGCGTGACCAGTTGGCGGTGCGCGGCGAAGGCAAGCTGTTCGCCAAGGACAGCTTCGCCCGGGTGGAAAGCGCAGAGGACGGCCTGCTCGGCCTGCCCAGCGACTCGCAACTCGACTCCGTCGGCGAGATGCGCGCCATTCTCGACAACGTGATTTCGGCCCTGGACCGCATCGCCGTGCTGCGCGAGCAGATTCGCGAACGCGAAGCGGACATCCGCCAGTTCCTGCGCGAGCAGCTGGACGGTGACGAGCAGCAGTGGGCGCAGAACTACCTCGGCTCGCTGCTCAAGGTGCTGCGTTCCGGCGCCAGCAGCTACATTGCCCAGTCGCAGATCATCGTCAGCCAGGCCAACCTGAACCGCTACAGCGTGGTCAGCCTGCTGGCCTGAGACAGGTAGGGTGGAAAACGCGGTCCTGTCACCAACCCGGCGGCTCTGAGACACGTAGGGTGGACAACGCTGTTTTTGTCCACCAATCAGGCCGCTACCGGGGTGGACAGAATCACGTCGTCCACCCTGCCGAGCCACCAGCCGCGCGCGTGTCCTTCCCCCTCGCATTTCCCGCCAAGCCTGCCCGTTAGACCATGGTGTGACCCAGGTCAAAATTCTGGACAGGCCGGTCTCCCATGATAATAATCTGACATCATCTTAATATCACCGCGACATTGCGGCGAAAGCAGGGGAGTTCCTGGAGCATGGGTATGGGCACGCGGCGTCAGCGCCTGGTCATCGGTCTGTCGGCGGTCCTGGCTCTGTCGAGCGGACTCCTTGGCGTGTCTCCCGTGGCGCAGGCCGCGGCGCTGCCCAGCTGGGTCAGCACGCCGCCCCAGGACAACCTCATCGCCTTCTTCGGGGTGGGCGAAGGGGCCACCCTGAACGACGCCACCCAGCAGGCCCTGCGTTCCATCGCCGGCAAGCTGAGCACCCGCATTCGCAGCGACGCGGTGTCCAGCGGGGGCATCTCCGGCAACACCGTTACCCGCAGTTACCAGGAAACGGTCGAAGCCTATATCCAGGACATCAAGCTCTCCGCCTACAACGTCCGCCAGACCGAACTGGTCAGTGGCCGCTACTTCGTGCTGGTGGAAATGTCCCGCGAGGACTTCGTGCGCGACACCCGTCTGCAGCTCGACACGGTGGAAGCCGACCTGCGCCGCCGCCTGGATCCCAAGCTGACCGCGCGTCCCTTCCAGCGCTTCCTGGGCTGCCAGGCCGCGCCCGGCCTCATCGACCAGGCGCGCCTGCTGACCCTGGTGCTGTCCACGGCGGACACCTTCTTCGAAGCCAATCCGGCCATGGAGCGCTATGAGGCCTACCAGCGCGACTGCGCCCAGGCCCTGCAGAACCTGACCCTGCAGCTGCAGGCGTCGCCGGCCTTCGAAGCGGTGGCCGAGGCGGTCGGCCAGGCGCTCAACGTGCGCACCGTTTCCTCCGGGCGTGCCGATGGGCGCCTGGAAATCAAGGGCACGGTGACCAACCAGGAGATGTTCGGCAACCTGAATGCGGTCGTCGACCTGTCGGTGGCGCTGCTGGACGACCGCAACAGCGTGGTGGCGCGCAAAAGCTACCGGCTGAACGGCATCTCGATGATCAGTTACGACGGGGCGCGCCAAGACGCCCTGCGCAAGTTCCTGAATTCCGGCGGGGTCGACCAGATTCTGACCGACCTGCGCCTCAACTGAGTCCTGCATCGACAGGGCGCTGAGCTGTACCGTTTGTTTACCCGGGGAGGGAACCATGAAAAAAGTAGCACTGCTGACGATGGCACTGGCGATGGCCGGTTGCTCGTCCACCACCATCAAGAACCTGGATGCCATGCAGCCGGTGAGCCTGCAGCCCAGCGACGTGATGCCCAGCAAGGCCGAGCTCGCCGGGGGCAAGCCGCGCGTCGTGGTGTTCGAGGCCGAGGATGGCGATATCGCGCTGGCCAAATCGGCACGGGTCGGCAGCACCATCGCCAGCGAAATCGAGAAGCACCTGGCGGCCACCAACGTGGAGCTGGTGGATCGCAAGCTGGCCAACAAGCTGCGCAAGGAGCTGGCGCTGGCCGAGATGCACGGCAAGGCCGAGTACCAGGGCGAGCAGGTGGCGGACTTCGCCATCCTCGGCGTGGTGTCCCAGGCGGCTGCGGGCGCCCAGTTCACCGAAGGCAAGCGCTTCGTTGACAACAAAGGCAACACGGTGACCATTGCCCCCTCGTGCAAATACAGCGGCGATGTGGCCGGCAGCGTGCGCATCTACAAGATGCCGTCCATGCGTCCGGTGACCACTGAAGAGCTGGCCGGCTCGGCTTACTCCAGCGAGGATGTCCGTTACAGCCAGGATTGCGCCATTTCCAAGACCGGCGCCGAGCAGTTTGCTCGCGACGCGGCGGCCCGCGCCGTGGCGCGCATGCGCACCCAGCTGCAGAACCAGTTCGCGCCGACCGGCTTCGTGATCGAGCAGCGCGCCAACAAGGATCAGGTCGTGGTCAAGGTGACCCTGGGCGGCAAGCATGGCGTGAAGGAGGGTGACACCGTGGAAATCATGAACGTCACCCGCATGAACAACCCGCTGACCAACCAGACCAGCATCGAAACCTTCAAGCTGGGCAGCGCACGCGTGTCCAACCAGATCGGTACCGAATCGGCCTGGATCATCATCGACGAGGAAATCGCCGAGAAGATCCGCATCGGTCAGCCGGTCCGCCTGCAGTTCAAGAAGGGGTTCGGCGATCACTTCGCTGACCTCAGAGACGTCGTCAAGATGTGATCCGTCGAGCCTGACACCCGCCGCGTGCGGGTGTCAGGCCTTTTGCATTCAGGAACGGGTAGTAGATGGACAGACGTTCTTTCCTCACCACGTCGCTCGGCGCGCTGGCCGGGCTGACGCTGACGGGCGCCCGGGCCGAGAGCGAGTTCGAGGCGTTTCGCCGTTCGCAGCAGGCGCAGCGGCAGGAGTTCGCGGCCACTCGCGGCGCCGAGTTCGAAGCCTATCAGCGTGAGCTGGCCGCTGGCTTCGCCGCCTACAGCAACAGCTATGCGGCGGCGGTGCGGGAGCGTCAACGCGAGCTGGCTGCCCACTGGCGCAATGCCGAACTGAGCAGCAAGACCCGCTGGGTCGAGTACAGCGGCGACCAGACGGTACAGCGGGTCGTGGATTTCGAGGCGAACCGCATCACCCTGAACTTCCGTCAGGAAGCGGGAGTGCCCGACCGGGCGCGCCTTCTGAGCGAAATGCGTGGCCTGCTTTCCACCGATGTGGCCGATGCCGCCCGCAACGATCCGCTGACCACGGCGGTCGAACAGGCGGTCAGCCAGGCCGCGCCGGGACTGGTCGAACGGTCGGCCGGCGAGAACAAGGCGGTGCTCAGCGAGCTGTTCAGTTCCCCGGCGCCGTCCGATCGGGAGGTGCGTCAGGTCTCCGAGCAACTCATCGAGCAGGCCCAGACCACGCAAAGCAACGGCCTGGTGACCATTTCGGTTCCCCTGCCGGAGCAGCGCCCCGCGAGCAAGGCCCGGGAATTCCTCGCCGATGCGCGTGAGCAGGGCAGCCGCTGGAAGATCGAACCCGCGCTGATTCTGGCGGTGATGCACACCGAGAGCGCCTTCAATCCGCTGGCCCGCTCCCCGGTTCCGGCCTACGGCCTGATGCAGATCGTGCCCGGCTCGGCGGGCAAGGACGCGACCGAACTGGTCTACGGGCAGTCGCGCGTCGTGGCGCCGTCCTACCTGTACGATTCGGCCAAGAACATCCAGCTGGGCGCGGCCTATCTGCACCTGCTGCAGACCCGCTACCTGAAGGCCGTCAAGGATCCGGAAAGCCGCCTGTACTGCGCCATCGCCGCCTACAACACCGGCGCCGGCAACGTGGCGCGCAGCTACACCGGCACCACCAACATCAACAAGGCGGCGGAGCAGATCAATCGCCTGTCGCCCAAGGCCAACTTCGAACACATGCGCACCCGGCTGCCCTACGAGGAAACCCGCAACTACCTCCAGCGGGTCGCCTCGCGCCTGCCGAGCTATCGGTCGCTGTAAATGTCTCGAAAACACTCATTGGTTGGCGGCGTTGTGCCGCCGACTTACCGCTGAAGTCCCAAGGGAGCTCCCGAATGAAGCGTTTCTCTTCGCTGTTTTGCCTGACCGCCCTCACCGCCGCCGTACTGACCGGTTGCGGCTCCAAGCCCGCTGCCCCCACGTCCAGCCTGCCGGACTGGGTCATGTCGCCGGTCGTCGAAGGCGGCATCGCGGCCACCGACTGTGTAAGTTCCAGCGGTAACTTCAGCATCGATCGTTCCCAGGCCACCGCCAACGCCCGCGCCGCGCTCACCAAGGAAATCAACCTCAAGGTCGCGGCAATGGACAAGACCTACGGCAGCCGCACCGATGCCGCTGGCAAGACCCAGGTTGGCAGCAGCTTCGAGTCGGTATCCCGCCAAGTGGCACAACAGCAGATTTCGGGATCCAAAGCGGTCAAGGTCGATTTCGTGGACATGGATGGCCAGCGCCAGCTGTGCGTCATGGTTGCCATCCAGCCGGAGGCCACCAAGGCCCTGTACGACAGCATCATCCAGCAGAGCCAACGCAAGCTGTCGGCTCAGGACGAAGACATCCTTTATCAGGAATTCCGCGCCTCCAAGGCCCAGAACGAGCTGAGCGAAGCAACCCGCTGATCGCTCCTGGCTTCGCCCGAACGCCGCTTCCCCCCGGAAGCGGCGTTTTCATTGGGCGGGACAAAACTTGCCGTAGGGTGGACAACGTTTTCCCTGTCCACCAGGCAGGCGGCTCCCGGATGGGCCGTCCGCACGCGCCCACTCTGTCCCTCGCCGCCCGCCACGAGTAGAATCCGCCGCTTTTTATAGCCGGGCTCTGCCATGACTTCCCCCACTCCCACCGAACCGCGCCACGAACTGGTCCTCGGCCTGAACGATCGTCCGCGTCCCTGGATCGCCTTGCTGGCCGCCCTGCAGCACCTGCTGGCGATCATCGTGCCGATCGTCACCCCCGGTCTGCTGATCTGTCAGGCCATCGGCGTGTCGCCGCGCGACACCAACATCATCGTCTCCATGTCGCTGGTGATCTCCGGTATCGCCACCTTCGTGCAATGCCGGCGCTTCGGGCCGTTCGGTGCGGGCCTGCTGATCGTGCAGGGCACCAGCTTCAACTTCGTCGGCCCGCTGATCGCCGGCGGCGTGCTGATGGTCAAGGACGGCATGCCGGTGGAAGCGGTGATGGCGGCCATCTTCGGCGTGGTGATCGCCGGCTCGTTCATCGAGATGGGCGTGTCGCGCGTGCTGCCGTTCGTGAAGCGGCTGATCACCCCGCTGGTGACCGGCATCGTGGTGCTGATGATCGGCCTGACGCTGATCAAGGTCGGCCTGATCAGCATGGGCGGCGGCTACGCGGCCATGGGCAACGGCACCTTTGCCAACGGCGAGAACCTGCTGCTCTCCGGCGTGGTGCTGGCGCTGATCGTCATCCTCAACCGCATCCCGGTGGTGTGGCTGCGCAGCTGCGCCATCGTCATCGCCCTGGTGGTGGGCTATGCGCTGGCCGCCTACCTGGGCCGCCTGGATTTCACCGGCATGCGCGAGGCCGAGCTGTTCCAGGTGCCGATGCCGCTGCACTTCGGCCTCGGCTGGTCGTGGAGCCTGTTCATCCCCATGGTGGTGATCTACCTGGTGACCTCGCTGGAAGCCATCGGCGATGTGACCGCCACCAGCAAGATCTCCCGCCAGCCGGTGGAAGGGCCGCTGTGGATGCAGCGCATCAAGGGCGGCGTGCTGGTCAACGGCGCCAACTCGCTGCTGGCCGGCTTCTTCAACACCTTCCCCAGCTCGGTGTTCGCGCAGAACAACGGCATCATCCAGCTCACCGGCATCGCCAGCCGCTACATCGGCATGTGGCTGGCCGCCATGCTGGTGATCCTCGGCCTGTTCCCGGCGGTGGCCGGCGTGCTGCAGGCGGTGCCCGAACCGGTGCTCGGCGGCGCCGCGCTGGTGATGTTCGGCGCCGTGGCCGCAGCGGGCATCAACATCCTCGCCGGCATCGACCTGGACCGCCGCGCGTTGCTGATCATCTCCGTGTCGCTGGCCCTCGGCCTGGGCTTCTCCCAGGTGCCGGAATTCCTCGCCCACCTGCCGGCAGGCCTGCGCAGCGTGCTGGAATCCGGTGTGGCCACCGGTGGCATCTGCGCGCTGGTCATGAATTGGTTCCTGCCGGAGATCGGGAAGGCGGCTGAGGCGGTGCGCTGAGGCCTATTACCTCAGCCAGACCTATCCAGCCGAATTTGTCCCGGTCGTGGTGGTGGCAGCCCTGTGGGGCCGGCTTTATGCCGGCCGACGGCGGCGGGAGCGACACCGCAAGCGCGGGCTCTAACTCCGCTGGCCGGCGTAAAGCCGGCCCCACAGCGGTTCGGCGCTGCTCGGCGGTCAGGAATAAGCCTGTGCCACCCCACAGGGTAAACTCGCCGCATCCCCACCTCCGGAGGTTGGTCCATGCCGACGGTTGACCTGTTCGCCGAACCCTTCCAGTCCGGCCGCCAGCAGCTCGGCCCCGCCACCTGGTTGCTACGCGGCTTCGCCCACTCCTGGATGGACGCGCTGCTGACCGAGCTGCGCCTGATCGAGGCCGCCGCCCCCTTTCGCCACATGTTCACCCCGGGCGGTCTGCGCATGTCGGTGGCGCAGACCAACTGCGGCCCGCTCGGCTGGATCAGTGACCGCCACGGCTACCGCTACAGCCCGAGCGATCCCGACACGGGCCAGCCCTGGCCGCCCATGCCGACGACGTTCCGCCAGCTGGCCGAACAGGCCGCCGCCGCAGCCGGCTTCCCTGGTTTCGTGCCCGACGCCTGCCTGATCAACCGCTACCTGCCGGGTGCGCGCCTGTCGCTGCATCAGGACAAGGATGAGCGCGACTTCAGCGCGCCCATCGTGTCCATCTCCCTGGGCCTGCCGGCCGTCTTCCAGTTCGGCGGCATGCGCCGCGCCGACAAGCCGGAGCGCGTCGCGCTGCTGCATGGCGACGTGCTGGTCTGGGGCGGCGTCGACCGCCTGCGCTACCACGGCGTGCTGGCGCTCAAGGAGGGCCAGCATCCGTTGCTCGGCGCGCAACGCATCAACCTGACCTTTCGCCGCGCCGGCTGACGAGCTCTGTGGGAGCGGACTTGTCCGCGAGCTTTTGGCTGCGGCCTGCAAAGCTCGCGAATGAATTCGCTCCCACATTGCCCGCCCTTCGCCCTCCGCCCCCACGCTTTTCCGAAAGCTACACTGGTTGAGCAGCCGGGCCGCCAGGCCATCGAGCGCCGGGGTACCGACAACAGGGTTCGGAGGGCAGAGCATGAGCAGCACGTTTGGCGTGACACTCGACGACACCACCCGCACGCGGCTTGAAGCCGCTGCCCGCCAGATCGACCGCACGCCGAACTGGCTGGTCCGGCAGGCCATCCACCTGTACCTGGAGCAGATCGAGCGCGGCGACTATCCGGACGCCTCCGAGGACAGCCTGCTGGACGAGCCCGAGGAGGAGGAACCTCGGGAAGACGTCCGCCACCAGCCCTTCCTCGCCTTTGCCGAAAGCGTGCATCCCCAGTCCGTGCTGCGCGAAGCCATTACCGCTGCCTACCGGCGCCCCGAGCCGGAAGTGGTGCCGGTGCTGGTCGAACAGGCGCGCCTGCCCGCCGAGCTGAGCACCAAGGCCAGCAGCCTGGCCTACCGACTGGCGGAAACCCTGCGCAACCAGAAGGCCGGCATGGGTCGCGCCGGGCTGGTACAGGGCTTGCTGCAGGAATTCTCGCTGTCGTCCCAGGAGGGCGTGGCGCTGATGTGCCTGGCCGAGGCGCTGCTGCGCGTTCCCGACAAGGGCACCCGCGACGCGCTGATCCGCGACAAGATCAGCGCCGGCAACTGGCAGCAGCACCTCGGCCAGAGCCCGTCGGTGTTCGTCAACGCCGCTTCCTGGGGGCTGCTGCTCACCGGGCGGCTGGTCGCCACGCACACGGAAACGGGACTCTCCAGCGCGCTCAACCGGCTGATCGGCAAGGGCGGCGAGCCGGTGATCCGCAAGGGCGTGGACATGGCCATGCGCATGATGGGCGAGCAGTTCGTCACCGGCGAAACCATCGGCGAGGCCCTGGCCAACGCCGGCAAGATGGAAGCCAAGGGCTTCCGCTACTCCTACGACATGCTCGGCGAGGCGGCCCTCACTGAGGACGACGCGCTGCGCTACCTGGCCTCCTACGAGCAGGCCATCCACGCCATCGGCAAGGCCTCCCACGGGCGCGGCATCTACGAAGGCCCGGGCATTTCCATCAAGCTCTCCGCGCTGCACCCGCGCTACAGCCGCGCGCAGTTCGAGCGGGTGATCAACGAGCTGTACCCGCGCGTGCTCGCTCTGACCCAGTTGTCGCGCCAGTACGACATCGGCCTGAACATCGACGCCGAGGAAGCCGACCGCCTGGAAATCTCCCTCGACCTGCTGGAGCGCCTGTGCTTCGAGCCCGCGCTGCGCGGCTGGAACGGCATCGGCTTCGTCATCCAGGGTTACCAGAAGCGCTGCTTCCATGTGGTCGACCACCTGATCGACCTGGCGCGGCGCAGCGGCCACCGCCTGATGATTCGCCTGGTCAAGGGCGCCTACTGGGACAGCGAGATCAAGCGTGCCCAGGTGGACGGCCTGGAGGGTTACCCGGTGTTCACCCGCAAGGTGTACACGGACGTCTCCTACATCGCCTGTGCGCGCAAGCTGCTGGCCGCGCCGGACGCCATCTTCCCGCAGTTCGCGACCCACAACGCCCATACCATGGCGACCATCTACCACCTGGCCGGTCACAACTACTACCCCGGCCAGTACGAGTTCCAGTGCCTGCACGGCATGGGCGAGCCGCTCTACGAGCAGGTGGTCGGCCCGGTGGCCGATGGCAAGCTGAACCGTCCGTGCCGCATCTACGCGCCGGTCGGCACCCATGAAACGCTGCTCGCCTACCTGGTGCGCCGCCTGCTGGAAAACGGCGCCAACACCTCGTTCGTCAACCTGATCGCCGACCCGGACGTCAATCTGCGCGAGTTGGTCGAGGACCCGGTGACCAAGGCGGAAAGCCTGGCGGCCCGGGAAGGCGCCCTGGGCTTGCCGCATCCGCGCATTCCGCTGCCGCGCCAGCTGTACGGCGAGGCGCGGCTCAATTCCTTCGGCCTCGACCTGTCCAACGAACACCGGCTGGGTTCGCTGTCCGGCGCGCTGCTCGCCGGCGCCCACGTGGAGTGGCGGGCCGAACCGCTGCTGGATGGCCCGGTCGAGGGCGGCCACACGTTGCCGGTGTGCAACCCGGCGGACCAGCGCGATCAGGTCGGCGAGGTGCAACTGGCCAGCCTGGCGGATGTGGGCAACGCCGTCGCCGCCGCCGAGCGTGCCGGCGCCGGCTGGCAGGCCACGCCGCCCGACCAGCGCGCGCAGATTCTCGAACGGGCCGCCGACCTGTTCGAGGGCGACCTGCAGGCGCTGGTCGGCATCACCGTGCGCGAGGCCGGCAAGACCTTTGCCAACGCCATCGGCGAAGTGCGCGAGGCGGTGGATTTCCTGCGCTACTACGCCGCCCAGGTGCGCGCCGACTTCGCCAACGACACCCACCGGCCGCTCGGCCCGGTGGTGTGCATCAGCCCGTGGAACTTCCCGCTGGCGATCTTCACCGGCCAGGTGGCCGCCGCGCTGGCCGCCGGCAACACGGTGCTGGCCAAGCCGGCCGAGCAGACCCCACTGATCGCCACCCAGGCCGTGCACCTGCTGCACCAGGCCGGCGTGCCGCGCGGCGCGCTGCAACTGCTGCCCGGACGCGGCGAAGACGTGGGCGATGCGCTGGTGCGCAACGAGCGGGTGAAGGGCGTGATCTTCACCGGTTCCACCGAAGTGGCCCGGCTGATCGCCGGCAACCTCGCCGGCCGCCTGGATGCCCGGGGCCGCGCGGTGCCGCTGATCGCCGAAACTGGTGGGCAGAACGCCATGATCGTCGACTCCTCGGCACTGGCCGAACAGGTAGTCACCGACGTGGTCGCCTCGGCCTTCGACAGCGCCGGCCAGCGCTGCTCGGCGCTGCGCGTACTGTGCCTGCAGGAAGACGTGGCCGAGCGCATTCTCACCATGCTCAAGGGCGCCATGGCCGAATACCGGATTGGCAACCCCGACCAACTGGCGGTGGATATCGGCCCGGTGATCGACGCCGAAGCCAAGGCCGGTCTGGAACGGCATATCCAGGCCATGCGCGAGCGCCGTCACGGCGTCCACCAGGCGGCACGCACCGTGGGCGCCAACCTGCAGTACGGCACCTTCGTGCTGCCCACGCTGATCGAGCTGGACAGCATCCAGGAGCTGGGCCGCGAGGTATTCGGCCCGATTCTCCACGTGGTGCGTTATCAGCGCGAAGACCTGGACCGGCTGATCGAACAGATCAACGGCACCGGTTACGGGCTGACCTTCGGCATCCACACGCGCATCGACGAAACCATCGCCCAGGTGGTGGATCAGGTGCAGGCCGGCAATCTGTACGTGAACCGCAACATGATCGGCGCCGTGGTCGGCGTCCAGCCGTTCGGCGGGGAAGGGCTGTCCGGCACCGGACCCAAGGCCGGCGGGCCGCTGTACCTGTACCGTTTGCTGTCCAGCCGCCCCGAGGATGCCCTGCGCAAAACCTTCGCCCGCCACGACGAACCCAGCCCCGCCGACCCTGGCCTGCGCGAGCAGCTGGACAGCCAGCTCGGCCGCCCATTGGGCGCCCTGCGCGACTGGGCGGCGCAACAGGAACGCGGCCCGCTGGTGGAACTGTGCGACCGCTACGCCGCCGACTCGCAAAGCGGCCTGAGCCGCGTGCTCAACGGGCCGACCGGGGAGCGCAACAGCTACCTGCTGCTGCCCCGGGAAAGCGTGCTCAGCCTGGCCGACAACGAAGCCGACCGCCTCTGCCAGCTGGCCGCCGGCCTGGCGGTGGGCAACCACCTGTTCTGGCCCGACGACGAAGCCAACCGCACCCTGCGCGGCGCGCTGCCCCGGGTCGTGCAGGACCGCATCAGCCTGATCCGTGACTGGAACGGCGAAGCCGTCGCCTTCGACGCGGTGCTGCACCACGGCGACGCCGACCAGCTACGCGGCATCAGCCAGCAACTCGCCCGCCGCAACGGTCCGCTGGTCGCCGTGATCGGCCTGCCGGCCGGCGACACGGACATCCCGCTGGAACGCCTGCTGATCGAACGGACCCTGAGCGTCAACACCGCGGCGGCGGGGGGCAATGCGAGCCTGATGACCATTGGCTAAGCAGTACTGGTTCTGCACCAACCGTAGGGTGGGAAACGCCGCAGGCTCCACCGGGGGCGCAGCGGCGGGGCAGGTGGTGGAAAATCGCTGCGCGAGTTTTCCACCCTACGGGCTTGGCTGGGTCACCCTGTGGGGCCGGCTTTACGCCGGCCAGCGGAGCTGAATCCCGCGCCTCGGCATCGCTCCCGCCAATACCATGTCCCCCGACAAACCCACCCCCGAACGCCTCTACCCCGGCCACCCGCAACCGCCCGGCCGGGGCCGCGTCGATGTGAACCCCAGCGACGAACCCGGCATCGACGAATTGCCGGACAACGAAGGCGAACTGCCCCGCGACCGGGAGGAATGGGAAAATCTGGAAGACATGCCGGATACCGATCCGGATCAAGGCGAGCGGGATGGGGTGATCAATCCGCGTTGAACGCGCCGCGTCACCCGAGCGGCTGCTGGGTACGGCATTTCGGAAAGGTGCTGCAGCCCCAGAACTGCTGGCCGGCCTTGGGGCCGCTCTTGATGCTGCGAATGACCAGCGCGCTGCCGCAGCGCGGGCACTGGCGGGTCGCGTTCGGATCGCTGCGCTGCCGGAGACGTTCGACATGCTCGCGTCGCGTCGCCAGCGTCGGAGCCAGGCGGCCGCCTTGCAGCGCCTGAACCATGGCGTTGACCTGCGGTTCGGAAAAGACCGGCTGCTGGAAGGCGCGGATATGGCGAATGAAGCCGATGCCTTCGGTCACGTTCGGCGGCATCGTCGTCTTGAAGGTGCTGCCGCCGACAAACACGATCACCGAATGAATGTGTTCGGGTGCAATGCCCAGCGCCGCTTCCAGTGCCTTGAGGTGCTTGTAGTTCTGCCGCAGCGGGTTCTGGAACTTGAAGCGCCGCTTGTAGATCTGCTGGGTCCACTGCGCTTGCTGCTCGCCACCGAAGATCCAGCCGCTCATGTTCTTGGTTTCCACCACGAAGATGCCGAAGGGCGACACGAAAACATGGTCGATCTGCGTCGTGCCATCCGGGGTGGTCAGGGTCACGTCATGCAGGCGTCGATAGACCCGCCGGTCCAGTTGGTAATGGGCGAACAGCCGCACCAGTTGCTCGCCGACCCAGCCCTTGAACCACGGGCTTTTCAGCAGCACCAGAAGCAGCATCATCGGTATCAGCCAGGTCATGGCGCTGAGCAATGGCTGGAGAATGGCGTGGGTGTTCATGGCGGTCCCTGCTAGGCAAACGGTGATGAGTCCGGGTGGCTTGCCCCGGTCCGTTCGACCGGGCAGGGCATCTTAGGACCGCTTGGGCGCCTGGGGTGTGTGCGGGTTCCCGTTCCGCTGCCCAGCGGTGTCAGGCTGTAGGGTGGAAAACGCCGCAGGCTTTTCCACCGGGACGCAGCGGCGGGGCAGGCGGTGGAAAATCGCTGCGCGAGTTTTCCACCCTACGGACTTAGGACTGCCTGGGCGTCAGGGATGTGTGCAGGTTCCCTGTTCCGCCTTCACAAAGCGAACCGGCGCATTCCAGCCCCGGGTTATCGACGCGTTGGCGGCCAAGGCAAGCCTTGACCACCCTAAATGGGGCCAGCGGGTACTACAGCATCCACGGCGGCGTGGGTTCTTCCTCGGCCGTCTCCTTCAGCGCTGCTTCCTTGCGGGCCTGATCGGCCAGGGTGGCGTTGATCTCGCGCATCACCGCGTCGAGATCCGCCGCCTCCTCGGGTTCGGCGAATTCGCCGGTCAGTGGCGTCTCCGGCGTCAGCTTGCCTTCCTCGTAGAGCGCCCACATTTCCTTGGCGTACTTCGTCTGGCGCAGTTCCGGGGCGAAGCGTCCGAAATAGCCGGCCATGTTGGCCACGTCCCGCTCCAGCATGCTGAAGGCGTGGTTGTTGCCGGCGGCATCCACCGCCTGGGGCAGGTCGATGATCACCGGACCGTCCGGGCCGAGCAGCACGTTGAACTCCGACAGGTCGCCATGCACCAGGCCGGCGCAGAGCATCTTGACGATCTCGCGGATCATGAAGGCGTGGAATTCGCGGGCATCTTCCGGGCTCATGTCGACGTCATTCAGGCGCGGCGCCACTTCGCCGCTGCCATCGGTGACCAGCTCCATGAGCAGCACGCCGTCCTGGAAATCGTAGGGGCTGGGCACCCGCACACCGGCGCTGGCCAAGCGGAACAGGGCGGCCACTTCGGCGTTCTGCCAGGCCTCTTCCTGCTCCTTGCGACCATACTTCGAGCCCTTGGCCATGGCCCGCGTGGCGCGGCTGCTGCGCACCTTGCGGCCTTCCTGATACTCGGCCGCCTGCCGGAAGCTGCGCTTGTTGGCCTCCTTGTACACCTTGGCGCAGCGCAGCTCGTCACCGCAGCGCACCACATACACGGAGGCTTCCTTGCCGCTCATTAGCGAGCGGACTACCTCGTCAATCAGGCCGTCCTCTTGCAGGGACTCAAGTCGTTTCGGTGTTTTCATTGGATGCTGGAGGCAACGTTGCTGGTCATGTTCGATCCCTGACGGTGGTGCGGCAGCTTAACCAAGATGGGCGGCGTATGGCCATGTTGGCGACGCGGAGGCCGGAAATACAAAAGCCCCAGGCTTTCACCTGGGGCTTTCTTATATGGCGCATCCGGCGGGATTCGAACCCACGACCCCTGCCTTCGGAGGGCAGTACTCTATCCAGCTGAGCTACGGATGCGTTGAGGGCCGCCATGATACTCATCTGGCCTGCGGGCGTCCACGACGCCGGTGCGACGGGGTTCAAACGGCGCTTCGGGATGCACGGGCGTGGATTTTTTCAAACGTGTATTGCCCTTCCGGAGGCCCAATCCTAGGATTGCGTTTGAAATTTCAAACATTCCTGGAGCGCAGCCTGCCATGCAACTCAACGATTCCACGCTGTTCCGCCAGCAGGCCTACATTGACGGCGCCTGGGTCGACGCCGACAGCGGCCAGACCATCGCGGTGAACAACCCCGCCAGCGGGGAAATCCTCGGCACGGTGCCGAAGCTGGGCGGCGCGGAAACCCGCCGCGCCATCGAGGCCGCCAACCGGGCGCTGCCGGCCTGGCGCGCGCTGACCGCCAAGGACCGCGCGCAGAAGCTGCGTCGCTGGTTTGAGCTGCTGATGGAGAACCAGGACGATCTGGCCCGGCTGATGACCCTGGAACAGGGCAAGCCGCTGGCCGAGGCCAAGGGCGAGATCGCCTACGCCGCGTCCTTCATCGAGTGGTTCGCCGAGGAGGCCAAGCGCGTCTATGGCGACACCATTCCCGGCCACCAGGCCGACAAGCGGCTGATCGTCATCAAGCAGCCGATCGGTGTGACCGCCGCGATCACGCCGTGGAACTTCCCGGCCGCGATGATCACCCGCAAGGCGGGACCGGCGCTGGCCGCCGGCTGCACCATGGTGGTCAAGCCGGCGTCGCAAACCCCCTTTTCCGCGCTGGCGCTGGTGGCGCTGGCCGAGCGTGCCGGCATTCCCGCCGGGGTGCTCAGCGTGGTCACCGGTTCGGCCAGCGAGATCGGCGACGAGCTGACCGGCAATCCCATCGTGCGCAAGCTGTCGTTCACCGGCTCCACCGAGATCGGCCGTCAGCTGATGGCCCAGTGCGCGCCGGACATCAAGAAACTGTCGCTGGAGCTGGGCGGCAACGCGCCCTTCATCGTGTTCGACGACGCCGACCTGGACAAGGCGGTGGACGGCGCCCTGGCCTCCAAGTACCGCAACGCCGGGCAGACCTGCGTGTGCGCCAACCGCATCTACGTGCAGGATGGCGTGTATGACGCCTTCGTCGCGAAGCTCAAGGCGGCGGTGAGCACGCTGAAGGTCGGCAATGGCCTGGAGGCCGGCGTGACCACCGGCCCGCTGATCGACGACAAGGCGGTGGCCAAGGTCCGCGAGCATATCGACGACGCCCTGGGCCAGGGCGCCGAGGTGGTGCTGGGCGGCCAGTCCCATGCGCTGGGCGGCAGCTTCTTCGAGCCGACCATCCTGGTGAATGTGCCGCGCAGCGCCAGGGTGTCGCGCGAGGAGACCTTCGGCCCGCTGGCGCCGCTGTTCCGCTTCAAGGACGAGGACGAGGTCATCACCATGGCCAACGACACCGAATTCGGTCTGGCCTCGTACTTCTATGCCCGCGACCTGTCCCGGGTGTTCCGCGTCGCCGAGGCGCTGGAGTACGGCATGGTCGGCATCAACACCGGGATCATTTCCAACGAGGTGGCGCCGTTCGGCGGCGTCAAGGCCTCCGGCCTGGGCCGCGAAGGCAGCAAGTACGGCATCGAGGAATACCTGGAACTCAAATACCTGTGCCTGGGGCTGTGAGGACGACCATGAGCAAGAGCAACGAGACGCTGATGCAACGCCGCATGGCCGCCGTGCCGCGCGGGGTGGGGCAGATCCATCCGATCTTCGCCGAGCGTGCGGAGAACGCCACCGTCTGGGACGTGGAAGGCCGCGAGTACATCGACTTCGCCGGCGGCATCGCCGTGCTCAACACCGGTCACCTGCACCCGAAGGTGGTGGCCGCCGTGCAGGCGCAGCTCGGCAAGCTGTCGCACACCTGCTTCCAGGTGCTGGCCTACGAGCCCTACGTGGAGCTGTGCGAGAAGATCGCCGCGCGGGTGCCGGGCGACTTCGCCAAGAAGACCCTGCTGGTGACCTCCGGCTCCGAGGCGGTGGAAAACGCCGTGAAGATCGCCCGCGCCGCCACCAGTCGCGCCGGGGTGATCGCCTTCACCAGCGGCTACCACGGCCGCACCATGATGACCCTGGCGCTGACCGGCAAGAAGGTGCCCTATGCCGCTGGCATGGGCCTGATGCCCGGCGGGGTGTTCCGCGCCCAGTACCCGTGCGCGCTGCACGGGGTGAGCGTGGATGACGCCATCGCCAGCATCGAACGTATCTTCAAGAACGACGCCGAGCCGCGCGACATCGCCGCCATCGTCATCGAGCCGGTGCAGGGCGAGGGCGGTTTCCATGTGGCGCCGAAGGATTTCCTGCAGCGCCTGCGCGCGCTGTGCGACCAGCACGGCATCCTGCTGATCGCCGACGAGGTGCAGACCGGCGCCGGACGTACCGGCAGCTTCTTCGCCATGGAACAGCTGGGCGTGGTGGCGGACCTGACCACCTTTGCCAAGTCCATCGCCGGTGGCTTCCCGCTGTCGGGCGTGTGCGGCAAGGCGGAGATCATGGACGTGATCGCCCCCGGCGGATTGGGTGGCACCTATGCCGGCAGCCCGATCGCCTGCGCGGCGGCGCTGGCGGTGCTGGAGGTGTTCGAGGAGGAGCAGCTGCTGGCGCGCAGCCGGCAGGTCGGTGAGCGGATCACCGCCGCGTTGCGCCAGTTGCAGGCGCAGCACCCGGTGATCGCCGAAGTGCGCGGCCTGGGGGCCATGGTGGCGATGGAGCTGTGCGAAGGCGGCGACCCGCACAAGCCGGCGGCCGAGCTGACCGGAAAGATCGTGGCGCGGGCGCGGGAGAAGGGGTTGATCCTGCTGTCGTGCGGCAGCTACGGCAACGTCATTCGCGTGCTGGTGCCGCTGACGGTGCCGGATGCGCAGCTGCAGCAGGGCCTGGCGATGCTGGCGGAGTGCTTCGACGAGTTGGCCTGATAGCGTCTACGCCGCACCCGCCGTAGGAGCGGACTTGTCCGCGAGCTTTTCTTGTCGACCCCAGCAAAAAAGCTCGCGAATGAATTCGCTCCCACAGGTCAGGCGGCTGTGCTGTCGCTACTCCAGCGCCATCCACTGCTCGCTCAGGGCGCGGGTGTGGCGGTCGATGGCCAGTGGCGCGAAGGGGCGGCCCGACTGGCTGACCAGGGCGTTGCTCTGGCTGTTCATGTCGACGAAGGCATTGCGCAGGTAATTCCAGCGCACCTTCAGCTTGTCGGCCACCTGGGGGTTCTGGCCCGCCAGGGTTTCCACTTCCTTGTCGATGGCCGGCACGAGGACGCGCTCGTCCTGGCCCAGATAGGCATTCGGCTGCTCGCGGGCAATCTCGAAGTTGCCGAAGTAGGCGCGGCTCAGGTACTGCACCGACAGGTATTCGATCTTGGCGGCCAGCTCGGCGGGTGTGGCGGTGGGGTGCGCGCGCAGGCCGGTGAGAAAGTCGCGCAGCGCCTGGCTCAGTGCTTCGGGGTAGCGCCAGGGCATGTTTTCCTCACCGGGGCCGAAGGCCACGCCCTGGCGAATCTGCTCGATCAGCGCCTGGTGGCGGCGGCGCAGGGTTTCGTCCGGCGCCAGCGTCTGCATGGCCTGGTCGAGCGCCTGCAGATCCTCTTCCAACCGTTGCAGATGAGCCTTCTGGAAGCCTTCGCCGCGCACCAGCATCAGGCTGCTGGTGGCGCGCGTGGCCTGGATCTGCGCCCGCTCCACGGGGGATGCGGCGGCGAAGGTGAACGCCGGCAGGGTGGCCAGCAGCATCAGGACGGCGCCGAGTCCTCGGCGCAACAGGACGAAGCGATGCATGGGGGTGCTCCTTTTTTGTTGTTGTGAGCAAACGGCTGCATGTGGGCACAGCCTACCCCCCGTAATGGCGCAAAGTCATCCCTGACGCTGGTTTTGTGAGCGCTGCCTCGTCCTCAGGTCAGATGCGCCGGCACACCGGCCTTGGGCTTGAAGTAGAGCGTCTGGCCACGCGCCAGATCGACCAGGCTGGCGTCGTCCTTGGCGACTTCGGCCTCGATGGGCTCTTCCTGGCCGTCGACCTTGAGGGTCACGCGGGTGATCGCACCCAGCGGACGGATGTCGCGGACTTCCGCCGGACGATGCTCGTCCTCGGCGCTGCGCGACAGCGAGATCTCGTGCGGGCGGAACAGGATGTGATGTTCCTCGCCCATGTACAGCCGGTTGGCATCGCCGAGGAAGTGGTACACGAACGGGTTGGCCGGATGCTCATAGACCTCTGCCGGCGAGCCGATCTGCTCGATCACGCCCTTGTTCATCACCACGATGCGGTCGGCCACTTCCATGGCTTCTTCCTGGTCATGGGTGACGAACACGCTGGTCAGGTTGATCTCCTCGTGCAGGCGCGCCAGCCAGCGGCGCAGCTCCTTGCGCACCTTGGCGTCCAGGGCGCCGAAGGGTTCGTCGAGCAGAAGGATCTTCGGTTCCACCGCCAGGGCGCGGGCCAGGGCGATGCGCTGGCGCTGGCCGCCGGACAGCTGTTCGGGGTAGCGGTCGCCCAGCCAGTCGAGCTGCACCATCTCCAGCAGCTCCTTCACGCGGCGGGCGATGGTGGCTTCGTCCGGGCGCTCGGACTTGGGCTTCATGCGCAGGCCGAAGGCGACGTTGTCGAAGATGCTCATGTGGCGGAACAGCGCGTAGTGCTGGAATACGAAGCCGACGTTGCGGTCGCGCACGTCGCGGGTCGACACGTCCTCGCCGTGGAACACGATCGAGCCGCTGTCCGGGGTTTCCAGGCCGGCAATGATGCGCAGCAGGGTGGTCTTGCCGCAGCCGGACGGGCCGAGCAGGGCGACCAGCTCGCCGCTATGGATGTCCAGGTTGATGTCGTTCAGCGCGCGGAAGGCGCCGAACTGCTTGTTCACGTTACGGACTTCGATACTCACAGGTTTATTCCTCCGCGCCACTGTGGCGTAGGCGGTTGATGCGCGATTCGCTCCATTGCTTGAGCAACAGGATGACCAGGGCCAGTGCCAGCAGGAGGCTGGCGACGCTGAACGCGGCGACGTGGTTGTATTCGTTGTAGAGAATTTCGACATGCAGGGGCAGGGTGTTGGTCAGGCCGCGAATGTGCCCGGACACCACCGACACGGCGCCGAATTCACCCATGGCGCGAGCGGTGCAGAGTACCACGCCATAAATCAGCCCCCAGCGGATGTTCGGCACGGTGACGTGCCAGAACATTTGCCAGCCGCTGGCGCCCAGCAGGCGGGCGGCTTCCTCTTCCTGGGTGCCCTGTTCCTGCATCAGCGGGATCAGTTCGCGGGCCACGAACGGCACGGTGACGAACAGCGTGGCCAGCACGATGCCCGGCACCGCGAAGACGATCTGGATGTCGTGCTCCAGCAGCCATTCGCCGAACAGGCCCTGGGCGCCGAACAGCAGCACATAGATCAGACCGGCAATCACCGGCGACACCGAGAACGGCAGGTCGATCAGGGTGACCAGCAGGCTCTTGCCGCGAAACTCGTACTTGCTCACGCACCAGGCGGCGGCCACGCCGAACAGCAGATTGAGCGGCACGGAAATGGCCACGGCCAGCAGCGTCAGCCGCAGGGCGGCGAGTGCATCGGGCTCGAAAATGGCGCTGAAGAAGGTGCCGACGCCGGCTTGCAAGGCCTCGGACAACACGATCACCAGCGGCAGCAGCAGGAACAAGGCGAACACGCTCCAGGCGGCGCCGATCAGCGTCAGGCGGCTCCACTGCAGCGGGGCCTGGCGGGCAACGGCGGGAAGCGGCACCGCCACGGAAAGACTGCTCATGGGCATGCTCCTCAGCGGGTCCGGATGTGGCGCTGCAGCAGATTGAGCAGCAGCAGCAGGATGAAGGCGACCGCCAGCATCAGTACGCCGATGGCGGTGGCGCCGGCGTAGTCGTACTGGTCGAGCTTGACCATGATCAGCAGCGGCAGGATCTCGGTCTTGCCCGGCATGTTGCCGGCGATGAAGATCACCGAGCCGTACTCGCCGACGCCGCGGGCGAAGGCCAGCGCGAAGCCGGTCAGCCAGGCGGGCAGCAGCGCCGGCACCAGCACATGGCGAAACACCTGCAGCGGTTTGGCGCCCAGGCAGCTGGCGGCTTCCTCGACCCCCCGGGGGATGTCGGCCAGCACCGGCTGCAGGGTGCGCACCACGAACGGCAGGGTGACGAAGGTCAGGGCCAGGGTGATGCCCAGCGGACTGTAGGCGATCTTCAGGCCCACGGCGCTGGCGAACTGACCAATCAGGCCGTTGGGCGCATACAGTGCGGTGAGGGCGATGCCGGCCACGGCGGTCGGCAGGGCGAACGGCAGGTCGATCAGCGCGTCGATCAGCTTGCGGCCGGGGAAGCGATAACGCACCAGCACCCAGGCCAGCAGCGTGCCGATCACCCCGTTGAGCAGCGCGGCGCCAAACGCGGTGGCGAAGCTGAGCTGCAGGGCGGTCAGCACGCGGGCCGAGGTGGTGACCGTGATGAACTGGTCCCAGGTCAGCTCGGCGGTCTTCACGAACAGTGCGGCCAGCGGAATCAGCACCAGGAAGCTGAGGTAGCAGAGCGTGTAACCCAGGGTCAGGCCGAAACCGGGGATGACGGGCGAGGTGCGACGCGACATGGAATACCCCTACCGTCAGTGGGCCTGGTAGATCTGGTCGAACACGCCGCCGTCGCTAAAGAAGCGGGGCTGTGCGTCCTTCCAGCCATTGAAGGCGCCGTCGATGGTCACCAGCTCCAGTTGCGGGAACTGTTCGGCGAACTCGGCGACCACCTTGGCATTGCGCGGGCGGTAGAAGTTCTTCGCGGCGATGCGCTGGCCCTCCTCGCTGTACAGGTGATTCAGGTAGGCGGTGGCCAGTTCGCGCGTGCCCTTGCGCTCGACATTGCGGTCCACCACGGCCACCGGCGGCTCGGCGAGGATCGACAGCGACGGCACGACGATCTCCAGCTGCTCGCCGCCCTGTTCCTTCAGCGCCAGGAAGGCTTCGTTTTCCCAGGCCAGCAGCACGTCGCCGATCCGGTTGTTGACGAAGGTGATGGTCGAGCCGCGCGCGCCGGTATCCAGCACCGGCACCTGCTTATACAGCTGGGCCACGTATTCCTGGGCTTTCTCGTCGCTGCCGTACTGCTTCTTCGCCCATGCCCAGGCGGCGAGGAAGTTCCAGCGGGCGCCACCAGAGGTCTTCGGGTTCGGGGTGATGACTTCCACGCCCGGTTTCACCAGGTCGCCCCAGTCCTTCAGGCCCTTGGGATTTCCCTTGCGCACCAGGAACACGATGGTCGAGGTGTAGGGCGTGCTGGCGTCCGGCAGGCGCGACTGCCAGTCGGCGGGGATCAGCTTGCCGAGGCGGTGCAGTTCGTCGATGTCGCCGGCCAGCGCCAGGGTCACCACATCGGCGCGCAGGCCGTCGATCACCGAGCGGGCCTGCTTGCCCGAGCCGCCGTGGGATTGCTGGAGGGTAACGTCACCCTTGCCCTGGGCTTTCCAGTGCTGGGCAAAGGCGGCATTGAATTCCTGGTACAGCTCGCGAGTCGGGTCGTAGGACACGTTGAGCAGGGTGTCGGCGGCGAAGGCTTGAGGGGTAAACAGCGCGCCGGCGAGGGCGGCGAACGCGAAACGGCGAATGGACATGTGAAGCTCCTGGAATGACGGGTTCGGATTGCGGCAGTGGTGCGTCTGGGCGCGCCCTCCGGTTGTCCAGTCGGGCCGTATCGTGTTCTTCAGCGGTTACTTGCGCGGCTCGCTCAGCCGGTACTTTTCCTTGCGCTCAATCTGCACGACACGGCTGTCGTGCACAGTGATCTCCACCGAGCCGTAGCGCAGGTTGCGCAGGGCGGCATGAATCTCACGCAGCAAGGAAGCGTCATCGGCCGGCACGTCGAGGCTGCGGGGCGTTGTGCTCATGGGTGTGCTCCATCTGGGGTTCCCTCACCGTGGTGAGGATGGAGCGGACTATAGAGAGAGGGTCTTATTCTTAAAAATATCTTTTAAGAATTTTTATATTCCATAAGGGGATATTTACATTAGCGCCGGCGTGCCCGATCCAAGGCGACTGCGCAGGCCTGCGCCTGCCGATGTTGCCGCCATGGGAAGAGGCTGCAGCGCCTGATGGGCGGAAGGTCGGGTTGGGCCCGAGATCAGCATCGGCTGAAGGTGAAATCCTCGGCCTGGGGCGTGGCCTGAATGCCCCTGGCTTCCTGGCCACGGTAATAGGCTTCGATGGTCAGGTTGGGATCGATCCGAGCCTGGAGCGTGCAGGGCTTTTTCTGCCAGGGGTAGGCGGCAACTTTCTCACGCAGCTTTTTTCCTTCCTTGCGTTTCCATGCCTCGACGTTCAGGTCACGCCATTTGCGCGGGTTGCGTCCGGTGGCGGCGTCGTGGGCGGCGGTGACCGGGTCCAGGTGGCGGCTCTGCTCCAGTACCGGTAGATCCGGCAGTGGCTGGCTGACGTCCATGTAGCGCTGCAATGTGTCCCAGAAGGCGTGCAGGTTGTGCTTGTCCAGCCCCAGGGTATGGACCTTGCGGGCCAGGCAGACCTTGGTGTCGTCGTAGCGGTGGTGCAGCCAGAGGGCGTAGTCATGGCCGCCATAGCCGGTGGGCAACAACTGTATGACGGGATCGAACTCGTAGAAGGGCGCCACGAAGGGTTTACGGAAGCGACGGGCAATGGTCAGGGTACCGTTCTGGCGATTGAATTCGCTGCCGTCGTGTTTGTAGAAGCGGACGTAGAGCGCGAGTAGTAGGTCGGCGCCGATGATGGCGTGGAGGTAGAGGAAAGCGCTGATCCAGAACACTCCTTGCTCCGGCCCCCATAAACCACTTTCTTCCCATTCAATGAGAGCAACTGTTGAAATCGCCAATGTGAGAATTATGGTGTGTGCATATTTTTGATTTTCTGTTCCAAAAAAGGAAAGGGTTGCAAATGCAGCTAATGCTCCTAGTATCGAGAACATAGAGTTGTCTAGTATTACGGCGATATTTATTGATAGTAGTACGGCTGAAAAAAATATAAAAAGTAGCTTGGAGATGAAGATTAGGTAAGGAATAAAGCTAGTGTTTTGGAATCTCCAGCGCTGCGCATCACAGAAGATGAGTGGCTGTTGCCCTTCGGTAAGCTGCTGTTCATATGCCTTATGGGCTTCGCTTTCCAGTTGTGACTCAACCTCCACGGGAGAGTCCAGTCCGGCGTAATGTCCCCGGCGCAGCGGCGTCTCGAACAGTCCCCCTTGCTGTTGGCGGGACAGGGGTAGATCGGGAAGCGCATCACTGCGATAGGCGCCGGGGCCGTAGGGAATGCTGTGGTCTTTTGCGCTCATGCCTTGAATTCCGTGGTTTCGATCAGCCAATAAGGGGCGTCGTTCGAAAGGATCGCTGGAGTCGGCTGTCTTCTGAATGTCTCTTGCCAGGCTTGCCAGCGTTTGGGGCTCGGCTGGGGTAGGACCAGCGTTTTTGCCGGGCCACCTTGGGCTTTCAATTTCCCGGGCTGGCTCAGATGGAATTGGGCGCGAAGAACCACTCGCTGGGCAATCGTATAGTGATATCGCTCTCGCGGAGTTAGTTGTACCGGAGGAAATTGCCGAGGTAGTACGTAAAGCAACGTGCTTTCGTCCAGTGGACATGCATTCAGTTTGAATTCATTGATCGCTTTTCGGTGAAGCGGCTGCATTCTGGCGGCATCGCTACGCGGGAGGGCCTGGACCTGTTCTTCGGGCAGCAATACAAAGTCTCGCCCTCCTTGGAACATGGGGAGCAGGGGCGATTGAAGGGTCATTACCCAGTCGCCGTCTTCCAGTGGTTGCATCTGCGTGGGTTGGCAGCCCAACGGCATTGACGAGCGTTCGGAGGCGACTTGGCGTAGTACCGCACGATGCTTTAATGGGGCGTTCTTTCGCCATTCGGATAGGGGCACCACCTGAATGATCGGCTTGCCCAGAATGCCGAGCAGTTGCGTGTAGGCGTTCCATGGGTCGCGCAAGTGGCCGAAACGTTCATCGTCGGACTTTGGATGCTCCTTGCCGAAGGGGCCATGTTTCGCCAGCGCTTCGAGATCGGTGTCGATGAGCCAGTTGGCCAGCAGGCTGCCGCCTATGAATATCAACCCGCTGATCAGCAGCACCATGGGATTTATCGCCATGCCCAATGTGGCGGCTGTCCACAAAGCAGAGCCGGAAGTGGCCAGCACACCATAGGCGAGTGCGGCATTATAATCGCCTTGGCGCCAGGCGCGGGAGGCGTCCCATGCACTCAGTAAACTAGTAATGGACATCGCTGCTCCAGATATGGCTCGGAGCAGTGTAAGTCTTGAACTGCCAGTTAATAATTCTAGGCTTTTCGCCCATTTCTCGGAGATCTTCGCGACATTGAAGCGAGGCTTTTCGAGTATTTGAACGAGCGAGCTGCTTGACCCTAGAACTGGTTTGCTTAAGTTGGCTAGTGCAACAATCATGTCGAGGGTTGCTGATAAAACTCCTAACTCATAGCGTAGCTTGCCCTCTAATCCTTCATTGGCTATTTCCTTCATGCTCACAATCTGCGTCTGCAAGTTGAACACCGCACAAGCCACCGCAACCAATGGAATGGTTGGTGTCTCCAGAACGCCCTGTATCTTGCGGTTGGCCTGCAACTTCCAGGCATTAAGACTCCGTACATGCGGATGATCCGCGGGCGCTGCAATAACCGTGGCCCGACCGAGGTTCGGTTGGTTCGGCATCTTTCGCGGGCTGTTGGAGGCGAGGGGATTGCCCGCCTGATCGTGTACGACGGCGTGGCTGTAATTCTTGGTGGTCAGGGTTGTTCGCTCTTCCGGAGTCAGGCCATAACTCAGGCCGCCACCTTCGACCCCAAGGATCACCAGCCGTTGCGCCAGCGCCTGTCCGCGCGGCATCAGCTCCAGGCCGCGCCATGAAGGCGACAATGTCTTGAACACACCGAAACTCGGGGCAAACAAGCGCGGCAGCTCCACCGCGACAACCGCATCGCTCAGGCGGCTGACCTGCGTGCAGATTGCCGTGGAGACGATGTCCATCAGGTCCCCCACCAAGGCCGTGGTGTTCTTGTTCAGCGACAGGGTATCGAATGCCGCAGAGTCCTCGCCTGCCGCCTGCAGCAACGTGCTGAGACCCATTCGCTGGGGGTTGGCTTCGCGCTTAATCCCGGCCATGGCTTGCAAACGAATAACCGCCTGCTCCGTATCATTCAGGAGTGGCTGCGTAACGGCATGTGTGGCTTCGAGCAGTTGAACCGCTAACCGGTTGATGGCTTTTCCCAGGTCATCATCGCCAGAAGCCAGGTAGAGGGCATCGCTTTGCGAGGGGTGCTTGAGGACTTCGAGGATTTCGCTTAGCAATGCATAGGGCTCTAGCAAGCGCTCATCGTTGCTGAAGAGCCAATCCTTGATGAAAGGCGCCAGTTGGTCTGTCAGTGCGATCAGTCGCGCCAGGATCGTTTTCAGGTGGGTTTGCGCGGCGTTTCGCTGGGTTTCACGTGCGGCCTCACGCACCCCCGGCGTGTCCAGATACGCCTGCAAGTGTGCCAGGGGGTTGTCGCCGGGGCGCATGACCAGGCTGTACAGCGCCTGGACATAAGCGCCATGGGGATGCTGGGCGACCAAGGCGTTCTGGCAGAGTGAGTAGGCACCCGTCAGGCGCATCTGAGCGGTGGCATGCCGAAGGCTGAACAATGGGTCGTCGAGTATGAAGCCAATCAGTCGGGGATAGCCGCGCAGGTTGAATTCGGCCAATACATCGACGCCAGCTTCCAGTGCAGGCAAGGGCTCGGGCTGCGGGTCGCCTTGGTGTTCGGCCAGTTCTTCCTTGGCACGCTGCAATCGCATCACCCATTCGGTTTCAGCGAAGCCGGTGAAATCGGGCGTAAAGGTTGCCGGGTCGGCCAGGTTGCTCTCCACCGCGAAGTCCCGAGCCCGCAGCCCTTCGCTCAGCGTGTCGATGGCCAGCGCCGGCATGGCCTGGGTCGCGCGCCAGTGCTCGGGTTTTCCCACGGCGGCCGCCCAAGCGGGAGCCAGGTTTCTGCAGCGCCGCTGAATGCGCGCAACATCCTGCTCCAGCCACTCGATGTATTCCCAGGTCCACGGCAGTTCGCTGTAGGCCATATGCAGATCGCCGGTTACTGCCCGGCCCTGCAGCAGCATCGGCAGCAGGATCAGATACTGGCGAGCGCCGACGGGAGGGCGTTCGTCGGCTTCCGCCTCCTGTTCGGCCTGTTCGCGCCAATGGGCGAGGTCCACTTCGAACAGCTGTCCCGCGCCATCGCTCTCTAACTCCCGCCACAGCCGGTTGCCCCAGAAGACATAGATGCGGCCCGGCCGCGGCAGTGCTCCCTTGGGCGCTTCGTTTTGACTGTCGTACCCCGGCAGGCGGGCCAGCGGCAGGACGGCGAGCAGGGTGTTTTTCTGCAGGTTCGGTTGTTCTTCCGTGCTGCGCGCGTCTTCCAGTAGTGGAATGGCAAAGGTGCCGCCATCGCTGCGCGCGATATTCAGTACCAGGCGCGCGTGGCGGGCGTCATCGTATTCGGTACGTTTGCGCACGCCCTGATCGATGGACTGATCCTTCAGTTCGCTCATGCCTTCTCCCTGGAGTCGAGCAGTTGCAGTTGGTCGCCCAGCGCGGGATCGCCCCAGACATCGACGATCAGTTCGCGCGACAGCGGTGCCGTTTCCGCGCTCTGTGCTGCGGCGGTCTCCGGTCCGGTGGACTGCCGAGAGGAGGCCGTGGATGGCGCGCTGTCGCCCGGCTGCAGTTCTTCGCCCTTCTGGGAAAACTCCGGCAGTGCCGGCCTTGCCCCGGACCCCACACCCGCACTGCCCCCCGAGTTCACCCTCACCTGCGCCCCCACCAGCGTCACGCCGCTGGCGTCGAGTTTCACGAAGCTGCCGCCGGCCTTGAGGGTCAGTGCGCTGCCGGCGGCCATGACGATCTTCTGCCCGCTGGACAGGTGAATCTCCCGCGCGGCCTCGATGAATTGGCCGTCGCCCAGCCTCACGTGCCGGCTCTTGCCGACGGTCAGGTGATCGCTGGCCTTCACTTCGCCCAGGCGGTTGGCGTGAAGAAGGCTGTGCTGTTCGCCCTGGATCTCGCTGTAGCGGTTGCCGCCCACCGTCTGGTGTTGTGCGTGGCCGACTTGCAGGCGCAGGTCGTGGCGGATGTGCTGTTGCCAGTCGCGCTGGGCGTGGAGGTAGATCCGTTCGGCGCCCTGGCGGTCGTCGATGTGCAACTCGTGGAAGCCTTCGCCGCCGGGGGAGCTGCGCGTTCGGAAGACGCTGCGCGTCTGGTGTTCCGGTAGCGGGCAGGGCGGTTCGTGCTCGCCGTGGTAGAGGCAGCCGGTCACCAGCGGCCGGTCCGGGTCGCCGTCGAGAAAGCCGACCAGCACCTCCATGCCGACCCGTGGAATCGCCAGCGCGCCGTACTGGTTACCGGCCCAGCCGCTGGCCACACGCAGCCAGGCACGGGATTCGTCGCGCGCTTCACGCTCCCAGTGGAAGCGCACCTGGACGCGGCCCTGCGCGTCGCAATGGATGTCTTCGTTGGCCGGGCCGGTGACCACGGCGCTCTGGCTGCCGATCAGACGCGGTCGGGCATGGCGGCGCGGCAGGCGAAAGGGTACGTCCCAGAGTGTGGCGGTGAAGCTGTTGCGGTAGCCCTGCGGCGTGGTGGCGTCGCTGTCGGCGTAGGCCTCCAGCACCTGTGGCTGATAGCCCTGATGGCGCACTTCGGTGAGCAGCCAGAGCTGTTGATAGTCGCTGTGCGGATGGTCGCGCAGGTCGAGGAAATGTCCGCTGGCCAGGTTCGGCTGGTCGCTGGCGCCGCTGGCCAGTTGCCGGTCATGGCGGGCGGCTTCCAGCGCGCGGCGGGCCAGCTGGCGGCCACGGGCGCGGTCGTTGAACCGGCCGGGGTAGTCGTAGAGGTCCAGCGCGGCGGTCGGGGTGTCTTCAGCGCAGGCGCTGCTGTCCATGTCCAGACGCGGCTGGTCGAAATCGTGATCGCGCAGCGTGACGCTGTCGCTGCGGGTCTCCAGGCGCACGGCGAAACGCTGGATGCCGACGTTGCCCGGTCGGCAGATCGGCGCGGTTTCCAGGCGCGGGAAGGGCGTCTGGTCGTCGCCGAACACCAGCACATGGCCCTGGTCGCTGTGCCGGAAGTGGTAATGCAGGCCTTCCTCCTCGCACATGCGCTGCAGGAAGTGCAGGTCGCTCTCGGCGTACTGCACGCAATAGTCGCGCGCCGGGTATGGGCTGCCGAGTGAGAAGCGGCAGGCGTCGCCCTGGATGCCGTGCTCGGCCAGCAGGTGCTGGAGGATCTGCGGCACGCTCTTCTGTTCGAAGATGCGGCTGTTGCGGCGTTGCTCGAGCCAGGCCAGCGCCGGGCGCAGCTCGATGCGGTAGTGGCTCAGGTCGCGACCGCACTGGCTCTGCTCGATGCGCCAGACCAGACCATGCAGGCCGCGCCCGTCGCCGAACGCGAGCCAGGCCGGCTGACGCAGCAGGGCGGCCAGATCCAGATCGGGTCGGGTGCAGACCAGGCGCACGTCGATGGTATACGGCTGGCCGATGGCTTCCACGGCCTCGAAGGCCAGAACCTGAACATCCAGCCCGGCCAGTTGCAGGGTGAAGCGGGTGCTCGACATAGACATTCCCTGTCACTGAAGGACGCTCCGTTCCCGGAGCGTCCATACGGACTCAGACGTTCGGCGCGCGCCAGTCGTCGGAGCCGGAGGTGCCGGCGACTTCGTGGGTCCAGACGATCTTGCGGTAGGTGAAGTAGACGTCTTCCAGGTGGGTGAAGTGGGTCATGCCCGGGTCCTGGCAGTTGGGCATGCGCGACTGCAGGTCGACGATCACCGCGTCTTCCAGCTCTATGGTGAAGTAGTGCTCCTGGGTGCCGGTGGCCGAGGTGCGGAACCACTCCAGGCGGCACTTGTTCAGGCGCTCGCCGGAGGTCAGGGCGTTGAAGAGCAGCGGCGAGGATTTGTCGAACACCTTGGTGATCATCAGCGGCTTGTGCACGCGCTGGCCGGTCGGCTGGCCGGACTGCGGGTCGCGGGGAATGATCACCTGGTGGCTGAAGGCCTGGACCAGGATCTGGTCTTCGTGACCTTCCTGGAAGATGTTGCCGACCGAGTCCTCGGTGAAGGTGCCGGCGGTGATCAGGCCCTGCTTGCTGCCTTCGACGGTCAGGTAGGCGGGTGTTGGCATGGGTACGCTCCTTGTAGGTGAATGGGATTGCCCCGTTCTCTTGGCAAGGGGCGTGCCTGAAGCATAAAAGTCTTGTATATCAATGGCTTGTAAGCCAATGGCAAGCGTGGTGTGCGGCGTGTCACGGGAAGTTGTGCAACAAGCTGCGCGGCGGATGGCGGCAGGCTGCGCAGCAGGGCGGCCCACTCCTTTTTGTAGGAGCGAATTCATTCGCGAGCTGTTGGGTGGGCTCGACAAGCTGGCCGGTCGCCGAAAGGGCTCGCGGACGAGTCCGCTCCCACGAAAAGCCGGCTTCCGGGCCGGCCGGGATAAATCCGGTCCCATAAAAAAGGGGAGCATCCTGCTCCCCGATGAGGAAACTGTTGCGGCTCAGCCGGCGATCTCGATCAGCACCTCGCCGGGCGTGACGCGGTCGCCCTTGGCCACGTGCACCGCCTTCACCGTGCCGGTGATCGGCGCCTGTACCTCGGTCTCCATCTTCATCGCCTCGGCGATCAGTACAGGTTGACCGGCCTTGACCACATCGCCTTCCTTGACCAGCACGTCGACGATGTTGCCCGGCATATGGGTGCTGACATCGCCCGGAGCGCTGGCCGGCTTGCGCTTGCCCGCCGCGCCGTCGGCCACGAAGGTGTTGAGCGGTTCGAACACCACCTCCTCGGGCATGCCGTCGATGGACAGGAAGAAGTGGCGCTTGCCGCCGCTCTTCACGCCCACGCCGGTGATGTCCACCCGGTAGGTTTCGCCGTGCACGTCGATGACGAATTCGGTGGGCACACCTTCCTCGGACGGTTCGCGCGGGCCGTGGCCATCGGGAATCGGCAGCAGGGGTTCGGGGGTCAGGGTGCCGGCGGCGCGCTCTTCCAGGAACTTGCGGCCGATGTCCGGGAACATGGCGAAGGTCAGCACGTCTTCCTCGGACGTTGCCAGCTCGCCGATCTCCGCGCGCAGGCGGTCCATCTCCGGCTTGAGCAGGTCGGCCGGGCGGCAGACGATCACTTCCTCATGGCCGATGGCCTGGAAGCGCAGCCGTTCGTTCACCTCGCCCGGCGCCTTGCCGTAGCGGCCCTGCAGGTACAGCTTCACCTCGTTGGTGATGGTCTTGTAGCGCTCGCCGGCCAGCACGTTGAAGAACGCCTGGGTGCCGACAATCTGCGAGGTGGGGGTGACCAGCGGCGGGTAGCCGAGGTCCTGGCGCACCTTGGGGATTTCCGCCAGCACTTCGTCCATGCGGTGCAGCGCGCCCTGCTCCTTGAGCTGGTTGGCCAGGTTGGAAATCATCCCGCCAGGCACCTGGTTGACCTGCACGCGGGTGTCCACGCCGGTGAATTCGCTCTCGAACTGGTGGTACTTCTTGCGCACCGCGTAGAAGTACAGGCCGATTTCCTGCAGCAGTTCCAGATCCAGGCCGGTGTCGTACTCGCTGCCACGCAGGGCGGCGACCATGGACTCGGTGCCCGGGTGGCTGGTGCCCCAGGCCAGGCTGGAGATGGCTGTGTCGATGCGGTCGGCGCCGTTCTCGATGCCCTTGAGCTGGCACATGCTGGCCACGCCGGCGGTGTCGTGGGAGTGCACCACCACCTCCAGCTGCGGCAGGGCTTGTTTGAGGGCCTTGACCAGCGCGCCGGTGGCATAGGGCGTCAGCAGGCCGGCCATGTCCTTGATGGCGATGGAGTCGACGCCCATCGCGGCCATCTGCCGGGCCTGCTCGACGAAGGCGTCGATGGTGTGCACCGGGCTGGTGGTGTAGCAGAGGGTGCCCTGGGCGTGCTTGCCGCTCTTCTTCACCGCACGGATGGCGGTTTCCAGGTTCCGTACGTCGTTCATGGCGTCGAAGATGCGGAACACGTCGATGCCGTTCTCGGCCGCCTTGGCGACGAAGGCTTCCACCACGTCGTCGCTGTAGTGGCGATAGCCGAGCAGGTTCTGGCCGCGCAGCAGCATCTGCAGACGGGTGTTGGGCAGCGCGGCGCGCAGCTGGCGCAGGCGTTCCCACGGGTCTTCCTTGAGGAAGCGCACGCAGGCGTCGAAGGTGGCGCCGCCCCAGACTTCCAGCGACCAGTAGCCGACGCGATCCAGCTTGTCGCAGATCGGCAGCATGTCCTCGGTGCGCATGCGGGTGGCCAGCAGCGACTGGTGCGCATCACGCAGGATGGTGTCGGTAACGGTGATCTTCTTGGTCATGGTTCAGTCCCTCACAGGCCGGCGTGGGCGGCGATCGCCGCGGCAATGGCCAGGGCCAGTTCGCCCGGCTTGCGTTTGATCGAGTAGTTCAGCAGTTCCGGGTGCTCGTCGACGAAGCTGGTGTTGAAGCGGCCGCTGCGAAAATCCGGATTGGCCAGGATCTGCTGGTAATAGGTGGCGGTGGTCTTCACCCCCTGCAGGCGCATGTCGTCCAGCGCGCGCGAGCCGCGGGCGACGGCTTCTTCCCAGGTCAGCGCCCAGACGATCAGCTTCAGGCACATCGAGTCGTAATACGGCGGAATGGTGTAGCCGGTGTAGATCGCCGTGTCGGTACGCACGCCCGGGCCGCCGGGGGCGTAGTAGCGGGTGATCTTGCCGAAGCAGGGCAGGAAGTTGTTGCGCGGGTCCTCGGCGTTGATGCGGAACTGCAGGGCGAAGCCGCGATGCTGGATGTCGTCCTGCTGCACGGACAGCGGCAGGCCCGAGGCGATGCGGATCTGCTCGCGCACGATGTCGATGCCGGTGATTTCCTCGCTGATGGTGTGCTCCACCTGCACGCGGGTGTTCATCTCCATGAAGTACACCTCGCCCTCGGCGAGCAGGAACTCCACGGTGCCGGCGTTTTCGTAGCTCACCGCCTTGGCGGCGCGCACCGCCAATTCGCCGATATAGGCGCGCTGTTCGGGGGTCAGCTGCGGGCTGGGGGCGATCTCGATGAGCTTCTGGTTGCGGCGCTGGATCGAGCAGTCGCGCTCGAACAGGTGCACGGTATTGCCGAAGCGGTCGGCGAGGATCTGCACCTCGATGTGCTTCGGGTTGACGATGCACTTTTCCAGGAACACCTCGGCGTTGCCGAACGCCTTGGTGGCCTCGGAAATCACCCGCGGCCAGGCGTATTCCAGTTCCGCGCGGTCGTTGCAGCGGCGGATGCCGCGTCCGCCGCCACCGGAGGTGGCCTTGAGCATCACCGGGTAGCCGAGCCGCTCGGCCTCGCGCAGCGCTTCGTCCAGGTCGGCGACGTTGCCTTCGGTACCCGGGGTGACCGGCACGCCAGCGGCAATCATCGAGCGGCGCGCCTCGGTCTTGTCGCCCATGCGGCGGATGACCTCGGCGGACGGGCCGATGAAGATGATGCCGCGCTCGGCGCAGATGTCAGCCAGCTCGGCATTCTCGGACAGGAAGCCGTAGCCGGGGTGCAGCGCATCGCAGCCGGTTTCCACCGCCAGGTTCACCAGCTTGCGCGGATTCAGGTAGCCGGCCAGCGGGTCGTCACCGAGGTTGTAGGCCTCGTCGGCGCGCTTCACGTGCAGCGCATGGCGGTCGGCCTCGGAGTACACCGCCACCGAACGGATGCCCATCTCGGCGCAGGCGCGCACGATGCGCACGGCAATCTCGCCGCGGTTGGCGATGAGGATTTTCTTGATCACTGGGTGGTCCTCGCCATCGGTTGCGTCAAACCCTACGCCCGGTTCGCCAAGTAAGGAAAATCAATATTTATTTGCCTCTGGATAAGTAAAAACTTATACAAGGGCACAAATTGGCACGAGGTCAGACATGCGCAAGCCTCTCAATCGCCTGACGCTGCGCCAGATGCAGCTGTTTCTCGCGGTTTGCGATCACCGCTCCTACAGCCGCGCCGCCGAAGCCATGGCGCTTTCCCAGCCGGCCATCAGCCTGCAGATGCGTCAGCTGGAGGAGCTGATTGGCCAGCCGCTGTTCGAGTACGTGGCGCGCAAGCTGCACCTGACCGAAGCCGCCGAGGCGCTGCAGCGCGCCTGTCTGGATGTGCTCGGTCGTCTGGAAAACCTCGACATGCAGCTGTCCGACCTGCGCGGCTCGCTGCAGGGTCAGTTGCGCCTGGCGGTGGAATCCAGTGCCCAGTATTTCGGGCCGCATCTGTTCGCGGGGTTCCGCGCGCGCCATCCGGAAGTCAGCCTGCAACTGGCCGTGGTCAATCATGCCCAGGCGCTCAAGCGCCTGTCGGTGCACCGTGACGACCTGCTGATCCTGACCATGGTCCCGGCCGACATGGGCCTGGAGTTCCTGCCGTTTCTGGACAATCCGATCATCGCTGTGGCGCGGCCGGATCATCCGCTGGCGCAACTCAGCGGCCTGCAGCTACAGGATCTGACCGGCCACCTGCTGCTGGTGCGCGAGCAGGGCTCGGCCACGCGCGCGGTGACCGAGGAGTACTGCCACCAGAAGCGTGCGCATTTCCCGCAGACGCTGGAACTCGGTTCGCTGGAAGCGCAGCGCGAAGGCGCTATCGCCGGGCTGGGCCTGGCGTTGCTGCCGCGTCACGCGGTGCGCCGCGAGCTGGCCAATGGCGAGCTGGTCGAGCTGCCGGTGGCCGAACTGCCGCTGCGGCGCAGCTGGTGCGTGGTGCATGCGCGCGACAAGCAGCTGTCGCCGGTGGCGCAGGCGTTCTTCGACTACGTGCGCCGCGAGCGCGGCAGCCTCACCGCCCTGGCCGAGCGCTTCGCGCAGCGGATTCAGTAGGGGCTCAGCGTGGCGTGCAGCTGACGCTCCTCCCAGTAGCGTTCGATGGCCCGGCGGTAGCGCATGCGGCGGATTTCCTCCTGCTTGCGGCGGGCCTTGGCATCATCCTGGGGGTAGGTATCGACGTGACGGCGCATGGCGAGTCTCCCGAACGTGATGTGTGGGAGCTTCAGCCTTGCAAGGGGAAATGACGGTTGCGGGACGGTTTGCTGACAGGCGGGTTAAGGGTGACAGGCGGCGTGCAGCATGGAACCTGTAGGAGCGACTTCAGTCGCGAGCTTCTGGCATGGGCTGCACAGAGCATCGCGGCTGAAGCCGCTCCCACAAAAGCGGGGCTTCAGTCTTCCTGGCTCTTCACCGACTTGGGCGACAGGCGCAGGCTGCGCAGGCTGCGCTTGACGCTCTTGAGGTGTTCGACCAGATCCGGGCCGCGCGCCATGGCTACGCCCATGGCCAGCACGTCGATCACCACCAGGTGGGCGATGCGCGAGGTCAGCGGGGTGTAGATCTCGGTGTCTTCCTGCACGTCGATGGCCAGGTTGATGTCCGACAGCTCGGCCAGCGGCGTCTGGCCCGGGCACAGGGTGATCAGCGTGGCGCCGGTCTCGCGCACCAGGTGCGCGGTGGTCAGCAGGTCCTTGGAACGCCCGGACTGCGAGATGCAGATGGCCACGTCGCCCGGCTTGAGGGTCACCGCCGACATCGCCTGCATGTGCGGGTCGGAATAGGCGGCGGCGGTCAGCAGCAGGCGGAAGAACTTGTGCTGGGCGTCGGTGGCCACCGCGCCGGAGGCGCCGAAGCCGTAGAACTCCACGCGCTGCGCCTTGGCGATGGCGGCGATGGCCCGCTCCAGCGATTCGACGCTCAGCCGCTCGCGCACTTCCATCAGCGTGTGCAGGGTGGTGTCGAAGATCTTCAGGCTGAAGTCGGTGACCGAATCGTCCTCGCGAATGGCGAACTGGCCGAAGCTGGCGCCGGCGGCCAGGCTCTGCGCCAGCCGGAGCTTGAGATCCTGGAAGCCGTTGCAGCCGATGGCGCGGCAAAAACGCACGATGGTGGGCTCGCTGACTCCAACGTTATGGGCCAGATCCGCCATGGAGCTGTGGATGACAGCAGCGGGATCGAGCAGGAGATGGTCGGCGACCTTGAGCTCCGACTTGCGGAGCAGGTGGCGGGACTGGGCAATGTGCTGCAACAGATTCAAGGGCGGGACTCGGGTATGATCGGCGGCCGGGGCTGTAGTGGGTTTTGTAGTGATACTACATGACACTGCCAGCACGAGGCCAACTCTGGAGCGTGACCGGTGACACTTCCCTGCGACATGCTGGTTTTCGGCGGCACGGGCGACCTGGCGTTGCACAAGCTGCTGCCGGCCCTTTATCACTTGCATCGCGATGGCCGCCTGCCGGCGGACATGCGCATTCTGGCCCTGGCGCGCCAGCCGCTGCAGCGCGCCGCCTATCAGGCATTGGCCGAGCGCCATTGTCGCGCGCACATTCCACGCGCCACCTTCGACCTCGAGGCCTGGCAGGGCTTCGCCGCGCGTCTGGACTATCTGGCCATGGACGCCAGCCAGAGCGCCGATTATGGCCGCCTGGCCCGCTACCTGGAGCAGGGCGCCTGCCGACGGGGGCGCATCTACTACATGGCCACCGCGCCGGACCTGTTCCAGGACATTGCCGCTTCGCTGGCCACCGCCCGGCTGACCGGCGAGCACACCCGCATCGTGCTGGAAAAGCCCATTGGCCGTTCGCTGGCCTCCGCCCAGGCGATCAACGCCGGCATCGGCCAGGCGTTCGAAGAGCCGCAGATCTTCCGCATCGACCACTACCTGGGCAAGGAAACGGTGCAGAACCTCATGGCGCTGCGCTTCGCCAATGCCCTGTTCGAACCGGTGTGGCGTTCCGGACACATCGACCACGTGCAGATCAGCGTGTGCGAGACCCTTGGCGTGGAAAACCGCGGCGCTTACTACGATCACGCCGGCGCCATGCGCGACATGCTGCAGAACCACCTGCTGCAGCTCTTGTGCCTGGTGGCCATGGAGGCGCCGGTGCGCTTCGACGCCGACTCGGTGCGCAGCGAGAAGGTCAAGGTGCTCGAGGCGCTCAAGCCGATCACCGGCCTGGATGTGCAGGACAAGACGGTGCGCGGCCAGTACGTGGCCGGGCGCATCGGCGGCCACGACGTGCCGGCTTACTACTTCGAGAAGAACGTCGACAACGACAGCGACACCGAAACCTTCGTCGCTGTGCAGGCGGAAATCGACAACTGGCGCTGGGCCGGCGTGCCGTTCTACCTGCGTACCGGCAAGCGCATGGCGCGCAAGACGTCGGAGATCGTTATCCAGTTCAAGCCGGTGCCACACCGCCTGTTCAATGGCAGCGAGGCCAACCGGCTGATCATCCGCCTGCAGCCGGAAGAGCGCATCAGCCTGCAGCTGATGGCCAAGCAGCCGGGCAAGGGCATGAGCCTGGAGCCGGTGGAGCTGGACCTGAACCTGGCCGATGCCTTCCGCCAGCGGCGGCGCTGGGAGGCCTACGAGCGGCTGCTGCTGGACGTGATCGAGGGCGATTCGACGCTGTTCATGCGTCGCGACGAGGTGGAGGCCGCCTGGCGCTGGATCGACCCGATCCTGCAGGGCTGGCAGGAGTACTACCAGCGCCCGAAGCCCTACCCGGCCGGCAGCAACGGCCCGGACCAGGCCGCCAGCCTGCTGGAGAACAGCGAGCGGCGCTGGCACGAGTGACTGCCCCGAGCGCCATGCGTGTGCCGGCGCTACGAATCCTGTAGGGCCGGCGTTACGCCGGCCAGCGGAGTGGTTTCAGCCCACCGCTGTCGGCCGGAATAGCGGCTCTCAGCCCTTGAGCTTCTTCAGAAACTGCACGAAGCCGGTGCGCTCGGCCACCCGCGCGTACAGGCGGATGGCGTTGGTGTTGGTCTCGTGGGTCAGCCAGTAGAGTTCGTCGCAGGGTACCTGGCGGGCCTGCTGCTCGACATGCTCGATCAGCTGGCGACCGACGCCCTGGCTGCGCAGGTCGCGGGCAATGAACAGGTCCTGCAGGTAGCAGACCGGATTCAGCGTCCAGGTGTTGCGGTGATACAACCAGTGCACCAGACCCACCGCCTGGCCATCGGCCCAGGCGAGGGCGGCGTGCTGGCCTTCGCTGGCATCCAGAAAGCGCTGCCAGGTGGCGGCGCTGACCGCCGGCTCCAGGCTCATCATGTAGAAGCGCTGGTAGCCCTGCCACAGGGGCAGCCAGGCGTCATGGTCGTCGGGCCCGACCGGGCGGATTTCCACGGGTAAACGGCGGCTCATGACGCACATCCTCGGCAAGCACAGACGCGCCAATCTTAGTGGCTAGTGCCCGTTCCGGTCAGCTCCCCGCACAGGTCTTCGCCAAACAGGGTTTCGACCGCCTTTTGTTCCAGGCCGGCGCCGAGCAGGGCGAACAGCTTGGCCAGCGCGGCTTCGCGGGTCATGCCGCCACCGCCAATCACGCCGCAGGCGGCCAGCTGGCTGCCGGCGGCGTAGGTGGTGAAATCCACCCGGCCTTCCGGGCACTGGCTGATGGCGGCGAGGACCACGCCGCGTGTGTGGGCCTGGCGCAGGACCTCGATCAGCGCGGCGTTATCGGCCGGGCCCGTGCCACTGCCGTAGCACTCCAGCAGCAAGGCCTGCAGCCCGGTGTCTAGCAGGGCCTGCACATGCTCGGCGCGCAGACCGGGGTGTAGGGGAAGGCAAGCCAGCTTCACTTCCCGGCGCGGGATACGGTAATCGGGTGCGGGCAGGGACAGGAATCGAGGATGCGCGACGGGGCGCAGGGTCTCGGCAAAGGCGTCGAACTGCTCGCTGCTGCGCTTGGTCACCCGCGTGCCCTGCAGCAGATGGCCATGGAAGAACAGATGCACACCCGGTGCGGCACCCTCCGCCAGATGCCGCAAGGCGCCGAACAGATTGTCCCAGGCGTCGCTCCCGGGCACGCTGGCGGGCAGCATGGAGCCGGTCAGCACGACCGGAACGGGCAGGCCAAGCAACAGAAAGCTCAGGGCGGCGGCGCTGTAGGCCAGCGTGTCGGTGCCGTGCAGCACCAGCACTGCCTGGCAAGCGTCCCGCTCGACGGCTTCGACAATGACGTCACGCATGGCCAGCCAGTGGGCCTGGCTCATGTTGGCGCTGTCGATGGGCGGGGAGAGTTCGCGGAAACGCCAATCCACGGAGGGGGCGTTTGGACGACGGGCCGCTTCGGCCCGCAGGCGGGCCTCGAAGCCACCGGCGGGCACCAGACCGGCCGCACTGGCGTGCATGCCGATGGTGCCACCGGTATAGAGAATCAGTGTGCGCATGTTCCTCCCAGGGCAAGGGAAAAGCCCTGGGGCGAAACTTAAACGCGCTGGGTGGCGCTGGCCAGTGCCTTGGCGGTGCGGTTGGCCTTGGAGCTGGTGAAGGCCAGGCCGAGGAAAGGCATGTAGCGGGCCGGCGGCTGGACGGCGGTGGTCATCGGGCGTGCGTTGATACGCATGTTGGTACTCCTGGGGATGGCGCTTTTGGCGCTGATGGTCAGAAGCTGGGCGCCCGGTCGGGTTGGCCTTGTCTGCATGACCATGACAAGTAAGCGGGAAGCAGGTTGTGTCTGCGAGCGCCCGAATCATAGGGTCTGCGACCGATCGTCGACCAATGCCTTTAATTGCTGTCCTATGCACAAACGGCATAACCTTGCTGTGACTTTTCCAGGCCCGTGAGCAGAGCGAGGGATGGCATGAATCTGGAGACCAAGTGGCTGGAGGATTTTGTCGCGCTGGCCACCACGCGCAGCTTTTCCAAGGCCGCCGAGCGGCGTTTCGTGACCCAGCCGGCCTTCAGTCGGCGCATCCGCAGCCTGGAGGAGGTGCTCGGGCTGACGCTGGTCAACCGCAGCCATACGCCGGTGGAGCTCACCGAGGCGGGCCAGCTGTTCCTGGTCACCGCGCGCAACGTGGTCGAGCAGCTCGGCGAGGCGCTGCGTCACCTGCATCACCTGGAGGGCCAGCAGGGCGAGGTGCTGCAGGTGGCCGCCGCGCACTCGCTGGCGCTGGGCTTCTTCCCCCAGTGGGTGGCCGGCCTGCGCAACGAGGGCATCCATTTCGCCTCGCGGCTGGTGGCCACCAACGTGGGCGAGGCGGTGCATGCGCTGCGCGAGGGCACCTGCGACCTGATGCTGGCGTTCCATGATCCGGACGCCGTGCTGCAGATGGACCCGGAGATCTTCCCCTCGCTGCACCTGGCCAACAGCGAGATCATTCCGGTGTGCGCACCGGATGCGCAGGGCCGGCCGCTGTTCGACCTGAACGACAGCGCCAGCGTGCCGTTGCTCGCCTACAGCGCCGGCGCTTTCCTGGGCCGTTCGGTGGGCGCGCTGCTGCGCCAGCGCAACCTGCGCTACGTCACCGTCTACGAGACGGCGATGGCCGACAGCCTGAAGAGCATGGCGCTGCAGGGCCTGGGCGTCGCCTGGGTGCCGCGCCTGAGCGTGGAAGCCGAGCTGACGCGCGGCGAACTGGTGGAATGCGGCGATGCCAGCTGGCGCGTGCCGCTGGAGATCCGCCTGCACCGCTGCGCCCTGGTCCGCAAGGCCCAGGTGCGGCTGCTGTGGCGCAAGCTGATGGAGGCGGGCGCCGAACCCGCCTGAGATCCCTGTAGGGCCGGCTTTACGCCGGCCAGCGGCGCTGAAGGTTCCACCACCTTCGAGTCGCTCCGACCCGCGCCGGCCGGGGTAAACCCGGCCGGGTAGGTCAGGCCCTACAGGGTTCTGGTTGGCAGGAGAAGTGGGTACGGCTCCGACCCTCTGTAGGGCCGGCTTTACGCCGGCCAGCGGCGCTGCATTCCACGCCTTCGTGTCGTTCCGACCTCCGTCGGCCGGGGTAAACCCGGCCGGGTAGGTCCGGCCCTACAGGGTTCTGTGTTGGCAGGAAGCGGGTACGGCTCCGACCCTGTGTAGGGCCGCCGGCCAGCGGCGCTGCATTCCACGCCTTCGAGTCGTTCCGACCTCCATCGGCCGGCGTAAACCCGGCCCTACAGGGTTCGGCGTTGGCAGGAGGTCGCCCTACAACGCCGGCTCGACAACCGGCGCTGCGCCCTCCGCCTGCGGCGCGCGGCTGACTTCCACCACCCGCGTCTCGCCCCGTCCGCGCGGGTCGGAAGCCGGCAGCGGGCGACCGTCGAGCACCTGCACCGCCTGCACGTCGCCCATCGGCCAGCCCTGCTCGGTCAGCGTGTAGCCCATCGCCCGCAGCTCCTGGGCGGCCTGGCCCTTGAGCGGCGAATGGGGGTCGAGAAAGATCGTGTCCCTGGGCAGCAGTTGGTGATGCACGCGCTGCGCCTTCAGCGCCTCGGGCAGCGGCAGCCCGTGGTCGTAGATGTTGCTGAGCACCTGGAAGACGGTGGTGAAGATCCGCGAGCCGCCGGGCGTGCCGATGGCCAGCGTCACCGCCCCGTCGCGGGTCAGCACCGTCGGGCTCATCGACGACAACATGCGCTTGCCGGCGTCGATGGCGTTGGCGTCGCTGCCGATCACCCCGAAGGCGTTGGCCACGCCGGGCTTGGCGCTGAAGTCGTCCATCTCGTTGTTGAGCAGGAAGCCGGCGCCCTCCACCACCAGCCCGTTACCGAAATCCAGGTTCAGGGTATAGGTATTGCTTACCGCGTTGCCGTCGGCATCGATAATGGAGAAGTGCGTGGTCTGCGGCGACTCCAGCCCCGGGCGTACCGCCTCGGTGGGTGAGATGCGTTGCGGATCGATCTCCGCCGCGCGCCGCTGCAGGTACTCGGGGGCGGTCAGCTGCGCGGTGGGCACTTCGAAGTAATCCGGGTCGCCCAGGTAGTCGGCGCGGTCGGCGAACACGCGCTTCTCGATTTCCGCCAGCAGGTGCACGTAGCGCGCCGAGTTGAGCGGCACGCCGGCGAAGTCCTGCTCGCGCAGCGCCTTGATGCCCAGCAGCTGCGCCAGGGCGATGCCACCGGAGCTGGGCGGCGGCGCGGTGTAGACCACCTGGCCCTGCCAGTCGAAGCGCAGCGGCTCGCGCCAGATGGCGCGATAGGCGTGCAGGTCGGTGGCGCGGATCAGCCCGTCGCTGCGCTGCATCTGCGCCACCAGCAGCTCGGCGGTGCGGCCACGGTAGAAATCCTCCGGACCCTGGTCGGCGATGCGCTCCAGGGTCTGCGCCAGCTCCTCCTGCACGAAACGCTTGCCGGCCTGCATGCCGCCGAAGTAGCGCTCGAAATTGGTACGTCCGGCGAAGAATTTCGCCGCCCCGTCGCGCTCCGCCACCTGCCGCTCGTCGACGATGAAGCCCTGGCGCGCCAGCACGATGGCCGGGGTCAGCAGTTCGGCCCAGGGCAGGCTGCCGAAGCGGCGATGCGCCTCCCACAGGCCCATCACCGTGCCGGGCACGCCGGCGGCCTTGGCGCCGACGGTGCTGAGGTCTGGCACTACCTCGCCGCTTTCATCCAGATACATGTCGCGCCGCGCGCCCTGCGGCGCCATCTCGCGGTAGTCGAGGAAGTAGGCCTGGCCCTCCACGAACAGGGTCATGAAGCCGCCACCGCCGATGTTGCCGGCTTCCGGGTGGGTCACCGCCAGGGCGAAGCCGGTGGCCACCGCGGCATCCACCGCGTTACCGCCGCGGCGCAGCACCTGGGCGGCGACTTCGGCCGAATGCCGGTCCGGCGCGGCCACGGCGGCGGCCTCCAGCCGGGCGGCCTGCAGCGGGCCGACGGAAAACAGGCTCAGGCTGAGCAACAGAAGGGAAACGAGGCGCGTCATGGGGGATCTCCGGGTAACGAAGCGGCTCGCAGAGTGTGGCAGCAAATGGCGGGGCGTTCCCGCTGCTCGGTACTTGTCATGAATACGGCATCGCCGTACCTTCCTTCGTCATGTACACCGTCATCGAAACCGACATCTTCGTGCGCTATGCCGAGACGATCTGGGAGGATGGCGAGCGAGAGGCGTTTATCGCCTGGCTGGCGGCCAATCCGCTGGCGGGTGACGTCATTCCCGGCAGCGGCGGGTTGCGCAAGGTGCGCTGGTCACGGCCCGGGACGGGTAAGCGGGGCGGGGTGCGGGTCATCTACTACAACGCTCTGCCGCAAGGGCAAATCTGGCTGTTGATCGCCTACGCCAAGGCGCGCTTCGACAACCTTCCCGTGGCCTTTCTCAAGCAGCTGAAAGAGGCGATTAGCGATGGATAAGGAATTCGAGCAATTCCAGGCGGACCTGCTCCAGTCCGTTCGCCAGATGAAGGCCGGTCAAGCCGCGCGCCGGACCGAAGTACGGCTGACCCCGGCCGCAGAGGCGCGCGCCCGGACGGGCATGACGCAGAGCGCCTTCGCCGAATTGCTGGGGGTCAGTCTGCGGACCCTGCAGGATTGGGAGCAGGGCCGCCGGCAGCCCACTGGCGCGGCGCAGACCCTGCTGCGCGTGGCCGCACGGCATCCCGAAGCGCTGCTCGATCTGCACGACGCCTAGCCGGCGGGTCCGACAAGCCACAGGCGCGACAGCCGCGCCTTTCCGGTATAATGCCGCGCCTTCAAGCCAGCCGGCCCGCTGGTTTGCCCCGACATGACAAGCCACGCCCGATCCGCGTGGCTTGTTGGTTTTTGAGCGCGCCGCCTGGCGCACCGCAAAGAGGCACGAGGATGAGCGCACTGGTTGGCGTGATCATGGGTTCCAAGTCCGATTGGAGCACCCTGAGTCATACGGTGGAAATGCTGGAAAAGCTCGGCATTCCCCACGAGGTGAAGGTGGTGTCCGCGCACCGCACCCCGGATCTGCTGTTCCAGTACGCCGAGCAGGCCGAGGAACGCGGCATCGAGGTGATCATCGCCGGTGCCGGCGGCGCCGCCCACCTGCCGGGCATGTGCGCGGCCAAGACCCACCTGCCGGTGCTCGGCGTGCCGGTGCAGTCGTCGATGCTCTCCGGCGTGGACTCGCTGCTGTCCATCGTGCAGATGCCCGGCGGCATCCCGGTCGCCACCCTGGCCATCGGCAAGGCCGGCGCCATCAACGCCGCGCTGCTGGCGGCGAGCATCCTCGGCGGCAAGCATCCGCAGTACCATGCGGCGCTCAAGCAGTTCCGCGAAGACCAGACCAACACGGTGCTGGACAACCCGGACCCCCGTCAGGCCTGAGACGTTAGTTAGGAACGCGAACATGAAAATCGGTGTAATCGGTGGCGGCCAGCTGGGTCGCATGCTGGCGCTGGCGGGTACGCCGCTGGACATGAACTTCGTCTTCCTCGACCCGGCGCCGGACGCCTGCGCCGCCGCGCTGGGCGAGCATCTGCTGGGCGGCTACGACGACCCTGAGGCGCTGCGCCGCATGGCCGAGAGCGTCGATCTGGTGACCTTCGAGTTCGAGAACGTGCCGGCGGAAACCGTCGCCTTCCTGGCGAAGTACGTGCCGGTGTACCCGGCCGCCGAGCCCCTGCGCATCGCCCGCGACCGCTGGTTCGAGAAGTCCCTGTTCAAGGAACTGGGCATTCCCACCCCCGATTTCGCCGACATCCAGTCGCAGGCCGACCTGGACGCCGCGGTGGCCGCCATCGGCCTGCCGGCGGTGCTCAAGACCCGTACCCTGGGCTACGACGGCAAGGGCCAGAAGGTGCTGCGCCAGCCCGCCGACGTGACCGGCGCCTTCGCCGAGCTGGGCAGCGTGCCCTGCATCCTCGAAGGCTTCGTACCCTTTACCGGCGAGGTGTCGCTGGTGGCGGTGCGCGGTCGCGACGGGGAAACCCGCTTCTACCCGCTGTCCCACAACACCCACGTGGGTGGCGTGCTGAACCTGTCCATCGCCAGCAGCGCGCATCCGCTGCAGACGCTGGCCGAGGACTACATCAGCCGTGTGCTGACCAAGCTGGATTACGTCGGCGTACTGGCCTTCGAGTTCTTCGAGGTGGACGGTGGCCTGAAGGCCAACGAGATCGCCCCGCGTGTGCACAACTCCGGGCACTGGACCATCGAAGGCGCCGAGTGCAGCCAGTTCGAGAACCACCTGCGCGCCGTCGCCGGCCTGCCACTGGGTTCGACCGCCAAGGTAGGCGAAAGCGCGATGGTCAACTTCCTCGGTTCGGTGCCGCCGACCGAGCAGGTCATCCGTATCGCCGACTGCCACCTGCACCACTACGGCAAGGCGTTCAAGGCGGGCCGCAAGGTCGGCCACGCCACCCTGCGCTGCAAGGATTCCGCCACGCTGCAGGCCCGCATCGCCGAGGTTCAGGCGCTGATCGCCAAGGGCTGAGAACTGCCCCCGCTCCCCTGGCCCCTCTCCCGCGAGGGGAGAGGGGAAACCATTGTGCAAGCCGGCAACATGGGAGCAAGGACTCCGCCATGGGGCACCACTCCCTCTCCCCTTGCGGGAGAGGGCTGGGGAGAGGGGTAGCAACCCCCGCAATGGCACATCAACACCGCTTTGCGCAGAGCCGCGAACTGCCCCGCCCCCTCACGGTCCCAAGCAACGGAGTGGCGTCCGCCACGCAACCCCCGTCGGGACGGAGGATTCATGGGCATCATCGGAACCATCATCATCGGCCTGATCGTTGGCCTGATCGCGCGCTTCCTCAAACCGGGCGACGACAGCATGGGCTGGATCATGACCATCCTGCTGGGCATCGGCGGCGCCCTGCTGGCCACCTACGGCGGCCAGGCGGTGGGCTTCTACGACGCTGGCGAACCGGCCGGATTCATCGGCGCGGTGATTGGCGCGATCATCCTGCTGGTGATCTATGGCATGGTGACGCGCAAGCGAACCTGACCCTCACGCCGTTGTCTTTGTCGGGGTCGCGCGCGGCCCCGTCCTGTTCATGAGCCAGTCGTCCATGCGAAGCCTTGTCACCCTGCTGCTGTTCACCTTGTCCCTGACCCTGCACGCCGCTCCCGCCGAGCTGGACTGGCTCGAGCTGCTGCCGCCCGAGGACCTGGCGGCGCTGGAGGCCATGCCGGAGATCGAACACGACGGCGCCGAGGCCCAGGGCTTCAGCGACGGGGGCGGCTATCTGAAGCAGGCGCCCGGCCTGCCCGAGGTGATGTACTCGACCCGCACCGTGACGGCGCTGGACAACCGGGAGATCCGCCTGGCCGGCTACCCGGTGCCGCTGGAAAGCGACGCACAGGGACGCTTCGTCGAGTTCTTCCTGGTGCCCTATCCGGGCGCCTGCATCCACGTGCCACCGCCGCCACCGAACCAGATCGTGCTGGTGCGCTACCCCAGGGGCATCCGCATCGACGACATCTACGCGCCGCTGGAAGTCGACGGCCGCCTGCGCGTCGAGGCGGCCAGCAACGCGGCGGCCGATGCGGCCTACGCGCTGGGCGCGGCGAAGGTCAGGGTGCTGGAGTAATCAGGTCCAGAAGTAGCGCACCAGGTGGAAGAAGATCGGCGCGGCGAAGCACACCGAATCCAGCCGATCGAGCATGCCGCCGTGGCCCTCGATCATGTGCCCCCAGTCCTTCACCCCGCGGTCGCGCTTGATGGCGCTCATCACCAGCCCGCCGAAGAAGCCGAGCAGATTGACGATCAAGGCGATGCCCAGCGCCTGCCAGAAGCTGAACGGCGTGATCCAGCACAGCAGCGCGCCGATCAGCGTGGACAAGGCGACGCCGCCCACGAACCCCTCCACGGTCTTCGACGGCGACAGCAAGGGCGCGATCTTGCGCTTGCCGGCCAGCTTGCCGCACACGTACTGCAGCACGTCGGACAGCTGCACCACCAGCACCAGCCAGGCGATCAGCAACAGGTTGCGCCCCTCGTAGCCGGCGATCTGCAGGGTCAGCAGCGCCGGCACGTGGGAAATGCAGAACACCGCGATCATCAGCCCCCACTGCACCTTGGAGGCGCGCTCCAGGAAGCGCGTGGTGTCGCCGCCCAGCGAGGCGAGGATCGGCAGCAGCAGGAACACATAGACCGGGATGAAGATCGAGAACAGCCCGTACCAGCTGTAACCGATCAGCAGGTACTGCACCGGCAGCACCACGTAGAAGGCCGCCAGCAGCGGCCAGTAGTCGCTCTGCCGGGTCGGCGTCAGGGTGATGAATTCGCGCAGCGCATAGAACGACACCAGGGCGAACAGCAGGATCACCGCCACATGGCCGAGCAGGAAGGCGCCGCCGATCACCAGCACCATCACCCACCAGGCGGCGATGCGCGCATTGAGGTTGTCGATGGTCGGGCTTGGCTCGCGGGTCCGGTGCTTGAGCAGGAAACCGACCAGCGAGGCGATCAGCAGCAGGGCGCCGATGCCGGCGAACAACAGCAGGGTATGTGGATCCATCTCAGAGGTGCTCCGGGGCCAGGGCCAGCAGCGCCCCTCGGGCGCCTTCGAGGAAACTCGTCTTGTCGTCGTCGCCAACGGGCAGTGGGGCGCCGAAGCTCAGGGTGCACAGCAGCGGCAGCGGCAGCGCGCGGCCCTTGGGCATCACCCGATTGAGGTTGGCGATCCACACGGGCACCAGCTCCACCTGTGGATGCGCCCGGCCGAGGTGATACAGCCCGCTCTTGAACGGCAGCAGGCCTTCCTCGCGGTTGCGCGTGCCCTCCGGGAAGAAGATCAGCGAATCGCCCTGCGCCAGCGCGTCGAGCAGCGGCTGCAGGGGATTGCCGCCGGCGTCGCCGGCCCGGTCGACCAGTACGCCGTTGAACACCCGGGTGATCAGGTAGCGGCGCAGCGGGCTCTTCAGCCAGTAGTCGGCGCCGGCCACCGGCCGGGTGCGCGCGCGCAGCGGCGCCGGCAGCGCCGCCCAGAGCAGCAGGAAGTCGATATGGCTGCTGTGGTTGGCGAAGTAGATGCGTTGCACCGCCTCGGGCCGGCAGCCCAGCCACAGGCTGCGCGCGCCGGTCAGCAGGCGCGCGGCGGAGGTGATGGTGAAGGCGCAGAGTCGGCTCAGCATGGGTGGATTCCTTCAGATCGTCAGAACGGCCAGCAGCGCAGCGCCGGCCAGCAGTCCCTGGGCAGCCAGCAGCACGCCCTGCCTGCGCAGCAGGCGCAGCGCGGCCTGGCAACGGGCCGGCAGCGTGCGGCTGTCCTGGGCGGCCGGTTTCAGGCCCAGTTCGCGCAGCGCGCCATCGAGAGTCGGCAACGGGGTGTCGCTACCGGCCAGCCGGTCGAACAGCTCGGCGTCGAAGGCCACCCGCAGCGCCCAGTAGAGCTGCGCCAGCCAGAGCAGGAACACGCCCAGGCAGAGCAGGCCGAACGGCAAGTGCGGCGGACCGCTCAACGCCTGGGCGCCGCCGGCCAGCAGACCGGTCAGCCCCAGCAGGCGGCTGGCCCGCTCCAGCGTGCGGCCCTGGCGCAGCAGGCTGGCGCACACGGCGGCGCAAGGCTCAGACATCTACCGGCTCCGCTGGAAGAACCGCGTGGCGTGCCGGCAGTTGCCGCAACACGCGCAGATGCGCTTCGTGCAGCACGATGCGCGGCCGGGCGCCGCGCAGCAGGGCCAGCGCGGCGTCCACGTCGGCGGCGCGACCACTGAGCAGCAGCCAGGCGGCCAGCGCGGTGGCGCTGCGCGAGTAGCCGAGGGCGCAGCACACCAGCGTGGCCCCCTGCCGGCGCGCCTGCTCGATGGCCTCGGCCGCCGCCAGGCAATCGTCGAGGCTCGGCGCGGTCAGATCGAGCACCGGAATCGAGCGGTAGTGGCGGCCCTGTGGGGTAAGCGGCAGCTCGGCGCAGAGATCCACCACGGAGCGGAACGGGCTGCGCGCCAGCTCGCGCGCGCTGGGCAGCCGGCCCAGCCAGACGCCGTCGCACACCTCATCCGGCGCCGGCCGGCGAAATGTCCACAGGCGGGAATTCAGCCAGGCGCCGAGCAGATAGGGCGCCAGCAGCCAGCCGGCCGCCGTGCTCAGCCGGCCATCGGCGCCCTTCTGAAACCCTTGCGCACCGAGCAGCGCGTAGTTCAGCGCCACCAGCAGCAGCGCCACGGCCGGCCAGCACAGCCACAACCAGGCGCCGCCCAGCGCAAACGCCGGAACGGCGCACAGGGCGCCGCCCAGCGCATAGCGCAGCGCCAGGCGCCGGCGTTCCGGGGATACGGCGAGGCGCGCCTGGCGCAGCGGGCTCGGTCCTTGCTGCGGCCACAGCCAGACGCACAGCCAGCCGAGCAGCGCGCCGGTGGGCAGGTCGATGAAATGGTGCTGCCAGGTGGTGAGCACGGAGACGCCGATCAGTGCGAACCAGCCATGCAGCAGCCAGCGCCACGGTCCCGGCACATGCCGGGCATAGCAGACCCAGAGAATCACCAGCAGCGCGATGTGCAGCGAAGGAGCCTGATTGAACGGCTTGTCGAAGGCGCCGAGCAGCTCGAACAGCAGGCCGAACACGCCGTCCATCTCCGGGCGGCTGAAGGTGAAACGCAGCGGCCAGAGCAGAAAGCAGGCCACCGCCACCAGCTGCGCGGTGAGCAGGCGCAGGGCGTGGCGGTCCAGCTCCAGACGGGTCAAACAGAGGAACAGCGACAGGCCGTAGAGCAGGTCGATCGACCAGTAGGGCACGATGCTCCAGGCCCAGAACGGCATGTGGCTTTCCCAGGCGAACACCAGGCTGCCGACGTCGTCGCGCTGGCTGGTCACCCAGGTGGCCAGCCCGTAGCTGGCGAAGAAGAACGGCGCCAGCAGCGTCAGCCAGCCCAGCGCGCGGCGCCAGGGGCGGGACGCAGTCATCCGTCCACCCGCTGGGCCAGCGATACGCTGAAGATGCCCCACTCGTCGATGCGCTGTTCCAGCTTGCGAAAACCGGCGGCGGCGACCAGTTGGTCCATCTCCGCCTGGCTGCGCCGGCGCATCACCCACGGCTGGCCGTCGCGGTGGCTGGTCAGGGCGCGGGCGATCAGCTCCAGCTGCGGGTGCCAGGGCTGGCCGGTGTACACCAGGTAGCCACCCGGCGGCACGGCGGCGGCCAGCCCGGCCAGGGAATTGCCGACCAACTGGTTGTCGCCGAACAGCTCATACAGGCCGGAGACCACCGCCAGGCTCGGCCGGGGTTCCACGCCGGCCAGGTCGGCGCAGTCGAAGGCGTCGCCTTTGACGAAACGGGCGATCTGGCCCAAGCCCTTGGCCTCGATCAGTGCCTGCCCGTCGCGCACGTTGAGTTCGCTGTAATCGCGCAGCAGGATCGACTCGGGCAGTGGCTCGACCCCCTGCAGCGCTTCGAGGATGTAGCGGCCATGCCCGGCGGCGATATCGAGGATATGCACCGGCCGGCCCTGTGCGCGCAGCCGTGCCATGGCCAGGCGCAGCAGTTCCTCGACATGCAGCTTGCGCTGGCGGATGCCGCGCCAGCCGATGGAGTCCAGATAGGTCTTGTCGATCGCCCGGCCGAGGCCGCCCAGTCCGCTGGGGGTGTTGCGGTACACGTAGTCCAGCGTGCTGCCGGAATCGAAGCCGGTGTCGAAGCCCAGCTTCACGCCCCGCGACAGCCGCGCGCCGACCTTCAGGCCGGCGCGGGTCAGACGCCAGTACAGGCCGCGCGGCGAGTGCGCCGGCAGCGGCGTGGCCAGCGCCTCGGCCTCCGCGCAGCTGGCGCCGAGGCGGTCGGCGTCCAGCAGCGCGGGCCGCGCCGGCGGCTGCTCGAACTGCTGGAGCACGAAGCGCCTGACTCGCTCCAGTACCGGCCCCCGGTCGCGCTCGCCCAGGGTGTCGTGGAAGAAGCCGGGCAGCACGTGCAATTCCTTGCGCAGGGTGCCCAGGCGCTCGAAGAACTGTTCCTGCGGCCGGCGGTGCACCACGAAGTCGGCGCCGGAAACCAGCAGCTGGGTGGGAATCTGGATCGCCTGGGCATCGGCCACCACCCGTTCGGCGGCCTCGTACAGGCCGAGCAGCAGGTTCACCGAGATCGGTCGGGTGATCAGCGGGTCGGCCTCGAAGCTGGCGATGCGCGCCGGGTCGTGGGTCAAAAAGCGCGCCTTGACGTAGCTGTTGACGAAGAAATTGCCGCGCAGCGCACTCAGCAGTTTCAGACCTGGGCGGGCGAAGGGCACGTACAGCTTGACCCTGAACGCCGGCGAGGCGAGCACCAGGGCGCGGATGTTCGGCGCGTAGTCATGGGCCCAGGTGGCCACCAGCACGGCGCCGACACTCTGCGCCAGCACCACCATGTCCTGCTCGGCGATGTCGTGCTGGTCGCGCAGGTGGGCGATGAAGCTCTGCACGTCGCGCACGCTGGTGCCGAAACTCGGGCTGTCGCCACGCGGGCCGGGCGACTGGCCGAGGCCGCGGGCGTCCCAGGCGAAGATGTCGAAGCCCGGCAGGTCCAGCTCGTCGGCCAGGTGCGCCATGCGCCCGGAATGCTCGTGGCCACGGTGGAACAGCACCAGGGCGCGGCGCGGCTGGCCAGTGTCGGTCGCCGGCCAGTGGCGGTAGAAGAGTTCCAGGCCGTCGTGGCTGGCGAAGGTGTGTTTCTGGTAGTCGCGCATCGTGAGAAATCCTTTCGATGAAACAATCAGTCCCTGGCGGCCGCCACCTGCGCCACGCCCAGGCGTACCCGGTTGACCAGCGTGAGCAGCAGCAGGGCGGCGAGCAGCAGCAGTACGCCGTTGATCCAGGCCGCCGGCAGCAGGCCGGCGGCGACCCCGGCGCCCAGCACGCCGAAGCAGAAGGCCCGGTCGCTCTTGCCCATCGGGCCATCGTAGCGGCGCGAGGCGCCGGCCAGCGGGCCCATCGCCCCGGCGTACTCGCTGAGCAGCGCGAGCAGCAGCACCAGCCCCAGCCACGCCGGACTCACGCCGGGCAGCAGCACGAAGGGCAGGTAGAGCGCGGTGTCCGAGACCAGGTCGCACAGCTCGTTGAGGTAGGCGCCCAGGGCGGTCTGCTGGTCGAACTCGCGGGCGAGCATGCCGTCGATGGCGTTCAGCGCCATGCGCAGGAACATCCACAGCGGAATCAGCGCGAACAGCCAGCGCTGTTCGGCAAAAACCGCCACCAGCGCGGCAATCGCCAGCGAGCCGGCGCAGGCGGCCAGGGTGACCTGGTTGGCGGTGATCCCGGCGCCGTGCAGGCGCCGCACCAGCGGGCGCAACAGGGCCTGGAAACGGGGTTTGAGCTGGTAGATGGAGGGCATGGCAGAGGTGTGTCGGGGCCGATGGGCGGGCCAGTATAGCCATGCGCCATGACTGCGCGTTTGCGCCAGCGCAGGAATGTGGCCCGCGTATCCGTGCGAAAACTTTACCTGTCCGTCCGTCCAGCCTGTGTCCCGTCGCGCTTAGCCACTACCATGGCGGTCTTCGAGGATGAGGACACTCCATGACCGCAGATCAGCCCCTGACGCCCGGCTTCATGATCGTCCACGGCAACCGCCTGGACGCGCTGCGCGAACTGGCGGTGGCCTGGATGGGGCGCTACCCGCTGCGCCCGCTGGAAAACGAAGTGGTGCTGGTGCACAGCAACGGCGTGGCGCAGTGGCTCAAGCAGGCGCTGGCCGAGGACCCGCGCGAGGACGGCGGCGGCTGCGGCATCGCCGCGGCCATCGACGTGCAGTTGCCGGCCGCCTTTCTCTGGCAGGCCTACCGCACGGTGCTCGGCCGCGAGGCGATTCCCCGTGTGTCCGTGCTCGACAAGGGCCCGCTGACCTGGCGGCTGATGCGCCTGCTGCCGGCGCTGCTGGAGCGCGACAGCTTCACCCCGCTGCGCCGCTTCCTCGCCGAGGACGACGACCTGCGCAAGCGCCACCAGCTGGCCGAGCGCCTGGCCGACCTGTTCGACCAGTATCAGGTATACCGCGCCGACTGGCTGGAGGACTGGGCCGCCGGCCGCGACCAGTTGCGCAAGGCCAACGGCCAGCAGCAGGCGCTGGGCGAGGAACAGCGCTGGCAGGCCGAACTGTGGCGCGCGCTGCTCGCCGACGTGGGCGCCGAGGGCCTGGCGCAGAGCCGCGCCGGCGTGCACCGGCGCTTCCTCGCCCGGCTGCGCGAGCTGAACGAAGCGCCGCGCGGCCTGCCGCGCCGGGTGATCGTGTTCGGCATTTCCTCGCTGCCGGCCCAGGCGCTGGAAGCCCTCGGCGCCCTGGCGCGCTTCAGCCAGGTGCTGCTCTGCGTGCACAACCCCAGCCGTCATCACTGGGCGGACATCGTGGCCGACAAGGATTTGCTGCGCCATCAGTACCGCCGCCAGCAGCGGCGTCCCGACATGCCCGCCGACCTGCCGGCCGAGCTGCTGCACCAGCACGCCCAGCCGCTGCTGGCCGCCTGGGGCAAGCAGGGCCGCGACTACATCAACCTGCTGGACAGCTACGACAGCCCCGACGATTACCGCGCGCTGTTTCCTGCCCAGCGCATCGACCTGTTCAGCGAGGACGCGCCGGCCACGCTGCTCGGCCAGCTGCAGGACGACATCCTCGAACTGCGCCCGCTGGCCGAGACCCGCGAACGCTGGCCCGCGCTGGAGCCGCAGCGGGACCGCTCGCTGCGCTTCCACATCGCCCACAGCCCGCAGCGCGAGGTGGAGATCCTCCACGACCAGCTGCTGGCACGCTTCAGCGCCGACCCCGGCCTGCATCCGCGCGACGTGATCGTCATGGTGCCGGACATCGACCGCTACACCCCGCACATCCAGGCGGTGTTCGGTCGGCTCGGTCGCGACGATGCGCGCTTCATCCCCTTCACCCTGGCCGACCAGGGTCGGCGCGGCCGCGAGCCGCTGCTGATCGCCGTCGAGCATTTGCTCAACCTGCCGGACAGCCGCTTCGCGGTCAGCGAGATCCTCGACCTGCTGGACGTGCCGGCGCTGCGCGCGCGCTTTGCCATCGCCGAGGGCGACCTGCCGCAGCTGCACCGCTGGATCGAGGGCGCCGGCGTGCGCTGGGGGCTGGACGCCGCGCAGCGCCAGCGCTTCGGCGTGCCGGCGAATCTGGAGCAGAACAGCTGGCTGTTTGGCCTGCGTCGCATGCTGCTCGGCTACGCGGTAGGCGAGGGCGCGCCGCTGGACGGCATCGAGCCCTACGCCGAGATCGGCGGTCTGGATGCGGCGCTGCTCGGCCCGCTGGTCACCCTGGTCGAGCGCCTGCAGCTGGCCTGGCGGGAACTCTCCCGGCCGGCCACCGCGCCGCAGTGGGGCGAACGCCTGCGTGCGCTGCTGGAGGTGTTCCTGCGCCCGAGCGACGAGCAGGACGAGCTGCTGCTCAGCCAGTTGCTCCAGGCCCTGGAGGGCTGGCTGGAGCAGTGCCGCGAGGCCGGGCTGCACGAGGAACTGCCGCTCACCGTGGTGCGCGAGGCCTGGCTCGGCGCGCTGGACCAGCCCAGCCTCGGCCAGCGCTTCCTCAGCGGCGCGGTGAACTTCTGCACCCTGATGCCGATGCGCGCCATTCCGTTCCGCGTGGTCTGCCTGCTGGGCATGAACGACGGCGACTACCCGCGCACCCAGGCGCCACTGGACTTCGACCTGATGGGCGGCGACTACCGCCCCGGCGACCGCTCGCGTCGCGAGGACGACCGCTACCTGCTGCTCGAAGCTCTGCTCTCGGCGCGCGAGCAGCTGTACGTCAGCTGGATCGGCCGCAGCGTGCGCGACAACAGCGCGAAGCCGCCGTCGGTGCTGATCGGTCAGCTGCGCGACCACCTGGCCGCCGGCTGGCGGCTGGCCGGCCGGGAAGATGATGACGAAGCGCTGCTCGCGGCGCTGACCTGCGAACACCCGCTGCAGCCGTTCAACGCCGCGTATTTCGGCGCCGATGGCGAGCTGTTCAGCTACGCCGGCGAATGGCTGGCGCTGCACCAGGGTGAAGCGGGCAAGCAGCCGGAAGGCGACCTGCCGCCGTACCCGGTGGACGGCGCCCTCGAGCTGGAAACCCTGCAGGACTTCCTGCGCAACCCGCTGCGCCAGTTCCATCAGCTGCGCCTGAAGCTCCACCTGCGCGACGGCGACCCGCCGCCGCCGGATGCGGAATGCTTCGAGCTGGACGGCCTGCAGCGCCACACGCTGCGCGACGCGCTGCTGCGCGCGGCCCTCGACGAGGCAGACGCGGAGGCTGTCCGCCAGCGTCTGCACCAGCAGGCCGCGCTGCTGCAGCGCAGCGGCCTGCTGCCGCTGTCCGGGTTCGGCGAGCTGCATGGCGCGGCGCTGCTGGAACCGCTGCCGGACCTGCTGGAGGCCCGCCGGCATCTGCTGACGCTGTGGCCCGAGGCGGTGGCCTCGCCCCAGGCGGTGAGCTTCCAGCACGGCGAGCTGACGGTTGGCGGCTGGCTGCCCGGGCTGCGCCGCAATGCCCTGGGCGAACTGCTCAGCCTGCGGGTGCAGCCCGGCGCGCTGGGCCTGCAGCCGAAGAAGCGCAAATGGCACCACCTGATGCGCCCCTGGGTAGCGCACCTGCTGGCCAGCGCCGGTCGCGTGCCGCTGCACACCGTCCTGCTCGGCAGCGACGGCGGCCTGCTGCTGGCGCCGCTGCCCGTGGCAACGGCGGAAAGCGCGCTGCGCGCGCTGCTGGATGCCTGGCTGCGCAACCTGCAGCAACCGCTGCCACTGGCGCCGAAGACCGCCTGCGCCTACCTGCTGGAAGGCGCCGACGAGGCGGGCCGCAGCGCCTATGAAGGCGCCTTCCGGACGCCCGGCGAGCGCGACGAAAGCGCCGACCTGCGCCGCTACTTCGCCGACTACGACAGCCTGCTGGCGGTCGACGGCGCACGCGATCTGTGGAACGCCCTGTACGGCCCGCTGGTGGCGGCCGACTGGCAGGCACTGGAGGTGCCGGCATGAGTGACAAACCCAACCTGGCGCTGGACCTGCCGCTCAAGGGCAGCCGGCTGATCGAGGCCAGCGCCGGCACCGGCAAGACCTTCACCATCTCCGCACTGTACGTGCGCCTGGTGCTCGGCCACGGCGGCGAAGCACGCGGCTTCGGCCGTTCGCTGCTGCCGCCGGAGATCCTCGTGGTGACCTTCACCGAAGCGGCCACCCAGGAGCTGCGTGACCGCATCCGCACGCGCCTGGCGCAGAGCGCCCGGCATTTCCGAGGTGAACTGGCCGACCCGGACGAGCTGCTGGTCGCCCTGCGCAACGAATACCCGCCAACCGACTGGCCGCGCTGCGCCCTGCGCCTGGACACCGCCGCGCAGTGGATGGACGAGGCCGCCGTGTCCACCATCCACAGCTGGTGCCAGCGCATGCTGCGCGAGCATGCCTTCGACAGCGGCAGCCTGTTCACCCAGACCCTGGAAACCGACCAGAGCGACCTGCTGGCCGAGGTGGTGAACGACTTCTGGCGCGCACACTTCTACCCGCTGCGCGGCGCCGCGCTGGCCTGGGTGCACCAGCACTGGGGCAGCCCCGCCGCGCTGCGCGAGCGGGTGCGGCCGCTGCTCGGGCTGAGCCTCGGCGTGGCGCATGCCGATATCCGCGCGCTGATCGAAACCGCGCTGGCCGAGCGTGGCCAGCGCCTGGCCGCGCTCAAGGAACCCTGGGCGCTGTGGGCCGAGGAGCTGCGCACGCTGCTGGATGACGCCTGCGCCCGCAAGGTCGTGGACGGCCGTCGCCTGCAGGCGCGCTGGTACAACGGCTGGTGCGACGCGCTCAAGGCCTGGGCCAGCGATCCCGAGGCGGTGAAGCTGGATCTCGGCACCGGCTTTGCGCGGCTGACCGCGGACGGCCTGCTGGAGGTCTGGAAGCAGGGCACGCCTTTCGAACATCCCTGCCTGCAGGCCATCGCCGAGCTGCGCGAAGCCCTGGCCGAACTGGCCGATCCCGACGAGGCGCTGCTGCGTCATGCCGTGCAGTGGATCGAACAGCGCTTCGACCGGGAAAAGCGCCAGCGCGCGCAGATCGGCTTCGACGACATGCTCACCCGCCTGGACGCCGCGCTGGCCGGCGACAGCGGCGCGCGGCTGGCCGAGGTGATCCGCCGGCAGTTCCCCATGGCGCTGATCGACGAATTCCAGGACACCGACCCGCTGCAGTACCGCATCTTCCAGCGCATCTACGGCATCGGCGAGGCGCGCGAGGACTGCGCCATCCTGCTGATCGGCGACCCCAAGCAGGCGATCTACGCCTTCCGCGGCGCTGACATCTTCACCTACCTGAAGGCGCGCGCCGCCACCGAAGGCCGCCACCACAGCCTGGACACCAACTTCCGCTCCAGCACGGCGCTGGTCGAGGCGGTCAACGGCCTGTTCCAGTTCGCCGAGCGGCAGCCGCGGGGCGCCTTCCTGTTCAAGGGCGAGGCGGGCAACCCGCTGCCGTTCCACCGCGTGGCCGCGCGCGGCCGTGCGGAAACGCTGGAGATCGACGGGCAGGCCCAGCCGGCGATGACCCTCTGGCACCTGGCCGAATCGGCGCCGATCAGCGGCGAGCGCTACCGGCGCGAACTGGCCGCCGCCAGCGCCACGCAGATCACCCGGCTGCTCACCCTCGGCCTGGTCGGCCAGGCCGGTTTCCGGCGCGCCGACGGCACGTTGCAGCCGCTGTGTCCGGCGGACATCGCCGTGCTGGTGCGCGACGGCCGCGAAGCCCGGGCCATCCGCCAGCAGCTGGCGCGGCGCGGGGTGCGCAGCGTCTACCTGTCGGACAAGAGTTCGGTGTTCGACAGCCAGGAGGCCGCCGACGTGCTGGCCTGGCTGCGCGCCTGCGCCGAGCCGGACGACGAGCGCCTGCTGCGCGCCGCGCTGGCCACCGTCACCCTCGGCCGCGCGCTGGCCGAGCTGCACGCGCTCACCGAGGACGAACTGGCCTGGGAAGCGCGGGTCATGCAGTTCCGCGGCTACCGCCAGCAATGGCGCCGGCAGGGCGTGCTGCCGATGCTGCGCCACCTGATGCAGGACTTCGCGCTGCCGCAGCGGCTGATGGCCGGCGACGACGGCGAACGCGCGCTGACCAACCTGCTGCACCTGGCCGAGCTGCTGCAGCAGGCCGCCGGCGAGCTGGACGGCGAGCAGGCGCTGATCCGCCACCTGGCCGAACACCTGGACGGCCAGGGGCAGGGCGCCGAGGAGCAGATCCTGCGCCTGGAAAGCGATGACGCGCTGGTGCGCGTGGTGACCATCCACAAGTCCAAGGGCCTGGAATACCCGCTGGTGTTCCTGCCGTTCATCTGCTCGCACCGCCCGGTGGAGGGCGAGCCGCCGCTGCGCTACCACGACGGGCAGGGCGAGCTGCGGGTGGACCTGCGCCCGGACGCCGCCGCCGTGGACCGCGCCGACCGCGAGCGCCTGGGCGAGGACCTGCGTCTGCTGTACGTGGCGCTGACCCGCGCCCGGCACGCCTGCTGGCTGGGGCTGGCCGAGCTCAAGCGTCGCCAGGGCAAGGAGTCCTGCCTGCACCGTTCGGCCATCGGCTACGTGCTGGCCGGCGGCGAGCCCTTCGAGCTGGCGCCCAGGCTGGGCGCGCTGCGGGCCGCCGATTCCGGTATCCAGCTGGCCGCGCCGCCGTCGCCCGACGAGCAACGCTTCTCGCCGCCGGCCGCCGACAACGCCGCGCTGCAGGCGCGCCTGCCCAAACGGCGCGCCCTGGAACACTGGTGGATCGCCTCCTACAGCGCCCTGGCGCTGGCCGGCGACGACGTGCTCGAGCCGCTCGAGGCCCCGGACAGTCCGGCCGCCCAGAAGATCCACGACGACGATGCGGAAAGCCGCGAGTTCGCCGGCGCGGCCGAGGGCGCCGAGCTGCACCGTTTCCCGCGCGGCCCGCAGCCCGGCACCTTCCTGCACGGCCTGCTGGAATGGGCCGGTCGCGAGGGCTTCGCCGAGGCGCTGGACAACCCCGCCGCGCGGCGCGAAATGCTCGCCCGCCGCTGCCAGCTGCGCGGCTGGCAGCAATGGATCGAGCCGCTGGACGCCTGGCTCGGGGACTATCTGCAGGTGCCGCTGACCCCCGGCGATCAGCCGCTGCGTCTGGCCGATCTCGGCCACTACCAGGTGGAGATGGAGTTCTGGTTCTCCAGCCGCCAGGTGGACGTGCAGCGCCTCGATGCCCTGGTGCGCGCCCACACCCTCGACGGCGCGCCGCGCCCGGCGCTGGCGCCGAGCCGGCTGAACGGCCTGTTCAAGGGCTTCATCGACCTGGTGTTCGAGTTCGAGGGGCGCTACTACGTGGCCGACTACAAGTCCAACTGGCTGGGCGGCGACACGCTCGCCTATGACGCCGAGGCCATGCGCCGGACCGTGCTGGAGAAGCGCTATGACCTGCAGTACGTGCTCTACCTGCTGGCCCTGCACCGCCAGCTCAAGGCGCGCCTGCCCGACTACGACTACGAGCGGCACATGGGCGGCGCGCTGTACCTGTTCCTGCGCGGTGGCGCCCACGGCGTGCATGCCGAACGGCCGCCACGCGCGCTGATCGAGGCGCTGGATCGCCTGTTTGCCGGCCATGCGGAGGTCTGCCCATGAATCTCGATCTGTTGGCCCGGCAACTGCGCGACGAGGCCTATCCCCTGCTTTCCCAGGTGCTGAGCGAGCGCGATCAATTGATCGCCCAACTGGATCTGTGGGTGCGCCGTGGCTGGTTGCGGCCGCTGGACCGCGCCTTCGTCGGTTTCCTGCGCGAACGCGAGCCACAGGCCTCGCCGCTGCTGTTGCTGGCCGCCGCGCTGGCCAGTCACCAGTTGGGCCAGGGTCATGTGTGTCTGGACCTGGCCGTCACCCTCGACGAACCGGATTTCGCACTGTCCCTTCCGCCCGAAGGGGAACAGGCCGGTGAAACGCGCCTGCCGTCGCAACTGCTCGCCGGCCTGGACCTGGCGCAGTGGCAGGCGGCGCTGGCCGCCAGCGCGCTGGTCGAGCAGTGGCAGGGTGGCGATCCGGCGCAGCAGGCCCGCCCGCTGCTGCTGTGCGACGGCCGCCTGTACCTGCGCCGCTACTGGAACTACGAACAGCGCGTGGCGCACAGCCTGCGCCAGCGATTGGCCGAGCCGCTGGCCGTGCCGGACGACCTGCCCGCGCGGCTGGATGCGCTGTTCCCGGCCGCCGACGCGGCGCGGGTCGACTGGCAGAAGCTCGCCTGCGCGCTGGCCGTGCGCGGTCGCTTCACGCTGATCACCGGCGGCCCCGGCACCGGCAAGACCACCACCGTGGTGCGCCTGCTGGCGCTGCTGCAGGCCCCGGCGGTGGCGGCGGGGCAGGCGCTGCGCATCCGCCTGGCGGCGCCGACCGGCAAGGCGGCGGCGCGGCTCACCGAATCCATCGGCCAGCAGGTGCGCACGCTGGCGGTGGACGCGGTGGTGCGCGCGGCCATTCCCCAGGAGGTGCTGACCCTGCACCGCCTGCTCGGCAGCCGCCCGGATACCCGCCAGTTCCGCCACCACGCCGGCAATCCGCTGGGGTTGGACGTGCTGGTGGTGGACGAGGCGTCGATGATCGACCTGGAAATGATGGCGCGCCTGCTCGACGCCCTGCCGGCCCATGCGCGGCTGATCCTGCTCGGCGACAAGGACCAGCTGGCCTCGGTGGAAGCCGGCGCGGTGCTCGGCGACCTGTGCCGTGACGCGGAGGCCGGCCATTACGATCCGTCCACTGGCGCCTGGCTGGAGCAGTTGGCCGGCCGGCCGCTGGACGAACCGGGCCTACTGCCGGGCGAGGCCGGCCGACGCCCACTGGCCCAGCAGACGGTGATGCTGCGCCACTCGCGGCGCTTCGGCGCCGACAGCGGCATCGGCCAGCTGGCGCGCCTGGTCAATCGCCAGGAGGCCGCGGCCGCCCGCCGCCTGCTGGCACAGGGCGTGGCGGACGTGCACGCCCTGCGCGGCGGGCCGGCCGCCCTGGCGCGGCTGATCAGCCAGGGCCATGAGGGTGCGCCGGGCTACGCGCATTACCTGCGCGAGCTGCAGGCCGGGCGCCCGCTGGACATGGAGCCGCTGAACGGCCCGGCCTGGCAGGATTGGGCGAATTCGGTGCTCGGCGCCTTCGACCGCTTCCGCCTGCTCTGCGCGCTGCGCAAGGGCGACTGGGGCGTGCAGGGGCTGAACCTGCGCGTGCAGGAGGAACTGCAGCGCCAGGGGCTGATCGATCCCGCCCACGAATGGTACGAGGGCCGGCCGGTGCTGGTGACCCGCAACGATTACGGGCTGGGCCTGATGAACGGCGACATCGGCATCGCCCTGCGCCTGCCCGGCCAGGACGGCGCGCCGCTGTTGCGGGTGGCCTTCCCGCGCAACGACGGCTCCGGCGGCGTGCGCTTCGTGCTGCCCAGCCGCCTCACCGCCGTGGAGACGGTGTTCGCCATGACCGTGCACAAGTCCCAGGGCTCGGAGTTCGCCCACACCGCGCTGGTGCTGCCGGACGCCCTGAATCCGGTGCTGACCAAGGAACTGCTGTACACCGCCATCACCCGTGCCCGCGAACGGTTCACCCTGGTGGAACCGCGCGCCGGGGTGTTCGAGGCGGCGGTGCAGCGCCGGGTACGGCGGGTCAGCGGGCTGGGGGTGGAGCTATAGGGCGATGGAATTTGTAGGAGCGGCTTCAGCCGCGATGCTCTTGCGGGACCCACCCAGAAGCATCGCGGCTGAAGCCGCTCCTACCACCCCGCCTCGGCCATCTCGGCGGCCAGCGGACTGCGCGCGTCCCGACTCCAGGCCAGACGCACCTCGTTGTCGGGCAGGAAGTGCACATGCAGGAACGTCTCGTCGGGCTGGCGCGGCGGGTTGGCGACCTGCCGCTCATGATCATCCGTGTCGATGGTGCGCACCCACTGGTCTTGATAGACGAGAATGTGGTGCCCCGGCGTATAGACGAGCAGCTTCGGATTGAGGTGGGTCACCACCTCGGTGTGGTAATCGGGCGTGCGGCGAGTTCGCCAGCGCACCGTCAGCGGGTCGCCACTGACCCGCACGCAGCACTTGGGACGCTTGCTGTCGCCCCACGCCTCACCGACCCGGTAGAACATGTCGAAGTCGCGGCCGCTGTGGTTGTGCATGACCAGCGTCTTGTCGAGGGGGTTGATGACTTCGTACAGCAGCTGCGCCGCGAACAGCAGCGGCCAGAACAGAAAGCCCAGATACCAGGCCGCCGAGTCGTTCGGTGGCGGGCCGTACTCGTTTTCCTTGGGTTGTCCCGGCGCGGACACGAGTATCGCCCACAGCGGTTTGGCCAGCACGAACCAGCCGCCGCTGCGCCCCAGATCATGCCATCGTCGGGCCGCCGCCCCGGCAACGGCGAACAGCAGGTAGAGGAAGGCAATCAGCATCGCCGGGTATTCCACCCACGTCGGGGCGTTCAGCCAGTCCACCAGAAAGGCCACCAGCACCACGGGCCACCAGGCCAGGGAGGCGATCGCCAGGAGCTTCACCCGTCCGATGCGCCCGTGGGCGCTCAGCAGATCGGAGAACAGGAATACCAGCACTGCGCCGCAACCGCGCGTGAGTGCCCGCCCCGTGTTGGCCAGCCACTGCTCCATGTCGTCCCCGTATTCCTGTCGAAGTGCGGGATTATCCCGCATCGAAACCTGTGGCAGCGGCTTCAGTCGCGAGGGTTCGCCCGAACAGCATCGGGGCTGAAGCCCCTCCTACAAACGATGTGGCCCTAGGTCCTGACCGTCAGGCTTTCCAGCTTCTGCCTTGGCAACGGCCGCACGCGCCAGTCCAGCTCGGCGGCCGGCAGAGGCCGGCCGAACCAGTAGCCTTGGCCGAGGCCGCAGCCGTAGCGGGCCAGCAGCGCGGCCTGGGCGGGCGACTCGATGCCTTCGGCCACCACGGCCAGGCCCAGGCTGTTGGCCAGGGCGATGATCGCCCGGGTGATGGCGGCGTCGTCCTCGTCATCGGGCAGGCCGGCGATGAAGCCCTGATCGATCTTCAGCTTGTCCACCGGCAGGCTCTTCAGACGCAGCAGCGACGAATAACCGGTGCCGAAGTCGTCGATGGACAGGCGCACGCCGAGGTTGCTCAGCCGCCGCAGTTGCTCGCAGGCGGCGTCCGGGTCGTGCATCACCGCGCTCTCGGTGACTTCCAGCTCCAGGCAGCCGGAGCGCAGTCCGGTTTCCGCCAGCACGCGGCGCACGTGCTCCTCCAGCTCGCCACGGCTGAACAGGCGGCTGGAAACGTTCACCGCAATGAAGTCGATATCGACGCCCGCATCCTGCCAGGCGCGCATCTGCCGGCAGGCGGCGCCGAGCACCCAGGTGTCGATGGCGGCGATCAGGCCGTTTTCCTCTGCCAGCGGAATGAAATGGCCGGGCGGGATCATGCCCTGGACCGGGTGCTTCCAGCGCACCAGGGTTTCCACGCCGCGTACATGGCCGCTTTGCAGATCGAGAATCGGCTGGAAGTGGATCAGCAACTGATTCTGTTCGATGGCCTGGCGCAGCGCGGCGCCCAGCTCCATGCGCTGGCGCGCCTGCAGGGTCAGTTCCTGGGTGTAGAAGGCGTAGGTCTGTCGGCCGCTGTGCTTGGCCTTGAACAGCGCGGAGTCGGCGTTGCGGATCAGCTGGTCGAGCTGGGTGCCATCCTCGGGAAACAGCGCGATGCCGATGCTGGTGGTCAGGAACAGCGTGGCGCCGGCGATCTGGAACGGTGCGTGCAGGCTTTGCAGCACGGCTTCGGCCAGGCGCGTGGCCTGTTCCGCGCCGCCGCAGTCCTCGCAGAGCAGGGCGAACTCGTCGCCGCCCAGGCGCGCCACGGTCAGGCCCTGGCCCACCGCCGCCAGGCGCTCGGCCACCTTCTTGAGCACCTCGTCGCCGGTGCTGTGGCTGAGGCTTTCGTTGATGTCCTTGAACAGATCCAGGTCCAGCAGCAGCACGCAGCCCCCCGACGGGCCCTTGGTGCGGCGCTCCAGGGCGTGCTGCACGCGCTCGTTGAACAGCAGGCGGTTGGGCAGCCCGGTCAGCGGGTCGTGGTGGGCCAGGTGGTCCAGCTCCTGCTGGGTCTGCTTCATGGCGCTGATGTCGGAGAAGATCGCCACATAGTGGGTCAGTTCGTCGAACTCGTTGCGAATGGCATGGATTCGCTGCCATTGCGGAAAGATCTCGCCGTTCTTGCGGCGGTTCCAGATCTCGCCGCTCCAGCTGCCATGGGCCTGCAGTTCGCCCCAGACGATGTTGTAGAAGCTGCGGTCGTGACGGCCGGACTTGAACAGGCTGGGCGTGTTGCCCAGCACTTCGGCCTCGGTGTAGCCGGTGATGCGCTCGAAGGCCCGGTTCACGTGAATGATGCGGTTCTGCGTGTTGGTGATCACCACCCCTTCGAGGGTGTTGTCGAACACGGCGGCCGATTGCCGCAGGCGGTTTTCATGCTGGCGGCGCACCTGCAGCTCGTCATCGAGTCGACGGCGTTGCAGGCGCAGGAACAGGTAGAGCAGCAGGGTGCTGATGACCACGAAGATCAGACCCTTGTAGGTCTGCCAGGCGTAGTACTGCTCGCCGGGGCCAAGCCAGCGCAGCAACAGCTGGTTGCTGAGGAGAACCCAGAGCGTGGAGCCCAGGGCATAGCCCACCGTCAGTAGGAGGGCATTCGGGAACGCTTTCATAGTGAACTGCAAGCGCCGGCGGGAATAGGCGCGGCAGTATACGGAAGTTCACTCGGCGCGACGACTGGCGAAAAGTTACCTTCGATCCGCAGTCGCTTGATCCGTGGCAACGAAACGGCGGGACCTTGGCGCCAGAATGCCGCGAACACCCGCGAAGGGCCGGCGCTCGGAAACCCTCCGGCGCATCGAAGAGTGAACCGGCTCGCCTTTTCGACCGCAACATTGGCCTTCGGTAGGCTTCAAAACCCGATTTTTTTCTGTCATAAAGACCCGCACCTAACTTTTGTTGTGGTTTGTAACAGGTTCGAATGCCTGGCCAACCGGAAGGCACAACAGGCAGGTGAAAGGCCGAGCGGTACCGTTGGGGACGGTCGGTCGCGAATATCGTCGGAACGCTGGGGGGAAAGGCGTGCCGACCGATGCGCTCGAAGACGGGCAAAACCCGGCTCGATAAAACCAAAACTGGAGTAAGAACAAATGAAAAAAACTGCCGTGGCTGTAGCCGTAGCCGCCAGCGCTCTGGGCATGAGCCAGTTCGCTGCCGCTGATTTCGTCAAGGACAGCAAGCTGAGCCTGGACCTGCGTAACTATTACTTCACCCAGGATGACCAGAACACCACCATGACGGATGGTGGCCAATGGGCCCAGGGCTTCATGCTCAATTACAAGTCCGGGTACACCGCAGGCACTGTCGGCTTCGGTGTCGATCTGTTCGGTGGCGCCGGCTATGAACTGGCAGAGCATGGCGACGATACCGGTCAGCTGATCTCTGCAAATCAGGACCGTCTGAACAAGGCCGGCGCGACCGTGAAGGCCCGTGTTGGCAACACCAACGCTTATGCCGGTGCCCTGCGCCCCAACACTCCGGTTTTTGTCGCCAACGACGCGCGCCTGCTGCCGCAATTGGTTGAAGGCGTACTGGTCACCAACCAGGACATCGCCAATCTGACCCTGACCGCCGGTCATGTCACCAAGGTATCGCAGCGTAACAACGACGATTGGCAGGACCTGAATGACATCGCGGGCGAGTTCTCTCTGCTCGGTGCCGACTACAAGGTCATGGACGGTCTGACTGCGCAGTACTATTACGGAAACGTTCAAGACGTTTACCAGCAGCATTTCGCCGGCCTGAAGTATTCCGCCGCCATGGGCGCCGGCAAGTTGGGCGCGGATGTTCGTTTCTTCAATACCAAGGACGAAGGTGCCGACGACGCTAACAATCTGTGGAGCGTGCTGGTCAACTACTCCGTGTCGGGTCATACCGTAGGCCTTGGCTATCAGCAAAGCTCCGAAGACGGCCGGTTCCGTGCCATCGGCCCGAGCAAGTACATCATCACCGAGCGCATGACTGGTCCGGGCGCGATGGATAACCCGGATGAGTCCGTGACCCTGGTCAGCTACGGCTTCGACTTCGGCACCGTGGGTGTCAAGGGTCTGAACGCCAGCGTGATTCATCAGATGGGTGACGGCGGTGTTCTGAACCGCGACCACACCGAAACCGACCTGGTGGTGGGCTACACCGTGCAGGAAGGTGAGTTCAAGGGCCTGGGCGCTCGTCTGATGCACGGCATGTATGACGGCGACGGTTCCGGCGACGTCGACCAAACCCGCTTCATCGTGAACTACAGCATCCCGCTGATGTAATCGCGCTGCGCGGTAACCGAACCCCTGTTGCCTCCCGGCGGCAGGGGTTTTTGTTTGCCGGCGCGGCATGCGCCCGTTCGCCCTGGTTACGCTACCTGTGGGGCCGGGTTTATCCCGGCCGACGGCGGTGTGAGCGTCACCAAGGCGCGGTATTCCACTCCGCTGGCCGGCGTAAAGCCGGCCCCACAGGGTTGTTCGTGTGCGGGGCCGGCTGGTGCCGGCCTTACAAACGCCCTGGGGTTCGCCTGCGCGCTAACCCTACCTTTTCTCCTCCGCCTTGACGCATATCAATATGGCCCTATGCCGCTATCGGCATCTTTGGTCTAACCCCGATAAGCAGTAGGAGCCCCCGACCATGTTCAAACCCGTGATGCTGGCCCTGGGCCTGAGCGTAAGCGTCGGCGCCATCGCCGCGCCGAGCAACGAACCGATTCAACCGATCCAGCCGGCCAAGGTGACCAGCCAGGCCAAGGTGGAGCTGGGCAAGCAGCTGTTCTTCGATCCGCGCCTGTCCAAGTCCGGCTTCATTTCCTGCAACTCCTGCCACAACCTGTCCATGGGTGGCAGCGACAACCTGCCGTCGTCCATCGGTCACAACTGGCAGCAGGGCCCGATCAACTCGCCGACCGTGCTGAACTCCAGCCTGAACCTGGCGCAGTTCTGGGATGGCCGCGCGGCTGACCTGAAGGCCCAGGCCGGCGGCCCGATCGCCAACCCGATGGAAATGGGCTTCACCCACAACCTGGCCGTGGACGTGCTGGATTCCATCCCGCAGTACAAGGAATCCTTCAAAAAGGTCTACGGCAAGAACAGCATCGACATCGATCAGGTGACCGACGCCATCGCCGCCTTCGAAGAGACCCTGGTGACGCCGAACTCGCGCTTCGACAAGTGGCTCAAGGGCGACAAGAAGGCGCTGAACAAGGACGAACTGGCCGGCTACCAGCTGTTCAAGGACGTGGGCTGCACCGCCTGCCACAACGGCAGCGCCGTGGGCGGCAACTCCTTCCAGAAGATGGGTCTGGTCGAGGCCTATGCCACCAAGAACCCGGCCGAAGGTGTCGCCGGCCTGACCGGCAATGACGCCGACCGCATGAAGTTCAAGGTGCCGACCCTGCGCAACGTCGAGCTGACCTACCCCTACTTCCACGACGGTGCCTACTGGAACCTGGAAGAAGCCGTGGACGTGATGGCCCGTCTGCAGCTGGGTCGCAAGCTGGAGCAGAAGCAGATCGCCCAGATCACGGCCTTCCTGAAGACCCTGACCGGCGAGCAGCCGAGTTTCGCGCTGCCGATCCTGCCGCCGTCCACCGCCAAGACCCCGCGTCCGCAGCCGTTCAACTGATCGGCCAGGCGTGACGAAAAACCCCGGTGCCGCAAGGCCCGGGGTTTTTTGTTGTCAGCGCAATGAACTCTTCACTCTGTAGGGCCGGGTTTATCCCGGCCAAAGGCCGGCGTCGGCCGGCCCCGAATACGAGGCCCAGACTCCGTCGGCCGGCGTAAAGCCGGCCCTACAGGGGAAATGACCCCGTTCCTCAGCCGGGTGGCTCCCGACGGCCGAAAAGCGCCGAGCGCCCTACGTCTGTTGATGCCAAGGCGTCGCGGCACAAAACCGACCCTCAACCCTGCCCCTGCCGATACTGCAGCGCCTCGGCCAGGTGTTGGCGGCCGATGTGTTCGCATGCCTCGAGATCGGCCAGGGTGCGCGCCACCTTGAGCAGGCGGTGGGCCGAGCGCAGCGACAGACCCAGGCGTTCGCAGGCCTTTTCCAGCCAGAGGCGGTCTTCATCCGCCAGCGCGCAATGCCGGCGCAGTCCCGGCAGGTCGAGAAAGGCGTTGGCGCAGCCCTGTCGGGCCTGCTGGCGCACCCGTGCACGGGCCACCTGGTCGGCTGCCTGCGGGGTGCTCTGCGGCATCGTCTCGGCGGGTGCGAGCTGGGTGGTCTCGCGGGCCACCGTGACATGCAGGTCGATGCGGTCGAGCAGCGGCCCGGACAGCTTGTTGCGGTAGCGCTGCACCTGCTCCGGCGTGCAGCGGCAGCGGCCGGCGGGATCACCCAGGTAGCCGCACGGGCAGGGGTTCATCGCGGCAACCAGCTGGAAGCGCGCCGGGAAGCGCAGCTTTTCCGTGGCGCGGGCGATGACGATTTCGCCGCTTTCCAGCGGCTCGCGCAGCACTTCCAGCACCTTGCGGTCGAATTCGGGCAACTCATCGAGGAACAGCACACCCTGGTGGGCGAGGGTGATTTCGCCCGGACGCGGCCGACTGCCACCGCCGACCAGCGCGGGGCCCGAGGCGCTGTGGTGGGGATTGCGGAACGGGCGCTGTGGCCAATGACTCAGCGGGGTATGGGCGGCCACCGAATGGATGGCGGCCACTTCCAGGGCTTCGGACTCCTCCAGCGGCGGCAGCAGCCCGGGCAGGCGGCTGGCCAGCAGCGTCTTGCCGGTGCCGGGTGGGCCGCTGAGCAGCAGGTTGTGGGCGCCTGACGCCGCCACCAGCAGGGCGCGCTTGGCGGCCAACTGGCCGTGCACGTCGGCGAGATCCGGGTAGGGTTGCGTCTGGCGCAGCAGCCCTTGGGCCTGGTAGGGCGCCAGCGGCTCCTGGCCGGTGAGGTGCGCGGCCAGCTGCAACAGATGTTCGACCGCATACACCTCCAACCCCGAGGCCAGGCTGGCCTCCTCGGCGTTCTGTGTGGCGACGATCAGCTTGCGCCCCGCCGCGCGCGCGGCCAGCGCGGCCGGCAGCACGCCGCGTACCGGGCGCAGTTCGCCGGACAGCGCCAGCTCGCCCAGGCACTCGTAATGGCAGAGGGGTTCGTTGGGTACCTGGCCGCTGGCGGCGAGAATGCCCAGGGCGATGGCCAGGTCGAAGCGGCCGCCGTCCTTGGGCAGGTCGGCCGGCGCCAGAGACAGGGTGATGCGCCGTTGCGGGTAGTCGAAGCCGCAACAGAGCAGGGCGCTGCGCACGCGGTCCTTGCTTTCGCGCACGCTGGTTTCCGGCAGGCCGACCAGGGTCAGCGAGGGCAGGCCGTTGGCCAGGTGGGCTTCGACGCTGACGGCCGGCGCCTCGACGCCCACCAGGGCGCGACTGTGAACCAGGGCCAGGGACATGCATCACTCCTTGATGATGGGGCTCCACGTCCATGCGGAGCCTTCGAACGGCCGGATGTCGGCGTGACTCAGGTCTGCTCGGTGCGCTGCGCTTCCAGCTCCGCTACGCGGGCTTCGAGCGCTTCCAGGCGGGCGCGGGTGCGGGCCAGCACCACCATCTGGCTGTCGAACTCGTCGCGACTGACCAGGTCCAGCTTGCTGAAGGCGCTCTGCAGCAGGGCCTTGAGGCGGGATTCCAGCTCCGCGGGCGGCAGCGGGGTTTCGCCGCCAATCAGGCGGGCAGCCTGGTTGCTGATGGCATCGAACAAGGCTTTGGGCGGCAGCATGGACGGCTCCTGAAGAAAGTCGGCGGGCAGTTTAGCGCAGAACGGCGGGGCGGGAACTCGTGGGGCCCGGTTTATCCCGGCCCTGGTGGTGGGGCCCTCGGCCCCGTCGGCCGGCGTAAAGCCGGCCCTACAAGTGTGCCTGAACGGATGTGGCTGGCCGGCACTGAGGGTTGGCCAGGAAACCTGTGGGGCCGGGTTGATCCCGGCCGCCGCGACGCTTCGACTAAAGCCTATGGCTATGCACGTAAAAGACGCACCGAGGCAAGCGGCAGTGCGCCATGTTGGTGCGCTGCCGCCGGTCGGCAACCCTCGTCAATCGCTGCAGCCCGCGTGGGCCGTGGCCTGCGAGCACCTGGCAAGCTTTTCGCTATATCCCGAGTGTCACGTGCACTGATGCAGAACCTGAGCCCGGTGCTTCAGGGACAGAAGAAATCGACTGTGCCAGCGCCGGCGATGCGTTCCAAAGGCCAGACACTGAGCTTAGACTTGCCGTGGGGTTAAGTACTTCTGGGGCAAGTCCACCTAACGGGAGAAGTTTCATGAAACTAGTCACTGCCATCATCAAGCCGTTCAAACTGGACGACGTCCGCGAGTCGTTGTCCGACATCGGTGTTCAAGGCATCACCGTCACCGAGGTCAAGGGCTTCGGACGGCAGAAGGGCCACACCGAGCTGTACCGTGGCGCCGAATATGTCGTCGACTTCCTGCCCAAGGTGAAAATCGAAGTGGCCATCGACGATGACCAGCTCGACCGCGTCATCGAGGCCATCAGCAAGGCGGCCAATACCGGCAAGATCGGCGACGGCAAGATCTTTGTCGTCAACCTGGAGCAGGCCATTCGTATCCGCACCGGCGAAACCGGTTCCGACGCGATCTAACGCCCCCTCCGACCCCACCCCGCCCCAGGAGTAACAACCATGACTCTGCGAAAGATCGCAGGGCTAGGCGCCCTGCTGTCCCTAGGTTTCCCAGGCCTGGCCATGGCCCAGGAAGAAACCGCCGCCCTGAATGCCGGCGACACCGCCTGGATGCTGACCTCCACCGCCCTGGTGCTGTTCATGACCATCCCCGGCCTGGCGCTGTTCTATGCCGGCATGGTGCGTTCCAAGAACGTCCTGTCGGTGATGATGCAATGCTTCGCCATCACCGGCCTGATGAGCATCCTCTGGTTCGCCTACGGCTACAGCCTGGCCTTCAGCACCGAAGGTATGGAAGCCGGTGTGTTCAACATCAACTCCATCATCGGCAGCCTGGACAACGCCTTCCTGGTCAACCTGACCAAGGAAAGCCTGATCGGCGCCTTCCCGGAAAGCGTGTTCGTCACCTTCCAGATGACCTTCGCCATCATCACCCCGGCGCTGATCGTCGGCGCCTTCGCCGAGCGCATGAAGTTCTCCGCCATGCTGATCTTCATGGCCGTGTGGTTCACCGTGGTCTACGCGCCGATGGCCCACATGGTCTGGGGCGGTGACGGCGCGCTGCTGTGGGACGCAGGCGTGATCGACTTCGCCGGTGGCACCGTGGTGCACATCAATGCCGGTATCGCCGGTCTGGTGGCCTGCCTGGTGCTGGGCAAGCGCAAGGGCTTCCCGACCACGCCGATGGCGCCGCACAACCTGGGTTACACCCTGATGGGCGCGGCCATGCTGTGGATCGGCTGGTTCGGCTTCAACGCCGGCTCCGCCGCCGCGGCTGACGAGACCGCCGGCATGGCCATGCTGGTCACCCAGATCGCCACCGCCGCCGCCGCGCTGGCCTGGATGTTCGCCGAGTGGATCACCCATCGCAAACCCAGCGCCCTGGGCATCGCTTCCGGTGTCGTGGCCGGCCTGGTGGCCATCACCCCCGCCGCCGGCGCGGTCGGTCCGGTCGGTGCCCTGGTGATCGGTCTGGCGGCGGGCGTGATCTGCTTCTTCTGCGCCACCAGCCTCAAGCGCAAGCTGGGCTACGACGACTCCCTGGACGTGTTCGGCGTGCACTGTGTCGGCGGCATCGTCGGCGCGATCCTGGTCGGTGCCTTCGGCGCCCAGTCCCTGGGTGGTTTCGGCGAGATCGAGAGCATCGCCACCCAGCTGTGGATCCAGACCGAGAGCGTGCTGTTTACCGTGGTCTACACCGGCGTCCTGACCTACATCATCCTCAAGGTGATCGACCTGGTCATGGGCCTGCGGGTGACCGAGGAAGAAGAGACCATCGGCCTCGACCTCAGCCTGCACAACGAACGCGGCTACAACCTGTAAGCCGGCCGGCGCCCGGCAGCCATTGCCGGGCGCCCTGGCAGGCCCAGCCTGCCACCTTCCTCAAGCGCGCCTGACGCGCAACAGCAAGGAACACATAAATGGAAAGCAGTGCCCTGATACCCGTCCAGTACGGCTTCGATACCTTCTATTTCCTGATCTGCGGTGCCCTGGTGATGTGGATGGCGGCTGGCTTCGCCATGCTCGAATCCGGCCTGGTGCGCGCCAAGAACACCGCCGAGATCCTCACCAAGAACATCGTGCTGTACGCCGTGGCGTCGATCATGTACCTGGTGGTCGGCTACTACATCATGTACTCCAGCCCGGAGGGCGGCATCCTGCCGAGCCTGGGCTTCCTGATCGGCGACGAGAACGCCGTGGACGCGGTCGCCGCCGGTGGCGAGGACGCGCCCTACTACTCGGCGCGTGCTGACTTCTTCTTCCAGATCGTGTTCGCCGCCACCGCCATGTCGGTGGTCTCCGGTGCGGTGGCCGAGCGCATGAAGCTGTGGGCCTTCATCGCCTTCGCGGTGGTGATGACCGGCTTCATCTACCCGGTGCAGGGCTTCTGGAAATGGGGCGGCGGCTTCCTGGACGCCGCTGGCTTCTCCGACTTTGCCGGTTCCGGCCTGGTGCACATGGCCGGTGCCGCTGCCGCGCTGGCCGGTGTCCTGCTGCTCGGCGCCCGCAAGGGCAAGTACGGCGCCAACGGCCAGATCAACGCCATTCCCGGCGCCAACCTGCCGCTGGCGACCCTCGGCACCTTCATCCTGTGGATGGGCTGGTTCGGCTTCAACGGCGGTTCGCAGCTGAAGATGAGCACCATCGAGGACGCCAACGCCGTGGCCCAGGTGTTCGTCAACACCAACCTGGCCGCCGCCGGTGGCCTGGTGGCCGCGCTGATCACCGCGCGTCTGCTGTTCGGCAAGTCCGACCTGACCATGATCCTCAATGGCGCGCTGGCCGGCCTGGTGGCGATCACCGCCGAGCCGCTGACCCCGAGCGCCGAACAGGCGGTACTGATCGGCGCCGTGGGTGGCGTGCTGGTGGTGCTCAGCATCCTCGGCCTGGACCGTCTGAAGATCGACGACCCGGTCGGTGCCATCTCGGTGCACGGCGTGGTCGGCATCTGGGGCTGCCTGATCGTGCCGGCCACCAATGCCGATGCCACCTTCGGCGCGCAGCTGCTGGGCGTGGTCAGCATCTTCGCCTGGGTATTCATCGCCAGCCTGATCGTCTGGGGCATCATCAAGGCGGTGATGGGCCTGCGCGTCAGCGAGGAGGAGGAATACGAAGGCGTGGACATCGCCGAATGCGGCCTGGAGGCCTATCCGGAATTCACCAGCACGCGCTGAGTTTCACTCTCTGACAAAGGGCGCCTACGGGCGCCCTTTGCTTTTTCCGTCGCCACGCTAGAATGCGCGCCAAAATCGCCGGCCGGTTGCAAGAACCGGCCCGCCAGTGGTGTGCCGGCGAGCACTTCCGACTGCTGCTTTCGGCGAGTCGAATTTTTTTTTGTCTGGGCTATAACTACCCGACTTCGAGCAAGACATGAGGTGACTATGAGCGACGAAGAACTCGAACAGGACGAACTGGAAACCACCGACGAGGACGAAGGTGAGGAGCTGAACGCCGCCGAAGAGATCGAGGGCGACGATGACGCCGAGGCCCCCGCTCCCACGAGCAAGAAGGCCAAGCAGGCGGTCGATCCTGAAGAGCTTCCCAGCGTGGAGGCCAAGCAGAAGGAGCGTGATGCCCTGGCCCGCGCCATGGAAGAGTTCCTCGCGCGTGGTGGCCGGGTTCAGGAAATCGAGCCCAACGTCGTCGCCGATCCGCCGAAGAAGCCGGACAGCAAGTACGGCAGCCGCCCCATCTGAGTCGGTTCCGTGAATGAAAAACCCACCGTGAGGTGGGTTTTTTATTTGGCTGGTCGCGCTTCTACGGGCCCGAGGTCCGCATGGGGATCTGTGGGGCCGGGTTTATCCCGGCCAAGGCCGGCATAAAGCCGGCCCCACAGGAGGGACCATTTCCTTGTGGCCCTACCGGAAATCGTCGTCGCTCGGCGCCAGGCTGAGCTTCTGGCTGGTGGCGCTCAGGTGCTCGCCGTCGGTTTCCGAACCCAGCTTGATCATCAGGCGCAGGTCGTTCGACGAGTCGGCATGGGCCAGGGCGTCCTGGTAGGTGATTTCGCCCTGGGTATACAGCTGGTAGAGCGCCTGGTCGAAGGTCTGCATGCCCTGCTCGGTGGAGCGCTTCATCAGCGACTTCAGCTCGTGCACCTCGCCCTTGCGGATAAGGTCGGCGGCCAGCGGGGTATTGATCAGCACCTCGATCACCGCGCGGCGGCCCTTGCCGTCCGGGGTTGGCACCAGTTGCTGGGCGACGATGGCGCGCAGGTTCAGCGACAGGTCCATCCACACCTGCTGCTGCCGGTCGGCGGGGAAGAAGTTGATGATGCGGTCCAGCGCCTGGTTGGCGTTGTTGGCGTGCAGGGTGGCCAGGCATAGGTGACCGGTTTCAGCGAAGGCCACCGCGTAGTCCATGGTCTCGCGGGTGCGCACCTCGCCGATCAGGATCACGTCCGGCGCCTGGCGCAGGGTGTTCTTCAGCGCCACCTCGAAGGACTCGGTGTCGATGCCGACTTCACGCTGGGTGACGATGCAGTTCTGGTGCTGGTGGATGAACTCGATCGGGTCCTCGATGGTGATGATGTGGCCGCTGGAGTTCTTGTTGCGGTGGCCGATCATCGCCGCCAGCGAGGTGGACTTGCCGGTGCCGGTGGCGCCGACGAAGAGGATCAGCCCGCGCTTGGACAGCGACAGCTTCTTCAGCACCTCGGGCAGCTTGAGGTCGTCGAGGGTCGGAATGTTGGTCTCGATGCGCCGCAACACCATGCCCACCAGGTTGCGCTGGTAGAAGGCGCTGACCCGGAAACGGCCGATGCCGCGCGCGCTGATGGCGAAGTTGCACTCGTGGTTCTCGGCGAACTCGCGGCGCTGCTGCTCGTTCATTGTGCCGAGCACGGTCTCGCGGGTCATCTCCGGCGACAGCGCGGTCTTGGTGACCGGCAGGATGCGCCCGTTGACCTTCATCGACGGCGGTACGCCGGCGGTGATGAACAGGTCGGAGCCGCCTTTTTCCACCATCAGGCGCAGCAGTTGTTCCATTTCCATGGGTTGGATCCCTGTCGTTGAAAGGTTGGCTCAGGTGGTCCCCCGCTCCCTTGACGGGAGAGGGGCTGGGGGAGAGGGTGGGGCAGGTATCGCGCATTCCCCCTCTCCCTGGCCCTCTCCCGCGAGGGGAGAGGGGGCATCGGCCCCGCCGAAAGCCGTCAGAAATGCTCGGGCGACTTGGCCTTCTCGCGGGCGCTGTCGCGGCTGATCATGCCCTTGGCCAGCAGGTTCTTCAGGCAGGCATCCAGGGTCTGCATGCCCTGCGCGCCGCCGGTCTGGATCGCCGAGTACATCTGCGCCACCTTGTCCTCGCGGATCAGGTTACGGATCGCCGGGGTGCCGATCATGATCTCGTGGGCCGCCACCCGGCCGCCGCCGATTCTCTTCAGCAGGGTCTGCGAGATCACCGCCTGCAGCGACTCGGAAAGCATCGAGCGGACCATGGATTTCTCCTCGGCCGGGAACACGTCGACGATACGGTCGATGGTCTTGGCCGCCGAGGTGGTGTGCAGGGTGCCGAACACCAGGTGGCCGGTTTCCGCGGCGGTCAGCGCCAGGCGGATGGTCTCCAGATCGCGCATTTCACCGACCAGGATGATGTCCGGGTCTTCACGCAGCGCCGAGCGCAGGGCCTCGTTGAAACCCAGCGTGTCGCGGTGCACTTCGCGCTGGTTGACCAGGCACTTCTTGGATTCGTGGACGAATTCGATGGGGTCCTCGACGGTGAGGATGTGCTGGTATTTGTTGCTGTTGATGTAGTCGAGCATCGCCGCCAGGGTGGTCGACTTACCCGAACCGGTCGGGCCGGTGACCAGCACCAGGCCGCGCGGCACGTCGGCGATCGTCTTGAAGATCTCGCCCATGGCCAGGTCGTCCATGGTCAGCACCTTGGAAGGAATGGTGCGGAACACCGCGCCGGGGCCGCGGTTCTGGTTGAAGGCGTTGACCCGGAAGCGCGCCACGCCGGGGACTTCGAAGGAGAAGTCGGTTTCCAGGAACTCCTCGTAATCCTTGCGCTGCTTGTCGTTCATGATGTCGTAGATCAGCGCATGCACCTGCTTGTGATCCATGGCCGGCAGGTTGATGCGCCGGACATCGCCGTCCACGCGGATCATCGGCGGCAAACCGGACGACAGGTGCAGGTCCGACGCGCCCTGTTTGGCGCTGAAGGCGAGCAGCTCGGTAATATCCATGGGACTCCCCAATCACAGGCAAGCGGGTAGAATGCCAAGCCTCGTGGGGCCCGGCTCAGAGCGCCAGTAATGTCGACGATAGAAGAGAAGATTGCAAAGGTTCGCACGCGGATCCGTGAGGCGGCGCAAGGGGTCGGCCGTGACCCGGCCAGCGTTGGTCTGCTGGCGGTGAGCAAGACCCAGCCGGCCGAGGCGATCCGCGCCGCGTACGCTTGCGGCCAGGGCGATTTCGGCGAGAACTACCTGCAGGAAGCCCTGGGCAAGCAACAAGAGCTGACCGACCTGCCGCTGTACTGGCATTTCATCGGCCCCATCCAGTCGAACAAGACCAAGGCCATCGCCGAGCACTTCGCCTGGGTGCATTCGGTGGATCGCCTGAAGATCGCCCAGCGCCTGTCCGAACAGCGCCCGGCCGAGCTGCCGGCGCTGAACATCTGCCTGCAGGTGAATGTCAGCGGCGAGGCCAGCAAGTCGGGCTGCGCGCCGGAGGACCTGCCGGCGCTGGCCGCCGCTGTGGCGGCCCTGCCGCATCTGCGTCTGCGCGGCCTGATGGCCATTCCCGAACCGACCGACGATCCCGCCGAGCAGCGTGCCGCCTTCGCCCGCCTGCGCGAACTGCAGGCGCGGCTACCTTATGAGCTCGACACCCTGTCCATGGGCATGAGCCACGACCTCGAATCCGCCATCGCCGAAGGCGCCACCTGGGTGCGCATCGGCACGGCGCTGTTCGGCGCGCGCGACTATTCCGCCGCGCGCCCCTCCTGAAGGAATCCGTTATGAACCAACCTCGAATCGCCTTCATCGGCGCCGGCAACATGGCCGCCAGCCTGATCGGCGGCCTGCGCGCCCAGGGCGTGCCCGCCGAGCGCATCCGCGCCAGCGACCCCAGCGCCGAACAGCGTGCCCGCCTGGGCGCCGAGCACGGCATCTTCCTGTGCGCCGACAACGCCGAGGCGGTGGCCGGTGCCGACGTGGTGGTGCTGGCGGTCAAGCCGCAGGTCATGAAAGCCGTGTGCCAGGCGCTGGCGCCGAGCCTGACCGGCAACCCGCTGATCGTTTCCATCGCCGCCGGCATCCCCTGCGCCAGCCTGGAGCAGTGGCTCGGTCCCAAGGCGATTGTGCGCTGCATGCCCAACACCCCGGCGCTGCTGCGCCAGGGCGTAAGCGGGCTGTTCGCCAACGCCCGGGTCAGCCCGGCGCAGCGCGCCCAGGCCGAACAGCTGCTCTCGGCGGTCGGCGTGGCCCTGTGGCTGGACGAGGAAAGGCTGATCGACGCGGTCACCGCCGTGTCCGGCAGCGGCCCGGCCTACTTTTTCCTGCTTATCGAGGCGATGACCGCCGCCGGTGAGCAGCTTGGCCTGCCACGCGAAACCGCCGCGCAGCTGACCCTGCAGACCGCGCTGGGCGCGGCGCGCATGGCCACCGAGAGTGATGTGGATGCCGCCGAGCTGCGTCGCCGCGTCACCTCGCCCAACGGCACCACCGAAGCGGCCATCAAGGCCTTCCAGGCCGGTGGTTTCGAAACCCTCGTGCAACAGGCATTGAACGCCGCCGCCGCTCGTTCCGCCGAGCTGGCCGAACAACTGGGTCAATAAGGAGCTGTTGATGAACGGTCTTTCCACCGCCGCCGTGTATGTGATTCAAACCCTCGGCAGCCTGTACCTGCTGATCGTGCTGCTGCGCTTCGTGCTGCAGCTGGTGCGCGCCGACTTCTACAACCCGCTCAGCCAGTTCATCGTGCGCGCCACCTCGCCGCTCTTGATGCCGCTGCGCCGGGTGATTCCCGGATTCGGCGGTATCGACCTGGCCTCGCTGGTGCTGGCGCTGCTGGTCCAACTGGCGCTGATGCTGATCGTCCTGGCACTCGATGGCCGCATCCAGTGGAGCCTGCCTGAGCTGTTGGTCTGGTCGCTGATCGGCGTCACCTCGCTGTTCCTGAAGATCTTCTTCTTTGCGCTGATCATCAGCGTGATCCTCTCCTGGGTCGCGCCCGGCACGCACAACCCGGCCGCGCAGCTGGTCCACCAGATCTGCGAACCGCTGCTGGCGCCGATCCGCCGCTTCCTGCCCAACCTGGGTGGCCTGGACATCTCGCCGATCTTCGCCTTCATCGCGCTGAACCTGCTGGACATGCTGGTGATCCGCAACCTGGCGGTCATGAGCGAGATGCCGAAGATCCTCGCGCCGTTCCTGTGACGGACTGGTACCGCTGGGACGGCGAGGACCTGCTCCTCGCCGTGCATCTGCAGCCCAAGGCCAGCAAGGATGGATTCGCCGGCCTGCACGGCGACCGCCTGAAGATCCGCCTCACCGCTCCGCCCGTGGAAGGCAAGGCCAACGCCCACCTGATGGCCTTCCTGGCCAAGGCCTTCGGCGTGCCGAAAAGCCAGGTCAGCCTGGAAAGCGGCGAGCTGAACCGCCAGAAGCGGGTACGCATCAGGCGGCCGCAGAAAGTGCCGGAAGGGCTGGGCATCGCCAACGCCTGAGCTGCGCCCGTCGCGCATGTGCGCCAGTCGCTGGACGTCCCGCCACGCTGACCAATAATGCACGGCATGCCTCTTCGCATAAGGACATGCCGCCATGAGCCTGGACCGCCTCGGCCAGCAGATTGATGCTTCCGTGCAATGGAAACGCGCGCTGGCCGCCGTGCTGGTGCGCTATCGCAGCTGGCTGGCGGCCAACCGGCTGGCCACCCCAGGGCTGGAAGCGCGCCTGGATCGCGCCTTGCGCCAACTGCGCAGCGAGCAGCTGACGCTGGCTTTCGTCGGCGAGTTCTCGCGGGGCAAGACCGAGCTGATCAACGCGTTGTTCTTTGCCGGCTGTGGCCGGCGCATCCTGCCCTCCCAGCCCGGGCGCACCACCATGTGCCCCACCGAGTTGTTTTTCGATGCCCGGGCGGCTCGTCCGTACCTGCGCCTGCTGCCGATCGAGACCCGCCTGGAAGACGTCTCGCTGGCCGAGCTGCGCCAGCGGCCGGCGGCCTGGGTGACCTTCAACCTCGACGCGCAGGATCCCGCCGCCATGGCCGACGCCTTCGCCGAGGTGGCGCGGGTCAAGGCGGTGTCCCGCGAGCAGGCGCTGCGTCTGGGTTTCGACCCCGCCACCCTGGAGCTGACCGGCGAGACGGATCGCGTGCGCGTGCCGGCCTGGCGACACGCGCTGGCCAGCGTCGATCACCCGCTGCTGCGCAAGGGGCTGCGGATCCTCGATACCCCCGGGCTGAATGCGCTGGGCAGCGAGCCCGAGCTGACCCTGTCGATGCTGCCCGAGGCGCAGGTCATCTTCTTCCTGCTGGCGGCGGACAGCGGCGTGACCGCCAGTGACCTGGCCATCTGGGAAGGCCACGTGCGCGGCCTGGAGCGCGAGGGGCCGCAGCGCCTGTACGCATTGCTCAACAAGATCGATGTGCTGGAGGACGAGCTGCTCGAAGCCGAGGAGGTTGCCAGCCATCAGGAGCGCATACGGCGCGACAGCGCCGGGCAACTGGGGCTGGATATCGAGCAGGTGCTGCCCTTGTCGGCCCGCCAGGGTCTGCTGGCGCGGGTGCGCAACGATGTGCGGCTGCTGGCGCGCAGCCGTTTCGCCGAACTGGAGGCACTGCTGGGCGAGCGGCTGGTTGCCGACCGTGGACATCTGATCGATGAGCAGGTGGTGGCACCGTTGCGCGAGATGCTGCTGGCCAGCCAGGCGCTGCTGGCACAGCGCATCGCCCGCATCGACGAGCAGCAGCGGCAGCTGGCGGCCGAGGAGACGGATCAGGATGCGCTGCTCGCCGAGCTGGGCGTACGCGCGCGCGCCGAGCATGCCGAACACCACAAGCGGCTGATTGCCCTGCGCGGCCAACAGAACCTGCTGCGCCGGCAGGCCGAGCGGCTGCGTCAGGTGATCGGCGCCGAGCGCCTGGAACAGCAGCTGCAGAGGGTGCGCGAACGCCTGCTGGGCAGCTGGACGACCCTGGGCATCAGCCAGGGCATCGTGGCTTTCTTCGACCAGCTGGAATCCGATCTGGACCACCTGTGCGACGAGGCGGCGATGGCGGATCGAACCGTGGCGGCCATCTACCGGCGCCACAACGAGGCGTACCCGCTGCTGGCGGTCGATGCGCCGCGCCTGGCGCTGGACGCCTTCGCCCGCGAGCTGCTGCAGCTGCGTCTGCGCGCCGACCACTTCCGCCTGCGGCCCAGCACGCTGCTGACCGAGCAGCACAGCCTCACCCGGCGGTTTCTGGCCACCCTGGCGCAATCGGTGGTCGATCTGCATCGGCGCCTGCGTGACGCCATCGAACGCTGGGAAGCGGAGGTGCTGCTGCCGCTGCTGCAGTTCAATCAGGAGCGCAAGCAGCTGCTCGAACAGCAGCTGCTGGAAATGCGCGCCCTGGCCCAGGCCGGCCGTCAGACCCGCACGCGGGGCCAACTGCTGTCCCGCTATGCCGAGCAGCTGGCGCAACAGCAGGGGGAGGTCGAGGAACTGCTGCGCTCCCTGCGGCGCTGCGAGCCGGCGCAGCAGCAGGGCAATGTGGTCCAGCTACCGCTGGCGCGCTGAACACGCGCTGCGCGCGCCGATGGGTTAGGCTGAGGCCGATCCTTTCCGTCAGGGGGCATGCCCATGCGTTATCACGACACCCACAGCAAGGTCATCGGTTACCTGCTGTGGATCTTCGGCTTTCTCGGCTCGCACCGCTTCTATTACGGCAAGCCGATCACCGGAACGATCTGGTTCTTCACCCTCGGCCTGCTGTTCGTCGGCTGGATCATCGACCTGTTCCTGATCCCCTCGATGGACCGACAGGCGGACCTGCGCTTCACCTCGGGGCGGCTGGACTACAACATCGCCTGGATTTTGCTGACCTTCCTCGGCGTGTTCGGCGTGCATCGCATGTACCAGGGCAAGTGGATCACCGGCCTGCTCTACCTGCTGACCGGCGGCCTGTTCCTGGTGGGGGTGCTGTATGACTTCTGGACGCTGAACCAGCAGATTTCCGAGCGCAACCGGCTGTGGGGCTAAGCGCGGCGGAGGGCTGCACGCGCTTTTGTGGGGCCGGGATTATCCCGGCCGAAAGAGGTGGGGGTGACACCATGGCACGGCCCACCCAGGACCGCTGGCCGGCGTAAAGCCGGCCCCACAGGGTCCGTGCGGGAACCCACGGCTCAGCCCTGGTAGCTGATCCGTCCGTCCATCAGGGTGTAACGCACCTTGCCCGGCAGGCAGTGGCCGAGGAACGGGCAGTTCTGGCCCTTGGAGTACCAGCTCTCACCGGCCAGCGTGCTGCTGGCGGGGTCGAACAACAGCAGGTCGGCGGGGGCGCCGACGGCGAGGCGGCCGGCGGGTAGCTGCAGCGCGCGTGCCGGGCCCCAGCTGAGGCGATCCAGCAGGGTCGGCAGGTCCAGCAGGCCATCCTCTACCAGCGTCATGGCCAGCGGCAGCAGCAGTTCAACCGAGCTGATGCCCGGCTCGGTGACGGCGAAGGGCGCCAGCTTGGCATCCAGTTCGTGCGGCTGGTGGTGACTGGCAATCGCCTGCACCACGCCGCTCTTCACTGCCTCGCGCAGGGCCTCGCGGTCGGCATGTGAGCGCAGCGGCGGCTGCACATGGTAGAGGCTGGAGAAACCGGCCAGCGCCTCGTCGGTGAGGATCAACTGGTACAGCGCCACGTCGGCGCTGACCGGCAGGCCGCGCGCCTGGGCGGCGGCGATCATTTCCACGCCGCGGGCGCTGGTCAGCTGGGTGAAGTGCGCGCGCACGCCGGACTGTTCCACCAGCAGCAATTGACGGGACAGGGCGACGGTCTCGGCGCTTTCCGGAATGCCGGCCAGGCCGAGGAAGCTGGCGGTCGGGCCTTCGTGGGCCAGGCCGCCTTCGGCCAGCGCCGCGTCCTGACTGTGCAGCACCAGGGTCAGGTCGAAGGTCGCGGCGTATTCCATGGCCCGGCGCAGGTTGCGGCTGTTGGGCATGTCGGTCAGGCCGTCGCCGAAGGCCACGCAGCCGGCGTCGCGCAGGGTGACCAGCTCGGCCAGCTGCTCGCCGCCGAGGCCCTTGGTCAGCGCACCGATGGGGAACACTCGGGCGTGGCCGGCTTCCTGGGCGCGTTCCAGGACCAGGTCGACCACCGCGGCGGTGTCCATCACCGGGCGGGTCAGCGGCGGGCAGCACAGGCTGGTGACGCCACCGGCAGCGGCGGCCAGGGTCTCGCTGGCGATGCTGCCCTTGCGACCATAGCCCGGCTCGCGCAGGGCGACGGACAGGTCGACCAGGCCCGGCGCGGCGATCAGCCCGCTGGCATCGAGGGTCTGGCTGGCCGCGAAACCGGCCGGCGCCTCGCCGATGGCGACGATCTTGGTGGCGTCCAGATAGAGGTCGGTGACCCGGTCCAGGCCGCTGGCCGGGTCGATGACGCGAGCACCGAGGATACGGGTGGAGGACATCAGTTCTGCTCCTCGGAAGCGGTTTCGGATTCGAGCTGGCGCTGCGCGGCCTGACCGCTCATGGCCATGGACATGACGGCCATGCGGATGGCGATGCCGTAAGTGACCTGGTTGAGAATCACCGACTGGGCGCCGTCGGCCACGGCGGATTCGATTTCCACGCCGCGGTTGATCGGCCCGGGGTGCATGACGATGGCGTCCGGCTTGGCCAGCGCCAGGCGCTGGGTGCTCAGGCCGTACAGGCGATAGAACTCGCCCTCGCTGGGCAGCAGACCGCCCTGCATGCGCTCGCGCTGCAGGCGCAGCATGATCACCACGTCCACGTCCTTGAGCCCTTCGCTGAGGCTGGTGAACACCCGCACGCCGTAGTTTTCCTCCAGCCCGATGGGCAGCAGGGTGCGCGGACCGATCACGCGGATGTCCTGACAGCCCAGCGCGCGCAGGGCGAGCATGTCGGAGCGCGCCACCCGCGAGTGCAGGATGTCGCCGACGATGGCCACCGACAGGTTGGCGAAGTCGCCCTTGTGGCGGCGGATGGTCAGCATGTCGAGCATGCCCTGGGTCGGGTGGGCGTGGCGGCCGTCGCCGCCGTTGATGATCGCCACCTCGGGGCAGACGTGTTCGGCGATGAAGTGTGCGGCGCCGGAGTCGGCGTGGCGCACCACGAACATGTCGGCGGCCATGGCTTCCAGGTTGCGCAGGGTGTCGAACAGCGTCTCGCCCTTGCTGGTCGAGGAGGTGGAGACGTTCAGGGTGATGACGTCGGCCGACAGCCGCTGGGCGGCCAGTTCGAAGGTGGTGCGCGTGCGCGTGGAGTTCTCGAAGAACACGTTGCACACGGTGCGGCCGCGCAGCAGCGGGACCTTCTTCACCGCCCGCGCGCCGACTTCCAGGAAGGAGTCGGCGGTGTCGAGGATTTCGGTGAGCAGCTCGCCGGACAGGCCGTCGAGGGACAGGAAGTGGCGCAGCTGGCCGAGGTCATTCAGCTGCAGCGGGCGCTTGATAGCGGCGGTCGGCATCATTCGCGGGGTCTCAGTGGGATGCAAGCATCTGTCGCTCGAGGGCGAGCGGCGCGGGGCCGAGCAATTTTACGCGCTCATCGGGGGCCAGCGACAGGGTGGCGCCCAACACATCGGCGCGAATCGGCAGCTCGCGGGCATCCAGGTCGAGCAGGCAGACCAGGGTCACGCTGGCCGGGCGGCCGTAGTCGAACAGCTCGTTGAGCGCGGCGCGCACGGTGCGGCCGCTCATCAGTACGTCGTCGATCAGCACCAGATGCTGCCCCTCGATCTCGAACGGCAGGTTGGAGGGGCCCACCTGGGGATGCAGGCCGGTGCGGCTGAAGTCGTCGCGGTAGAAGGACACGTTCAGCGCGCCCAGCGGGCCGCGTTCGCCCAGCTCGTCGAGCAGCGCCTGGGCGACCCACAGGCCGCCGGTCTGGATTCCGATGAAGCGCGGCTCGCTGATCTGCCGGGCGGCCAGGTGGGCGCGCAGGTCACGGGCCATGCGTGGCAGCAATTCGGCGGGATTCGGAAGGGTCATGGTCGCTCCTTGAAGGACGGCCGGGTGGGCCGTTGAAAGTTATCCCCGGGCTTCGAGCCAACCCTCCAGCAGCAGGGCGGCGGCCAGGGCGTCCACCGGGCGATCCCGGTAGCCGCCGCGCTGGCCTTCGCGCAGGCGCTGGCCCTTGGCCTCGAAGGTGGTCAGGCGTTCGTCGTGGGTGTGCACTGGCAGATTGAAGCGGCCATGCAGGCGGCGCGCGAATTTCTCGGCGCGCTCGCTCATATCGCTGGGCGTGCCGTCCATGTTCAGCGGCAGGCCGACCACAATGGCGTCCGGCTGCCATTCCTTGATCAGCGCCTCGACGCGCGTCCAGTCGGGCACGCCGTTCTGCGCCTTGAGCACGCAGAGTTCGCGGGCCTGGCCGGTGATCGCCTGGCCGACCGCCACGCCAATCTGCTTGGTGCCGTAATCGAAGCCCATCACCAGGCGTAGGGTGTCGGTCATGCGTGGCCCGCCTGGCTGCTCAGCAGGTTGAGGTCGATGCCCAGCAAGGCGGCCGCCGCGGCGAGACGCTGCTCGGCCGGCAGCTCGAACAGCAGGCGCGCGTCGCATGGACAGTGCAGCCAGGCGTTATCGGTGATCTCGGTCTCCAGCTGGCCAGCGTCCCAGCCGGCATAGCCGAGGGTGATCAGGCTGCGGCGCGGGCCGTGGCCGTCGGCGATGGCGTAGAGCACGTCGAGCGAGGTGGACAGCGCCAGCTCGCCCAGATCGAGGGTGGCCTGGTACTGCCAGCCGCTGTCATGCAGCACGAAACCACGGTCGGTCTGCACCGGCCCGCCGCTGTACACCGGCTGGTCGTAGCGCTCCGCCGCTGGCGGCTGCTCGGGACGTAGCTGTTCGAGAATGTCGGCCAGCTCCAGGCCGCTGGGACGGTTGATGACCAGGCCCATGGCGCCATGCTCGTTGTGCTCGACCAGATAGATCAGTGCCTGGGCAAAATTCGGGTCGGCCAGATGCGGCATGGCGATCAGCAGCTGGTTCTTCAGGTAACTGTCGGTGGTGTTCATGGCGGTTAGTGTCGGCCTTCGCGGGAAGGGCGGCAAGCGTGTCGAGTGGCCGGCGGGAAAACCCTGCAGGGCCGGGTTGATCCCGGCCACAGGCCGGCGCCAGCCGGTCCGGAGCACAGCCCAGGCTCCGTCGGCCGGGATAAACCCGGCCCCACAAATTCACTGGCTCGACAGCCGGTCGCCGCGCTCGAAGCGCCAGGTGCGGATGATTTCCAGTCGGTCGAATTCGGCCAGGTCGCCCGTGAAGGGCGCATAGGGCGCGGCCAGGTGGACAATGCGCATGGCCGCCTGGTCGAGCACCGGCTGGCCAGAGGTTTCCAGCACCTGCACCTCGTGCAGCGAGCCGTCGCGGCGGATCGACACCAGCAGGCGCAGGCTGCCGTACAGGCCTTCGCGACGCGCCTCGTCCGGATAGTTCAGGTTGCCGATGCGCTCCACCTTGCGGCGCCACTCGTCCTTGTACCAGGCGCCCTTGTCGCGCATGGTCGAGGCGGCATTCAGGCGATGGATCTTCGGGCGCTTGGCATAGCGCTGCTGCTCCAGGGCCAGGTCGGCCTCCAGGCTGGCGATCTCGGCGGAGAGTTGCGAGCTGTCGAACTCCGGCGCCGGGCGGCGCTGCTCGGTCTTCTGCAGTTCGGCCTGCACCGGCGTCTTCTCGCGCTGGGGCGCGCGCGTGGCCACGGCGGCCTTGGGCGCCTCGCGCGGCACTTCCGGCGGCGCGGCGGGTGGCGGGACGACCTTGTTGATTTCGGTGTCCTGAAAGGGCGCAATCTCGGTGGTCTTGGGCGCCGCCTTGTGTTCCAGCGTGCCGCTGCCCTGCTGGTTGTCCTGGGCGAGGAAGTCGGCCTGCTCGGGCGCCACGTCGCTCTTGAAGGTGGACAGGGTGATTTCCAGCGACTTGCTGATCTCGCTGGGCTTGGGCAGGGCGAAACCCAGGCCGAAGATCAGCGCGACGTGCAGTGCCACCGCCAGGAACAGGGTAAAGCCCAGGCGGTCGGCGGGGCGAACCCGAGGCGGTTCGAGGGTGGGGGTGATGGCTGCGGTCATTGAGTAAGCGGCGCCGTGGAAACCCCGGAAGTCTGCCCAGTGATGCTCCAAAAGTCCATGAACCAGGCAGCGCTTCCGGTCATCGTCAGGGGCCCGCTCAGCCGCGGCCCAGACGGCTGGCGATGGCGTCCATCAACCGTTCGCCGATGCGCGTGTCGTAGGCGGCGTCGATCTCGCGGATGCAGGTCGGGCTGGTCACGTTGATCTCGGTGAGGTATTCGCCGATCACGTCCAGGCCGACGAACAGCAGGCCGCGCTTGCGCAATTCCGGGCCGACCAGGGCGGCGATCTCGCGGTCGCGCTCGGTCAGCGGGCGCGGCTCGCCACGGCCGCCGGCGGCCAGGTTGCCGCGCGTCTCGCCCTGGGCGGGGATGCGCGCCAGGCAGTAGGGCACCGGCTCGCCGCCGATCATCAGGATGCGCTTGTCGCCATCCTTGATCTCCGGAATGTAGCGCTGCGCCATGATCTGCCGGCCGCCGTGCTCGGTGAGCACTTCGAGAATCACCGACAGGTTCGGGTCGCCCTCGCGGTGGCGGAAGATCGAGGCGCCGCCCATCTCGTCCAGCGGTTTGAGGATGACATCACGGTGCTCGCGGGCGAACTCTCGCAGAATGTCCGCGCGCCGGCTCACCAGGGTCGGCGGTGTGCACTGCGGGAACTGGGTGGCAAAGAATTTCTCGTTGCAGTCGCGCAGGCTGCGCGGGCTGTTGACCACCAGGCTGCCGGCCTTCTCGGCCAGCTCCAGCAGGTAGGTGGCGTATACGTACTCGCTGTTGAAGGGCGGGTCCTTGCGCATCAGGATCACGTCGAGTTCGTGCAGGGCGATGTCCTGCTCGGCCTCCAGCTCGTACCAGTGCGCCGGGTCGTTGAACACGCGCAGCGGGCGAACCCGGGCGCGGGCCTGGTTGCCGCGCTGATACAGGTCCTGCTGTTCCATGTAGAACAGCGTCCAGCCGCGCGCCTGGGCGGCCAGTAGCATGGCCAGGGAGCTGTCCTTCTTGAAGGTGATGGCCGCGATGGGGTCCATGACGATCCCGAGACGAGTGCTCATTAGGGTTCCTCTGCAGCGTGGTGGCCGGTCGCCAAGGTGGCGGGCGGCGCAAAGGCGTCAAGGGTGGCGCCGGAGCTGCCCTCGGTCAAGGTTGAATCCTTCGCGTGACCGGCTCTGTGGATTGCCGTCCGGATCCTGTGCTACAAAGGCCGGCGACGAGGCACAAGCCTTGTTGTAGACCGGTCTCAGGCGCAGGCGAAGCGCAACGATAACGACTCACCGAGGCAATGGTAGGGCGACAATGGAACAGCATTCCGGCAGTTTGAAAGTCATGGTGATCGACGATTCGAAAACGATTCGCCGCACCGCGGAAACCCTGCTGAAGAAGGTCGGTTGCGAGGTCATCACCGCCGTTGACGGTTTCGATGCCCTGGCCAAGATCGCCGACAGCCACCCGAACATCATCTTTGTCGACATCATGATGCCGCGTCTGGACGGCTACCAGACCTGTGCGCTGATCAAGAACAATAGCGCCTTCAAATCCACGCCGGTGATCATGCTCTCGTCCAAGGACGGCCTGTTCGACAAGGCCAAGGGGCGGATCGTCGGCTCGGACCAATACCTCACCAAACCGTTCAGCAAGGAAGAATTGCTGGGCGCGATCAAGGCCCACGTGCCGGATTTCGTGCCGAGCGAACAGGCATCCTGAGTCCTGCGACGGACCGTTGTTATTTCGTATGGGGAACACCATGGCTCGCATTCTGATTGTTGATGACTCTCCGACCGAGATGTACAAGCTGACCGAGATGCTCGAAAAGAACGGGCATCAGGTCCTCAAGGCTGAAAATGGCGCCGATGGCGTGGCCCTGGCCCGTCAGGAAAAACCCGACGCCGTGCTGATGGACGTGGTCATGCCGGGGCTCAACGGCTTCCAGGCCACCCGCCAACTGACCAAGGACGACGAAACCAGTCACATTCCGGTGATCATCGTCACCACCAAGGATCAGGAAACCGATAAGGTCTGGGGCAAGCGCCAGGGTGCGCGCGACTACCTGACCAAGCCGGTGGACGAGGCGACCCTGCTCAAGACGCTGAACGCGGTGCTGGCCGGCTGACGCCGGTCGCCCCGCACTCATCGACTCCCGGCACGGCAGGGCACGCATGTCCGGACAACCGACACCCTTCGATCTTCTGCTCGGCATCGATCAGCGCTGCCGCATCCTGGCGGCCGGCTTGCCGGCCCAGCTGGAAACCCAGCAGACCTGGAGCGGGATCGGCTTTCGCATGGGCGAGCGGCTGTTCGTCTCGCCCATGGGCGAGGTGGGGGAAATCCTTCACGAACCGCGCCACACCCAGCTGCCCGGCGTCAAATCCTGGGTCAGGGGCGTGGCCAACGTGCGTGGCCGGCTGTTGCCGCTGATCGATCTGTGCAGTTTTTTCGGCGAGGAACCGGCTGCTTCACGCAAGCAGCGCCGGGTGCTGGTGGTTGAGCATCAGGACGTGCTGTCCGGCCTGATCGTGGATGAAGTGTTCGGCATGCAGCACTTCCCGGTCGAGACCTTTACCGAGCAGGTGCCGCCGCTGGAAGCGGCCATCCAACCCTTCATTTACGGCGTATTCAATCGCGCGCAGCCCTGGCTGGTATTCAGTCCGCAGCGGCTGGCGCGGCACGAGGACTTCCTCGACGTCGCGGTGTGACACGAATTTTTGGTGGGCCGGCATCCGGTCCGTTGGCTTCAAATGGGAATAGCGGTGGGTCCAGGCGGGGGCCATTCATGAAGAAAAGCAAAGTGGGAAACATGTTTACGGGCATGCGCAGCAGTTCGCTGATCGTCGGTCTGTTCATCGGCCTGATCGTCACCATCGTGCTGCTGTTCGCCAACTTCACGTACCTGAACGTGCAGGCGGGCTACGACACCGAATACATCACCCACGCCGGTGAGCTGCGCGTGCTGTCGCAGCGTATCGCCAAGAACGCCACCGAAGCGGCGGCGGGCAAGGCCGAGGCCTTCGCCCTGCTCAAGGACGCCCGCAACGATTTCGACCGCCGCTGGGGCTACCTGACCAAGGGCGATCCGGACACCGGTCTGCCGATGGTGTCCTTCCAGGTCGCGCCGCAGATGGATGCGGTGGAGAAGGACTGGAACCGTCTGCGCCGCGACACCGACGTCATCCTCTCCAGCGAGCAGACCGTGCTGTCCCTGCACCAGGTGGCTGCCACCCTGTCGGAAACCATCCCGCAGCTGCAGGTTGAGTACGAAGAAGTGGTGGACATCCTCCTGCAGAGCGGCGCGCCCTCCGCCCAGGTGGCCGTGGCCCAGCGCCAGTCGCTGCTGGCGGAACGGATCCTCGGCGCGGTCAACAAGGTACTGGCCGGTGACGAAGACTCGGTGCAGGCCGCCGACATGTTCGGCCGCGACGCCAGCCTGTTCGGTCGCGTGCTCAACGCCATGCTGGAAGGCAACCGCGCCATGGAGATTACCCGGGTAGCCGAGCCCGAGGCACGCGAGCGTCTGGCGGAGATCGCCGAGTTGTTCGAATTCGTTTCCGGCTCGGTGGACGAGATTCTGGAAACCTCGCCCGAACTGTTCCAAGTGCGCGAATCGGCCGGCAACATCTTCAGCACCTCGCAAACCCTGCTGGACAAGGCTTCCGACCTGGCCATCGGCTTCGACGAGCTGGCCAACGGTCGCTACCTGAACACCCTGGCCACCTACGTGCTCGGCGCGCTGGCGCTGGCCGCGGTGATCCTCATCGGTTCGGTGATGGTGCAGGACACCCGCCGCCGCCTGCAGGAAACCGCCGAGAAGAACGAGCGCAACCAGACCGCCATTTTGCGTCTGCTCGACGAAATCGCCGACCTGGCCGACGGTGACCTGTCGGTGACCGCCACCGTGACCGAGGACTTCACCGGCGCCATCGCCGACTCGATCAACTTCTCCATCGACCAGATGCGCGACCTGGTGCGAGCGATCAACCAGACCGCCGTGCAGGTATCCGCCGCCGCCCAGGAAACCCAGGCCACCGCCATGCACCTGGCCGAGGCGTCCGAGCATCAGGCCCAGGAAATCGCCGGGGCTTCGGCCGCGATCAACGAAATGGCCGTGTCCATTGACCAGGTGTCGGCCAACGCCGCCGAATCCACCGCGGTGGCCGAGCGTTCCGTGGCCATCGCCAACAAGGGCAACGAGGTGGTGCACAACACCATCACCGGCATGGACAGCATTCGCGAGCAGATCCAGGACACCGCCAAGCGCATCAAGCGCCTGGGTGAATCGTCCCAGGAGATCGGCGACATCGTCAGCCTGATCAACGACATCGCCGACCAGACCAACATCCTCGCCCTGAACGCCGCCATCCAGGCGTCGATGGCCGGCGACGCCGGCCGCGGCTTCGCCGTGGTGGCCGACGAAGTGCAGCGCCTCGCCGAACGCTCCTCGGCGGCGACCAAGCAGATCGAAACGCTGGTGAAGGCGATCCAGACCGACACCAACGAGGCGGTGATCTCCATGGAGCAGACCACCTCCGAAGTGGTGCGCGGTGCGCGCCTGGCCCAGGATGCCGGGGTGTCGCTGGAAGAGATCGAAAAGGTATCCAAGACCCTGGCCGCGCTGATCCAGAACATTTCCAACGCGGCGCGCCAGCAGGCCTCCTCGGCCGGCCACATCTCCAGCACCATGAACGTGATCCAGGAGATCACCTCGCAGACCTCCACCGGTACCACCGCCACGGCGCGCAGCATCGGCAACCTGGCCAAGCTGGCCAGCGAGATGCGCAACTCGGTGTCCGGCTTCAAGCTGCCGGCGGGCCGCGACGAGGCCTGACAGGGGCGGCGCCTCGCAAGGGGCGCCGATCATGAGTCATGAGCGAGGGGCACGGCATGCAGCCAAGCGGCGTCTGGGCCTTGAAACCCCTGGCCGACATGACCACGGCGGAATTCCGCGCCTGGAGCGGGCTGATCGAGGAGCGTACCGGTCAGGTGCTCGGCGAACGGCGCCGCGCGTTCCTGCAGACCCGCCTCGCCCAGCGCATGCGCGAGCTGGGGCTGGACGACTACCAGGCCTATCTGCGCCAGGTCGGCGACGGGCCGCGCGGCGCCCTGGAATGGGCGACGCTGCTGGATCGCCTGACCGTGCGGGAAACCCGTTTCTATCGCCATGCGCCATCGTTCGCCGTGCTCGAGGACTACCTGAGCCGGCGCCTGACGGACGAAGGCGGCCGCCCCTGGATGCTGTGGAGCGTGGGCTGCGCCAGTGGCGAGGAGGCCTATTCGCTGGCCATCTCCGCCGCCGAAGTGCGGCGCCGCGCCGCCCAGCGGATGGAGTTCGGGGTGATGGCCACCGACATCAGCCAGGGTGCGCTCAACCAGGCCCGTGCGGCGCGCTACGACGCACGGCGCCTGGAAGCGCTGGACGCCGAACGCCGCGCCCGTTATCTGCGCCATGAGGCGGATGGCTGGCAAGTGACACCGGAGCTGGCGGCGCGCGTGTGCTGCGCCCGGCTCAACGTGCTGGACCTGGACAAGGCGCCGTGGACCGGCCTGGACGTGATTTTCTGTCAGAACCTGCTGATCTATTTCCGCCGCTGGCGGCGGCGCGACATCCTCAACGGCCTGGCCGAACGCCTGGCCCCGGGTGGGCTGCTGGTGCTCGGCGTCGGCGAGGTGACCGGCTGGCGGCATCCGCTGCTGCGTCCGCTGGCCGATGAGCGGGTTCTGGCCTTTACCCGGATACGCGAATGACTGGAGTGGCTATGGGGGATCGGCACGACTATGTCGCCCTGGAATGGGTCAAGGGCGAAATCGCCGAGACGCTCAACCAAGCGCGTCAGGCGCTGGAAGCATTCGTCGAGAATCGCGAGGACAGCACGCGCCTGAGCTTCTGCCTCACCTATGTCCACCAGGTCCACGGCACGCTGCGGATGGTGGAATTCTTCGGGGCCACGCTGTTCGCCGAGGAAATGGAACGGCTGGTCCAGGCGTTGCTGGAAGGCCGCGTCGCCGATCAGGACGAGTCGCTGCAGGTGCTGATGCAGGCGATCCTGCAGCTGCCGGTGTATCTGGATCGCGTGCACAGCACGCGCACCGATCAGCCGCTGCTGCTGCTGCCGCTGCTCAACGAGCTGCGCGCCGCGCAGGGCGAGCCGCCGCTGTCGGAAACCAGCCTGTTCGCGCCGGATCTTTCCGCGCCGATCCCCGCGCTGTCCCGCGACTCCCTGGCGCGGCTGAACACGCCGGAATTCCCCCAGCTGCTGCGCAAGCTGCGGCAGTTGCAGCAGGTGGCCATGGTGGGCCTGCTGCGCGGCCAGGAAACCGACAAGAACCTGGCCCAGCTGGAAAAGGTTTACCTGAAACTCGCCGATCTGGGCCGCGAGTCGCCGCTGGAGCCGCTGTGGGAAATCGCCGCCGGCGTGGTCGAGGGCCTGGTCAGCGGCAGCGTGCCGGGCGGTGCCCCGGTACATGGCCTGCTGCAACAGCTGGATCGGGAACTCAAGCGCCTGGTGAGCGAGGGTCCGCAGGGGTTCAACAATCCCGCCCCGCAGGAGCTGACCAAGGACCTGCTGTTCCACTTGGCCAAGGCCAGTTTCGAAACGCCGCGCATCGCCGAACTCAGGGCGCGCTTCCGTCTTGACCAGGCACTGCCGGGGCAGGGCGCCACGACCGCCGCCGAGCGCGGCTCGCTGGTCGGCCCGGATCGCGGCGCGATCCGCTCGGTAGTTGCCGCGCTGTGCGAGGAACTGGTGCGCATCAAGGACAGCCTCGACCTGTTCGTACGCAGCGACCGGCGCAATCTCGGCGAACTGGCCGGCCTGCAGGCGCCGCTCAAGCAGATCGCCGACACCCTGGCGGTGCTCGGCTTTGCCCAGCCGCGCAAGGCCATCCTCGATCAGCTGGACACCGTGCAACTGTTGCTCGACGGCGGCAAGGCCGCCGATGACGGCGCGCTGATGGACATTGCCGGCGCGCTGCTCTACGTCGAGGCGACCCTGTCCGGCATCGCCGGCATGGACAACGACAGCCAGAACGAACAGAGCCGCCTGCCGACCACCGATGTGGCGCAGATTCACCAGCTGGTGATCCGCGAAGCGCGCACCGGCCTGGAGCAGGCCAAGGACGCCATCATCGAGTTCATCGCCTCGCAATGGAATCACGAGCATCTGGCCCGCGTGCCCGAGCTGCTCACCCAGGTGCGCGGCGGGCTGGGGATGATTCCGCTGCAGCGCGCCGCCGAACTGCTGGAAGCCTGCAAGCGCTACATCTGCGAACGCCTGCTGGAACCGCGCGCGGTGCCGGACTGGCAGCACCTGGATACCCTGGCCGACGCCATTACCGGCGTCGAGTACTACCTGGAACGCCTCAGCGAGGACCACGCCAGCCAGGGCGAGCTGATTCTCGACGTGGCCGAGGAAAGCCTGTGCAGTCTGGGCTATCCGCCGCGCGCGACGGCGCCGCAGCCCGATGCGGCGACGCCGGCGCTGGACTGGCTGGCCGACGACATGCGCGAGCCCCAGCCGGCGCCGCAGTCGGCGGCGGCCCCCGCAACGCTGGCGGGCTTCGTTGACGAGCTGTTCGCGGCGCCCGAGCCGGGCAGCGATCAGCCGTCGCCCGCGCCGCTGCCCTCCATATTCGAACTGCTGGAGCTGGACGCCGAGGGTCTGACCCCCGAGGCCGCACCGCGCCGCGAGCCGCCGCCGGCCGCGCCGCTCACGGTGGCCGATGTACTGGCCGCGCCGGTGCAGGCCATCAATCCGCCCGCCCAGGACGCCCCTCCCAGCCTGCTGCCGCCGCCCGCCGACGAGGAGCCGGTGGACGAGGAATTGCGGGACGTCTTCATCGAGGAAGCCGGCGAGGTCCTGGAAACCATCCACCAGTACTTGCCGCAATGGCGCGCCAACAGCGACAACCGCGAGGCGCTCACCGAGGTGCGGCGCGCCTTCCACACCCTCAAGGGCAGCGGCCGCATGGTGCGCGCGCTGATCATCGGCGAGCTGGCCTGGGCGGTGGAAAACCTCTTCAACCGCCTGCTGGACCGCAGCATCGAAGCCACTCCGGCGGTGCACGAGCTGGTCGGTGAGGTGGTGGCACTGCTGCCGGAGCTGGTCGAGGAGTTCGCCGCCAAGGCGCAGCGCCAGCGCGACGATGTGGACCGCCTGGCCGCCAGCGCGCATGCCCTGTCCCGTGGCCAGCAGCCCGCGTCGCCAGCGCCCCAAGCGGTGGCCGCGGACGAAGGCACCGACGGCAACTGCCTGGACCCGCAACTGCTGGACATCTTCCGCAACGAGGCGGAAAGCCACCTGGAAACCCTCGACCAGTTCCTCGCCGAGTGCGAGCAGGTCCTGCCGCAGCCGGTCAACGATCGCCTGCAGCGCGCCCTGCATACCCTCAAGGGCAGCGCGCACATGGCCGGTATCCTGCCGATGGCGGAGGTCGCCATGCCGCTGGAGCGGCTGGTCAAGGAATTCCACAACCACCAGATTCCGGTCGATCGTGAACTGGCCGCGCTGCTCGCCCGGGCCCGCGAACTGTTGCAGCAGGGCCTGGCGCAGCTGGACAGCACGCCGCATGCGCCACTGCCGGGCAGCGAGGCGTTCCAGAGCGCGGTGCAGAACCTGCAGAAGGAGCGGCTGAGCCAGGCCGAGGCCAAGCGCACCAGCAGCGAGCCACACGCTTCCGAGCTGCTCGGTCGGCATCTGGGCAACCATATCGACACCCTGCTGGACAGCGAGGAGCTGCTGGCCGGCTGGCGCGATCAGCCGTCGGCGGCCAGCCCGCTGGGCGATCTGCGCGCCGCCGTGGAGGCGCTCTGGCAGGGCGCCCGGCAGGCCAAGCTGGCGCCGCTGGCCTCGCTCTGCGAGGCGGTGTCGCAGGTGTATGCCGCCGTGGCGGAGCAGGGCCTGGCCACCGATGCGCGCTTCTTCGAGGAAACCCTGGCGGCCCACGAGGCACTGATCGGCATGCTCGATCAGGTGGCCGCGGCGCTGCAGGTCAGCCCGCGCCCGGACCGGATCGCCGCGCTGACCGCGTTGCTGGATTCGCCGGCGTCGCTGGCGGAACCCGCGTTCGACTTCGATGCGCTGCCCGACAACCTGCTGGAGCTCGAGCCCCTCGAACTGGCCTTCGATGCGCTCGACGAGGCGCCGTTGACCCTGGACGAGACGCCCGCGCCGCAGGCGGAAGCGGTACAAACCCAGCCGCTCGATACGCTGGACGAGGAAATGATCGAGATCTTCCTCGAAGAGGCGGGCGACATCCTCGACAGTGCCGCCCAGCTCCTCGAGGACTGGCTGGCCGATACGCAGGATCTGGATGCGCTGGCCGGCCTGCAGCGCGACCTGCACACCCTCAAGGGCGGCGCGCGCATGGCCGGGGTGGCGCCGATCGGCGATTTGGCCCACGAACTGGAATTCCTCTACGAAGGCCTGATGCAGCAGCGCTTCACCGCCGAGCCGACCCTCGCCTGGCTGCTGCACAAGTGCCATGACCGCCTGACCCAGCAGATCGAGCAGCTGCAGGCCCGCGAGCCGGTGACACTGGCCACCTCGCTGATCCGCGCCGTGCAGGACTACCGCGAAACCGGCGCCGTCAGCCTGGAACCGCAGGGCGCCGAAGCGCCGCCAGCGGCCGCCAGCACGCCCGAGGGCGACCTGTGGGCGGCGCTGGAAGCCGCCGATGGGCTGGAACTGGATGGTTTCGGCGAGCTGGAGGAAATCGAGCTGCAGGCCCCGGCCGAAGAAGAAGAGCCGGAGCTCGAGGCCGAAGTCGAAGTCGACGCCCTCGACGTGCAGGCCGACCCGGAGCTGATGGCACTGTTCCTGGAGGAAAGCTTCGGGCTCATCGAGGACGCCCGGGAAGCCCTGCAGCGCTGGCGCGCCGATCCGTGCAACGGCATCGAGATCGAGACCCTGCAGCGCGACCTGCACACCATCAAGGGCTGCGCGCGCATGGCCGACGTGCAGCCGATCGGCGACCTGGGCTACGAGCTGGAAATGCTCTATCGGCAGCTGGCCGATGGCCGCCTGCGCAGCGGCGAGACGCTGTTCGAGCTGCTGGAGCGCAGCCACGCGCGGGTCAAGACCCAGCTCGAGGCGGTGCGCGATGGCCAGCCGGTACCCGGCGGCGAGGAACTGATCGCGGCGCTGCAGCAGTATGTCGCCGCGCCCGAGGAGCAGCTGAGCGAGCCGCCCAGCGTGACGCTGCAACCGGCCAGCGAGCCGGCCGTCGAAGCGCCGGTCACGCCCGCCCCCGTGCCGCCCGCCGCCGCCAGCGAGGTCGACGAGGAGATCCTGGAGATCTTCCGCGAGGAGGCCGACGAGCTAATCGAGGCGCTGCAGTCCTGCATCCAGGACTGGGAGGCGATGCCCGAGGCGGTGCCCTTCGACGATCTGCTGCGCATCCTGCACACCCTCAAGGGCGGCGCCCGGCTGGCCGGCCAGGCGCATATCGGCACCCTCAGCCACGAGTTGGAGCAGCGCCTGATCGAGGCGCGGCAGAAGGGCGAGCCGCAGTCCGACGCGCTGTTCGCGCTGGTGCGGAACGAGTTCGCCATCCTGCAGGCCGCCGTGGACGGCCTGCGCGGCCTGCTCAACGAGGAGGACCTGGTGGCCTCGGCCGCCCCGCCGCTCGCCCCGCCGCTGCCGGCCGCGCCACTCGCCGAGCCTGACGCCCCGCTGGCCGGGGCGCCGGCCCAGGCGCTGGCGCCGATCGAGCCGGTCGCGTCTGGCGCCCGGGTGGTGCTGCCTTTCGTGCGCCAGGCCGAGGAGGCCCGCGAGGCCGCCGCGCGCCGCGCGCCGCAGGAGCTGGTCAAGGTGCCGGCCGACCTGCTCGACAATCTGGTCAACCTGGCCGGCGAAACCTCGATCTTCCGTGGCCGGGTCGAGCAGCAGGTCAGCGACGTCGGCTACACGCTGGGCGAGATGGAAGCCACCATCGAGCGGGTGCGTGACCAGCTGCGCCGCCTGGATACCGAAACCCAGGCGCAGATCCTCAGCCGCTACCAGGCCGAGGCCGAGCGCGCCGGCTACGAGGACTTCGACCCGCTGGAGATGGACCGCCATTCCCAGCTGCAGCAGCTGTCGCGGGCGCTGTTCGAATCCGCCTCCGACCTGCTGGAGCTCAAGGAAGCCCTGGCGCTCAAGAACCGCGACGCCGAAACCCTGCTGCTGCAACAGTCGCGGGTCAACACCGAGCTGCAGGAAGGCCTGATGCGCACCCGCATGGTGCCGTTCGACCGCCTGCTGCCGCGCCTGCGGCGCATCGTGCGCCAGGTGTCGGCGGAGCTGGGCAAGCAGGTCGACATGGTGATCGGCAACGCCGAAGGGGAAATGGACCGCAGCGTGCTGGAGCGCATCATCGCGCCCATGGAACACATGCTGCGCAACGCCGTCGACCACGGCATCGAGCCGGTCGAGGCGCGGCGTGCCGCCGGCAAGCCGGATCAGGGCACCATCAGCCTCAACCTGTCCCGCGAGGGCGGCGAGATCGTGCTGACCCTGGCCGACGACGGTGGCGGCATCCGCCTGGACGCCGTCCGCCGCAAGGCCATCGAGCGCGGCCTGATGGCCCCGGACAGCGAGATCACCGACCACGAGGTGCTGCAGTTCATCCTGGCGGCCGGCTTCTCCACCGCCGAGAAGATCACCCAGATCTCCGGACGCGGCGTGGGCCTGGACGTGGTGACCTCGGAAATCAAGCAGCTCGGCGGCTCGGTGAGCATCGAGTCGGCCGAGGGGCAGGGCACGCGCTTCATCATTCGCCTGCCGTTCACCGTCTCGGTCAACCGGGCGCTGATGGTGCACTCCGGCGATGACCTGTACGCCGTGCCGCTGAGCAACATCGAAGGCATCGTGCGCGTCTCGCCCTATGAGCTGGAGGCCTACTACGGCCCGGACGCGCCGCGCTTCGAGTACGCCGGGCAGCGCTACGAGCTCTGCTACCTGGGCGACCTGCTGAACAACGGCCAGCAGCCCAAGCTGATGGGGCAGACCCTGCCGCTGCCGGTGATCCTGGTGCGCTCGGCCGACCACAGCGTGGCGGTGCAGGTGGACAGCCTGGCCGGCTCGCGGGAAATCGTGGTGAAGAGCCTCGGTCCGCAGTTCGCGCGGGTGGCCGGCATCTCCGGCGCGACCATCCTCGGCGATGGCCGCGTGGTGGTAATCCTCGACTTCATGACCCTGCTGCGCAAGCGCCAGCTGCTGGCGCTGCCGCTGCGCGCCGCCCAGCCGCAGCTGGCGGTCGAAGCCGCCGCGCCGGAGAGCGAAACGCATGCCCTGACCGTGATGGTGGTGGACGACTCGGTCACCGTGCGCAAGGTCACCACGCGCCTGCTCGAGCGCCAGGGCATGAACGTGGTCACCGCCAAGGACGGCGTGGACGCCATCACCCAGCTGCAGGAATTCAAGCCGGACATCATGCTGCTGGACATCGAGATGCCGCGCATGGACGGCTTCGAAGTGGCCACCCTGGTGCGCCACGACCCGCAGCTGGCAGACCTGCCGATCATCATGATCACCTCGCGCACCGGCGATAAGCACCGCGAGCGGGCCATGGCCATCGGCGTCAACGATTACCTGGGCAAGCCATACCAGGAATCCCAGTTGCTCGAATGCATCCACAGCCTGGTAGGCCGCCCATGACCGCCCGCATCGCGATCCTCGCCGACACCTCCCTGCAGCGCCACATCCTTCAGCGGGCGCTGGCCGGCAGCGGCTATCAGGTGGTGTTCAATCAGGACCCGGCCGGGCTGGCGCCGGCCGAGCTGCACGGCTGCGCCGCCGACCTCTGGCTGGTGGATCTGGCCCAGGGCGAAGACCTGCCGCTGCTCGACGACTTGCTGGAGGGGGAAACCCCGGTGCTGTTCGGCGAGGGCAAGGCGCCCGAGCGCAGCTCGGAACATTACCCGCGCTGGGAACGCAGCCTGTTCGGCAAGCTCAAGCGCCTGGTCGGCGACCCGGCCGCCGCGGTGGGGCCGAGCCTGCAGGGACTGCTGAACGAGAACGAGACCGTCGAGCCGCTGAGCCTGCCGGCGAGCCTGGCTCAGGCACCGGCCGAGCCGGCCCGCGAGGTCTGGCTGCTGGCCGCCTCGCTGGGCGGTCCGGTGGCGGTAAAGGCCTTCCTCGACGCGCTGCCGGCCGGCCTGCCGGTGGCGTTTCTCTACGCGCAGCACATCGACGCCGCCTTCGAGGCCAGCCTGCCGCAGGCGGTGGGTCGCCACAGCCAGTGGACGGTGCGCCCGCTGCAACCCGGCGCGCCGCTGTGCAACGGCGAGGTGCAGGTGGTGCCGATCGCCAACGAACTGGCCTTTGCCGCCGACGGCAGCCTGACGCTGCTCGAACGCGGCTGGCCGGAGCCGTACAGCCCGTCCATCGACCAGATGATGCTCAGCCTCGCTGGCCAGTTCGGCGCGCGTTGCGGGGTGATCACCTTCAGCGGCATGGGCAGCGACGGCAGCGCCGCCGCCGCCTATGTGCGCCGCCAGGGCGCGCCGATCTGGACGCAGAGCGCCGACAGCTGCGTCTGTTCCAGCATGCCCGACAGCCTGCGCGAAGGCGGCTACAGCGAACTCAGCGGCAATCCGCGCGAACTGGCGGCGGCGCTGGTCAAGCACTTGGCCGAGCGTCCCCGGGATGCCTAAAGGAATCCGAACATGAGCGAAACACCCACCCTTCCGAGCACTGTCAGCAGCCTGACTGCGCTGCTGATGCCGCTGCACGATCGCAGCCTGCTGCTGCCCAACGTGGCCATGGCCGAGCTGGTGCCCTACCAGACCCCGGAGCGCCGCGAGGCCATGCCGGACTGGCTGCTGGGCTACATCGGCTGGCGCAACCTGACGCTGCCGCTGCTGTCGTTCGAGGTGGCCAGCGGGTCGCGGACCGAGGTCGGCCGTAACGCCCGCATCGCGGTGCTGAACGCCATCGGCGACCGCCCCGGCACGCCGTTCCTGGCCCTGCTGCTGCAGGGCATCCCGCGCTCGCTCAAGGTCGACGCCGAGCTGCCCGCCGCCGCCGGCACCCTGGCGCCGCTGGAGCTGGCGGCGGTGCGTATCGGCGACGAGCTGGTGAAGATCCCCGACCTGGAAGGCCTGGAGCAGAAGCTGGCGGATGCCGGGCTGATCTGAGTGGCTTCGGGTGATCATGGCGCACGGTGCTGGCTGAAAATCCGTCGGCCGGCATAAAGCCGGCCCTACAGGGTTGGCCATCAAGATATTTACGACATGCAGCGTGGCGGGTTTATCCCGGCCGCCGTGGGCGGGGTGGTGCGCGGTGTCGGCTGGAAATCTGAAACGGGCCTCCCCTAGCCCGTTCCGTTAGAAATCCCCCCACAGCTGCTGCGCCACGCTAAGCGCCACCACCGGCGCGGTTTCCGTGCGCAGCACACGCGGCCCCAGGCGGGCGGCGTGGAAGCCGTGGCTTTTCGCCTGTTCCACCTCGGCCTCCGACAATCCCCCCTCGGGGCCGATCAGGAAAGCCAGGCTGGTCGGCCGGGCACGGCTGGCCAGCGGCTCGGCCACCGGGTGCAGCACCAGCTTGAGCTCGGCCCGCACCTGGCGCTGCCAGTCGTCCAGGCCAAGCGGCGCATGGATCACCGGCAGCACCGAGCGTCCGCACTGTTCGCAGGCGCTGATGGCGATCTGGCGCCAGTGGGCCAGGCGCTTGTCGGCGCGCTCGTCCTTCAGGCGCACCTCGCAGCGCTCGCTGACCAGCGGGGTGATCTCCGCCACGCCCAGCTCGGTGGCCTTCTGGATCGCCCAGTCCATACGCTCGCCGCGCGACAGGCCCTGGCCCAGATGGATGCGCAGGGGCGACTCGGCCAGGCCGTCGAAGACTTCGCGCAATTCCACGCTGACGCTCTTCTTGCCCACCTCGGCCAGCTCGCCCAGGTATTCCCGGCCGCTGCCGTCGAACAGCTGCACCGCGGCGCCCGGCGCCAGGCGCAGCACGCGGCCGATGTAATGGGCCTGGGCCTCCGGCAGTTCGTGGCGGCCGAGGGACAGCGGGGCATCGATGAAAAAACGGGAAAGGCGCATGGGCAGGTGCGGGGTAGCCAGTGGGAGGTGGCAAGCTTAAAGCACCCGGGCGGCCGTAGGGCGGACAACGTTGTTTTTGGGCCGCCGTTGCGGTGTGCACACGGCGGCCGGAAAGACGCCGACCGCCGATGTAGTCCGCTACCCCGGATCACGAAACTCCGCCGGCCCGCCGGTCGGCATGGCCACGCTGACGGCGGTGCGGGTGGCTAGCTCGATGCCTTCGCCGGCCACCTCGGCCAGAAAGTCGATCTGCTCCGGGGTGATCACATACGGCGGCAGCAGGTACACCACGTTGCCCAGCGGGCGCAGCAGGGCGCCGCGCTCGAGGGCGTGGCGGTAAACCGCCAGGCCGCGGCGCTCCTGCCAGGGGAAGGGCGCTTTGCTGGCCTTGTCCTGCACCAGCTCGATGGCCAGGGCCATGCCGGTCTGGCGCACTTCACCCACCTGCGGATGCTCGGCCAGGTGCGCGCAGGCGAGACCCATGTGCGCGGCCAGCGCGCGGTTGGCCTCGATCACGTTGTCCTGCTCGAAGATGTCCAGCGTGGCCAGCGCGGCGGCGCAGGCCAGCGGGTTGCCGGTGTACGTGTGCGAATGCAGGAAGGCGCGCAGGGTCGGATAGTCGTCGTAGAAGGCCTGGTACACCGTATCGGTGGTCAGCACGGCGGCCATCGGCAGGTAGCCGCCGGTGAGCGCCTTGGACAGCACCAGGAAATCCGGGGTGATGGCCGCCTGCTCGCAGGCGAACAGCGTGCCGGTGCGGCCGAAGCCGACGGCGATCTCGTCGGCGATCAGGTGCACGCCATAGCGGTCGCAGGCCTCGCGCAGCAGGGTCAGATAGATCGGGTGATACATGCGCATGCCGCCGGCGCCCTGGATCAGCGGCTCGACGATGACGGCGGCGACCTCGTGGTGATGCTCGGCCAGGGTGCGTTCCATGTGACTGAACATCTGCCGCGAGTGGGTTTCCCAGTCCACCCCGGGGGCGCGATGCCAGCAGTCGGGGCTGGGCACCTTGAGGGTGTCGAGCAGCAGCGGCCGATAGGTTTCGGTGAACAGCGCCACGTCGCCCACCGACATGGCCGCCACGGTTTCGCCGTGGTAGCTGTTGGTCAGGGTGACGAAGCGCTGCTTGCCCGGCTGCCCGGCGTTGCGCCAGTAGTGGAAACTCATCTTCAGCGCCACCTCGATGCCCGAGGAGCCGTTGTCGGCGTAGAACACCCGCGCCAGGCCGGGCGGCGCCAGGCGCGCCAGGCGTTCGGACAGCTCGATCACCGGCTGATGGCTGAAGCCGGCGAGCATCACATGCTCCAGCGTGTCGACCTGCGCCTTGATGCGCTCGCCAATGCGCGGATTGGCATGGCCGAACACGTTTACCCACCAGGAGCTGACCGCGTCCAGGTAGCGCTTGCCGTCGAAGTCCTCCAGCCAGACGCCCTCGCCCCGGCGGATCGGAATCAGCGGCAGCTGCTCGTGATCCTTCATCTGCGTGCAGGGGTGCCAGAGCGTCGCCAGGTCGCGGCGCATCCATTGATCGTTGAGGCTCATGATGCTCTCCCGGGGCGAAAACCCGGCGAGCCTAGCACGAAGTGCGGGGCGCTGTTTCTATCGGCTGGTTCGATGGGTTGAAGCGAAAAAATTCGCTTTTATCCGATAGGTTTGTCGGTAGTCTTTATATCCATCGAACGCAAGGAGCTTGCCATGCAGTGGCGCAATTCAACCCGCAATTACGGTCTGACCAGCATCCTGCTGCACTGGGGCGTGGCCCTGGCTGTGGTCGGCCTGTTCGCCCTGGGCCTGTGGATGCGCGGGCTCAACTATTACAGCGAGTGGTACCGCACCGCGCCGGACATCCACAAAAGTGTCGGCCTGATCCTGCTGGCGGTGATGGTGCTGCGCCTGGTCTGGCGCTGGATCAGCCCGCCGCCGGCGGCGCTGTCCACGCACAGCCCGCTGGTGCGCCTGGCCAGCACGGCCGGACACCTGACGCTGTACGCCGGCCTGTTCCTGGTGATGCTTTCCGGCTACCTGATCTCCACCGCCGATGGCCGGCCGATCAGCGTGTTCGGCTGGTTCGAGGTGCCGGCGCTGATCACCGGCATCCCGCGCCAGGAAGATGTGGCCGGCGACATCCATTTCTACGCCGCCTGGGCGCTGGTGATCCTCGCCGCGCTGCATGCCCTGGCGGCGTTCAAGCACCACCTGATTGATCGCGATGACACCTTGCGGCGCATGTTCGGCCGCGCCAAACACTGAAATTCACCAAGGAGAGTTCCCCCCATGTTGAAGAAGACCCTTACCGCACTGACCCTGGGCGCCGCCCTGTTCGCCGGCCAGGCCATGGCCGCCGACTACGTGATCGACAAGCAGGGCCAGCACGCCTTCGTCAACTTCAAGATCAGCCACCTGGGCTACAGCTGGATCTACGGCACCTTCAAGGACTTCGACGGCACCTTCAGCTTCGACGCCGCCAAGCCGGAAGCCAGCAAGGTCAACGTGACCCTGAAGACCGCCAGCGTCGACACCAACCATGCCGAGCGTGACAAGCACCTGCGCAGCGGCGACTTCCTGAACGTCGACAAGCATCCGACCGCCACCTTCACCTCTACCGGCGTGAAGTCCACCGGCCAGGGCACCGCCGACATCACCGGCAACCTGACCCTGAACGGCGTGACCAAACCGGTGGTAATCGCCGCCAAGTTCCTCGGCGAAGGCAAGGACCCGTGGGGCGGCTACCGCGCCGGCTTCGAAGGCACCACCAACATCAAGATGAAGGACTTCGGCATCAAGATGGATCTCGGCCCGCAGAGCGAGAACGTCGAGCTGATCCTGACCGTGGAAGGCGTGCGCAAGTAAGCTCGCCCCCTCCGTGCAAAACGCCGGCCTTCGCGCCGGCGTTTTGCATTTAGGGTGCCCGCCGCAGCGCCGGGCTCAGGCGCAGCATATCGAGGCAGGTGCTGGCCAGGCGCTCGGCCTCCTGGTGCAGGTCGTGGCTGTCGGGCAGCAGCAGCCACTCGCGAATCAGTCCCGACACGCAGGCATGTAGCGTGCGCGCCGCAGCCGGCAGGTCGAGGGTGGCGGGCAATTGACCCTTGTCGACGGCGTTGGCCAGCGCCTGGGTGATGATGTCGTGACACTCCCGCACGGCGGTGGGCAGGAACTGGCCTAGGCCGCAAGTGGCATCGGTGTATTCGCAGCGAAACAGCAGGATCTCGTTGAGGCGACGGAAGCCGGGATCCCGCGCGGACAGCTGGAACAGGCGGGTCAGCAGCCGGTGCATATGGCCGAGCGGATCCTTTTCATCGGGGTCGCGCGTGGCGGCCTCCAGTTCACCGAGCGGCAGGCTGCGGTTATCCAGCAGCGCCTGGAACACCTGATCCTTGTTTTCGAAGTGCCAGTACACGGCGCCACGGCTGATGTTGGCGGCCCGCGCGATGTCCGCCATCGAGGTGCGCGAAAGGCCTCGTTCGTGGAAGCAGAGCTCCGCGGCATCGAGAATCTGCAGGCGGGTGGCGAGGGCTTCTTCTTTGGTGCGTCGGGCCATGGTTACGGGGCTCTGCTCCGGCGCACACAGGCACGCGGAGCAATATTTGGAAAGGGATCGGCTTATTTACAAACAATCATGGATGTAAGTATATTGCGCCGTCAAATTCACAGTGTTGCAGAGGACGGGAGAGGCCTTGCCGTTCTCTTCCCGCGTTTCTGCTTTCTACCCTTCACGAGGTTGTCCATGTCGATCAAGCCCGCCCATGTGGCTCTGATTCCCGTGTTTGCTATCGCGACATTGCTTGCTGCTTGCAAGGATCAGGCGCCGGCCCAGGGCGCCGCCGCTCCGGCCCCGTTGGTCGGCATCGTTACCCTGCAGGCCCAGCCCTATGCGCTGACCACGGTATTGCCGGGGCGCACCACCGCCTATCGCAGCGCCGAAGTGCGTCCGCAGGTGAACGGCATCATCCAGAAGCGCCTGTTCGATGAAGGCAGCGAAGTGAAGGCCGGCCAGCAGCTGTACCAGATCGACGCCGCCGTCTACGAAGCCACCCTGAAGAGCGCCGAAGCCACCCTGGCCTCCACCCGTTCGCTGGCCGAGCGCTACGCCGAGCTGGTCAAGGACAAGGCGGTCAGCCAGCAGGCCCACGACGAGGCACGCGCCGCCTACCTGCAGGCCCAAGCCAGCCTGGAACAGGCGCGCATCAACGTGCGCTACACCAAGGTGCTGGCGCCCATCGACGGCCGGATCGGCCGCTCCTCGGTGAGCGAGGGCGCGCTGGTCAACAACGGCCAGGCCCAGCCGCTGGCCACCATCCAGCAGCTCGATCCCATCTACGTCGACGTGACCCAGCCCAGCTCCGAGCTGCTGCGCCTGCGCAAGGATCTGGCCGCCGGCCGCCTGCAGAAGGCCGGCGAGAACGCCGCGCAGGTCAGCCTCAAGCTGGAAGACGGCAGCACCTATGCGCACACCGGCAAGCTGGAGTTCTCCGAAGTCAGCGTGGACGCCAGCACCGGCTCGGTGACCCTGCGCGCGCTGTTCCCCAACCCGGACAAGCTGCTGCTGCCGGGCATGTTCGTGAAGGCCGAGCTGGTCAGCGGCGTGCTGGAAAACGCCATCCTGGCGCCCCAGCAGGGCATCGCCCGCGATCCGCGTGGTCGCCCGATGGCCATGGTGGTGAACATGGAAGGTGTGGTCGAGGCACGCGTCGTCGAAGCCGAGCGCGCCGTGGGCAACCGCTGGCTGGTCACCTCCGGACTGAAGGCCGGCGATCGCCTGATCACCGAAGGGCTGCAGTTCATCAAGCCGGGTGTGCCGGTGCAGACCAAGCCGGCCGGTAATCTCGCCGCCGACCAACAGTAAATCGGGAAGTCGTCATGCCTAATTTCTTCATCGATCGCCCGATCTTCGCCTGGGTGATCGCCCTGGTGATTATGCTCGCTGGCGGTCTGGGCCTGCTGCAGCTGCCGGTCAGCCAGTACCCGAGCATCGCCGCGCCGGCAGTCAACATCAGCCTGACCTACCCGGGCGCCTCGGCGCAGACCGTGCAGGACACCGTCATCCAGGTCATCGAGCAGCAGATGAGCGGCCTGGACGGCATGCGCTACATGTCCGCCGAAGCCAACAACGACGGTACCGGCTCGATCAAGATCACCTTCGAGCAGGGCACCGACCCGAACATCGCCCAGGTGCAGGTGCAGAACAAGCTGCAGCTGGCCACCCCGCTGCTGCCGATGGAAGTGCAGCAGCAGGGTATCCGTGTCACCAAGGCAGCCGGCGGCTTCCTGATGGTGGTGGCGCTGGTGTCCACCGACGGGCGCTACAGCAACATCGACCTCTCCGACTACGTGATCTCCAACATCCAGGACCCGCTGTCGCGGACCCCGGGCGTGGGTGACTTCACCGTGTTCGGTTCCTCCTACTCGATGCGCATCTGGCTCGACCCGGCCAAGCTGGTGAGCTTCGCGCTGACCCCCATGGACGTCAGCGCCGCCATCAAGGCGCAGAACGTGCAGGTGTCCACCGGCCAGCTCGGCGGCCTGCCGGCGCTGCCCGGTCAGCAGCTGACCGCGACCATCACCGGCAAGACCCGTCTGGAAACCCCCGAGCAGTTCCGCAACATCCTGCTCAAGGTGAACACCGACGGTTCGCAGGTGCGCCTGGGAGACGTGGCGCGCGTCGAAATGGGCGCCATGCGTTCCAACATCGGCGCCAAGTACAACGGCATGCCGGCCACCGGTATCGCCGTGACCCTGGCCACCGGCGCCAACGCCCTGGCTACCGCCGAAGCGGTGCGCGCGACCATCGGTCGTCTGGAGCCGTTCCTGCCCGAAGGCATGGAAGTGGTCTATCCGTTCGACACCACCCCGGTGATCTCGGCGTCCATCTCCAGCGTGGTGATGACCCTGTTCGAGGCCATCGTGCTGGTGTTCCTGGTCATGTACCTGTTCCTGCAGAACTTCCGCGCCACGCTGATCCCGACCCTGGCGGTGCCGGTGGTGATCCTGGGCACCTTCGGCGTGCTCTTCATGTTCGGCTACAGCGTGAACACGTTGACCATGTTCGCCATGGTGCTGGCCATCGGCCTGCTGGTGGACGACGCCATCGTCGTGGTGGAAAACGTCGAGCGGGTGATGGCCGAGGAAGGCCTGCCGCCGCGCGAGGCGGCGCGCAAGTCCATGGGTCAGATCCAGGGCGCGCTGGTGGGCATCGGCATCGTGCTGTCCGCCGTATTCCTGCCGATGGCCTTCATGGCCGGCTCGGTGGGTGTGATCTACCGCCAGTTCGCCGTCACCATCGCCTCGGCCATGGCCCTGTCGGTGCTGGTGGCGCTGATCTTCACCCCGGCGCTGTGCGCCACGCTGCTCAAGCCCATCCCCAAGGGCCATCACGAGGCCAAGCGCGGCTTCTTCGGCTGGTTCAACCGCAAATTCGAAAACGGCGTGCACCGCTACGAGCGCGGCGTGAAAGGCTTCCTCAAGCGTCCGCTGACCTTCGGCCTGGTCTGGGTGGGCATCGTGGCCGCCGTGGTGGTGCTGTTCCTGCGCGTGCCGGCCGCCTTCCTGCCGCCGGAAGACCAGGGCGTGATGTTCGTGCAGATCCTCACCCCGGTGGGCTCGTCCTACGAGCGCACCGAGAAGGTGGTCGATCAGTTGCGCGACTACCTGCTCACCGAGGAAGGTGACGCGGTGAAGAGCGTGATGAGCGTGCAGGGCTTCAGCTTCGCCGGTCGCGGCCAGAACGCCGCGCTGATGTTCGTCGGCCTGAAGGACTGGGCGCAGCGTCCGGACGCCAAGGACGCGGTGTTCGCCCTGCAGCAGCGCGCGCAGATGCGCTTCTTCCAGTACCGCGACGCCATGGCCTTCGCCATCGTGCCGCCGTCGGTGATCGAGCTGGGCAACGCCTCGGGCTTCGACGTCTACCTGCAGGACATGGGCGGTGTCGGCCACGACGCGCTGATGGACGCCCGCAACCAGCTGCTCGGCATGGCCGCCCAGCACCCGGCCCTGGTCGGCGTGCGTCCCAACGGCCTGAACGACGAGCCGCAGTACCAGATCCTCATCGACGACGAGAAGGCGCAGGTGCTGGGCCTGTCGATGAATGACATCAACAACACCCTGTCCATCGCCTGGGGTTCGGCCTATGTGAACGACTTCATCGACCGCGGTCGGGTGAAGAAGGTGTTCATGCAGGCCGAGGCGCACTCGCGCATGAACCCGGAAGACCTGGACAAGTGGTACATCCGCAACAACAGGGGCGAGATGGTGCCGTTCAGCGCCTTCGCCACCGGCACCTGGACCTACGGCCCGCCCAAGCTGTCGCGCTACAACGGGGTGGAGTCCATCCAGATCCAGGGCGCCGCCGCGCCGGGCTACAGCACCGGTGACGCCATGGCCGCCATCGAGGAAATCGCCGCCAAGCTGCCCAACGGCGTCGGCATCAGCTGGACCGGCCTGTCGTTCGAAGAGCGCATGTCCGGCAGCCAGCTGCCGATCCTGCTCGGTCTGGCGCTGCTGGTGGTGTTCCTCGCCCTGGCCGCCCTGTACGAAAGCTGGTCGATCCCGTTCGCGGTGATGCTGGTGGTTCCGCTGGGCCTGCTGGGTGCCGTGATGTTCACCCTGGGCCGTGGCCTGACCAGTGACGTGTTCTTCAAGGTGGGCCTGCTGACCACCATCGGCCTGACCGCCAAGAACGCCATCCTGATCGTCGAGTTCGCCAAGGATCTCTACGACCAGGGAATGGGTCTGGTCGACGCCGCGGTGGAAGCCTGCCGCATGCGTCTGCGTCCGATCGTCATGACCTCGCTGGCCTTCACCATGGGCGTGGTGCCGCTGGCCCTGGCCACCGGCGCCGGCTCCGGCAGTGCGCACTCCATCGGCACCGGCGTGGTTGGCGGCATGTTCACCGCCACCGTGCTGGTGATCTTCTGGGTGCCGCTGTTCTTCGTCATGGTGACCGCGCTGTTCAAGACCCCGCGCAAGACTGAGCGCAACGGAGAGGCACAATGAACAAGTCCGCATTGACTCTGGCCCTGGCCGTGGCGCTGACCGGCTGCTCGCTGGCCCCCGACTACCAGCGTCCCGAATCGGGACTGCCGGAGCGCTGGACCCCGGCCGCGCTGCAGGCCGACGCCGGCCAGGTGGCCAGCGTGCCGGCCGCCGAGCTGGGCTGGCAGGGCTTCTTCCGCGATGCTCGTCTGCAGCAGCTGATCGGCATCGCCCTGGAGAACAACCGCGACCTGCGCGTCGCCACCCTCAACGTGGAAGCGTTCCGCGCCCAGTACCGCGTGCAGCGCGCCGACCTGTTGCCGAGCGTAAGCGCCGATGCCGCCATGAGCCGCACGCACACCCCGGCGGCGGTGAACCCGCTGGCCGGCACCAACACCCAGTACAGCGCCACCCTGGGGCTGTCCTGGGAGCTGGACCTGTTCGGCCGGGTGCGCAGCCTGCGTGACCAGGCGCTGGAACAGTACTTCGCCAGCGAAGCCGCGCAGCGCAGCGCCAAGGTCAGTCTGGTGGCGGCGGTGGCCAATGCCTGGCTGGCGCTGCAGGCCGACCAGGCCCTGCTGCAGGTGGCCAGCGACACGCTGAAGACCTACGAGGAAAGCCTGACGCTGACCCAGCGCAGCTACGACGTGGGCGTCGCCTCGGCGCTGGATCTGAGCCAGGCCAGGACCGCCGTGGAAAGCACCCGGGGTGCACTGGCGACGTACACCCGGCTGGTCGCCCAGGGCCGCAACGCACTGACGCAACTGCTTGGCGGCCCGGTCCCGGCGGAACTGCTGGAGCCGACCGGCCTGGACGCCGACCTGCTGGCCGAGGTGCCGGCCGGCCTGCCGTCCGACCTGCTGCGCAACCGTCCGGACATCCTGCAGGCCGAGCACCAGCTGCGCGCCGCCAACGCCAATATCGGCGCGGCGCGCGCGGCATTCTTCCCGCGCATCGGCCTGACCGGCGCCGCCGGCTTCGCCAGCGGCGAACTGTCCGACCTGTTCGGCTCCGACGCCGACTACTGGAGCTTCACGCCGAGCATCAGCGTGCCGATCTTCAACGCCGGCCGCCTGCGCGCCAACCGCGACTACGCCGAGGTGGCGAAGAACATCCAGGTGGCGCAGTACGAGAAGGCTATCCAGACGGGCTTCCGCGAAGTGGCCGACGGACTGGCGGCACGGGCCACCTACAGCGACCAGGTCCAGGCGCAGCGCAACCTGCTGGCTGCCAGCGAGGAGTACTACCAACTGGCCGAGCGTCGCTACCGTGGCGGTGTGGACAGCTACCTCAACCTGCTGGTCGCCCAGCGACAGCTGTTCGCGGCGCGTCAGGGACTGGTCGGCGACCGCCTGGCGCAGTTGATCAGCGAAGTGGACCTGTACAAGGCCCTCGGCGGCGGCTGGCTGGCCGACGAGCCGCAGAGCTGATCGCTTTGGCATAAACCAAAACGCCGCCCCTCGGGGCGGCGTTTCTGTTTGCGTAAGGTCTGTTTCGGTGGCGGGTCGGAGTTGCGGGCCGCAGCCAGAAGCTCGCGAATGAATTCGCTCCCACGGGAAGGCTGGAGCGTTCCGTGGGAGCGGACTTGTCCGCGAGCTTTTACTCCACCATGTCCCGGTAGGGGTTCTCGGTCGGGTAGCGCACCGGCTGGGCGAAGCCGGGGATCTGCACGCGCTGGTCATCGATCTGCAGGGCGTGCTCGTCGATCATTTCCTCGCCGAAGCGGTAGAGGACATCGAGCTGGCCACGCAGGGCCTGCTGGTCGTAGGCGCTGGCGGCGGCGCGGGTGGCCTCGCGGCGGGCCAGGTAGTCGTTGAAGATGGCTTCGCCATGGCGCTTGCGCAGCATGCGTTCGACCACATGCGGGGCCAGCACGTAGGCGCTGGCGTTGTTGCCGCCGAAGCCCTTGGAGTTGAGGAAGCACACGTCCATCGCCTGCTCGCCCAGCTGCAGGTCGCGGGTGGCGATGCGCAGGCGCTGCTGATGCACGTCGTCGGCCACGCGATCGATGGTCTTGATGCCGGGGATGATGCCGTACTTGAAGGTACCCAGCGCGGCCACCAACTGGTCGGCGCTGGCCGGGGCCAGGGAGTGGCCGACATAGGCCTTCACTGCCGCCACCGGCCAGTCCTGGATGCCGAAGGCCGCGGCGATGCGGTCGATCAGCTCCGACTCGGTGACGCGGTTGGCCGGGGTGCTGGAGCCGTGCGCATGCACGAAGCTGCGCTGGCGCACGCCGTCCTCGCCGACCAGCTGCATGGCGCTGGCCACCGCCTTGGCCAGGGTCAGGTAGTTGCCCGGGCCGGGCGCGGAAATCGAGCGCTTGAAGCCGTCGGCGTTGACGAACACTTCCGGCGTGGCGCCGTGGATGTCGGCGCCCAGCTCCAGGGCCAGCGCGTCGTCCATCAGCACCACGAACTGGCAGGACTCGGCCAGGGTGAAGCCGCAGTTCTCGCCGAACGGGCGACTGGCGCGGCGGAAGTCCACCTCGTCCCTGCCTTCGATGTGGCGCAGGCCTTCCTCGGTGGCCAGGGCGCTCATCGCGCCGTAGCCGTCGATGCACTCGACGGTGATCGGCGCCTCGCTGTTGCCGACCACCGCCACGCGGGCGCGGCCGCTCTGGATGGCATCGATGCCCTTCTGCAGGTTGTACAGGAAGGTCGCACACGCGCCGGACATGGCGCCGGTGCTGCCGACACTGCCCAGCACGTAGGCGTTGATGAAGTCCGCCGGCATGGTGTTCAGGCCCAGCGGCAGCTGCTTGGAGGTGACCCGGCCGCCCTTCAGGCGCGCCTGCATCAGGCCGCCATAACCGTTCTCGTCCAGCTGGCTCATGATGCTGCCGGCGTACACGGCGATCTCGTCCGGAGCCACGCTGGCGGTGATGCGTTCCCAGTCGATGCCGATCGAGCGCAATGCGTCGGTCATGCCAACGATGGTCATCTGCAGGCCGCGCGGGTGGAAGCGGGAGTTGTACAGCTCACCCGGCTCGAAGCCGGTCGGCAGCTGGCCGGCGGATTTCACCGGCAGCGGCCGGTAGCTGTCCACCTTGACCTCGCAGCTGCCCTGCAGGAAAACCCGCACCTGGCTGCCGGACAGCGGTTCCACCGTCCAGTTGGCCGGCAGCGGCTCGGGCAGCTGCTTGCGGCTGGTGACGAAGCTCAGCGGCTGGCCCTCGACGCTGTCCAGCACCAGGCTCTTCTGCCAGTGTGCGGCGTCGACATCCAGGTGCTGCTTCTCGATGCGGCGGATCAGGGTGTGCTCGAGGATGTATGCGCCGAAGCGCTGTTCGATTTCGGCCGGGGTGATGATCAGTCCGTCGGCGTCACGGTAGGCGCCTTCGCTGTAGCTCACCTGCCTCATCATCACCGCCAGGCCGGCCAGGGTCTGCTGGCGGGTTTCGCTGTCCAGGGATTCGATGACCATGCGCCGGAAGCCGTGATGGAACGAGCTGCGTCCGGCCGAGTTGTAACCACCGAAACCGACTATGACAGGTAAGCGAGACATGACCCGGGATACTCCTCACGCAAAGGGTCGGCGCGGTGGGACGCGCTGACCGGGAATTTGTCGCGCCTGCAGACGACGAGGCACGTTCTTGTGGACTGCCTTGCTTGACGCAGTGTCTGACCATGAAGTCACGGATGTCACCCATTGGTCGGAGTTCCCCGCCGGGCGGCAGAAACGCGAAAGCCCGGCGCGGGGCCGGGCTTTCGGTTGGGTTTCCCCTCTCCCCTGATGGGAGAGGGGCTGGGGAGAGGGTGAGCCGCCTTACGGCATGCCCAGCCAGTTCGGCAGCGCCAGGGAGACGGCCGGCACGTAGGTGATGATCACCAGGAAGACCAGCAGCAGGCACAGCCAGGGCATGGCGGCGCGGATCACCTGCGGTACGGTCATGCCGGTCACCGCCGAGGTGACGAACAGGTTGAGGCCCACCGGTGGCGTGATCAGGCCGATCTCCATGTTCACCACCATGATGATGCCCAGGTGGATCGGGTCGATACCCAGCTCCACGGCGATGGGGAACAGGATGGGCGCCAGGATCAGGATCACCGCGGACGGCTCCATGAAGGCGCCGGCGATCAGCAGCACGATGTTAACCACCAGCAGGAACTGCCAGGGCTGCAGGCCCAGCTCGACCACCCAGGCGGTGATCTGCTGCGGAATCTGCTCGGTGGTCAGCACGTGGGCGAACAGCATGGCGTTGGCGATGATGAACATCAGCATGATGCTCAGCTTGCCGGACTCCAGGATCACCTGCGGGACCTGTTTGATGGTCAGGTCCTTGTAGACGAAGATCGCGATGAACGCCGAGTAGACGGCGGCCACGGCGGCGGCTTCAGTGGGGGTGAACATGCCGGAGTAGATGCCGCCGAGGATGATCACCATCAGCAGCAGGCCCCACAGCGCCTTGCGGCCGGTGCTCAGCCACTGGCGCAGCGAGGCGCGCGGCATGGCCGGCAGGTTCTTCTTCACCGCGACGATGTAGATGGCCAGCATCAGCGCCAGGCCGAGCAGAGCGCCCGGAATCACCCCGGCGACGAACAGCTTGCCCACCGACTGTTCGGTGGCGGCGGCGTACACCACCATCACCACCGACGGCGGAATCAGGATGCCCAGGGTACCGGCGTTGGTGACGATGCCGGCGCCGAACGCCTGCGGGTAGCCGGAGCGCACCATGCCGGCGATGGCGATGGAGCCCACCGCCGCCACGGTGGCCGGCGAGGAGCCGGACAGCGCGGCGAACAGCATGCACGCCAGCACCGCGCCGATGGCCAGGCCGCCACGGATGTGGCCGACGCAGGCGTTGGCGAAGTCGATCAGACGGCGCGCCACGCCGCCGGTGGTCATGAAGGCGCCGGCCAGCAGGAAGAACGGAATGGCCAGCAGAGTGTAGTGCTCGGAGGTCTCGAACAGCTTGATGGCCAGCGAACGGACCGAGTCCTCGCTGAAGATCATGATGGTCAGCGAACCGGCCAGGCCGAGGGAAACGGCAATCGGCACGCCGATGAACATCAGCGCGAACAGCACGGCGAACAGGAACAGAATGGACATTACTTGCGCTCCTCGGTGTCGTCGTGCTGTGCCAGGTGTGCCGCTTCAGCGGCCTCGTCAGCCAGGCCCAGGCCGGTCTGCTGGCCGCGCAGGATGCGCACGAAGATTTCAAAGAAGCGGATGAAGCACAGGGTGAAGCCCAGCGGCACGATCAGTGCGATGTGCCATTGCATGACGCCGTAATGGCCCAGGTCCTCGGCGCCGATCTGTGCGCGCATGAGGGTGGCCACCCATTCCAGGCTGGACTCGGCCAGCAGGCCGGCGTAACCCAGGCAGATCAGGCAGGCAAGAATGCCGATGGCGCGCTGGGTCTTGTGGTTGAACAGCTTGACGATGGCATCGACGCCGATGTGGCCGGCGGTGCGCACGCCGTAGGCGATGCCGAAGAAGATCAGCCAGGCGAACAGCGCCTTGGTCAGCGCGTTGCTCCAGGTCATGGCCTGGGCTACGGACAGGATGGCGTCGCCGATGGTGAACCAGAAGTCCTCCAGGCTCGGCATCTTTTCCGCGAACCAGTAGAACATCGAGTAAAGGTTGTTGAGCGCGACATACACGAAGGTAACCAGTGTCATGGCGCCGAGGAGAAATGCGATGAACATCTCCTCGAAGTGATCCCAGATGCGCCGCAGGGCGTTCATGGATGACATCTCCCGGTGGGTTGGACGAACGTCGCGAGAGCGACCAGAAGCCGTACCTGGCAGTTTTGTGTCTTGTTGTTACCGCAGGTCCCGCGGCATTGAAACGGGCACGCCGAAGCGTGCCCGTAAGGCCGTAAGGCCAGAAGGAATTACTTCTGGTTGGCGGCCTGGGCGGCCTTGATCAGGTCGGCGCCGATTTCGCCTTCGAACTTCTTCCACACCGGCTGCATGGCTTCACGCCACTTGGCACGCTGCTCGGGAGTCAGGGTGATGATTTCGGTGGTGCCGGCAGCCAGGATGCGCTGCTTGTCGCCTTCGTTCAGCTCGTAGGCCAGACGGTTGACCTCGACGCTCACCTCGTCCATGACCTTGCGCAGTTCGCCGCGCACGTCGTTGGGCAGACCTTCCCAGAACTTGGTGTTGGTGATCACCATGTAGTCCAGCAGACCGTGGTTGGACTCGGTGATGTACTTCTGCACTTCGTGCATCTTCTGCGAGTAGATGTTCGAGTAGGGGTTCTCGGCACCGTTCACCACGCCGGTCTGCAGGCCCTGGTAGACCTCGGCGAAGCTCATCTTGCGCGGGTTGGCCTTGAGTGCCTTGAACTGCTCGTCCAGCACGGCGGAAGCCTGTACGCGGAACTTCAGGCCGCGGGCGTCCTTCGGTTCGACCAGCTTCTTGTTGGCGGACAGCTGCTTCAGGCCGTTGTGCCAGTAGCCCAGGCCGGTGATGCCCTTGTCCTGCATGGAAGCCAGCAGCTTCTGGCCGCCTTCGCTCTTCTGGAAGCGGTCAACGGCTTCGATGTCGTCGAACAGGAACGGCAGGTCGAAGATCTGGATGGCCTTGGAGTAGTGTTCGAACTTCGCCAGCGACGGGGCGATGATGTGCACGTCACCCAGCAGCAGCGCTTCCATTTCCTTGCCATCGCCGTACAGCGAGGAGTTCGGATAGACCTCGACCTTCACCTTGCCCGGCAGGCGCTCTTCGGCAAGACGCTTGAACATCAGCGCGCCCTGACCCTTCGGGGTATTTTCCGCGACGACGTGGGAGAACTTGATGGTGATCGGATCGGCCGCATGGACCAGTCCCGCGACGCTCAGGGACAGTGCGCAGGCGACAGCCTTGGCAGTTAGCTTGAACATGGTTGGGTACATCCTCTTTGTTGTGTGTATCGCTAGGCGATGAAGCCGTGCTCGGTCAGCCATGTCCGCTTCTGGTTGTTGGAACTTCTCGACGCGAACATGGGCAAAGCTTGGACCGAAACCGGCGACAAGGCGACTAGCAATTGATATGCCAATTTGCCGCAACCCTGTAGCGTCCATGCCGGCAGACTACAGTGGAAGCGGTGCAGGTCGCATGGCAGGTGCCTTTTGGCGGGATCCCGCCGGTCAGTCGAATGACTCTGGCGGATTCCCGCCAGCGTCGTGCACCGTCAGTCCATGCTTGCGCAGCTTATCGTGCAGGGTCTTGCGCGGAATGCCCAGCGCCTCGGCGAGGCTGCGTAAAGAATTGTGCGGGCGCGCCAGTTCGGCGGCGATCAAGGCGCGTTCGAAGGCTTCCACTTGCTCGCTCAGCCCGCCTTGGGTGGCTGCGGCGGGCGTCCCGGGCGACTCGGCTTCGAGTCCCAAGCCGAGGCCGAGGGCGAAGCGCTCGGCGGTGTTCTGCAGCTCGCGCACGTTGCCCGGCCAGCTGTGGCGCAGCAGCAGGGCGCGCTGGCCGGCGTCGAGCGGCACCACCGGCAGGCCATGGCGTTGGCTGGCGGCAGTTGCGTAATGCTCGAACAGCATCAGCGCATCCTCGCCGCGCTCGCGCAGCGGGGCGATCTTCAGCGGCGCGACGTTCAGCCGGTAGTAGAGGTCGGCGCGGAAGCGCCCCTGGTCGGCGGCCTGGCGCAAATCCTCCTTGGTCGCGGCGATCACCCGGATATCCAGCGGAATCAGCTGGTTGGAACCCATGCGCTCCACGACGCGCTCCTGCAGCAGGCGCAGCAGTTTGACCTGCACGTCCAGGCTCATGCTCTCGATCTCGTCGAGGAACAGGGTGCCGCCGCTGGCGTGCTCGAACTTGCCGATGCGGCGCTTGGCGGCGCCGGTGAAGGCGCCGGCCTCGTGGCCGAACAGCTCGCTTTCCACCACCGACTCGGCCAGCGCGCCGGCGTTGATGGCCACGAACGGGCCGTCGCGGCGCGCGGAAAGGTCGTGCAGCGCGCGCGCCACCACCTCCTTGCCGGCGCCGGTTTCGCCGAGGATCAGCACGTCGGCGGAGGTGGCCGCCAGGGCGGCGATCTGCTCGCGCAGGCGCTGCATGACCGGCGAGCGACCGAGCAGCCGCACCTCCAGCTGCTGGCGGTCGGCCAGCGCCAGGCGCAGGCTGCGGTTGTCCAGCACCAGGCGGCGCAGGTCCAGGGCGCGGCGCACGCTGTCGAGCAGATGCTCGCTGGCAAAGGGTTTTTCCAGGAAGTCGTAGGCGCCGGCACGCATGGCCTGCACGGCCAGCGGCACATCGCCGTGGCCGGTGATCAGCAGCACCGGCAACTGCGGGTCGCGCTCCTGGATCTGCGCCAGCAGCTGCAGGCCATCCAGGCCGGGCATGCGGATGTCGCTGACCACCACCCCGGGCCAGTCGCGATCCAGGCGCGCGGCGACACCCTGCGCGCTGTCCAGGGCCAGCACCCTGAGGCCGGCCAGGTCCAGGGTCTGGCTGAGGGCCAGACGCAGGTGCGGGTCGTCGTCGATCAGCAGTACCTGGATCGCGTTGTCGATGGCAGCATCCGGACTCATGCGGACAGATCCTCCGGCGGGTAGGGGTTGGTTCCGGGCTCGGCCAGGCGCAGGCGCAGGGTCAGCTGCGCACCACCTTCGGGATGGTTGCCGATCAGCAGCTCGCCGCCCAGGGCGCGCATCAGACTGTCGCAGATCGCCAGACCCAGGCCCAGGCCCTGGGTGCTGGTCTTGGTGGTGAAGAAGGGTTCCAGGGCGCGGGCCAGCGCTTCGTCGCCGAAGCCACGCCCGTTGTCGCGGATGCTCAGCGACACAGCCTGCTCGTCCTGGTGGGCGGCGATCCACAGCTTGCGCGGTTGCGGCCGCTCGCTCAGCGCGTCCAGGGCGTTGGCGATCAGGTTGCTGAGTACCTGGCGCAGACGGGTCTCGCCGGCCTGCACCCACAGCGGCGCGTCCGGCAGGTCGCGGATCAGCTCCACGTCCAGGGTGCGGCGGCGCTGCGCGTGCAGGGCCAGGGCGTCGTCCAGCGCCGGCTGCAGCGCCATGCTTTCCGGCGCGTGGCGGTCGCGGCGCGCGAAGGCGCGCAGGTGGGCGATGATCGACGCGGCGCGGGCGGTCAGCGCGCTGATCTGCTGAAGGTTGGCGTTCACCTCGTCGTGGCGCTGGTGTTCCAGCAGGATGCGCGCGTTGTCGGCGTAGCTGCGCATCGCCGCCAGCGGCTGGTTCAGTTCGTGGCTGATGCTGGCGCTCATGGTGCCCAGCGCCGACAGCTTGCCGGCCTGCACCAGTTCGTCCTGGGCGCGCACCAGCTCCTGCTGGGCCTGCTCACGCTCCAGCACCTCCTGCTTGAGGCGGCTGTTGAGGCTTTCCAGGTCGCGGGTGCGCTCCAGCACCCGGGCTTCCAGTTCCCGCTGGGCGCGGGTGCTCAGCGCGATGCGATCCAGGTAGTGGCGCTGGCGCTGCAACCACAGCCCATACAGCGCCAGGATCGCCAGCAGGGCAATGGCGCCGCCGGCCAGGATGCTCTGCACCGGCCGTTCCAGCTGGCTGGTCGGCGTCAGGATGCTCACTGTCCAGCCGATCTCGTTGAGGTGGCGACTCTGCTGCAGCCACAGGCTGGGGTCGAGCTGCAGCACCGGCAGGTCGAGGGTCGGGTAGGGGCGGTGCAGGGCAATGGCGTCCTGTTCCTCGACGCTCAGCGGGCGGGTGGTGCGAAAGCGCCAGTTCGGGAAGGAGGTCAGGATCGCCACGCCCTGGCTGTCGGTGACCAGCAGGCGTTCCGGCGCGTTGCCCCACAGGGTTTCGGTCTGGTCCAGGTCCACCTTGACCACCAGCACACCGAGCCGCTCGCGGCCATACTCGATGGCCTGGCCGAAGTAGTAGCCGCGTTTGCCGGAGGTGTTGCCCAGGCCGAAGAAGCGCCCCAGGTGGCCGTCCATGGCTTCCAGGAAATAGGGCCGGAAGGCGAAGTTGCGGCCGACGAACGCGTCCGGCTGGTCCCAGTTGGAAGAGGCGATGGTCAATCCGTCGGCACGCATCAGGTAAATCACATCCGCGCCGGTCTGCTGCTTGAGGCGCGTCAACTGGTGGTTGGCCAGCTCCAGCGAGGCGCTGTTGTCCGGGCTGAGCAGGGCGTTGCGCAGCACCGGCAGGTTGCCGAGGATGCCCGGCAGGGTTTCGTAGCTGCGCAGCGTACCCAGCAGATTGGCGACGTACAGGTCCAGCGTCTGGCGGTTCTGCTCGGCCAGGCGCGCGCTGTAATAGCGTTCGGCAAGCTCATGCAGCGGCCATAGCAGCAGGGCCAGCAGCAGGGCGAGAATGCCCAGGTTGCGCCAGCGCGGCCTGTTCGAGGAAACGGAAGGTTGGGTCATGCGGCTTGGTGTGATTCGGCAAGGCCATAGGGTCGCCGGAACGCCGGCGCGGTTCAAGTGCGACGGACGGAGCGCTTGAAGGGTCGGACAACCATCCCCATCCTTTATGAGACCGTCGTTATAGGCTAGTTCTATTAGCGGGATTTAGTTAATAAATTAGTGCTTGCGGGTCAATCGGCTAAGATGGCCCCCATCAAAACGTTGCAACCCACCCTCCAAGGAGTCAGTGAATGTCCGTTATCAACACTCAGATCAAGCCGTTCAAAGCCCAGGCCTTCAAGCAGGGCAAGTTCGTCGAAGTCACCGAAGCCGACCTGAAGGGCAAGTGGTCCGTATTCTTCTTCTACCCGGCCGACTTCACCTTCGTCTGCCCGACCGAACTGGGCGACGTGGCTGACCACTACGCCGAGTTCCAGAAGCTGGGCGTGGAAATCTACTCCGTCTCCACCGACACCCACTTCACCCACAAGGCCTGGCACGACAGCTCCGAAACCATCGGCAAGATCCAGTACACCATGATCGGCGACCCGACCATGCAGATCAGCCGCAACTTCGAAGTCCTGCGTGAAGACCAGGGCCTGGCCAACCGCGGCACCTTCATCGTCGACGCCGACGGCATCATCCAGGCCGTGGAAATCACCGCCGAAGGCATCGGCCGTGACGCTTCCGACCTGCTGCGCAAGGTCAAGGCTGCCCAGTACGTCGCTTCCCACCCGGGCGAAGTCTGCCCGGCCAAGTGGAAGGAAGGCGAAGCCACTCTGGCTCCGTCGCTGGACCTGGTAGGCAAAATCTAAGCAACCCGCAACGGTTGTACCGCTACGGGAGCCAACCGGCTTCCCTCTGGCCCGACGCCCGGGCGTGATCCGTCCGGGCGTTTTGTTTCCGGAATTTCTACACGGGGTATCGCACACCATGTTGGACGCCAATCTTAAAACCCAGTTGAAGGCCTACCTCGACAAGGTCACCCAGCCGTTCGAGATCGTCGCGTCCCTCGATGATGGCGCGAAGTCCCAGGAGATGCTGGGCCTGCTGCAGGACATCGCCAGCCTGAGTGACAAGATCACGCTGCGCACCGATGGCAACGATGCGCGCCGCCCTTCGTTCTCCCTGAACCGCATCAACGGCAACATCAGCCTGACCTTCGCCGGTCTGCCGATGGGCCACGAATTCACGTCCCTGGTTCTGGCCCTGCTGCAGGTCGGCGGCCATCCGTCCAAGGAAAGCCAGGACGTCATCGAACAGATCCAGGGTCTGCAAGGCGAATTCAACTTCGAGACCTACTTCTCCCTGTCCTGCCAGAACTGCCCGGACGTCGTGCAGGCGCTGAACCTGATGGCCGTGCTGAACCCGAACATCCGCCACGTCGCCATCGACGGCGCGCTGTTCCAGGACGAAGTCGAAGCCCGCCAGGTGATGTCCGTACCGAGCATCTACCTGAACGGTGAAGTGTTCGGCCAGGGCCGCATGGACGTCGCGCAGATCCTCGCCAAGCTGGACACCGGCGCCGCCTCCCGCGCCGCCGACGCGATGAATGCCAAGGACGCCTTCGACGTGCTGGTCGTCGGTGGCGGCCCGGCCGGCGCATCCGCCGCCGTCTACGCCGCCCGCAAGGGCATCCGCACCGGCGTGGCGGCCGAGCGCTTCGGCGGTCAGGTGCTGGACACCATGTCCATCGAGAACTTCATCTCCGTGAAGGAGACCGAAGGTCCGAAGCTGGCCCGCGCCCTGGAAGAGCACGTCAAGCAGTACGACGTGGACATCATGAACCTGCAGCGCGCCAGCAAGCTGATTCCGGCAAGCGAAGGCGGCCTGCACACCGTGGAATTCGAGAGCGGCGGCCGCCTGCAGGCCAAGACCGTGATCCTCTCCACCGGTGCCCGCTGGCGCGAAATGAACGTGCCGGGCGAAGCCGAATACAAGGCCAAGGGCGTGTGCTTCTGCCCGCACTGCGATGGCCCGCTGTTCAAGGGCAAGCGCGTGGCGGTGATCGGTGGCGGCAACTCCGGCGTGGAAGCGGCCATCGACCTGGCCGGCATCGTCTCCCACGTGACCCTGCTGGAGTTCGGTGAAAGCATGCGTGCCGACGCCGTCCTGCAGGCCAAGGTGCGCAGCCTGCCGAACGTCACCATCCACACCCTGGCGCAGACCACCGAGGTGCTGGGCGATGGCCAGAAGGTGACCGGCCTGGTCTACAAGGACCGCACCACCGAGCAGCTGCACACCGTCGAGCTGGAAGGCATCTTCGTGCAGATCGGCCTGCTGCCCAACAGCGACTGGCTGAAGGGCACCGTCGAGCTGAACCGCTTCGGCGAGATCGTGGTCGACGCCAAGGGCCAGACCAACATCCCCGGCGTGTTCGCCGCCGGCGACGTGACCACCGTGCCCTACAAGCAGATCGTCATCGCGGTCGGCGAAGGCGCCAAGGCGTCGCTGAGCGCCTTCGATCACCTGATCCGTCAGGGCTGATCCACACAGAAAAAATGCCTGCGTGCAAACAGGCGAACCCCGTGGCGCAAGCCACGGGGTTTTTTATTGCAGGGTGTTTCTATACGCCCGGGGGTATGGAGGCCGAGGTTGTCTCCAGCCCGACGGAAGGCCACCATTGCCGCTTCGACCATGGGGTCGTGCTGTCACCAAAAGGAGAACACCGTGAAAGCTCTTGTCATCGGCAGCCTGAGTGCCGTACTCGCCGCCGTCAGCCTGACCGCCAATGCTCAGCTGAGCGTTGAAGACCAGATCCAGTACCGCAAGGCCGGTTACCAGTTCATGTCCTGGAACATGGGCAAGATCAAGGCCCAGGTCATCGACGGCAGCGTGCCGTTCGACGCCGCTCAGGTGCAGGCTTCCGCCAACGCCATCGCCGCGCTGGCCAATTCCGGCATGGGCGCGCTGTACAGCCCGGACAGCGTGCAGGGCAAGGCCCCGGTGAAGACCCGCCTGAAGCCCGAGTTCTTCCAGAACCTGGAAAAGGCCGGCCAGATCGGCGGCCAGTTCGTGCAGGCCGCCAACACCCTGGCCAGCGAAGCCGCCAGCGGCGACCAGGCACGCATCCGCAAGGCCTTCGGTGACGTCGGCGCCGGCTGCAAGGCTTGCCATGACGACTTCCGCGCCAAGTAAGCGCTGAAGCGTCATGCAAAAGGCCGATCATTCGATCGGCCTTTTTTGTGCGGGATCGCAGAGGCCATGCTCCCGGACACTTTCCCTCTTCCCGCGAGGGGAGAGGGCGTTCCGCTACCAGCTCAACGCCGGCGGCGGGGTGGCCGGTTTCGGCGGTTCCAGCCATTGCGGCGCCTGCTGCAGCGCCCACCCCGCCGCCAGGCTGATGGCCAGGGCGAACAGGAACGCTGCCAGACTGCCGCCACGGGCCGCCTGTTCCGGTGCCATCTCCGTGTCACGGCCATGCAGCATGGCCTGCACCAGCTTCTTGCCACGCAGCTGATACGCCACGATAGCCACGATGTGCAGCACTATCAGCAGCATCAGCAGGTTCTTCAGCTGGCGATGCATGTCGGTCAGCCACAGGCTGGTCTCGGTATCCACCAGGCGGGCCAGCGGGCCGCGCAGGGCGATGTCGTCATAGGCCAGCAGACCGGTCACGGTCTGGGCGATCAGCACGGCGATCAGGGCCAGCACGGACAGCGCGCCCAGCGGGTTGTGCCCCGGCTGGCGCCATTCCCCGCGCAGGTAGCGGCCCATCGCGAACGGCGCGCTGACGATGGCGTTCCAGCGGGCATAGGTGGAACCCAGCAGGCCCCACAGCAGGCGGAACACCAGCAGGCCGGCGACGAACACGCCCAGATCGGCGTGCCAGCCCATCCAGTTGCCGCCGGCCAGCCCGGTGGCGATCGTGCCCGCCACGCTCAGCACCAGCAACCAGTGAAACAGCCGCAGCGGCAGGTCCCAAACCCTCTGTGTCATGTTCGACTCCTCGACGTCCGGCATGCGCCGGCGTCTGCAATGGGGGTTGCCGGCGGGCGACATGGTATCCGCTCGGCTGGGGCCGGAGCAGCGCCAGTGCGTGACAGAATGCCTCAGCGGATCAGGGGGTGGCCCGGTTGCGTCAGCGGCGGGCGACTTGCCAGAGTCGGGCAATTTCGGTGGCGCGCGCCTGCAGCAGGGCGGCGGCATCGGCGCAGGCCTGCCGCAGATCGATCGGGCCGGGCGCCAGGCTGAAGGCGGCGCTGAGGCCGGCGGCGTACAGGCGCTGGTAACCCTCGCCCAGGCTGCCGGCCAGGGCGATCACCGGCACGCCGGCCGCGTGGGCGATGCGGGCCACGCCCAGCGGCGTCTTGCCGTGCAGGGTCTGGGCGTCCAGGCGTCCCTCGCCGGTGATCACCAGGTCGGCACCCTGCACGGCCTCGGCCAGGCCGCAGAGCTCGGCCACCACCGCGATGCCGGGGCGGAAGCGGGCGCCCAACAGGGCGCGCGCCGCAAAACCCAGCCCGCCGGCCGCCCCGGCACCCGGCTCGGTCGAATGATCCGTGCCCAGCGTGGCGGCCATCCGCTCGGCGTAATGGGTGAGCGCCGCATCCAGCAGGCGAACCTGCTCCGGGCTGGCGCCCTTCTGCGGGCCGAACACCGCGGAGGCACCGTGCGGGCCGCACAGCGGGTTGTCCACGTCGGCTGCCACCAGCACCGGCACCTGGGCAAGGCGCGGGTCCAGCCTGGACAGATCGATTTCCGCCAACCGGGCCAGCGCCGCACCACCGGGCGCCAGCGGCTGCCCGGCGCTGTCCAGCAGACGCACGCCCAGGGCGCGCAGCAGGCCGGCGCCGCCATCGTTGGTGGCGCTGCCGCCCAGGCCGAGGATGATGTGTCGCGCCCCGGCATCCAGGGCCTGGCGAATCAGCTCGCCGGTGCCCTGGCTGCAGGCGCGCGGAATGTCGCGCTGGTCGGCCGCCACTTGGTGCAGGCCGCTGGCGGCGGCCATCTCGATCACGGCGGTGCCGTCGTCCAGCCAGCCCCAGTGGGCCTCGACGGGCGTGCCCAGCGGGCCGCTGACCGTGCAGGTGCGCCGTTCGCCACCCGCTGCCGCCAGCACCGCGTCCACCGTGCCTTCGCCGCCATCGGCCATGGGTCGCAGCAGGCATTCGGCCGCCGGGAACACCGCCTGCCAGCCGCGCGCGATGGCCTCGGCCACCTGCGGGGCGGCGAGGCTTCCCTTGAACGAGTCCGGGGCGATGACGATCTTCATGGTGACGCGGATGTCAGGCCTGTAGGAGCGGCTTCAGCCGCGATGCTTTGGGGGATGAACAGCATCGGCGCTGAAACCCCTCCTACCGACAGGCGATGCTCAGATCACATAGCCGCCAATGGCCACGAAGTGCAGCGAGCTGCCACCGACCACGAACAGGTGCCAGATGCCGTGCCAGTGCCGAAAGCGCGTGTCGTAGACGAAGAACACGATACCCGCCGTGTACACCACGCCACCGGCCAGCAGCCAGGCGAAGCCCTCGCCGCCCAGGTTGCGCAGCAACGGGCCGATGGCGATCAGCACGATCCAGCCCATCACCGCGTAGATCACCAGCGACAGCACGCGCGCCTCGGAGCGCGGCTTGATCTCCTGCAGCATGCCGATGATCGCCAGGCCCCAGACGATGCCGAACAGCGTCCAGCCCCAGGCGCCATTGAGCGTCACCAGGCAGAAGGGCGTGTAGCTGCCGGCGATCAGCAGGTAGATCGACAGGTGATCGAGCTTGCGCAGGATGCGCTTCGCCCGCCCACGCACGCTGTGGTAGACGGTGGAGATGGTGTAGAGCAGCAGCAGCGTGGCACCGTAGATGGACACCCCGACGATCTTCCAGGGGTCGCCATCCAGGCTGCTGAGGACGATCAGCCACACCGAGCCGGTCAGGGCCAGCAGGGCGCCGGCCAGATGGCTCCAGGCGTTGAAGCGTTCACCGTGATACATGCCATTTCTCCTTGATCCGCGTCGCCAGTATAAGCAAGCGAACATGAACCGGCAGTGACGGTTTTGTTCCGTCATCCCTGACGCATGTGTCGCAACCTAGCGTTTTGCTTCCACACCCGGCGCCGCGGAGCGCGTCAGGAACGCCTGAGTGAGTTCCGGCAGGTGCGCGCGCAGCCAGTCGGACATGGCGACCTCCTGCTGCAGGATGGACTCGCAGACCCGCTGGGTCTCGGCGTCCCCGGCCACCTTGGCGGCCTCGATCAGCACGGTGTACGAGGCGATCTCCATGTTCTCGAACACGTAGCCGCTCATGGCACCCTTCACCACCTCGTCACTCATCACCATGCCGGCCATGCCCTGGCCGAAGGCCATGATCTTGGCGGAGAGGTCCTTCAGCGTGGACGGACTGCTGCCCAGGCGCCGCAGGCAGGTTTCCAGCTGGGCGCGCTGTTGATGGGTTTCCTCCAGATGCTGCTGGATGCGGGCGCGCAGCTGCGGGTAGTGCTCCAGCCGCTCGACCTGGGAACTAAGCATGTTTTCCGCCTGCTGCTCCATCGCATGGGCGTCGCGCAGCCAGTCGAGCAGGTTGTCTTGGATCGTCGTCATTGTTCGGTCCTCCCATGGCAGTGGTCGTCTGCTGTGAGCGGGCCGCCCGCCGGGTGTTCAGGAAAGGGGACGGGTGGAAACGCCGGCGGCCGCCCATCGTGCGCCTGCAACTCTGCGCGCGGCTCCCGATCAGGACTGAGTGGCTATCGTGGCCTTCCACCGACTGTACGGAGGTAAGCATGGAGACCCTGACCAGCCTGTTCGACGCCAAGGGCACGCCCCTGGACAAGCAGAAATTCACCTGGCGCGAGATGGCGGGCAAACCCATCAGCAAGCTCGACGACGACGCCTTCACCCGGGTGCGCATCATCCTCATGAACGGCATCGAGACCGACGCGTTGCGCCTGAAGAACATCGGCGCGCGCTTCCACGGCCCGCTGCGCGAGGCCCTCGCCCAGGTGCGGCGTGCCGAGCAGCACCAGGCCACTATGGTCAACTGGCTGCTCTCGGCCGACCACTCGCCGCTGGAGACCACCGTCGCCTACGAACAGGTGGCCATCGAGGTCACCGCCGCCGTGGCGCAGACCGAGCCCGATCCCTATCAGGCGCAGACCTATCGCTTCGGCCTGCTGGAGGATTTCGACCACCTGTACCGCTACTCGGCGATGCTCGATCGCCTGGAAGGCAAGGACGCCAACAACATCCTGCAGGGCTATACGGACATCATCCCCAGCCGGCCGACCACCGATCACCACCGCGCTCCGGAAGACGACCTGCGCGATTCCTACCAGCGCGACAGCGCCGCGCTGATCACCAAGATCCACGCGGCCATGATCACCGCCGCCGAATACCAGACCCACGACTACTACATGACCATCGGGCCGACCTTCTCCGACCCGCTGGCCCGCCAGCTGTACGCGGAGATCGCCTCGGTCGAGGAACAGCACGTCACCCAGTACGGCTCGCTGCAGGACCCCGACGAGAGCTTCCTGGAGAAGTGGCTGGTCCACGAGGCCATGGAAATCTACGCCTACCACAGCTGCATGGAGCAGGAGGAGAACCCGCGCATCAAGGCGATCTGGGAGCGCTTCGTCGACTACGAACTGGGCCATCTGCAACTGGTCGGCGAACTGCTCAAGAAGCACGAGCGGCGCGACCCGGCGGAGATTCTCAATGGCTCGGTGCCCAAGCTCATCGAGTTCAAGAGCCAGCGCGAATTCGTGCGCAAGACCCTGGCCGAGGAAATCGACCTGCGCGCCAAGGGGCACGCTTTCGTCGACCGCAAGAACGAGGGCAAGGCCAGCAAGGACTACCGCAAGCAGCTGCACGCCGACGGCGTTGCCTCGCAAACCGTGTCCGCCGGCTACCAGTGGACACCGGGAACCGAACTCAGCCTGAAGAAAGCCTCCTGAGGAGTTCACCATGCAGACCGCAGTCAAGATGGGACACAACGTCACCGGCGCGCAGATGTCGCCCAAGGACAGCGAAGCGCAACTCAAGGCCACGCGGGACGTGCCGCCGGATGTGGCGGGCGGCCCGGAAAAACTCGCCCTGGTGCGCACCCGGGAAGCGGCCCAGGCCGAGTCCATCGGCTCGGTGCCGGTACCCGGGTCGGCCAAGGGCATGCTGAAAACGGCGGTCAACAAGCTGGTCGGCGTCAGCCCCGAAGTGCTGATCGACAAGCTGGGCGAGCGCCTGGCCTTCGAGCGCGGCGGCGTGCGCCTCTACGACGCCCTGCTGGCCAAGGCCAAGGCCATCGACACCCTGGACAAGTCCATGCTGCAGACCCTGCAGCACTTTCGCCAGGAAGAAGCCGAACACCTGGGCCTGGTCACCGCCGCCATCGAAAAGCTCGGCGCCGACCCCACCGCCATGACCCCCTGCGCCGATGTGGCCGGCTGCATCAACATGGGCATGATGGAAACCATCACCGACCCGCGCACCAGCCTCGCCCAGTGTCTCAACGCCCTGCTCACCGCCGAACTCAGCGACAACGCCGGCTGGGAATTGCTCATCGACCTGGCCAACGCCTCCGGCCAGGGCGACATCGCCGACTCCTTCGGCAAGGCGCTCAAGCAGGAGCAGGTGCATATGCGCACGGTGAAGGAATGGTTGAGCCAGGAGGTGCTGGGGCAGGTGTAGCGGCGGCGTGAGCGCTTTCGCTCAGTGCTTCTCCTGGAGCGTTTGCAGGGCGGTACGGCAGCGCTCTTCGGCGGTATCCAGTTCGAGCTGCATCTGCTGGATGTCCAGCAACTGCTGCTCGAGCTGCTGCCGGCGTTCGGCAATCATGCCGAGCATGATGTTGAGCTGCTTCTGGTTGCCGGCCTGGGGGTCGTACAGCTCGATCAGCGTCTTGCATTCGGCCAGCGAGAAACCGATGCGCTTGCCGCGCAGGATCAGCTTCAGCGCGACGCGATCCTTGGCCGAGTAGATGCGCTCCTGGCCGCGCCGGGTCGGCGACAGCAGGCCCTGCTCCTCGTAGAAGCGGATGGCCCGCGTGGTGATATCCAGCTCGTTGGCCAGGTCGGAAATCCGGTAGGTCTGTTTGGACATGGTGATTCCACTACTCGATGGAGGTGCCTGGCAGGGAGCCCCCGGCCGGCGGGCTATTTTATGCACATGCGGCCGCCTTGTTGGCATCGGTGTCATTGCGCCAGACGCGCCCGCGCCACCCGCGAGCCATTTGGCCGGCCCAGCACCTCGCTGATGCGCTGGCCGGCCGCGATCAGCGCCGGCAGATCCACGCCGGTGTGAATGCCCAGGCCATCGAGCAGGTACAGCACGTCCTCGCTGGCGACATTGCCGCTGGCGCCTTTCGCATAGGGGCAGCCGCCGAGGCCGGCGACCGAGCTGTCGAACACCGCGATGCCTTCCAGCAGGCTGGCGTAGATGTTGGCCAGCGCCTGGCCGTAGGTGTCGTGGAAATGCCCGGCCAGTCGCTCGCGGGGCACCACGCGCGCCACGGTATCGAACAGCGTGCGGGCCTTGCCCGGCGTGCCGGTGCCGATGGTGTCGCCCAGCGAGATCTCGTAGCAGCCCAGGGCATGCAGCTCGCCGGCCACCTCGGCGACCTTACCCGGCGCCACCTCGCCCTCGTAGGGGCAGCCGAGTACGCAGGACACGTAGCCGCGCACGCGGATGTCCCGCGCGCGGGCGGCGTCCAGCAGCGGGACGAAGCGTGCCAGGCTCTCGGCGATCGAGCAGTTGATGTTCTTCTGCGAGAAGGCTTCGGACGCGGCGGCGAACACCGCGACTTCCCGCACCCCGGCCTCGATGGCCGCCTCCAGTCCCTTCAGGTTGGGCGTCAGCGCCGCGTAGGTGACGCCGGCCTTGCGCGCGATCTGCGCGAACACCTCGGCCGAGCCGGCCATCTGCGGCACCCACTTGGGCGACACGAAGCTGCCGACCTCGATATAGGAAAGGCCGGCGGCGCTCAGGTCGTTCACCAGGCGCACCTTGTCGGCCACGCTGATCGGCTGGCGCTCGTTCTGCAGACCGTCGCGCGGGCCGACTTCGACCAGACGGACCTGTTGGGGCAGGTTCATAGGCCCTCCTCCATCTCCAGCAGCACCGCGCCTTCGCTGACCATCTCGCCCTCGCTGCAGAACAGGCGCTTGACCACGCCGGCCTGGGCGCTGCGGATGCTGTGCTCCATCTTCATCGCCTCCAGCACGATCAGCGCGGTGCCGGCCTCGACCTGCTGCCCGGCCTCGACCAGCACGCGCACGATGCTGCCGTTCATCGGCGCGGTCAGCCCGCCGTGCTGCGGGTGGCTGGCTTCGGCTTCGGCGATCGGGTCGAAGGCGGTGACCGCCAGCCATTCGCCCTGCCATTGCACATACAGCGTATCGCCCTGGCGAATCGCCCTCGGAGACCGGGCGCTCGACGGCTGCGCCGTTGGATCGACCTTCAACCGGCGGCTTTCGCCGTTGCACTGCAGGTGCAGGCTGATCTGCGCCGGCAGGCCGAAGCGCAGCCCGTCGCGCCGGGACCACGGCGAATGCGCGTCGTCGTCGCGCACGCGGGCGGCCGCGCTGCGCACGAAACACTCGGCCGCCTGCTGCCAGAAGGCTTCGGACAGCTCGCCGGCCGGACGCAGCAGCTCGCGCTCGTGGCGCGGGATGAAGCCGGTGTCCAGTTCGGCCTCGGCGAAGGCGCGGTGGCCGACCACCCGGCGCAGGAAGGCCAGGTTGGTGCGCACGCCGCCGACCGCGGTTTCGTCGAGCATGGCCAGCAGGCGCTGGCGCGCTTCCTCGCGGTTCTCGCCCCAGGCGATCAGCTTGCCGAGCATCGGGTCGTAGAACGGCGACACCGTGTCGCCCTCGGCGACGCCGCTGTCGACGCGGCGGCCCGGGCCGGCGGCGGCTTCGCGGTACAGGTCGAGGGTGCCGGTGGCCGGCAGGAAATCGTTGTCCGGGTCCTCGGCGTACAGGCGCACCTCGATGGCGTGGCCGCGCAGCGGCACCTGTTCCTGGCTGATCGGCAGCGGCTCGCCCCGGGCGACGCGAATCTGCCAGGCCACTAGGTCCAGGCCGGTGATGGCCTCGGTGACCGGGTGTTCCACCTGCAGGCGGGTGTTCATCTCCATGAAGAAGAACTCGCCGCGTGCATCCAGCAGGAATTCCACGGTGCCGGCGCCGACATAGCCGATCGCCTGGGCGGCCTTCACCGCCGCTTCGCCCATGGCGCGGCGCAGCGCCGGGGTCATGCCGGGCGCCGGGGCTTCCTCGACCACCTTCTGATGGCGACGCTGGATCGAGCAGTCGCGCTCGTTGAGGTACAGGCAGTTGCCGTGCATGTCGGCGAATACCTGGATCTCCACGTGGCGCGGCTTGAGCACGTACTTCTCCACCAGCATGCGCGAATCGCCGAACGAGGATTGCGCCTCGCGCTGTGCGGAAGCCAGCGCCTCGGCCAGGTCCGCCTCGCGCTCGACCACCTTCATGCCCTTGCCGCCGCCGCCGGCGGTGGCCTTGAGCAGCACCGGATAGCCGATCACCTCGGCGGCGGCGCGGAAGGTTTCGTAGTCCTGGGCCTGGCCGTGATAGCCGGGCACCAGCGGCACGCCGGCTTCCTCCATCAGCGCCTTGGCCGCCGACTTGCTGCCCATGGCGTCGATGGCCGAGGCGGGCGGGCCGAGGAAAATCAGCCCGGCCTCTTCGATGGCGCGCGCGAACTCGGCATTCTCCGAGAGAAAGCCGTAGCCCGGGTGGATGGCCTGGGCGCCGCTGGCTTTCGCCGCGTCGATCAGCTTGTCGATGCGCAGGTAGCTGTCGGCCGGCTTGGCGCCGCCCAGGTCGATGCGGATATCCGCCTCGCGGGCGTGCCGGGCGCTGGCGTCGACGGCGCTGTGCACGGCGACGGTGGTCAGGCCCAGGGCCTTGGCGGTGCGCATCACCCGGCAGGCGATCTCGCCGCGGTTGGCCACCAGCAGGGTATCGATGGAACGGTTCATGGCTGGTTCTCCTGCCAGGCGGGGGTGCGTTTCTCCAGGAAGGCGCTCAGGCCCTCCTGGCCTTCCGGGCTGGTGCGCAGGCGGGCGATGGCCTGTTCGGTGGTCTGGCGCAGTGCGGCGTCGTAATCGCCATCGCCCACTTCCAGCAGCAGCGCCTTGCAGGCCCTGAGCGCCTGCGGGCTGTTGAGCAGCAGGTTGTCGATCCAGTGCTCGAGGGCGGCGTCCAGCTCGCCGGCCGGGTAGGTCTCGGCGAGCAGGCCGAGCTCGCGGGCACGCTCGCCGTCGAAGCGCTCGGCGGTCAGCGCGTAGCGCCGCGCGGCGCGCTCGCCGATGGCCTTGACCACGAACGGGCTGATCACCGCCGGGGCCAGGCCGATGCGAACTTCCGACAGGCAGAACAGCGCGTCGCGGGCGCCGATGGCCAGGTCGCAGCAGGCGATCAGCCCCAGCGCGCCGCCGAACGCCGCGCCCTGCACCACGGCCAGGGTCGGCTGCGGCAGCTGGTGGAGGCGCTGCATCAGCTCGCCGAGCTGGTGGGCGTCGTCCAGGTTGGCCTGGTAGTCGAGCCGCGCCGATTCGCGCATCCAGCCCAGGTCGGCGCCGGCGGAAAAGTGCTTGCCGCGCCCACGCAGCACCAGGAAGCGGATGCTCGCGTCATCCCCCACCTCGGCCAGCGCCGCGTTCAGTTCGGCGATCACCCGGGCGTCGAAGGCGTTGTTCTTGTCCGCGCGGTTCAGCCACAGGGTGGCCACGCCACGGGAATCTCGCTCGAGCTGGAGAGTGCTGAAATCAGTCATGTGAACTCCAACGGTAATGGTGCATAGGGCGGGTACAGTCCGTGCGTGGAACCTGGCACTCGCCCAGCCTGGCTGGCGCCTTTCCCCCTCTCCCCCGGCCCCTCTCCCGCAGGGGGAGAGGGGAGTCGAGCGTGCAGCTCCTCATACCCCCTCTCCCTTGACGGGAGAGGGCTGGGGAGAGGGTGATCTACATGCGGAACACGCCGAAGCGGGTCGGCTCGATCGGTGCGTTGAGCGCGGCGGACAGCGCCAGCGCCAGCACCTCGCGGGTCTGCGCCGGGTCGATCACGCCGTCGTCCCACAGCCGCGCGCTGGAGTAATAGGGATGCCCCTGGCGCTCGTACTGCTCGAGGATCGGCTGCTTGATGGCCGCCACCTCGTCGTCGCCGAGCACCTTGCCGGCGCGTTCGCTTTGTTCCTGCTTGACCTGGGCCAGCACCCCGGCGGCCTGTTCGCCGCCCATCACCGCGATGCGCGCGTTGGGCCACATCCACAGGAAACGCGGGTCGTAGGCGCGTCCGCACATGCCGTAGTTGCCGGCGCCGAAGCTGCCGCCGATCAGCACGGTGAACTTCGGCACTTGGGCGCAGGCCACCGCGGTGACCAGCTTGGCGCCATGTTTGGCGATGCCCCCCGCTTCATACTTCTGCCCGACCATGAAGCCGGTGATGTTCTGCAGGAACAGCAGCGGCACGCCGCGCTGGCAGGCCAGCTCGATGAAGTGCGCGCCTTTCTGCGCCGCCTCGGAAAACAGGATGCCGTTGTTGGCGAGGATGGCGATCGGGTAGCCGTTCAGGTGCGCGAAGCCGCAGACCAGCGTGGTGCCGAACAGCGCCTTGAATTCATCGAACTCGCTGCCGTCGACCAGGCGCGCGATCACCTCGCGCACGTCGTAGGGCTGCTTGGCCTGCGCCGGGATCACCCCGTACAGCTCCTCGGCCGCGTACAGCGGCGCGCGCGGTGCGTGGCTCTGCAACTGGCCGAGCTTGCGCCAGTTGAGGTTGGCCACGCAGCGGCGGGCGAGGGCCAGCGCGTGTTCGTCGTTCTCGGCGTAGTGGTCGGCGACCCCGGAGGTCTTGCAGTGCACGTCGGCGCCGCCCAGCTCCTCGGCGGTCACCACCTCGCCGGTGGCGGCCTTCACCAGCGGCGGGCCGGCGAGGAAGATGGTCGCCTGGTTGCGCACCATGATGGTCTCGTCGGCCATCGCCGGCACATAGGCGCCGCCGGCGGTGCAGGAACCCATCACCACGGCGATCTGCGGAATGCCCAGGGCGCTCATGTTGGCCTGGTTGAAGAAGATGCGGCCGAAGTGCTCGCGGTCGGGGAACACCTCGTCCTGGCGCGGCAGGTTGGCGCCGCCGGAGTCCACCAGGTAGATGCACGGCAGGCGGTTCTCGCGGGCGACGGTCTGCGCGCGCAGGTGCTTCTTCACCGTCAGCGGGTAGTAGGTGCCGCCTTTAACCGTGGCGTCGTTGGCGATGATCATGCATTCGACGCCTTCGACGCGGCCGATGCCGGCGACCACGCCGGCGGCGGCGACGTCCTCGCCGTACACCTCGTGGGCGGCCAGCGGCGCCAGTTCGAGGAAGGCCGAGCCGGTGTCGAGCAGCGTATCGATGCGCTCGCGCACCAGCAGCTTGCCGCGCGACACATGGCGCTGCTGGGCGGACGCGCCGCCGCCTTCACTGACGCGGCCGAGCAGGGCGCGCAGCTCGTTCACCTGGTCGAGCATCGCCGCGCGGTTGGCGGCGAACTCCGGCGAGCGGGTATTGATCTGGGTGTGCAGGATGGCCATGGTTGGCTCCGGTTCATTCCATCGTGGATGGCGCTGCCATCCACCGGCTGCGGTGGAAAACGCTTTGCGGTTTTCCACCCTACGACTGTTGATGCTGGGGGGCGTCTTCCACCCTACGGCTCACTTGGATTCGTTGAACAGCTCGCGGCCGATCAACATGCGGCGGATCTCGCTGGTGCCGGCGCCGATCTCGTAGAGCTTGGCGTCGCGCAGCAGGCGGCCGGTGGGGAACTCGTTGATGTAGCCGTTGCCGCCGAGGATCTGGATCGCCTGCAGGGCCATCTGCGTGGCGTTCTCGGCGGTGTAGAGGATCACCCCGGCGGCGTCCTTGCGGGTGGTCTCGCCACGCTCGCAGGCCTGGGCCACCGCATACAGGTAGGCGCGGCTGGCGTTGAGCTGGGTGTACATGTCGGCCACTTTGCCCTGGATGAACTGGAACTCGCCGATGCTCTGGCCGAACTGCTTGCGGTCGTGGATGTAGGGCACCACCACGTCGAGGCAGGCCTGCATGATCCCGGTCGGGCCGCCGGCCAGCACCACGCGCTCGTAGTCCAGGCCGCTCATCAGCACCTTCACCCCGCCGTTGAGCTGGCCGAGCACGTTCTCCTCCGGCACCTCGACGTCGTCGAAGAACAGCTCGCAGGTGTTCGAGCCGCGCATGCCCAGCTTGTCGAATTTGTTGCCGCGCGAGAAACCCTTCCAGTCGCGCTCGACGATGAACGCGGTGATGCCGTGCGCGCCCTTGTCCAGGTCGGTCTTGGCGTAGATCACGTAGGTGTTGGCATCCGGGCCGTTGGTGATCCAGGTCTTGCTGCCGTTGAGCACGAAGCGGTCGCCCTTCCGGTCGGCGCGCAGCTTCATGGAGACCACGTCGGAACCGGCGTTCGGCTCGCTCATCGCCAGCGCGCCGATGTGTTCGCCGCTGATCAGTTTCGGCAGGTACCTGGCCTTCTGCGCGGCCGTGCCGTTGCGGTTGATCTGGTTGACGCACAGGTTGGAATGCGCGCCGTAGGAGAGGGCGACCGAGGCCGAAGCGCGGCTGATTTCCTCCATCGCCACCACGTGCGCCAGGTAGCCGAGGCCGGCGCCGCCGTATTCCTCGGAAACGGTCACGCCGAGCAGGCCCATCTCGCCGAACTTGCGCCACATGTCCGCAGGGAACAGGTTGTCCTGGTCTATGGCCGCTGCGCGCGGCGCCAGCTCGGCGGCGACGAAGGCCTGCACCTGTTCGCGCAGCATGTCGATGGTGTCGCCGAGTGCAAAGTTGAGGCTGGAATAGTTCATGGGGCACCTGCTGTCTTGTAGTTGTTCTATGTTCGGGTTGTTCCGCCATCGCGCCGGCGGCGATTGCGCCATCTTTTTCCGCCACCCCGGCCCGCTGTTCTTCGACTTTTGGAGCGGGTTGTCGGCTAATGACCTTTACGTTAACGTAATCCTGCCCCTGGACAACTGTCAACACCACGGGGCCCCCTGGGAAGCAACGCCTCATAACAAACATAAGACTGAGGAAATTCGCCATGAGTCTTCCGAGTTATACCTGCGGACCGCAGAGCAAACCCCTGTTGCCCATGACCATCGGCGCGGCCTTCGATCGCACCGTGGAGCGCTTTCCCCGGCGCGAGGCCCTGGTGGTACGCGATCAGCAACTGCGTTACACATGGGCGGAGCTGGCGCAGGCGGTGGACCGTTGCGCACGCGGCTTGCTGGCGCTCGGCCTGCAGGCCGGCGAGCGGCTCGGGATCTGGTCGCCGAACAATGCCGAGTGGTGCATCACCCAGTTCGCCACGGCGAAGATCGGCGTGGTGCTGGTCAACATCAACCCGGCCTACCGGCTCAGCGAACTGGAATACGCGCTCAAGCAGTCCGGCTGCCGCTGGCTGATCTGCGCCGATGCCTTCAAGACCTCCGACTACCACGCCATGCTCCACGAGCTGCTGCCGGAGCTGGAAAACGCGGCGCTCGGCGCGCTGCAGAGCCACATGCTGCCGGAGCTGCGCGGCGTGATCAGCCTGGGCCGCCAGCCGCTGGACGGCATGCTGCCCTGGCCGGCGCTGATGGAGATGGCCGAGCAGGTCGGCCCCGAGCAGCTGCGCCAGTGCGGCGAGCGCCTGCAGTTCGACGACCCCATCAACATCCAGTACACCTCCGGCACCACCGGCTTTCCCAAGGGCGCCACCCTCAGCCACTACAACATCCTCAATAACGGCTACATGGTCGGCGAGAGCCTCAAGCTGACCGAGCACGACCGCCTGGTGATCCCGGTGCCGCTGTACCACTGCTTCGGCATGGTCATGGGCAACCTCGGTTGCGTCACCCACGGCACCACCATGATCTACCCGAGCGCGGCTTTCGAGCCGCTGGCGGCGCTGCAGGCCGCGGCCGAGGAAAAGGCCACCGGCATGTACGGCGTGCCGACCATGTTCATCGCCATGCTCGACCACCCGGAGCGCCAGTCGCTGGACCTCAGCAGCCTGCGCACCGGCATCATGGCCGGCTCCACCTGCCCGATCGAGGTGATGAAGCGGGTCATCGACGACATGCACCTGGCCGAAATGCAGATCGCCTACGGCATGACCGAAACCAGCCCGGTGTCCACCCAGACCAGCGCCGACGACGACCTGGAGCGCCGGGTGACCAGCGTCGGCCGCACCCAGCCGCACCTGGAAAGCAAGATCGTCGACGAACACGGCGCGGTGGTGCCGCGCGGGCAGATCGGCGAACTCTGCACGCGCGGCTACAGCGTGATGCTCGGCTACTGGAACAACCCGGACGCCACCCGCGAAGCCATCGACGGCGCGCGCTGGATGCACACCGGCGACCTGGCGGTGATGGACGACGAGGGCTACGTGAAGATCGTCGGCCGCAACAAGGACATGATCATTCGCGGCGGCGAGAACGTGTATCCGCGCGAGATCGAGGAATTCCTCTTCACCCATCCGGCGGTGGCCGACGTGCAGGTGATCGGCGTGCCGGACAGCAAGTACGGCGAGGAGATCGTCGCCTGGGTCAAGCTGCACCCGGGTCATCAGGTCGAGTGCGAGACGCTGCGCGAGTTCTGCAAGGGGCGCATCGCCCACTACAAGACGCCACGCCACATCAAGTTCGTCGATGACTTCCCGATGACCATCAGCGGCAAGGTGCAGAAGTTCCGCATGCGCGAGATCAGCGTGGTCGAGCTGGGCATCAGCGAACAGCACTGACCGGCACTGGCCGGGCTCGCCCGGCCAGCAGGTTCAACGTCGATCCACTCCCACGGAGAGCTGCTCCATGTCTCAGCCGATCAGTCGTTTTCCGCTGCCCGACAGCCTCGATGCACTGCCCGCCGACCTGCGCGAACGGATCCTCGCCGTGCAGGCAAAGGCCGGCTTCATCCCCAACGTGTTTCTCATGCTGGCCCATCGGCCGGCGGAGTTCCGCGCCTTCTTCGCCTACCACGACGCGCTGATGGAGCGCGCGTCCGACAGCCTGACCCAGGCCGAGAAGGAAATGATCGTGGTGGCGGTCAGCGCCGACCACGGCTGCCTGTACTGCGTGGTCGCCCACGGTGCGATCCTGCGCATCCTGGCCAAGGACGCGCAGCTGGCCGACCAGATCGCGGTCAACTACCGCACCGCGCCGATTTCCGAACGCCAGCGCACGATGCTGGATTTCGCCCTGCACCTGGCCGCCGGGCGCGGCGTGCTCGACGACACCTGGCAGGCGCGCCTGGAAGCACAGGGTTTCAGTCGCGACGACATCTGGGACATCGGCGCCATTGCCGCCCTGTTCGGGCTGTCCAACCGCCTGGTGTCCATGGCGCGCACGCCGCCCAATGACGAGTTCTACCTGCTGGGCCGCGTGCCCAGGGCGGTCGCCCGCTGAGAGCGGGGCGCAGTTCTCGACCTGATGCGTCATCTCCTGACCAATCAGTCGAGCGTTTGAAAATGCCGCTTGCTGGCCGCGGAAACCGGTTGTTATCGTTTACGTAAAGGGCATCTGGCTGCGCCATAACCAACAACAACAATCAAGGTTAGAGGGCATCCCATGGAATCGCAGTTCGTGCTGGAAACGCGCGGCCTGACCAAGGAGTTTCGCGGCTTCACCGCAGTGGACGCCGTGGATCTGCAAGTCCGTCAGGGGCACATCCATGCATTGATCGGCCCGAACGGGGCCGGCAAGACCACCGTGTTCAACCTGCTTACCAAGTTCCTCACGCCGACCCGTGGCGAGATCCTCTATCGCGGCAAGAACATCACCGCGATGAAGGCGAGCGAGATCGCCCGGCTCGGCCTGGTGCGCTCGTTCCAGATCTCCGCGGTGTTCGGCCACCTGAGCGTGCTGGAGAACGTGCGCGTCGCCCTGCAGCAGAAGCTGGGCACTTCCTACCAGTTCTGGAAATCCGAGCGCAGCCTGCACGCGCTCGACGAACAGGCCATGCAGCTGCTCGCCGAGGTGGACCTGGAATCCTTCGCCGACACCCTGGCCATCGAGCTGCCCTACGGCCGCAAGCGCGCGCTGGAGCTGGCCACCACCCTGGCGCTGGACCCCGTCGTGCTGCTGCTCGACGAGCCGACCCAGGGCATGGGCGGCGAAGACGTCGACATGGTGGTCGCCCTGGTGCGCCGCGCGGCCGTCAACCGCACGGTGCTGATGGTCGAGCACAACCTCAGCGTGGTCAGCCGCCTGTGCGACCGCATCACCGTGCTGGCGCGCGGTGCGGTGCTCGCCGAGGGCGACTACGACAGCGTTTCGGCCAACCCGCAGGTGCGCGAGGCCTACCTGGGCAGCGAAGCCGCCGTGGAGGCCCAGCCATGAAACCGACGGCCGAGCGTCATCAACTGCAGGTCAGCGACCTGCACGCCTTCTACGGCGAATCGCACATCCTGCACGGTGTCGATCTGGTGGTCGGGCGCGGCGAGCTGGTCACGCTGCTCGGGCGCAACGGCGCCGGGCGCACCACGACCCTGCGCGCCATCATGAACCTGGTCGGCCGGCGTACCGGCTCGATCCTGGTCAATGGCAACGAGACCATCGGCATGCCGGCCCACCAGATCCCGCGCCTGGGGGTCGGCTACTGTCCGGAGGAACGCGGCATCTTCGCCAGCCTGAGCGTCGAGGAAAACCTCCTGCTGCCGCCCACCGTGCGCAGCGGCGGCATGGGCCTGGACGAGCTCTACGAGATGTTCCCCAACCTCTACGAGCGCCGCTTCAGCCAGGGCACGCGGCTGTCCGGCGGCGAACAGCAGATGCTCGCCATGGCGCGCATCCTGCGCACCGGCGCCAACCTGCTGCTGCTCGACGAAATCACCGAGGGCCTGGCGCCGGTGATCGTGCAGAAGCTCGGCGAGGTGCTGATCAAGCTCAAGCAGCGCGGGTTGACCATCGTGCTGGTGGAGCAGAACTTCCGCTTCGCCGCGCCGCTGGCCGACCGGCACTACGTGATGGAACACGGCCGCATCATCGAGGAGATCAAGGCGGCGGACCTGGACGCCAGAAAGGACTTTCTCAACAGTTGTCTGGGGGTGTGACCCCTGCTTTCGACAAGGCAGGCAGCAAGCGGCCGCACGGGATGCGGCCGGTAAAACAATAAAAACAATCGTGAGGGATTTGAGCCATGAACTTTGTCCGCAACAGCGCCAGCGCCATCCTGGCTTCCAGCCTGATCGCCGCAGCCGCCCAGGCGCAGATCAGCAACAACGAGATCCGCATCGGCTACCTGGCCGACATGTCCGGCACCTACCGCGACCTCTCCGGCCCCGGCGGCCTGGAGGCGCTGAAGATGGCGGTGGAAGACTTCGGCGGCACGGTCGACGGCAAGAAGATCGTGCTGTTCAACGCCGACGACCTGAACAAGCCGGATGTCGGCGCCAACACCGTGCGCCAGTGGATCGACGAGCGCAACGTCGACATGGTGACCGGCCTGGTCGCCAGCTCCGTGGTGCTGGCGGCGAGCAAGGTGGTGGAGCAGGGCGGCAAGCTGGCGCTGATCTCCGGCGCGGCGGCCTCCAGCCTGACCAACGAGCATTGCTCGCCCAACCATATCCACTGGACCTACGACACCTTCGCCCTGGCCAACGGCACCGCCAACGCGGTGCTCAAGGACGGCGGCAAGAGCTGGTACATCCTCACCGCCGACTACGCCTTCGGCCACTCGATGGAAACCGACATCAAGAAGGTGGTGAATGCCGAGGGTGGCAGCGTGGTCGGCGCCGTGCGCCATCCGTTCCCGAGCAGCGACTTCTCCTCCTACATCCTGCAGGCGCAGGGTTCCGGCGCCGACGTGGTCGCGCTGGCCAACGCCGGCGCGGATACCGTCAACTCGCTGAAGACCGCCAGCGAATTCGGCGTGACGCAAGCCGGCCAGCGGCTCGCCGGCATGGTGGTGTTCCTCAACGACATCCATGCCATGGGCCTGGAGGTGACCCAGGGCCTGATGCTGACCACCGGCTGGTACTGGGATATGAACGAGGAAACCCGCGCCTGGGCCGAGCGCTACCAGAAGCGCGTCGGCAGCAAGCCGACCATGGTGCACGCCGGCATCTACTCGGCCACCACCCACTACCTGAACGCGGTGAAGCAGACCGGCAGCGACGACACCGCGACCGTGCGCGCGCAGATGGCCAAGACCCCGGTGAACGACATGTTCGCCAAGGACGGCCGCATCCGCGAGGACGGCCGCATGGTCCACGACATGTACCTGGTCAAGGTCAAGACCCCGTCCGAATCCAAGGGCGAATGGGACCTGTACCAGATGGTCCGCACCATCCCGGGCAATGAAGCCTTCCGGCCGCTCGCCGAGAGCCAGTGCAAGCTGGTGGCCAAGAACTGATCGAGCGCCGATCCAGGCATTCCTCGGTCGCCAGCGGCCGGGGGGTGCGCGGACCTTCACGACGGTGGTGAATCATGACTCTTGTTTTCGGCGTCCCCCTGAGCGTGTTGCTCGGGCAGCTGCTGCTCGGCCTGATCAACGGCTCGTTCTATGCGCTGTTGAGCCTTGGCCTGGCGATCATCTTCGGCTTGCTGCGCATCATCAACTTCGCCCATGGCGCGCAGTACATGCTCGGCGCCTTCGCCGCGTTCCTCGGCCTGAACTACCTGGGCGTCAACTACTGGGCGGCGCTGCTGCTCTCGCCGCTGCTGATCGGCCTCTTGGGCATGGGCATCGAGCGCGGCCTGCTGCGGCGCATCGCCGGTGAGGATCACCTCTACGGCCTGCTGCTGACCTTCGGCCTGGCGCTGATCGTCGAGGGCAGCTTCGTCAAGCTGTTCGGCGTGTCCGGCTCGTCCTACCCGATGCCCGACGCCCTCAAGGGCGGCTACAACCTGGGCTTCATGTTCCTGCCCACCTACCGCGCCTGGGTGATCGTCGCCGCGCTGCTGGTGTGCTTCGTCACCTGGTACATGATCGAGCGCACCCGGCTGGGCTCCTACCTGCGCGCCGGCACCGAGAACCCCAAGCTGATGCAGGCGTTCGGCATCAACGTGCCGCTGCTGGTCACCCTGACCTACGGCTACGGCGTGGCCCTGGCGGCGTTCGCCGGCGTGCTGGCCGCGCCCATCTATGCGGTGACGCCGGGCATGGGCGCGAACCTGCTGATCGTGGTGTTCGCCGTGGTGGTCATCGGCGGCATGGGTTCGATCATGGGCGCGATCATCACCGGTCTGGCCATGGGCCTGATCGAAGGCCTGACCAAGGTGTTCTATCCGGAGGCCGCCAACACGGTGATCTTCGTGATCATGGTGCTGGTGCTGCTGGTGCGTCCGGCGGGCCTGTTCGGTAAGGAGGCGTGAGCATGTCGAGTCAAGAAAGCGTTGCGGCGGTGCCGATGGCGGTGCGGGCCAATGTCGAACGCGAGCGCCGGCGCGCCGCGCTGCGCCGTCGGCAACTGTTCTACCTGGCGCTGCTGGGCCTGGCGCTGCTGGCGCCGCTGGCCATCTACCCGGTGTTCCTGATGAAGCTGCTGTGCTTCGCCCTGTTCGCCTGTGCCTTCAACCTGCTGCTCGGCTATGCCGGGTTGCTGTCCTTCGGCCATGCGGCGTTCTTCGCCTGCGGCGGCTATATCACCGGCCACATGCTGAGCAGCTACAGCGGCTTGAGCACCGAGCTGGGCATCCTCGCCGGCACGCTGGCTTCCACGCTGCTGGGGCTGATCTTCGGCCTGCTGGCGATCCGCAGGCAGGGCATCTACTTCGCGATGATCACCCTGGCGCTGGCGCAGATGGTGTTCTTCGTCTTCGTCCAGGCGCCGTTCACCGGCGGCGAGAACGGCCTGCAGGGCGTGCCACGCGGTCATCTGCTGGGCCTGATCGACATGCAGAACAACCTGGCGCTGTACTACGTCGTGCTGGCGGTGTTCGTGTTCGGCTTCGCGGTCATCCAGCGCACCATCCATTCGCCCTACGGCCAGGTGCTCAAGGCGATCCGCGAGAACGAGCCGCGCGCGGTGTCGCTCGGCTACAACGTCGATGCGCACAAGCTGCTGGCCTTCGTGATTTCGTCGGCGCTGGCCGGCCTGGCAGGGGCGACCAAGACCGTGGTTTTCCAGCTGGCCTCGCTCACCGATGCGCACTGGCACATGTCCGGCGAGGTGATCCTGATGACCCTGCTCGGCGGCGTGGGCACGCTGCTCGGCCCGCTGGTCGGCGCCACGGTGGTGGTCACGCTGCAGAGTTCGCTGTCCAACGGCCCGCTGGGCGAGTGGGTGCATGTGATCCTCGGGGTGATCTTCGTGCTCTGCGTGCTGCTGTTCCGCTCCGGCATCGTCGGTTGGCTGGAGCGACTGGTGAAGCGCAACTTCAAGTGAGCCGGCGCCGGCTGGCGCCGGCGCGGTTCGTCGATCCCCCTGGCAGACGAGAATCGCCATGCCCTGTTACAGCCTCGATGGCCTGACGCCGGTGGTGCATCCCAGCGCCTTCGTGCACCCCACCGCGGTACTCATCGGCGACGTGATCGTCGGCGCCGGTTGCTATGTCGGCCCGCTGGCCAGCCTGCGCGGCGACTTCGGGCGCATCGTCCTGGAGGAGGGCGCCAACCTGCAGGACACCTGCGTCATGCATGGCTTCCCGGACAGCGACACGGTGGTCGAGCGGCACGGCCATATCGGCCATGGCGCGGTGATCCACGGCTGCCGGATCGGCGCCGACGCGCTGATCGGCATGAACGCGGTGGTGATGGATCGCGCCTCGATCGGCGCGCGGTCGTTCGTGTCGGCCTCGGCCTTCGTCAAGGCGGGCTTCACCTGTGAGCCGCAATCGCTGGTGATGGGTGCGCCGGCCAGCGTGAAGCGCCTGCTCGGCGACGAGGAAGTCGCCTGGAAGCAGGCCGCCACGCGCGAGTATCAGCTGCTCGCCCAGCGCTGCCGCGAGAGCCTGGTGGAATGCCAGCCTTTGAGCGCGCCGGAGCCGGGCCGCCGGCATGTCTGGTCGAGCGAGCTGCGCCCCAAGGCGGAACGGCAGCCCTGATGCCGGCGGGCAGACAGCCCCGCGGTGGCGGGGCTGCGCCGGGTTCAGGCGTTCTGCCAGCGCGCGCTGCGCTTTTCCAGGAAGGCATTCACGCCTTCGCGCTGGTCGCGGGTATCGAACAGCTCGACGAACAGGTCCCGCTCGGCGGCCCAGCCCTCGGCATGCGGCGCGCTGCGCGCGTTCATCACCAGGCGCTTGCAGCGGCTGACCGAGGAGGGACTCTGCGCGTGCACGCGTTCGGCCAGTTGCAGGGCGAACGCCAGCGCCTCGCCGCGCGGCACGACTTCCTCGACCAGGCCGATGCGCTCGGCTTTCTGCGCGCTGACGCGCTCGCCGCAGAGGATCATGCGCTTGGCCCAGCCTTCGCCCACCAGCCACGGCAGGTTCTGGGTGCCGCCGGCGCACGGCAGCAGGCCGACGCTGGCTTCCGGCAGCGCCATCTGCGCCTGCTCCTCGGCGATGCGGATGTCGCAGGCCAGCGCGCATTCCAGGCCACCGCCCATGGCGTAGCCGTTGATCGCGGCGATGGACACGCCGCGGAACTGACTCAGCGCCGTGAAGGCGCGGCCGAACAGCTCGGCGACCTCGCGGGCGGCGGTCTTGTCGCCGTCGGCGAACTGCTTGAGATCGGCCCCGGCGGAGAAGAACTTGTCGCCCTGGCCGGTGATGACCAGCGCATAGACAGCCGGGTCGTCGTTGAGCTGCCCGATCAACTGCTCCAGGGCGGCCAGCGATTCGCGGTCCCAGGTGTTGGCCGGCGGGTTGGCGATGGTCAGCAGGGCGGTGTGCCCGTGCATGGCGAGCTGAATCTTGGCTGGGCTCATGGCGGTTCCTTGTGATGAGGTCGAGGCCCGATGCTAGCAGCGGGAAAATCGTAAACCCACGGTGCTGGACGCAGAGGTAATCTGCGTTTTTGCACGGATGGCATTCGGAGGCGGCTGTGGATTGGGACAACCTGCGTTACTTCCTCGAACTGGCGCGTGCCGGCCGGCTGACCGCGGCCGCGCGGCGCCTGGGTGTCGACCACACCACGGTGGCGCGGCGCGTGCAGGCGCTGGAGAAGGCCCTCGACCGCCAGTTGTTCATCCGCGCCAAGGCCGGCTATCGCCTGTCCGAGGCTGGACGCGAGCTGCTCGCCCAGGCCGAGGCGATGGAAAGCGCCGTCGCCTCCATCGAGCAACCGAGCCTGAGCGCCGACCGCCTCTCCGGGCAGGTGCGCATCGGCGCCACCGAGGGCTACGGCACGCTGATGCTCGCCGGCCACCTGGCCAGCCTGACGCGCAGCTACCCGCACCTGGGCGTGGACCTGCTGGCGGTGCCGCGCTCGGTGCGCCTGGCGCGCAACGAGGCGGACATCGTCATCACCCTGGAGCGCCCCGAACGCGGGCCCTACGTGATCACCAAGCTCACCGACTACGTGCTGCGCCTGTACGCCTCGGAAGCCTACCTGGCGTCCCACCCGCCGATCCGCAGCCGCGAAGACCTCGGCGAGCACGTGTTCGTCAGCTACATCGAGGACCTGCTGTACAGCAAGGAGCTGTTCTACCTCGACGAAATCGTCCGGCCGCGCCAGCACTCGCTGCGCAGCACCAGCATCCTCGCCCAGCAGGAGGCCGTCGCCGCCGGCGCCGGGCTGGCGATCCTGCCGGCGTTCGCCGCGCGCCGCGAGCCGCTGCTCAAGGGCGTGCTGGTCGACGAGATCGAGTTCACCCGCACCTTCTGGATGCTCATGCCGGTGGAAAACAAGGACCTGGCGCGCATGCGCGTGTGCTGGGATTTCCTGCGCGAAGTCGCGGCCAGCAGCCACGACCTGATGATGGGCCGCGCATGAGCCGCGACGGCCGGGGCAGCATTTCCGTGCGGCTGGTGGAGCAGGCGCTGCTGGCCTTCACCTCGCCGCAGCGGTCGGCCGAGGACCTGCTGCGCCAGCTTGGGCTGGCGTCGATCGACCTGCGCGACGCCGAGGCGCGGGTCGAGGTGGCGCAGTACAGCCGGCTGTGGCGCCGACTGGCGCGGCACTTCGACGACGAGTTCTTCGGTATGGATGCGCGGCGGCTGCGCGCGGGCAGCTTCGCCTTCGTCTGCCGCGCGGCGATGGGCCAGCCGACCCTGGAGCGCGCGCTGCGGGTGGCCCTGGAGTTCTTCGCCCTGGCCTTCGAGCGCTTCCGCGCCGACCTGCAGCGCAGCCAGAGCCTGGCGGAGGTCGTCCTGCTGGAGGCTGACGAGCGGCCGCTGCGCGCGTTCGGCTATTTCACCTTCTGGATGCTCCTGCACGGTCTGGCCTGCTGGCTGACCGGGCGGCGCATCCCGCTGCTGGCCGTCGAATTGCGCTGCGCCGAACCGGCCTACACCGACGACTATCGGGTGATGTTCTCCGACAACCTGCGCTTCGCCCAGGGCCGCACGCGGATCATCTTCGCCGCCGCCGCGCTCGACCTGCCGGTGCGCCGCAGCGAAGCGGAATTGCAGGCCTTCCTGGCCCAGGCGCCGGCCAACATCCTGGTCCGCTACCGCGACACCGGCAGTCTGGCCAGCCGCATCAAGGCCCAGTTGCGCGCCCTGCCGGCCGAGCAGTGGCCGAGCGGCGAGCAACTGGCGCGGCAGTACTGCCTGTCGCCCTCGACCCTGCGCCGCCGCCTGGCCGAAGCCGGCCTGCCGTACCAGGCGATCAAGGACCTGGTGCGCCAGGAGATGGCCACGCTGTGGCTGGCCGATGCGACGCTCACCTACACGCAGATCGCCGAGCGCCTGGGCTTTGCCGAGGTCAGCTCGTTCTACCGGGCGTTTCGCAAGTGGACCGGCACCAATCCGGGCCAGTACCGCGCACTGATCCTCGGCGCGCCGATTGGCGAAAACGGTCAGGCAGATTGAGACGAGCGACCATTGTCCGCGCCATTGGGGCTGCTGAAGATGACGCGAACCTGATTGCGAGGGCTATGCCGTGGACATCAAGGACAAGGTTTTCCTGATCACCGGGGGCGCTTCGGGCCTCGGCGCAGCGGCGGCCGAAGGGTTGCTGGCGGCCGGCGCCCGGGTGCTGCTGGCGGACATCAACGCAGAGGCGCTGGATGAGCGCGTGCGCGCCCTGGGCGCCCATGCGCGCGGCGTGGTCACCGATGTGTGCGACGCGGCGGCCGCCCAGGCCGCGGTGAGCGCGGCGCAGGAGCACTTCGGCGCGTTGCACGGCCTGGTCAACTGCGCGGGGGTGGCCAGCGGCGAGCGCATCCTCGGTCGCCAGGGGCCGCATGGCCTGGACAGCTTCGCCCGGGTGATCGGCCTCAACCTGATCGGCAGCTTCAACATGCTGCGCCTGGCCGCCGAGGCGATCGCCGAGGGGGCGCCGGACGCGCAGGGCAATCGCGGGGTGATCATCAACACCGCATCGATCGCCGCCTTCGATGGTCAAATCGGGCAGGCGGCCTATGCGGCGTCCAAGGGCGGCATCGTCGCCCTGACGCTGCCCGCCGCGCGTGAGCTGGCGCGCCACGGCATCCGGGTGATGACCATCGCCCCGGGCGTGTTCGAGACGCCGATGATGGCCGGCATGCCGCAGGAGGTGCGCGATGCGCTGGCCGCCGGCGTGCCCTTTCCCCCGCGCCTGGGCCGTCCGGCCGAATATGCGGCACTGGTGCGGCAGATCGTCGAGAACGACATGCTCAACGGCGAAGTGATCCGTCTGGACGGCGCCCTGCGCATGGCCGCGAAATAAAGAGAGGTGAACCCCATGCACAGCGACCCGGTAGTAATTCTTGGCAGCGCGCGCACGCCGATGGGCGGCTTCCAGGGCGACCTCGCCAGCCTCAGCGCCCCGCAACTGGGCGCCGCCGCCATCCGCGCGGCGGTCGAGCGCAGCGGCGTGGCGCCCGAGCGCGTGCAGCAGGTGCTGATGGGCTGCGTGCTGCCGGCCGGCCTGGGCCAGGCGCCGGCGCGCCAGGCGGCCCTGGGCGCCGGCCTGGACAAGGGCACCGCCTGCACCACGCTGAACAAGATGTGCGGCTCCGGCATGCAGGCGGCGATCTTCGCCCACGACGTGCTGCGCGCCCGCAGTGTCGATCTGGTGGTGGCCGGTGGCATGGAGAGCATGTCCAACGCGCCGTACCTGCTGGACAAGGCCCGGGGCGGCTACCGCATGGGCCACGGCAACGTGCTCGACCACATGTTCCTCGACGGCCTGGAGGACGCCTACGACAAGGGCCGCCTGATGGGCACCTTCGCCGAGGACTGCGCGCAGAGCCACGGCTTCAGCCGCGCGGAGCAGGACGCCTACGCGCTGACCTCGCTGCTGCGCGCCCGTGAGGCGATCAGCGGCGGCCACTTCGCCAGCGAGATCGTGCCGCTGACGGTCACCCGGGGCCGCGAGCAGCGGACCATCGCCGACGACGAGCAACCGCCCAAGGCCAATCCGGAGAAGATCCCCACGCTCAAGCCGGCGTTTCGCGATGGCGGTACGGTGACGGCGGCCAACTCCAGCTCGATTTCCGACGGCGCCGCCGCGCTGGTGCTGACCCGGCATTCGGTCGCCGAACGCCTGGGCCTGAAGCCGCAGGCGGTGATTCGCGGCCATGCGGAGTTCGCCGATGCGCCGAACCTGTTCCCGACCGCGCCGATCGGCGCCATCCAGGCCCTGTTGGCCCGCACCGGCTGGCACCTCGACGAGGTGGACCTGTTCGAGATCAACGAGGCCTTTGCGGTGGTGAGCATGGTCACCATGCGCCAGCTCGGGCTGGACCACGCCAAGGTCAACGTCAACGGCGGCGCCTGCGCCCTCGGCCATCCGATCGGCGCCTCGGGCGCGCGGATCCTGGTCACGCTGCTCGCCGCGCTGCGCGAACGCGGCCTGCGCAAGGGCATCGCGGCGATCTGCATCGGCGGCGGCGAGGCCACCGCCATGGCCATCGAGCGGCTGGATTGAGGGCGTTCGCGGGGCGGCGCTCAGTCCCAGTCGCTCGCCGCCACTGAGCCCCGGATCGCGCCCGGCGTGCGCGAGAAGCGCGGTGCCGGGGCGGCGTGCAGCACGCCGTCGATGTCGCGGTACACGCCGCGCTGGCGCATGTGCGGATGCCGCGCGGCTTCGGCCAGGGTCAGCACCGGGGCGAAACAGGCGTCGCTGCCTTCGAGCAGCGCGCACCACTCGGCCTGCGTCTTGCGGGCGAACAAGTCTGCGAGTTGGCGGCCCTGTGCGGGCCAGTTGTCCGGGTCGGCGCAGCCGGCGAGCAGCTCCGCCGGCGCCTCGATGCGCCGCAGCAGCTCGGCGAGGAACTGCGGCTCCAGCGGGCCGATGGCGATCTCGCGGCCGTCGGCGCAGCGGTAGCAGCGGTAATGCGGGGCGGCGCCGCCGAGCAGGTTGCGCTCGCGCTCCAGGGAAATCCGGCCGCCGGGCAGCAGGCCGGCGAAGAAACTCATCATCGAGGACACGCCATCGACGATGGCCGCGTCGACCACCTGACCCTGCCCCGAACGCTCGCGTTCCCACAGTGCGGCGAGGATGCCGAACGCCAGGTACAGCGAGCCGCCGCCGAAGTCGCCGACCAGGTTGAGCGGCGGAGTCGCCGGCCCGCCGGGCGTGCCGATGGCGGCCAGCGCGCCGCTGAGGGCCAGGTAGTTGATGTCATGCCCGGCGCTGTGGGCCAGCGGGCCGTCCTGGCCCCAGCCGGTCATGCGCCCGTACACCAGGCGCGGATTGCGCGCGTGCATCGGTTGCGGGCCGAGCCCGAGACGCTCCATCACCCCGGGGCGGAAGCCCTCGATCAGCACATCGGCGTTCTCGGCCAGCGCCAGGCAGCGTTCGCGCCCGGCATCGCTGCGGATGTCCAGGGTCAGCCGCTTGCGACCGCGATCGACCACCGGATTGGGCCAGCCGTTGCCGCCTTCGCGCTCGATGCGCAGCACCTCGGCGCCCAGGTCGGCGAGCAGCATGGCGCAATGCGGGCCGGGACCGATGCCGGCGAATTCCAGTACGCGCAGGCCGCGCAGCGGGCCTTGGCGAGGGGTGTCCGGCATGGCTGCTCCCGGTTTCAGGTTATCCGTAGGGTGGATGTCGCTTTCCACATCCACCACGTCGCCGCTACAGGCTCGCCGCGCTCGTTTCACCGGTCTCCAGATCGAGCAGGTACGCGCGATAGCGGTCGCGCAGCAGCTTCTTGTCGATCTTGCCGGTGGCGGTGAGCGGCACCGCCGCGATGATCACCGCGTCCGGCATCCACCATTTGACGATGTGCGGCTCCAGATGGCCGAGCACCGTGGTGACGCAGATCTCCACACCGTCGTGGGGCTCGATGATCAGCACCGGGCGCTCTTCCCACTTGGGATGCGTGACGCCGACCACCGCGGCGATGCGCACGCCCGGACAGCCCACGGCGATGTTCTCGATGTCGATGGAGCTGATCCACTCGCCGCCGGACTTGATCACGTCCTTGCTGCGGTCGGTGATGCGCATGAAGCCGTTGGCGTCCAGGGTGGCGATGTCGCCGGTGTTGAACCAGCCGTCCCCGTCCAGCGCGCTGGTTTCGCTGCGGAAGTAGCGCTCCACCGTCCAGGGGCCGCGCACCAGCAGGTTGCCGGAACTGACGCCGTCATGGGGCAGTTCGCGGCCCGACTCGTCGACGATCTTCAGCTCGATGCCGAACTGCAGGCGCCCCTGGCGCGTCCAGATCACCTCGTCGGCGGCGGCCTGGCCCAGCGCCTCGAGCTTCGGCGTCGGCGTGGCGACCACGCCCAGCGGGCTGGTCTCGGTCATGCCCCACAGCTGGCGCACGCTCACGCCGTAGCGGGTCTGGAATTTCTGCGCCATGACCCTGGGCACCGCCGAACCGCCGATCACCAGGCGCTCCAGCTTGCCGGCGTCTTCCCCGGTGCGTTCCAGGTAGTCCAGGTACATGGTCCAGATGGTCGGCACGCCGCCGGAGAAGGTCACGCCCTCGTTCTGGATCAGCTCCTGCAGGCTGGCACCATCCATCTTGTCGCACGGCAGGACGAACTTGCAGCCGTTGATGGCCGCGGTGAAGGGCACGCCCCAGGCGGTGCCGTGATACAGCGAGGAGCAGGGCATGATGCAGTCGAACGCCGAGAAGCCGAAGGCGCCGCTGAGCCCGGCCGCCATGGCGTGCAGGACGATGGAGCGGTGGCTGTAGAGCACGCCCTTCGGGTGGCCGGTGGTGCCGGAGGTGTAGCAGAGAATGGCGCCGGCGTTCTCGTCGAACTGCGGCCAGGCGGTGAGCGGCGGCGCGTCGGCGATCAGCGTTTCATAGCTCAGCGCGCCGACCGTGCCCGGCTCGGTGCGCTGCGCATCGGACAGCATGATGAAGGTATGGATGCGCTCCAGCTTCGGGCGCAGGCGTTCGACCAGGGCCAGGAAGTTGCGGTCGAACAGCAGCACGCCGCTGCCGGCGTGGTTGAGCGTATAGATGATCTGCTCGTCGGACAGCCGCGGATTGGCGGTGTGCAGCACGGCGCCGATGCCGGGCACGGCGAAGAACAGCTCGAAGTGACGGTGGGTGTTCCAGGCCAGGGAGGAGACCATGTCGCCGGCCCGCACGCCGATGCGGTGCAGCATCGAGGCGGCCTGGCCGGCGCGTCTGGCGAGGCCCGCGTAGTCGTAGCGCCACAGGGGTTCGTCGACCAGCCGCGAGACGATTTCCCGGTCGCCGTGGGCCATGGCGGCGTGGGTGAGGATGGCGCTGAGCATCAGCGGGGTCTGTTGCATCGTTCCAGTAAGCATCGTCGTCGTCCTTATTGTTGTTGTCTCGGATGCGGCCCCGATGCCCGGGGCCGACGCGGAGCGGACCGGCCGCCCGTGCGCGTGCAGATCGAAGCCGTCATTCCTCCCTGTCTCCAGCGGCGCCTTGCCTAGACGCCGTAGTTGCGCAGCTCGCGGGCGATCAGCAGGCGCTGGATCTCGCTGGTGCCCTCGTAGATCTGCGTGATGCGCGCATCGCGGTAGTAGCGTTCCACGGGGTAGTCCTCCAGGTAGCCGTAGCCGCCATGGATCTGCATGGCCTTGGAGCAGACGTACTCGGCCATTTCCGAGGCGAACAGCTTGGCCTGCGAGGCTTCCGACAGGCACGGCAGTTCGGCGCTGCGCAACCGCGCGGCGTGCAGGATCAGCAGGCGCGCGGCGTTGATCCGGGTGTGCATGTCGGCCAGCAGGTTGGCGACGCTCTGGTGCTCGATGATCGGCTTGTCGAACTGGATGCGCTCGCGGGCATAGACCAGCGCCGCTTCGAAGGCGGCCCGGGCGATGCCCAGCGCCTGGGCGGCGATTCCGATGCGCCCGCCCTCCAGGTTGGACAGCGCGATGGCCAGGCCCTTGCCGCGCGGGCCGAGCAGGTTGGCGGCCGGCACCCGGCAGTCGCGCAACGTCACGCCGCAGGTGTCGGAGGCGCGGATGCCCATCTTGTGCTCGGTGCGGTCGACGATGAAGCCGGGCGTGTCGGTGGGCACCAGGAAGGCCGACAGGCCCTTCTTGCCCAGCTGCGGATCGGTGACGGCAAACACGACGGCGATCTTCGCGCGCTTGCCGTTGCTGACGAACTGCTTGGTGCCGTTGAGTACCCAGTCGTCGTTGTCCAGCACCGCGCGGGTGCGCAGGTTGTGGGCTTCGGAGCCGGCCTGCGGCTCGGTGAGGGCGAAGCAGCCGATGGCGCGACCGCTGGCCAGCTCCGGCAGCCAGGTGTCCTGCTGCTCGGGCGTGCCGTAGTTGAGGATGGGGCCGCAGCCCACCGAGCTGTGGACGGACATCAGCGTGCCCAGGGCGCCGTCGCCGGCGGAGATTTCCTCCACCGCCAGGGCGTAGGCGACGTAGTCGATATAACTGCCGCCCCAGCGCTCGGGGACGATCATGCCGAGCAGGCCCAGCTCGCCCAGTTTGGCCACCGTGGCGTCGTCGATCCAGGCGGCCTTTTCCCAGGCCTGGGCGTTCGGCGCGATCTGGGCGCGGGCGAACTCGCGCGCCATATCGCGGATCATGCGCTGCTCTTCGGTCAGTTCGATGTCGTGCATGGGCTGATCCTCGTTTCAGGCGCCGGCAAAAAAAGCGGCAATGCGTTGTGGGGTCACCTCGGCCAGTGTCGGCGGGTTCCAGTTCGGGTTCTTGTCCTTGTCGACAATCAGCGCGCGGATGCCTTCGATGATGTCGCCCCGGTCGAACCACTGGCGGCCCAACTGCAACTCCAGGCGAAAGCACTCGGCCAGCGACAGCGCGCGACCGCGCCGGAGCATTTCCAGGGTGACGCTGACGGCCAGCGGCGAACGGCTGTCGATCACCTGCAGGGTTTGCGCCGCCCAGTCACGGTAGGCGTCACGGCTTTCGCTCGCCAGGGATGCGCGGATGGCGGCGATGCTGTCGTGGGCGAAGTGCTGCTCGATGGCCGGCAACAGCGCGCGGAACGAGGGTTCCGGCAGCTCCCGGCTGCCCAGCTCGGCGAGCAGGGCGGTCAGCACCAGGCTGGCCGGCGTGCTCCAGTCCTGCTCGTCCAGGCGCCGCTCCAGTTCGGCGAAGCGCGCCTCGGGCAGGCAGTAATCGGCGAGCCCGGCGTACAGCGCATCGGCGCAGTCGACCTGGTTGCCGGTCACGCCCAGGTAGATGCCGAGGTTGCCACGCAGGCGCGACAGGAAGTAGCTGGCGCCGACATCCGGGAAGTAGCCGATGGCGACTTCCGGCATGCCCATGCGCGTGCGCTCGCTGATCACCCGCAGCGCCGCGCCCTGCACCAGCCCCATGCCGCCGCCGAGCACGAAGCCGTGCATCAGCGCCAGCAGCGGCTTGGTGTAGGCGTGGATGTACTGGTCCAGCGCGTACTCCTCGACGAAGAAGTCGCGGTGCAGGCGTTCGCCATTGCGGTAGCTGTCGTACAGCGAGCGGATGTCGCCGCCGGCGCAGAAGGCCTTCTCCCCCGCGCCGCGCAGCACCACCGCGACCACCTGCGGATCGTCCGCCCAGGCTTGCAGCTGGCGATGCAGGATGCGCACCATTGGCAGCGTCAGCGCGTTCAGCCCGGCGGGGCGGTTGAGGGTCAGATAGCCGACGCGGTTGCGCAGCTCGACGAGTACCGGAGCGTCCTGGCTCATGTCGCGTCCTCCGGGCGGTACAGGCGGATGATCGCCGAGAAGTCCAGCGCCCCCTGGCCGCGCAGGCTGCTGGCCTGGTAGAGCTGCTGGGCGAGCGCGCCGAGGATCACCGGCTGGCGCACCTGCTTGGCCGCCTCGCTGGCCAGGCCGAGGTCCTTGAGCATCAGGTCGGTGCCGAAGCCGCCGCTGTAGCCGCGCGACGCCGGGCCGTTCTCCAGCACGCCGGGGAACGGGTTGTTGACCTCCGAGCTCCAGCAGCGGCCGCTGGAGGAATTGATCACCCCGGCCAGCACCTTGGCGTCCATGCCCAGCGCCACGCCCAGCGACATGGCCTCGGCGACGCCGATCATCGAGATGCCCAGCAGCATGTTGTTGGCGACCTTGGCCACCTGGCCGTTGCCGCTGGCGCCGCAGTGCACGATGTTCCTGCCCATCGCCGAGAGGATCGGCTGGGCCTGCTGGAACTGCGCCTCGCTGCCGCCGACCATGAAGGTCAGGGTGGCGGCCGCGGCGCCGACGGTGCCGCCGGACACCGGCGCATCGACCATCGGATTGCCGTTGCGGGCGGCGGCGGCAGCCACCTCGCGGGCGCTCATCGGGTCGATGGTGGACGAGTCGATCAGCAGCACGCCGGCCGGTACATGGGCCAGCAGCCCGTCATCGCCGAGGTAGACCTGCCGTACCTGCGCGGCGGCCGGCAGCATCGTGATGATCGCCTCGACGCCCGCCCGGGCGACGGCGGCGGGGGAGTCGGCCGGCTGCGCGCCGGCTTCCGCCAACCCGGCGACCGCCGTGGCGGAAGGGTCGTAGACGCTGAGCCGGTGGCCGGCCTTGAGCAGATTGCGAGCCATCGGCCCGCCCATGTTGCCGAGTCCGAGAAAACCGATATGCATGGCCGTGTTCCTTGTTGTTATTGGCGGCGAGTGCAGCGACGCCGGCGCACAAAGGCGGGGCGCCGCCGGCGGTCATTTCAGCGTGATGGTGGTGTTCACCGCGCCGCCGACTTCGTTCTCGTCGAACCAGCGCTGGGTCACGGTCTTGGTCTGCGTGTAGAACTGCACCGCCTGCTTGCCGTAGGGCCCGAGGTCGCCGAGCTTGGAGGCGCGCGAGCCGCTGAAGGAGAACATCGGCGCCGGCACCGGGATCGGCACGTTGATGCCGACCTGGCCGACGTCGATCTCTTCCTGGAAGTGCCGCGCCGCCGCGCCGGAGCGGGTGAACAGCGCCGTGCCGTTGCCGTTGGGGTTGGCGTTGACCAGTGCGATGGCCTCATCGAGGCTGGCGGCCTGCATCACGCAGAGCACCGGGCCGAAGATCTCCTCGCGGTAGATGTCCATCGCGGCGGTGACCCCGGAGAAGATCGTTGGCGCGACGAAGTTGCCCTGGGGATAGCCGGCGACCTGCGGCTGGCGGCCATCCAGCACCAGTTCGGCGCCTTCGCCGATGCCACGCTCGATCAGCGCGCCGATGCGCTCCAGCGCCGCGCGGGACACCACCGGGCCGACGTCGGTGCCGCCCTCGACACCGGCATTCACCTTCAGGGTCCTGGCCTTGGCCACCAGATCCGGCAGCCAGTCCTGCGCCTCGCCGACCAGGATCACCACCGACAGCGCCATGCAGCGCTGGCCGGCCGCGCCGAAGGCGGCGCCGACCAGGTTGTTGAGCGTCTGCTCCTTGTGCGCGTCGGGCAGCACGATGCCGTGGTTCTTCGCGCCCATCATGCACTGCACGCGCTTGCCGGCCTGGCTGGCGCGGTTGTAGACGTGGGTGCCGACCTTGGTCGAGCCGACGAACGAGACGGCCTTGATATCCGGGTGATCGCAGATCAGGTTCACCGCGTCGGCGCCGCCGTGGATGACGTTGAGCACGCCCGGCGGCACGCCGGCCTCCAGGGCCAGCTCGGCGAGGCGCATGGTGACCATCGGGTCCTGCTCGGACGGCTTGAGCACGAAGGTGTTGCCGGTGGCGATGGCCATCGGAAACATCCACAGCGGAATCATCGCCGGGAAGTTGAACGGCGTGATGCCGGCGCACACGCCGAGCGGCTGCTGCAGGGTATAGGTATCCACACCGCTGGCCACGTTGTTGGCCAGCTCGCCCAACTGCAGGTTGCCGATGCCGGCGGCATGCTCGACCACCTCCAGGCCGCGGAACACATCGCCCTCGGCGTCCGGCAGGGTCTTGCCCTGCTCGGCGGTGAGGATCGCCGCCAGCTCCTGCATGTGCTCGCGGATCAGCTGCTGGTACTTGAGGAAGATCCGCGCCCGCGCGCCGATCGGCGTCTTGCGCCAGGTCTTGAAGGCTTCCTTGGCGCTGGCGACCGCCGCGTTCATCTCCGCCTCGGTGGCGAACGGCACCCGCGCCAGCACTTCCTGCGTGGCCGGATTGACGACATCGCGCCAGTGGCTGGTGGACGACTCGACCAGCTTGCCGCCGATCAGGAGTTTGACGGTTGGAGTGACACTGGGCTGGGGCATGGCTGTCCGTCCTGAAGATTTTGTCATGGGATGGGTATGAGCCTTTGACTTGATCCTAGGGTGCAGAATTGCCGACATCAATGTGGGTTGGTGCATAGGGGGTGTGCGGAAATGCACGGGGACTGAAATCGCGGGGGAGCCAGGCGTGTGGCGAGGGGGGAGGATGGAGTAGTACGTACTCAGTCACCAGGATGGCGCTGCCACACCATCCGGATCGCCAAGGATTTCTTGCTGCACCTGCCGGGCCTGGCGGACGCCGTGGCCGCACAGGTCAGCTTTAGTGTCGTGCCCGTGCCGCTGGGCACCGTCTAGGTGAATTCGCTCCAACTAACCGGAGCAGAGGAACCCTGCGGAGGCGATGGCGGGCTGACGTATGGTGGGCGGCGCTATCTATCAAACCCCCTCCACTTCAATCCCATGCTCGGCCAGCCAGTTCTTGCGCTGCTCATAGTCGGGCATGGCGCGCTCCAGGCGCAGCCAGAACTCGGGCGTATGGTGCGGCTCGTGCAGGTGCGTCATCTCATGCACCACCACGTATTCGGCGATGTGCTTGGGTAACAGGATGGTCTTCCAGTGGAAGTACAGCTGCGCACCCTTGCCACAGGAGCCCCAACGGTAGCCGAGGTCCTGGACCCGCACGGCGGTGGGTGCCAGGTCCATGCGGCCCTGATAGCTCTTCACGCGCAATGTCAGCCAATCACGGGCATGGTCGCTATACCAGCGGATGAAATGCTCGCGGGCACGAAACTGCTCGCTGCGTAGCAGGTTGAAACGCCCAGCCGATAGTTTCAGCGGCACAGCCTGCTCATCCACCAGCTTCAATCGGTAGCTGCGTCCCAGGTAAAGAAAACCCTCGCCGTCCACATACTCCTTGGCCGGGATGGCGCGCTGCAGCCGCTCCTTTTCAGCCAGTCGCGAGTAGATCCAGAAGCTCTTCTCCTGCACGAACTGACGCAGCTTTTCCTCTGCCAGCTCGGGAGGGGCCGACAGCATCAGGCCGCCATCGCGCTCGACGGTGATCTGCATCGTCTTGCGCCGCGCGCTGCGGCGCAGTGTGAGCTGCAGATCGTCCACGATCAGCATTTGATCACTCATACCTGCATCAATCTCTCATGACTGGCCCTGGCCTGATCGATCAGCCGGTCAGCCAGCACGCCCGCCGTATCGGCGTCCACCAGCGGCGGTCGTAAGCGCATCAGGTGATCGAACAGCTGCCCGCCCAGCTCGTCCTGGGCGGCCCGCTTGCGCGGGCTCCAGATATCGCGATGGCTCTGCAGTTCGATGACCAGCATGTCCACCAATTCCACCGTCGCATCCTTAAGGCGCAATAGCTCGGCCGGTTGCGGGTCGCGCTCGGCGCACACCACATCCAGCAAGGTACGCAGGAAGGGGGCGTAGTGCTCGGGCAAATCCAAGGCAGCGTTGTCGTCGCTTGGCTGGCCACTGCGCAACTCATCAATGATTTTCTGGAGCTGTTCGACGAGCTGATCCCATTGTTCGCCCAGGGATTTCAGCAGTTCGTTTAGACGCTCGGACAGCTTGCGGAAGCGCACCGGGTCCTCGTCGACATGCTTGCGTATGTGCGAGCGAATGGCGTGCTCCATCTCGGAGGCCTTGGCGCGGTCGTTCGCGTTGCGAGCCAGCTGCTTCTCGAAATCCGCATCGGTGAGCTGAATTGGCGGAATCTTCGGGTCAATGCCCAACGAGATGACGTGGTCATCGATCAGCTTGCGCACCTTGGCGCCGACATCCTTGCCCAGTTGCGGCAGGTCCTTGTAGCGCCCCCGCGCCCGCGCATGGATATAAGCCAGGCGCTTGGCATCTTTAACGAAGGGCAAGCCCTCGGGGCGCGGCAGCACAGTATCCAGTGAATCCAGAAAGGCCTTGAGCTTGACCGTGAATTCGGCGCGCACTTTCTCGCTGGCCAGCGCGATAACGCAGGCCTCAATGCCTTCCAGCGATTCGACGCCCTGGCGGCGCAGCACATCCACAACACGCAGATGGCGATCACGCAGCACCGGCACCTCGTCCTTGATGTTGCTCAGCGCGCCCTCGATATCCTCGTCGGCATAGGCGGCCAGGGCTTCCTGTAAGTGATTGGCGACCCCGTAGTAGTCGACCACGATGCCACAGCGCTTGCCGAAGCCAGTACGGTTGACCCGTGCGATGGCCTGTAACAGCTCGGCCTCCTTGATCGGTCGGTCGAGATACATCACCCCTTCGATGGGCGCATCGAAGCCGGTCAGCAACATGGATTTGACGATCAGGAAGGCCAGTGGGTCGGCCTTGCCCGGCTGCTCATGATGTAGGGGCTTCTTGAAGCGCTTGATCAGCTGTTCGTGCTTCGATCCATCCGTCCAGGCTTTCCATTCGGACGGATCGTTGTTGGCCCCGGAAATGATCGGCGCGAACTCCAGCGTGCGCAGCGTGTCGCGGTACCGCCAGGCCTGCACCCGCGCCTGTACCTGGGGCGAGCGCTGGCACAGCGCCTCATCGTCGAGTCCCTTGTCCGTTGCCGACAGGGCGTCGGCCTCGGCCAGCAGCTCGTCGCGGGCAACCTGCAGCGCATGGAAATAACGAATGGCCGCGATCCGGCTGTACGCCACCACCTGGGCCTTGTAGCCGTTGGGCAGGATGTTGGTGACGTAATGACGCAGAAGGTCGCGCGCCTTGTCGGCGATCAGCGCCGGCGCCTCGAAGATATGGCCCTTGGTGGCGTACTTCTTTTTGATCAGCTCCAGCTCTTCCTCGCTGTATTCGCGGAACAGGTCCTCGAACAGCTCGTCCAAGCTGGCGCCGTCCTTCACCGCGCCGTTTGCCGTGCGCCCCTCGTAGAGCACCGGCACCGTGGCGCCGTCGGCCTCGGCTTCCTTGATGGTGTACTTGTCGATAAAGGCACCGAAGATCTCATGGGTGCGCTTCTTCTCGCCCATGATGATCGGCGTGCCGGTAAAACCGATGCGCGCGCAATTGGGCAGACCGGCCTGCAGGTTGGCGTGCAGGTCGCCGGCCTGGGTGCGGTGTGCCTCGTCCACCAGCACCAGAATGCTCTCATCGTCGTTGAGCACTTCGCATGGCTTGCTTGCCTGGTAAGGCGCGCGCTTTTCCGCCGCCTTGGCTGGCGTGGCGGCGCCTGCCGAATCCGGTGCGACCGACGCCTCGTCGTCCAGCTCCGGATTGCGGTATTTCTGAATGGTGGCGAACACCAGCCCAGGCCCCTTGCGTCGGGCCAGAGCCTTCACACCCTCGATGTTGGAGGCCACCTCCGGCAGTTCACCGCTCAAGGTTGCCGTGGCGGCCAACTGGTTCTGCAGATCCTTGCGGTCGGTGATCACGATCACTTTGAAGCGCCGCAGTTGCTCGTTGGTGCGCATCTTGCGCACCAGAAACACCATGGTCAGGCTCTTGCCCGAGCCCTGGGTGTGCCAGATGATGCCGCCGCGCTGATCGCTCTCGCCGTGCTCCGCGCGGGTCTGGCCGCGCTTGAGGCGCGCAATCGCATGGTTCACCGCGCGGTATTGCTGGTAACGGCAAACCGTCTTGATGGTCTGCCCGCCCACCTGCATGAACAGCATGAAATGGCGCATCAGATCGAGCAGATGGGCCGGCGCCAACATGCCCGCCACCAGTCGCTCCTGTTCAGACAGCGTCGCCTTACCCAGCGCCGCCGCGACGCCTTGCTCGCTGCCGTTGCCATCCGGACCGACCACCGTCTTCCATTGGGCGAAATGGGCGAAGCCGGCGCCGATGCAGCCCACCCGCGCCTCGTCGTAGCTGGTGGCGATCAACAGTTGAACGCTGGCAAACAGCGCCTCGTTGCCCTCGTTCTCCTCGACTTCGAAGACCGCCTTGCGCTGATTGCTGTAGCGACGCAGCTGGTCCACCGCTTCGGCCAGTGGCTCGGGGATGGATGGGCTCTTGCACTCCACCACCACCAGCGGGATGCCGTTCACCAGCAACACCAGATCGGGGACGATGAATTTCTTGCCGCTGTCATAGCCGGGCGGGCAGTCCAGCCGGTACTGATTGATTACCGTGAAGCGGTTATTGGTCGGCGTATCCCAGTCGATGTACTGAATGGTCTGCCCACGCCCGCCATCCCAACCCGGCAGGCCATCGACGGTAATGCCTTTGAGCAGCAGTTCCGTGGCCTTCTGGTTGGCTTCCATGAGCTTGGCGGCACCCAATCGAGTGATGGCCGCGACCGCCTCGCAAAGGCGCTCCTCGTCCAGCCAGGGTTGGCCATCGCGCAGATTGATGGCGCGTAGCCGCTCGCGCAGTACCGACTCCTGTAGCACCTCGGCGAAGCTCTTGCGCTCGGTCAGTGCCGGGTCGTCGAGACTTCCCTCCACAGGCGTCCAGCCCAGCCCCTGCAATTGAACGACAAAGGGTTTCTCGACATCTTCCAGTTCCCAGCCCACAGGCCACTCCTTTTAATCCGACCTGTATGGGGCAATCACCCCATAACATTCTATGCGGCGTCGAAGGCTCACTCGCCGCTACCCATGTCTCATGCGGCCTCGTGTCCTTCTATGCGTATACGCAAACGTATAGATCCGTATAGAAACGCATAGCGCCGTGTATCAATCCGTTCCTGGCAGGGTATAGAAGCTCCACCGCCGCTCGCCGTGCTTGACCAGCTTTTCAGCCGACACCAAGCGCTTGAGCAGTTGCCAGGCTTGATCCTCGGTAAGCCGGCACAGGTCCATGACCTCCGCCCGCTTGATCTGTCCATGCTGCTGCACGTAGCTCAACACCATCTGCTCGTGCTGGATGGGGCTGAATCCGGCTTGTCGGGTGTAGGCAGCCTTATCGCCCACGGCCTGGTACAGGCTGGCTGACAGGGTGTAGCTGCGTGCTCGCGTGGCGCCGTGCGCTTCCACCAGGCCCGCCTCGGTCAGGGCTTCCAGGGTGCGCTTGGCACTGGTGGTGTCGCGCTGGATCTGTACCGCCAGCTCATCCGCAGTGACCCGCTTGGTCGCGCGCAGGGCGGCCAGCGCAATCAGGCTGTCGATCGGCAGTTCGGCGTTGTGGGCGCGTTCGTGCTCGACCACCAGGCGGCGGAACTCCAGATCGGCCTCGGTGGTGGGCAGGCGCAGCACCACGCTCTGTGTGGTGGTGTTGCCATAGTCCGGTGCGGGCCGGCCGAACTTGAGCATGCCGCGAAAGATCTTATCCACGCCGCGACCGGAGCGTTCGACCACGCCGATGCGCTTCATGGCATCGGCCAGCGCCGGGTTGCGCGGGCGCGGCTCGGTGACCAGCAGGTTGTCCAGGGTCACGCCATCGACCAGCCCGCCGGGGTTGCTGACCACCAGGGCATCGTCCTCCAGGCGCACATGCACCGCGCCACGGCCGTGATAGTCACGGTGAACCAGCGCATTGGCCACCGCTTCGCGGAACGCGCCCATGTCCACCTTGGGCACCGGCACGCGGAACAGCCCGACCTGCAGCTCTTCTTCCGGGTTGTAGGGCCGGAAGTTGGTTTCCAGCCAGTCCAGCGCCTTGAGCAGCGGGAAGCGGCGGAACTCGTTGAAACGCACCGCCTGCTGAGCCATGACCTGGAAGGCGAATTCGTGGGTGGGCACCAGTTGGCGCAGCGAGGTTTCCCGGCCGACCAGCAGCAGGCCGGTGAGGGTCGGTACCCGCGAGCCGTCCGGCTGGCGGGCGGTCAGCAGCAGCGCGCCGTCCAGGGCTTCGTCGTCGAGCTCCAAGAGCACGCGGTCGCCGCCATATTGCTGCACGGCCTGACGCAGACGCTCGCGCTCCAGCGGGTCGAGGTCGGCGAGGGTGGCGCCGGCCACCGGTTGGGCCGACACGTCGATCAGCCCGAAGCTGGAGGCGCGGCTGGTCCGCTCGTGGGGCAACATGGCCACGCACTCCGGGGTGCCATCGTGCTTGAGGCGGCGGCGCAGGTAGACCCCGCTGGTGGTGGCCACCTCGCCGTGCGCCTTGGGCACGCGGATGCGCGCCACGGTTACATCGCCTAGCTCGACCGCCTCAGCTTGAATGCTTAACGACGGCGAGGTGCGCGCCGCCACCATTCCGGTCAGGCCTTCCAACAGGTGATGTTCGGCATGCACGCCGGTGGGCGTGCCGTCGTCCTCGACGCCCAGCCACAACTCGCCGCCCTCGGCGTTCGCCAGACAGACCAGTGCCTCGATCAACTCGCGGTCGGAGAGCTTCTTTACGTCGCTTTTGAATTCGACGGTAAGAGATTCGCGGGAGGGCAGGCGTTGGGGCATATCAGGCTCCCGTTTGTGCAGCAGTCTGCTGTAGAGACTTCAGCAGCGGGGTGACGCGGACGCGGCCGGTTAGCAGGTCGTCCATAAGGCCGGCTTTGATCGCCCGCAGGACCTCTAGCTCCTGCAGCTCGCTTTGCAGTTGAGCATCTAGTGCCTTGGAGCGACACAGGATTACGCTCTGCTCATCAGGTTTCGGAATGGCAACTTTTAAGCCGGTAACGATTGCTGAGCTGATTTTCACCATGCTTTCAGACGTTCCAGATGCAGAACCCTGGATTTGCCGACGCACCTTGCTCGATTGCAAAACTAACTGCAGGAACTCGGCGCTGGTTTCCTCGGACGGCATCAGCCGCATCATTAAATCCGGATAAGTGCAAGGCGTACCAATATCGCGGTACACGCCCACAACGCCGACCAGGTCCCTTGTATTTGCTCGGCTGATGAGAAGGTCACCATCATTGAGCAATGCCTTCTCCAGTCCTCTATCTCCGGCGGGTGCGAGCTTGAGCTGAGCTCCAAAGAAGCCCTCCTTCGTAAGGCACCCCAATCCGAGCATTTGAACACCTGTCCACTCTCCGGCCTCCTGAGGCGAATAACCGTTCTTAGGTTTCCCCATTAGCCAAGTCCCGAGCGATCCATAGCTCCATTCCCTCGGGATCCACCCTAACGGCGACTCCTTGTAGAGCTGTGGCGTTTCGCTTTGCGGCGGGCGCAGTTGGCCGTTGGGGTCGATGCCGCGGGTGAGTAGGTTATGCAGCAGGCCCTGCTTGACGGCCTTGAGCTTGTCGATCAGCGCCTCGGTTTCGCGGATGGCGGTATCGAGGGTGTCGAGGACTTGGGCGATCTTCCTCTGCTCACATTCATTGCCTGGTATTTCAACGGAAAACTCTCGAAGCTCTCCGCGCTTGATGTGTTTCATCGTGCTGCCATGCGTCCGCTTGCCCATTTCAGCAACAGATGCTTGCAGCACATGAAAAAGGAATGACCGATCAATCCCGGCAGCGGGCACAACTTTAAACAGATGCTGGTTCAGCCAAGCTGGACCGCCAGACCAACGCACGACCGCGAGTGTGCCGCTCCACGAAAAGATCAGATCACCTTCATCAATCCGGTAACTCTCCGGTAGCACACCAGGAAAGCAATCAACGATGCCTTGGCTGCCGGTGATTTGAGCTATTCGGATAATTGGCAGGCCATGCTCTGACCAATGCAGCTCATTGAACGCAAAGCCGTTCTCATAGTTCCCCAGCGAGGCAAGGCTGCGTTGTTGCCACTCAGACATACCCCAACCCCTTCAAGAACCCCTGCAACGCCACCGCCGCCGCATCGCGCTTTTGCTCGATCTCATTCAGCGTCACCCGGTACTTGTCCCACCAGTTCTCGAAGGCGGCGACGATCTGCTTGCGCTGGGCGGCGATATAACGCTCGAAGATGGCCTGCATATCATTGTGCAGGATGGTCAGCAGCAACTCGGCGGCCTGCTGCTCGTCCAGGCCATCGACGGCCTTGTTCAGGTGGCTGGCGAAATTTTCTTTCTTGGTCTTGAGCTGCTTCTTCACCTTGGTCAGCTCGGCCTTCCATTCCTTGAGTTGAGCCTCGTCGATGGGGGGTTCCTCGTCGCTGGCTTCCGCCTCGTCATCAGGCTCTTCGCCATTCTCGCCCTTGGCCGGGGTAGCGGCCTTGATCTGGCTCTCCAGTTCGGCCTTTTTCGCTTCCAGTTCGGCCAGGTCGGCGACGAAATCGCCGAGCAGGAACTTGACCAGCTTGTGCTCCAGCGGACTCTGTTTGCTGGCCTTGTCTTCCAGGGCGGTAACGATGCTGGTGCGCCAGGCATCCATTACGCCCCGGCTGCCACGCGCCATCAGGCCGAGGAGGTCGAATTTGCTCTGGTACCAGAAGCCGGCCACGATGCCGCGCACCTGGAAGGGATCGAGTAGCCCGATGCGCTCCAGGGTCTGGCTGAAGCTGGCCAGCAGCTCGCCGCGCAGGTTGACCAGCGCGGCGCTGTTATCCATTTGCCCGGCCAGGGCGGTGATGCGCGGGCTGTGTTCGCTCCACCAGGCCTCGAAGGCGGCGCGTATCGAGGCTTCCTTGCGCTGCAGGCCCGTGTTGCCTTCGATGGCTGGCTTGAGATCGGCGCGGCGGGTCAGCCCACTGCGGAAGTCTAAGTAGCGCTCGTCGCGGGGCTCGAACAGGTCCAGCGGATCAAGGCCGTGAGCGGCGAATAGCGCGGCCTTGGCCTGCACTTCAGATTTGGGCACGCCGCCGAGCAGGTGGGCGCGCACATCGTGCGGCTCGGGCGGCGGAGCGTTGTCCACGTAGCGGCGGATGTTCAGGTTGTAGTCGTTGTCGCGCAGGGTGGCGATGTCCACCACGTCACTCAGGCCGTCGATACAGTGGAATTCGTCGTAGGCGGTGGCGATCTTCTCGATGTGTTCGGGCAGCAGGAAGTTCTGCGCGCGGCCCTCGAAGTATTCGCGGTCGGCATTGATAAACAGCACCTTGCCCTGTCGCTCGGCCGGCTTGCCGCTGACCCGGTTGGCGCCGTTCTGCTTGTGCTGACGCAGGATCAGGATGCAGGCGGGAATACCGGTGCCATAGAACAGGTTGGCCGGCAGACCGATCACGACCTCGAGCAGGTCTTCCTCAATAATGCCGGCGCGGATGCTCTTTTCCTCGCCGCCCCGGAACAGCACGCCATGGGGCAGCACAGTGGCGACCAAGCCTTCATCGCGGGTGACTGCGAGCATGTGCTGCAGGAACATCAGATCGGCTTTCTTCGAGCCCAGCGGCACCTCGCCGAAACGGAAACGCTCCTCGCGGAACGTCGGGTTCCAGGCGAGGCTGCCGTCTGGGTTTTTCTCGGTATGCCCCCAGTTGATGGAGAACGGCGGGTTGGTGAGGATGCGGTCGAAGCGGCGCAGCTCGCCGCCCTCGATATGCCGCGGATCGGCCAGGGTGTCTTCGTTCTCCAGCCAGGCCGTGCTGATGCCGTGCAGCAGCATGTTCATCTTGGCAATCGACCAGACAGTGCCGTTGAACTCCTGGCCGAACAGGTTGGCCTTGCGGCCGTCCTCGCCGTGCTCGTCGATATATTCCTTGGCGGCAATCAGCATTCCGCCCGAGCCGCAGCACGGGTCGTAGATGTCGTGTTCGAGGCGCGGCTTGAGCAGGCGCACCATCAGGCGTACCACTGCGCGTGGCGTGTAGAACTCGCCGCCCTTTTTGCCGGCAGAGTCGGCGAATTCGGCAATCAGGTACTCGTAGGCCGCACCCAGCAGATCGGGGAATTCGAAGTCGCTGTTACGCAGGCGTACTTCGCTGAAATGTGTGATGAGCTGGCGCAGCTTCTGGTCGGGAATCTTGCTCTGGCCGACCTTGCGGGTGAAGTCGATATGCTCCAGAACGCCGTCCAGGGAAGCGTTGTTGTCCTCGATTCCGCTCAGAGCTTTGTTCAGTAGGTTGCCAACGTTGACATGCGCTTCGTTGAGCAAATGTTTGAAGCGCGATTGGCTGGGTACCCAGAAGCTGCCGTCGCGCTTGTACCAGCGCGGGTTTTCCGCTGTGACAAAGGCCTCGGCTTTGCTCTTGCCAGCCTCCAACTCCTCGGCAACCACCTGCTCATAGCGCTCTTCGAATACGTCGGAGCAGCGTTTGAGAAACAGCATGCCGAAGATGTATTCCTTGAACTCCGAGGCATCCATCTTGCCGCGCAGAATGTCGGCGGCCTTGAAAAGGTGGCGTTCCAGTTGTTGCAGTGTGAGGGGCATTGCGGAATCCCTTGTGGGCACCCGTCGCGGATGCCGGTCCTGGTGACATCGAAACAGCTCAATCTGTAACCAAAACGAGGCCAGAAAGCCATAACAAAAAAGGCCCACCCGAAGGTGAGCCTTTTTGATCTAGATGGTGCCGGCACCAGGAGTCGAACCCGGGACCTACTGATTACAAGTCAGTTGCTCTACCAGCTGAGCTATACCGGCGAAAACGTCGGGCATTATACCGACCGGGGCGTGCGAGTAAACCGCCGTGGTGTCGATGGGGTCACGGCTGGCGGGCCTTATGCACAAAGCGAATGAAATCCGCGCGGCACGCGCGGGATTTTGTGAAGCGTTCGGCCGAATTCGCAACTTATTGTTTTTATTGATTATTTCCTGGCTGTTCAGAAATGGATCAGCGCGGGCAGAGGCCCGTGCGGCGGGCTTTTGCGGGCCTTACCCCAATGTCGTTCACAGAGTTATCCACAGATTCTGTGGGCATCGTTGCGCTCGGCCAGGAGTAGCAGATTGCGTGGCGTGAGCCGGTGTTCGCAGAACTGGCCCAGTCGCACCCGGTAGCCCTGTTCTTCCAGAAACAGGGCCCGGTCGAGGACCAGCCAGAGCTCCAGCGGGCGGCGGAACAGGTTGCGCAGTAGCTCCAGGTTGCGCACTTCGGCCAGGCGTTGCCAGCCGGCGTGCTCCAGGGCGAGCCAGTCCTGTTCGCCCGGGTCGGGCAGTTGGCGTAGTTCGGCGAGGTCGCGGCAGTACTGGGCGAAGGGTTTGTCCAGCCAGTGGCTCGGCAGCGACGGGGTGGGCAGGTAGTCATCGCAGCCGCGCAGCTGGCGCTGCAGCAGGTCGAAGGACAGCCGGCGCGCCATGGACTGATCGCGCTGGCGGCGCACCCGGGCGCCGGCGGTGGCGGTTTCGCACAGGGGTAGGGCTAGGTCGTCGCGACTGAGCCGCAGCCGGGAATCGCGGGCCGCTGCCGACAGCGGCTGGTATTCGTCGGTGCCGATGCGGTTGTAGCAGCAGGGCGCCACGGCCAGGTGCGCGCAGCCGCGCTGGCTGGCCAGTTGCAGCAGGCGCACATGCAGGTCGCCGCAGGCATGCAGGGCCACCGGGCTGTGTTCGGGCGCTAGCTGCTGGGCGGCGTCGGCGGCGAGCACATCCTGTTGGATATACCGGGCCTCAAGCTGCTGGCGTTGGCTGAGCGCGGCGCCGGCTTCCACCAGCGCGGGATCGTATTCCAGGCAGGTCAGGTCGGCGCCGTCCTGGGCCAACAGGCGGCCGAGATGGCCCTTGCCCGAGCACCAGTCCAGCCAGTGGCGCGGCGGCTCGGCGAACTGCAGGCGTGAGGCGAAGGCGAGGATCTGCTGCCACTTGCGACCCGGCACGTCGACGCTCAGTCGCGCGGGCGGCTCCGCGCCCGGATGGTCCGGCAACTCATGCGCATGACCCAGTTCCCAGGCGGTGGCGGCCAGTTCCCGGAACGGCGCCGGTGCCTGCAGGCGCTCCGGCTGCGACTGGTCGGCGTCGGCCTGCTCCAGCGTGCGCGCGCGCAGCCACTGGGCCAGTTGCGGATGGTCCGCTTCCCAGGGCAGCTGCAGGTGGGTGAAGGGCTTGGGGCGCCAGAGCACCTGGTGGGCGGTCAGGAAGTCGTCCAGGGCCTGGAAGCGGGCGAGCAGGTCGGGGCCGGTGAGCATGATGGGTCGAAAAGTCCTGCCCCTCGGGCGAGGGGCATGGGAAAAGTGTCAGCGTCCCTGGCAGGCGTCCACGCGCAGCCAGCGTTCCAGCAGCTTGAAGCCCTGGACCAGCAGGAAGGCGATGATCAGGTAGATCACCCCGGCGGCGAAGAAGAACTCCACCGGCAGGTAGGTGCGCGCGATGATGGTGCGCGCCGCGCCGGTGAGCTCCACCAGGGTGATGGTGCTGGCCAGGGCGCTGGCCTTGAGCATCAGGATCACTTCGTTGCTGTAGGCCGGCAAGCCGATGCGGATGGCGCGCGGCAGGGTTACGTGCAACAGGGTCTGCGTGCGCGACATGCCCAGCGCGCGGGCCGCCTCCACTTCGCCGGGCGGCACCGCCTGGATGGCGCCACGGATGATCTCGGCGATGTAGGCGGCGGTGTGCAGCGTCATGGTGATGATGGCGCACCAGTAGGGGTCGCGCAGGTAGGGCCACAGCGCGCTCTGGCGCACCACCTCGAACTGCGCCATGCCGTAGTAGACGAGGAACAGCTGCACCAGCAGCGGGGTGCCGCGGAAGAAGAAGATGTAGGCGTAGGGCAGGGCGCGCACGTAGAGGTTCTGCGAGGCGCGGGCGACGCCCATCGGCAGGGCGAGGATCAGCCCGGCCAGCACGGAAATGGCTACCAGCTGCAGGGTCAGCACGGCGCCGTCGAGCAGGCGCGGCAGGTATTGAACGATCACATCCCAGTTCATGCCGCGCTCCTCACGAAGCCGCGGCTGGCGCGCCGCTCAAGGAAATGCAGGCCGATCATCGCGACGACGGTCAGGCCGAGATAGATCATGGCCGCCACCATGTAGAAGGTGAACGGCTCCTTGCTGGCGGTCACGGCGATCTGCGAGCGGCGCATCAGTTCTTCCAGGCCGATCACCGAAACCAGCGCGGTGTCCTTCATCAGGATCATGAACAGGTTGCCCAGGCCGGGCAGGGCGATCCGCCACATCTGCGGCAGGATCAGTCGCCAGAGGATGCGCGGGGCGGACATGCCCAGCGCCAGGCCGGCTTCACGGTGACCCTTGGGGATGGCCAGGATGGCGCCGCGAAAGACTTCTGTGGCGTAGGCGCCGAAGCACAGACCCAGGGCGATGGTGCCGGCGGCGAAGGCGGACAGTTCCAGGCTTTCCATGCCGAGCAGGTCGGCCAGGCCGCGCATCAGGCTCACGGTGCCGTAGTAGATCAGCAGCACCCAGAGCAGCTCGGGCACGCCGCGCACCAGGGTGGAATAGGTGCCACCCAGCCATTGCAGCGGCTTGAGCGGCGAAGTCTTGGCCAGCGCACCGAGCAGGCCGAGGACCAGGCCCAGGGCCAGGGAGGCCAGGGCGAGCTGGATGGTCATCAGCGTGCCGGCCAGCAGCGCCGGGCCGAATCCGTGGAGATCAGGAATCATGGGGTAGGGCTAACGTGAGGCCGGCGCGCCCGAAGGCGCGCCGGGATCGATCAGTAGATGCTGAAGGGGAAGTACTTGGCGTTGATTTTTTCGTACGTACCGTCGGCGATGATTTCCTTCAGGGCCTGGTTCAGGCGCAGGCGCAGCGGGTCACCCTTGCGCACGGCGATGCCGATCTTGTCGTCATCGAACACCGCGTCGCCCTTGAACTCGAAGTCCTTGCCGGCGTCGCTCTTGAGCCACTCCCACTGCACCAGGGCGTCGGCGAGGATGGCGTCCAGGCGGCCGGAGGCCAGGTCCAGGTAGGCGTTTTCCTGGGTGTCGTAGAGCTTCACGTCGACCTGCTTGCCGAGGTTGTCCTCCAGCCAGGTGCCGGCGATGGTGGCGCGCTGGGCGCCGATCACCTTGCCCTCGAGGCTGGCCTTGTCGGTCTTGAAGTTCACGGACTTGGGCGCCACGAACTGCAGCTTGTTGCTCCAGTAGTGGTCGGTGAAGTCGACGGCGCGCTTGCGTTCCTCGGTGATCGACATGGAGGCGACCAGGAAGTCGAACTTCTTGGCGTTGAGGGCGGGGATGATGCCGTCCCAGTCGGAGGTGACGACTTCACACTCGACCTTCATCTTGGCGCACAGCGCCTGGCCGATCTCGACGTCGAAGCCGACCACTTGGCCGCTGGCGTCGATCAGGTTGAAGGGCGGGTAGGCGCCTTCGGTGCCGATTCTGAGCTTTTCTGCCGCTACGGCCTGGCCGAGAGCGAGGAGGGTTGCGGCGGCCAGCAGGATCTTCTTGTAGGTCTGCATGCGGTATTGCTCCGTGTTAGCGGTGGCTGGACATGAATTGTTTACAGCGTGCCGATTGCGGGTTGTCAAACACCTGCTCGGGCGAGCCCTGTTCCTCGACCAGACCCTGGTGCAGGAAGACCACTTCACTGGACACCTGGCGGGCGAAGTTCAACTCGTGGGTCACCAGTAGCATGGTGCGTCCCTCATCGGCGAGCGCACGGATCACGTTAAGCACTTCTTGTACCATCTCCGGGTCGAGCGCCGAGGTGGGCTCGTCGAAGAGGATCACCTTGGGCTGCATGGCCAGGGTGCGCGCGATGGCGGCGCGCTGCTGCTGTCCGCCGGACAGCTGGTTGGGGTAGGCGTGGCGCTTTTCGGCGATGCCGACCTTGGCCAGCAGCGCCTCGGCCACTTCGATGGCTTCGGCCTTGCTCTGGCCGAGCACGCGGCGCGGGGCCTCGATGATGTTGTCCAGCACGCTCATGTGCGGCCAGAGATTGAAGTTCTGGAACACGAAGCCGACCTGGCTGCGCAGGCGGTTGATCTGCCGGCTGTCGGCCGCGACCAGCTCACCGGCCTTGCCGGACTTCAGCTTGAGCTGTTCGCCGGCCACGTAGATTTCCCCTTCGTTGGGGTTTTCCAGCAGATTGATGCAGCGCAGGAAGGTGGACTTGCCCGAGCCCGACGAGCCGAGGATGGAGATCACGTCGCCATCGCGGGCGGTGAGGGAGATGCCCTTGAGCACTTCCAGATCGCCGTAACGCTTGTGCAGGTTGCGGATTTCCAGTGCAGGCGTGGCCTGAACCATATGTTGTCCTCTTGTGTGGCTCCGCTGCGGGACGGCGGCGGGCCTTGGCGCAGGGGCGGCGGCCGGCACGGCCAGCCAGGCGCTCGCGCGGCCCTGCGAGCCTTGCGGGTGAAGTATCGTGCAGCTCCCGGAAACGGGGCTCGAAAACGCGGCATTCTACGGGATGTCGCCGAGCCGTTCCACGCTGGGTGTGGCGTGCCGACTAGGCGCTGCGGCCCCGGAAATGAAAAACCCCCGAAGCCTTGCGGCTGCGGGGGTCTGGAATATGGTGCCCAGGGACGGAATCGAACCGCCGACACGGGGATTTTCAATCCCCTGCTCTACCAACTGAGCTACCTGGGCAACAACGGGCGGCATTAAACCGGTTTTACCGTCGGCGAGTCAACCGCGCGCGACGGAAAAATCAGTTTTTTTAAGCACTTGCCGGCTTACTGGCTCGGCGGAACGTAGCCTTCGGCCTGGGCGTATTCCTCGCCGGAGAAGAACTTGTCCATCTCGGCCTGGATGAACTTGCGGTCATCGGCGTTCATCATGTTCAGTCGGCGCTCGTTGATCAGCATGGTCTGGTGCTTCTGCCATTCTTCCCAGGCCTTGCGCGAGACGTTGTTGAAGATGTCCTCGCCCTTGGCGCCGGGATACGGCGGGCGATCCAGGCCGGGCAGGTCCTCGTTGTACTTGCGGCAATGTACGGTACGGGTCATGGCAGTTCTCCAATCGAATCTTCAACGACGCGCTTGAGCAGCTTCTTCACCGGGGCGGCCAGGCCCAGGCGCGGCGGGGCGGTGAGGTTATACCAGAGCCAGTCGCCCTCGGCCACGACGCCAACCCGCGGACTGGCCGGCACCAGCCAGGGCTCGATGCTCAGCTGGAAGTGGCTGAAGGTGTGGGTGAAGGCCGGCAGGGCGCGCGGTTCGCCCAGTTGCAGGCCGTGGCGTTCGGCCAGGGTATGCAGGTCGGGCAGGGCGTCCATTTCTGGCAGGCTCCACAGCCCGCCCCACAGTCCGGTGGACGGGCGCCGGTAGAGCAGCACGTTGCCCTGCGTGTCGGTGAGCAGCGGCATCAGCGTGCGTTTCTGCGGCAGGGCCTTGCGTGGCTTGGGTTCGGGGTAGGCGGTTTCGCGGCCCAACAGGTGCGCCCGGCAGCCGGAACGCAGCGGACAGATCAGGCAGCTGGGCTTGCCGCGCGTACACAGGGTGGCGCCCAGGTCCATCATCGCCTGGGTGTAGTGATTGCAGCGTTCGTGCGGCATCAGGCGTTCGGCGGCGGCCCACAGCTGGCGGGCCACCTGCGGTTCGCCCGGATAGCCGTCCTGCGCCAGGTAGCGGGCCAGCACGCGCTTGACGTTGCCATCCAGGATCGGTGCGCGCAGGCCCATGCTCAGGCTGGCGATGGCGCCGGCGGTGGAGCGGCCGATGCCGGGCAGCTCGCAGAGCTGTTCCACATCGCGGGGAAACTCGCCGGCGTGCCGCTCGACGACGATCTTGGCCGCCTTGTGCAGGTTGCGCGCGCGACTGTAGTAGCCGAGCCCGGTCCACAGGTGCAGCACTTCGTCCTCGGGCGCTTCGGCCAGCGCCTGTACGGTGGGCAGGGCGGCCATGAAGCGGTCGAAGTAGCCGAGCACGGTGGCGACCTGGGTCTGCTGCAGCATGATTTCCGAAACCCACACCCGGTAGGGGGTGACGCCCTGCTGCCAGGGCAGGTCCTTGCGGCCGTGCTGGTCATACCAGGCCAGCACGGCCGGACCGAACTGCGCGTCGGTCATCGCTTGAACAGGCCCTTGAGCGCGTCCTTGAGTTCCGGGCTGACCTTGTCGCCGAGCTTCTCGTCGAGTTTTTCGGTGAGCTTCTCGCCGGCCAGCTTGGCGGTGATCTTGCCGAGACCGTCCTGATCGATGCGGCAGGTCTTGGCGCCCAGCTCCAGCGGGCCACGGCAGCGCAGCGGCCATTCCAGGCCGACGTAGCGTTCGTTGACCTGGCAGGCCGGGTCGGGCATCTGGCGCTTGTCGCCTTCGATGATGATGCCGATCAGATAGTCGAGACCGAGCACGCGCAGGTCCAGGGTGCCGTTGCCGTTGACCGTCAGGCCGGGAACGCTGGCCTTGAAGTCCGGGTTGCGCGCCACGCCATCGCTGATCAGCAGGCTGCCGCGCAGCGCCTCGAAGGGCGTGTCCTTGCTGGAGGTGCGGGTCAGCGACTTGCGGTTGAGGGTGGCCACCGCACGGCACAGGTAGTGCTCCAGGTCGGCGCCGACCAGCAGGCCGTCGCTGAGCCGGAAGTTGGCCTTGCCGTTGAGGTTGTCCACCCAGGACTTCTGGCTGTTGCCGCGGGTGGTCAGCGAGGTGGTGAGGTCAAGCAGGCCCTGCACGGGCGATTCCTGCTTCTCCAGCTTGATGAACTTCTCCACCGGCAGCTTGCCGAGCTGGGCGTCGAGGCTCAGCTGCGGCAGCGCCTGGCGCACGTCGACCTTGCCGCTGGCCTCGAAGCGCGCGTCATAGACGTTGCCGCGCAGGGTCTGCAGGGTCAGCAGGCCGTCGCGGCTCTGGGCATTCAGGTTCAGGTTGCTGAACGGATGTTCATCGAACAGCAGCTCGTCGAAATCGACGGTGGCCTGCACATCCAGCAGGCGCAGGGCGTCCATGGGCAGCACCGGCGCGTCGCTCCAGGCATGCCGGGTCGGCGCGGCCGGCAGCGGCGAATCGCCGGCCGAGGCGGCCTGGGCGGTTTCCTGCACTTCGCTCTGGCGCGCGGCGCTGGCGCCGTCGGTGGTCTTGGGCGGCAGGTAACGGCTGACGTCCAGGCGATCGCCCTTGAGCTGCAGGCGCAGGGCCTGGCGGGTGAAGTCTTCCACGGCGATGCGGCCGGTGAGGATGGTGTCGTCCAGCTTGAGGGTCAGTTCCTCCAGGGCGAAGCTGGCCGGCGTGCCGTTCAGGCGGGTGGCCAGTTCCACGCGGGACAGCGCGTTGGCGTCGGCGGTCGCCGGCAGTTCGCGGCCCAGGTCGGCGAGGAAGTCGCGCAGGTTGAAGCTGGCCACCGACAGGCCGCCGCTGATGCGCGGTTCGCGGTCCAGCTCGCGCACCTTGATGTCGCCCAGGCCGCGCAGCTGGTTGGCGGAAAATTTCAGGCCGGTCCATTCGGCGATCTGCGCGTCCAGGTCGGCGAGCAGTTCGCCCTGAGCGCTGAAGTTCAGGGTCTTGCCGGCCAGCGGTTCGCCGGAGGCCTCGCCGCTGAGGCGGAACTTCTCGAACTGGTAGCGTTGCTGGCCCAGGTCGAAGCGCAGCTCGCCGAGAATTTCGCTGCGCGCGCGGATCAGCGGCTGGTTGCTGCCGAAGAAGGCGGTGAGCTTCACCGGAATGGCGCTGCCCTCGCGGATGGCGCCGGTTTCCAGCTGGATGCTCTCGGCGCTGAACTGCTGGCCGGTCTGCGCATCCTGGTAGGTGATGCGCGCGTCGTTGACGGTCAGGCTGTCGATGTCCAGCTTGATGGGCAGGCCCGCGCGAGCGGCGGGCGTGTCGCGGGATTCGGCGTCAGGCTGGGCGCTCGGCTGTTCGCCGGTCGGCGCGCTGGCGGGCTTGCCGATGTTCTCCCAGTTGCCATGACCCTGTTCGTCGCGGCGCAGCATCAAGGCCAGGCCGTCGATGCGGACATCGCTCATCTGCACTTCGCGGCGCAGCAGCGGCAGCACGCGCACCGACAGGCCGAGCATGCGCAGGTCGGCAAACGGCTGTTCCGGGCTTGCGGTGCTGGCCAGGCTGGTCTGATGCAGCTCAAGACCGAGCCAGGGGAACAGGCTCCAGCCGATCTCGCCGTGGATGTTCAGCTCCAGGTTGGCCTTGTCGCGGGCCAGTTGGCGAATCTGTTCCTTGTAATCGTTGGGGTCGAAGAAGTGCGTGAGCGCGAACCCGAGACCTACGACGAGCAGCAGGAGTCCGAGCAGCACCAGGCCCAGGATTTTGCCGAACGCTTTCATGGACAATCCCTAAGTGGCGGTTGGTCTGAATGGCGAAGAAGTATACGCATTTGCCGGCCGCGCAGCAGTCGGCGCGCCGGGCTTGGGTGTGCGCGCCAGGCAGTAGACATCCACCCGCGCGGCGCCGGCGCGCAGCAGCAGGCGGGCCAGTGCTTCGCAGGTGGCGCCGGTGGTCAGCACGTCGTCGACCAGGGCCAGGTGACGGCCGTGCACCTCGGCGCCCGGCGCCAGGGTGAAGGCGTGGCGCAGGTTGCCGCGCCGCGCCTGGGCATCCAGCGTCTGCTGGGCATCGGTTTCCCGCGGGCGCAGCAGCCAGCGCTCGCGCACCGGCAGGTCGAGCGCCGGGCCCAGCCAGCGGGCCAGCAGGGCGGCCTGATTGAAGCCGCGCTGGCGCTGGCGCCGACGGCCCAGGGGCACTGGCAGCAGCAGCTCGGGGCGCGACAGATCCTCCCGGTAGGCGTGGCGCAGATGGCGGGCGAGCAGCTCGCCCAGCAGCCGGCCCATGGGCCAGCGTGCCTGATGCTTGAAACGGGTAATCAGGCTGTCGATCGGAAAGGCGTAGCGCCAGGGCGCTTCCACCCGGCTGAAGCTCGGCGCCCGCCGCAGGCATTCGGCGCACAGCGGCCCGCCATCGCCCAGCGGCAGGGCGCAGATCCGGCAGCGCGCGGCGAGCCACGGCAGCTCGTTCTCGCAGGCGCCGCACAGGGCCAGCGGGCCATCGGCGCGCTCGTCGCACAGCAGACAGTACTGGTTGCTTGTTAACCAGTTGTAAACCTTGAAGCCTGATGTTGGTTGACAGCCCATGGCGCCTTCCCTAGCGTATGCCGCACCGTGCCGCGCCAAACTCTAGCAGGCGCCATAACCACAAAAGGGAACCCCCGATGAGTGCCACCGTCCGCCACGACTGGACCCTCGACGAAGTGCGCGCGCTGTTCGCGCAGCCGTTCAACGACCTGCTGTTCCAGGCGCAGACCGTGCATCGCCGGCACTTCGACGCCAATCGCGTGCAGGTCTCGACCCTGCTGTCGATCAAGACCGGCGCCTGTCCGGAGGACTGCAAGTACTGCCCGCAGTCCGGCCACTACAACACCGGCCTGGACAAGGAAAAGCTGATGGAGGTGCAGAAGGTGCTGGAGGCGGCCGCCGAGGCCAAGGCCATCGGCTCGACGCGCTTCTGCATGGGCGCCGCTTGGAAGCACCCGTCGGCGAAGGACATGCCCTACGTGCTGAAGATGGTCGAGGGCGTGAAGGCCATGGGCCTGGAAACCTGCATGACCCTCGGCCGGCTCGACCAGGAGCAGACCCAGGCGCTGGCCGCCGCCGGCCTGGACTACTACAACCACAACCTGGACACCTCGCCGGAGTTCTACGGCAACATCATCACTACCCGCACCTATGCCGAGCGCCTGCAGACCCTGGCCTATGTGCGCGAGGCGGGGATGAAGATCTGCTCGGGCGGCATCCTCGGTATGGGCGAGTCGCTGGACGACCGCGCCGGCCTGCTGATCCAGCTGGCCAACCTGCCGGAGCATCCGGAAAGCGTGCCGATCAACATGCTGGTCAAGGTGCAGGGCACGCCGCTGGCCGAGGAGCAGGACGTCGATCCGTTCGACTTCATCCGCATGCTCGCCGTGGCGCGCATCATGATGCCCAAATCCCATGTGCGCCTGTCCGCCGGCCGCGAGCAGATGAACGAGCAGATGCAGGCCCTGGCCTTCCTGGCCGGCGCCAACTCGATCTTCTATGGCGAGAAGCTGCTGACCACCGCCAATCCGCAGGCCGACAAGGACATGCAGCTGTTCAAGCGCCTGGGCATCCAGCCGGAAGCCCGCGAGGAACACGCCGACGAGGTGCACCAGGCGGCCATCGAACAGGCGCTGGTCGAGCAGCGCGATTCAAAGCTGTTCTACAACGCCGCGGCGGTCTGATGGTCCGTTCGGTGGATGGATGAAGCGCCATCCACCCTACGCCAGGCCCAACGCTTTCTACCCGTTTCCGGGGTTGCCCATGAGTTTCGACCTTGCTTCGCGCCTTGCCGCCCGCCGTGCCGAGGATCTGTACCGCCGCCGCCCGCTGCTGCAAAGCCCGCAAGGGCCGGAGGTGCTGGTGGATGGCCGGCGCCTGCTGGCCTTCTGTTCCAACGACTACCTGGGGCTGGCCAGCCATCCCGAGGTGATCCGCGCGCTGCGCGAAGGCGCCGAGCGCTGGGGCGTCGGCGGCGGCGCCTCGCACCTGGTGATCGGCCACAGCGGGCCGCACCATCAGTTGGAAGAAGCGCTGGCGGCGTTCACCGGCCGCCCGCGCGCGCTGCTGTTTTCCACCGGCTACATGGCCAACCTGGCCGCCGTCACCGCGCTGGTCGGGCGCGGCGACACGGTGCTGCAGGATCGCCTCAACCACGCCTCGCTGCTGGATGCCGGGCTGCTCAGTGGCGCGCGCTTCTCCCGTTACCTGCACAACGATGCGGCCAGTCTGGCTGCGCGCCTGGACAAGGCCGAGGGCGACACCCTGGTGGTCAGCGACGGCGTGTTCAGCATGGATGGCGATCTCGCCGATCTGCCAGCGCTGAGCGCGGCCGCGCGAGCCCGGGACGCCTGGCTGATGGTCGATGACGCCCACGGCTTCGGTGTGCTCGGCGCGTCGGGTGGCGGCTGCGTGGAGCATTTCGGCCTGGGGATGAGCGAAGTGCCGGTACTGGTCGGCACGCTGGGCAAGGCCTTCGGCACCGCAGGCGCCTTCGTGGCCGGCAGCGAGGAGCTGATCGAGACGCTGATCCAGTTCGCTCGGCCTTACATCTACACCACCAGCCAGCCGCCGGCTGTGGCCTGCGCGACCCTGCAGAGTCTGCGGCTGCTGCGCGAGGAAGGCTGGCGACGAGAGCATCTGCAACGCCTGATCGCCCGCTTCCGGGAGGGCGCGACGGCGCTCGGCCTGACCCTGATGGACAGCCCGACGCCGATCCAGCCGCTGCTGGTCGGCGACAGCGGGCGGGCCATGCGCCTGTCCGCGCGGCTGCGCGAGCGGGGGTTGCTGGTCGGCGCCATTCGCCCCCCGACCGTGCCGGCCGGCACCGCGCGGCTGCGCATCACCCTCACGGCGGCGCACGACGAGGCGCAGGTCGATCGCCTGCTGGACGGCCTGGCGCTGGCCTGGCGGGAGCTGGGCGATGAGTGAGCGGCTGGTGCTGCTGCCGGGCTGGTCCTATCCCGCCGCCGTGCTGCAACCGTTGGCCGACGCGCTGCACGGCGACGCGCTGCGCGTGGAGCTGGCCGAACTGCCGGCGCTGGAGAATCCGCAACAGTGGCTGGACGAGCTGGAGGCGCGCTTGCCGGCGGACTGCTGGCTGGGCGGCTGGTCGCTGGGCGGCATGCTGGCCGCTGAATTGGCGGCGCGGCGCGGCGCAGCCTGTCGCGGGCTGGTCACCCTGGCCAGCAATGCCTGCTTCGTGCAGCGCGACGATTGGCCGGCGGCGATGCCGGCGGCGCAGTTCGCGGATTTTCGCGATGGCGTGGCCGCCGCGCCGGCGGCCGCCCTCAAGCGTTTCGATCTGCTGGCGGTGCGCGATGCCGACGAGCCGCGCGCGCTGGCCCGCCAACTGGCGGCGCGCGGCGACTCCTCGGCCGCTCTGCTGGCCGGCCTGGACTGTCTGGCGCAGCTGGACTTGCGTGCGGCGTTGCGCGAATGGGCGGGCCCGCACTTGCACCTGCTGGGTGGTCGGGACGCGCTGGTGCCTCGTGAGGTGGCCCGCGCCCTTGGCGAGCTGGCGCCCAATGCCCGCATCGAGCTGCTGGACGACGCCAGCCATGCCCTGCCGCTGAGTCATGCCGCTCAGACGGCAGCGGCGATTCTCGCCTTTATTAAGGAAACCTCCCGATGAATGCCCAGTCCGCATTGCCCGACAAGGCGTTGGTTGCGGCCTCGTTTTCCCGCGCGGCCGGCAGTTACGACGCGGTGGCCGATCTGCAGCGCCGGGTCGGCCAGCAACTGCTGGGCCTGCTGCCGGCCGATCTGGCACCGGAGCGCTGGCTCGATCTGGGCTGCGGCACCGGACACTTCGCCCGTCAGCTGGCGGCGCGCTATCCGCAGGGCGAAGGGCTGGCGCTGGACATCGCCGAAGGCATGCTGCGCCATGCCCGGCCGCTGGGCGGCGCGCGACATTTCCTGGCCGGCGACGCCGAGGCCCTGCCGCTGCGCGAAGTCAGCTGCGAACTGATCTTCTCCAGTCTGGCGCTGCAGTGGTGCGCGAATCTGCCGGCGGTGCTCGACGAAGCGCTGCGCGTACTGCGCCCGGGCGGTGTGCTGGCGTTCTCCTCTCTGGTCGACGGCACCCTGGACGAGCTGCGCCAGAGCTGGCGACAGGTCGATGAGCGGGTGCACGTCAACCGCTTTCGCCACTTCGCGGAGTACCAGGCGCTGTGCGCCGGCAGCGGCCTGCGCGTGCGGCATCTGCAGCAGCGTCCGCTGGCGCTGCACTTCGCCGATCTGTTTTCACTGACCCGCGAGCTCAAGGCGCTTGGTGCGCAGAATCGCAATCCCGGCCGGCCGCTGGGTCTGACCGGGCGGGCGCGACTGCGCGCGCTGGGCGAAGCCTACGAACGCTTCCGCCAGCCGCAGGGGCTGCCGGCCACCTATCAGGTGGTCTATGTCGTGCTGGAGAAAGGCTGATGGGCCGCGCCTTCTTCGTCACCGGTACCGACACCGATATCGGCAAGACCACGGTCGCCGCCGGCCTGCTGCACGCCGCGCGCCGGCGGGGCCTGAGCACGGCGGCGGCCAAGCCGCTGGCGTCCGGCTGCCAGGCGACTGCGGACGGTCTGCGCAATGCCGACGCCCTGGCGCTGCAGGCGGAGTGCGATCCGCCGCTGCCCTACGCGCTGATCAATCCCTGCGCTTTCGAGCCCGCCATCGCTCCGCATGTGGCGGCGCGCGAGGCGGGCGTCGCCCTCGAGGTGCCGCAGCTGGCCGCCGCCGTGCAACGGGTGCTGGCGCAGGGCGCGGATTTCACCCTGGTGGAAGGCGCCGGCGGCTGGCGGGTGCCGCTGTCGGACGCGGCCTGCCTCTCCGATCTGGCCGTGGCGCTGCAGCTGCCGGTGATCCTGGTGGTCGGCCTGCGCCTGGGCTGTCTGAACCATGCGCTGTTGACGGCTCAGGCCATTCGGGCGGATGGTCTGCAACTGGCGGGCTGGGTCGCTAATCAGGTCGACCCGCACATGCCACGGCTGGACGACAATCTGCGGGAGTTGCAAGCGCGCCTGGGCGCGCCCTGCCTGGGTTGCGTGCCGCGCCTGGCGATGCCGGGGGCGGCGAACGTTGCCGCACACCTGTCGCTGGAGGCGCTGCTGGAGCATTGAGTCGGGGGTCGCAGGCTTGACAAGGCTGGGAGCTAAACGTAAGTTTCAAACAACTGTTTGAGCGTGCGTGGTTGTGTCGCAGCTCGCCACCCCCAAGACCTACTGCTGAGGTTTACCGCAATGCCCGACTACAAGGCCCCCTTGCGCGATATCCGTTTCGTTCGTGACGAGCTGCTCGGCTATGAAGCCCACTACCAGAGCCTGCCCGGTTGCGAAGACGCCACCCCGGACATGGTGAACGCCATCATCGAGGAAGGCGCCAAGTTCTGTGAGCAGGTCATCGCTCCGCTGAACCGCGTCGGTGACCAGGAAGGCTGCAAGTGGTCGCCCGAGGGCGTCACCACGCCGACCGGCTTCAAGGAAGCCTACCAGCAGTTCGTCGAAGGCGGCTGGCCGAGCCTGGCCCATGACGTCGCCCACGGCGGCCAGGGTCTGCCGGAATCCCTCGGCATGACCGTCAGCGAAATGATCGGCGAGGCCAACTGGTCCTGGGGCATGTACCCGGGCCTGTCCCACGGTGCCATGAACACCCTGAGCGCCCACGGCACCCCCGAACAGCAGCACACCTACCTGACCAAGCTGGTGTCCGGCCAGTGGACCGGCACCATGTGCCTGACCGAGCCGCACTGCGGCACCGACCTGGGCATCCTGCGCACCAAGGCCGAACCCCAGGCCGATGGTTCCTACAAGGTGACCGGCACCAAGATCTTCATCTCGGCCGGCGACCACGATATGGCCGAGAACATCGTGCACATCGTGCTGGCCCGCCTGCCCGACGCTCCGGCCGGCACCAAGGGTATTTCCCTGTTCATCGTGCCGAAGTTCCTGCCCAACGCCGCCGGCGAAGTGGGCGAGCGCAACACCGTGTCCTGCGGCTCGCTCGAACACAAGATGGGCATCCACGGCAACGCCACCTGCGTGATGAACTTCGACGGCGCCACCGGCTTCCTGATCGGCCCGCCGAACAAGGGCCTGAACTGCATGTTCACCTTCATGAACACCGCGCGTCTGGGCACCGCCCTGCAGGGCATCGCCCACGCCGAACTGGGCTTCCAGGGCGGCATCGCCTATGCCCGCGAGCGTCTGCAGATGCGTGCGCTGACTGGTCCGAAGGCTCCGGAAAAGGCCGCCGACCCGATCATCGTGCATCCGGACGTGCGCCGCATGCTGCTGACCATGAAGGCCTTCGCCGAAGGCAACCGCGCCATGCTGTACTTCGCCGCCAAGCAGGTCGACATCGTGCAGCGCAGCCAGGACGAGGAGCAGCGCAAGGCCGCCGATTCCCTGCTGGCCTTCCTGACCCCGATCGCCAAGGCCTTCATGACCGAAACCGGTTTCGAAGCCGCCAACCATGGCGTGCAGATCTACGGTGGCCACGGCTTCATCGCCGAGCACGGCATGGAGCAGAACGTGCGCGACAGCCGTATCTCCTGCCTGTACGAAGGCACCACCGGCGTGCAGGCCCTCGACCTGCTGGGCCGCAAGGTGCTGATGACCCAGGGCGAAGCGCTGAAGGGCTTTACCAAGATCGTCCACAAGTTCTGCCAGAACAACGAAGGCAACGAGGCGATCAAGCACCTGGTCGCACCGCTGGCGCAGATCAACAAGGAGTGGGGCGAGATCACCATGAAGGTCGGCATGGCCGCCATGAAGGATCGCGAGGAAGTCGGCGCCGCGTCGGTGGACTACCTGATGTACTCCGGTTACGCCTGCCTGGCCTACTTCTGGGCCGACATGGCTCGCGTGGCCGCCGAGAAGCTGGCTGCCGGTACCGCCGAGGAAGGCTTCTACAAGGCCAAGCTGCAGACCGCGCGCTTCTACTTCGAGCGCATCCTGCCGCGTACCCGCGCGCTGGTGGTCACCATGCAGTCCGGCGCGAACAACCTGATGGAAATGGCCGACGAGGACTTCGCCCTGGGCTACTGATAGCCCGGCGCAAGACCGTTCGGTTGATAAGCCGCCGGGCCTGTGCCCGGCGGCTTGTTTTTTGGCGCCGGAAAAAGTGGCGGACTGGCCATTACGGAAAAAATGCCATCATAATGCCCGCTATTTTTCGACCGCCGTCTTTGAGTGCTGCGAGGCCGTTTTGCCGAATATCTCTGCCTACCGGGCAAGTCACTTCCTGCCATCCGTGCTGATCATCCTGGCCGGCTGGGTGCTGGGCGCATGGCTGGAAACGGAGGGCTTCCTGACCGGTCTGCTGGAAGTGCTGCCCACCCTGCTGGCGGTGCTCGGCGGCGCGCTGTGCATGTTCTACGGGCGCATGCGCCAGGCCATGCTGCTGGTGGTGGTCTATCTGGCCTACCTGGCGCTGAATGGCGAAGTCGAACACTTCCGCGAGCATCGCGCGGTCAGTGATTACACCCAGGCCCAGTTGATCTTCCATCTGAGCAGCCTGTTGCTGCCGCTGCTCTATGGTCTGTACGGCATCTGGTCGGAGCGCGCGCAGCTGCTGCAGGACCTGGTGGCGCGCGGCGCGGTGCTGCTGGCGCTGCTCGGCGTAGCGGTCGGCATGGCGCTGCGCTATCCCGAGCCGCTGCTGCAGTGGCTGAGCCTGTTGCACTGGCCGCTGCTGCAGGGCCAGTGGATGAAGATGGTGCAACTGGCCTATCCGCTGTTCCTGCTGGCCTTTATCGGACTCCTCGTCCAGTACCTGTTGCGGCCGCGCGTGCTGCATGCCGCGCAACTGGTCGGCGTGCTCGGTCTGTTCTGGATGGTGCCGGAGATCTACATGCGGCCCTACGCGCTGTCGGCCATGAGCAGCATGGTGCTGCTGGCGCTGGTGGTGGCGGTGGCGCACGAGGCCTACCAGATGGCCTTCCTCGATGAACTCACCGGGCTGCCGGGCCGCCGGGCGCTGAACGAACGCCTGGGCCGGCTGGGGCGCAACTACGTGATCGCCATGACCGACGTCGATCACTTCAAGAAATTCAACGACACCTACGGCCATGACGTCGGCGATGACGTGCTGCGCATGGTGGCCGGCCAGTTGCGCAAGGTCACCGGCGGCGGCACCGCCTACCGCTACGGCGGCGAGGAGTTCACCGTGCTGTTCCCGGGCAAGAGCCTGGAGCACTGCAAGCCCCATCTGGAGGTGCTGCGCCGCAACATCGAGCACTACCAGATGGTCGTACGCGACAAGTCGAATCGCCCGGAGGATGCCGCCAAGGGGCGCCAGCAGCGCGGCAAGGCGGCCACCAACCCCTTCGTTTCGGTCACCATCAGCATCGGGGTGGCCGAGCGCAGCGCGGCGCATCGCGAGCCGGAGGAGGTCATCAAGGCCGCGGACGAGGCGCTCTACAAGGCCAAGGGCGCGGGGCGCAACTGTGTGGTTTCCTACGAACAGCCGAAGCCGGCGCGTGCGGCGAGCGGTCGCAAGGCGGCGGCGCGCTCGTGAGTGACCATTAGTGACCTTATGGTCACCAACTGACGCTACATGTCTCCAGCGTTGTTCGGCTAGACTCGCGTTTTCTTCGTTCCCGGCCTTTGCGGTCACCGTTGAATCGAGGTTTACATGGCTGATTACCAAGCGCCCCTGCGTGACATGCGTTTCGTCCTCAATGAGGTTTTCGACGTTGCCAACCTGTGGAGTGAATTGCCCGGCCTGGCCGAGGTGATCGACGGCGACACCGCCATCGCCGTGCTGGAAGAAGCCGGCAAGGTGATCGCCGGCAGCATCGCACCGCTCAACCGTAGCGGCGACGAGGAAGGCTGCAGCTGGAACGAGGGTGCGGTGAAGACCCCGGCCGGCTTCATCGAGGCCTACAAGACCTACGCCGAGGGCGGCTGGGTCGGCGTCGGTGGCGACCCGCTGTTCGGCGGCATGGGCATGCCCAAGGTGATCGGCGCCCAGGTCGAGGAGATGGTCAACTCCGCCAACCTGTCCTTCGGCCTCTACCCGATGCTCACCGCTGGCGCCTGCCTGGCGCTGAACTCCCATGCCAGCGAAGAGCTGAAGCAGGCCTATCTGCCCAACATGTACGCCGGCGTGTGGGCCGGTTCCATGTGCCTGACCGAGCCGCATGCCGGCACCGACCTGGGCCTGATCCGCACCAAGGCCGAACCGCAGGCCGACGGCAGCTACAAGGTCACCGGCACCAAGATCTTCATCACCGGCGGCGAACACGACCTGACCGAGAACATCATCCACCTGGTGCTGGCCAAGCTGCCCGATGCGCCGTCCGGTTCCAAGGGCATCTCGCTGTTCCTGGTACCCAAGGTGATGGTCAACGCCGATGGCAGCCTGGGCGCGCGCAACAGCCTGTCGTGCGGCTCCATCGAGCACAAGATGGGCATCAAGGCTTCGGCCACCTGCGTGATGAACTTCGACAGCGCCACCGGCTGGCTGGTCGGCGAGGTCAACAAGGGCCTGGCGGCGATGTTCACCATGATGAACTACGAGCGCCTGGGCGTCGGCATCCAGGGTCTGGCCCTGGGCGAGCGCTCCTACCAGAGCGCCATCGAATACGCCCGCGAGCGTCTGCAGAGCCGCGCACCGACCGGTCCGGCGGCCCAGGACAAGGCGGCCGACCCGATCATCGTGCATCCGGACGTGCGCCGCATGCTGCTGACCATGAAGGCGCTGAACGAAGGCGGTCGCGCGTTCTCCAGCTACGTGGCCGTGCAGCTGGACATCGCCAAGTACAGCGAAGACGCCGCCGCTCGCCAGCGCGCCGAGAACCTGATTGCGCTGCTGACCCCGGTGGCCAAGGCGTTCCTCACCGACATGGCGCTGGAAACCACCGTGCACGGCCAGCAGATCTTCGGCGGTCACGGTTTCATCCGCGAGTGGGGCCAGGAGCAGCTGGTGCGCGACTGCCGCATCACGCAGATCTACGAAGGCACCAACGGCATCCAGTCGCTCGACCTGGTGGGCCGCAAGGTGGTGGGCAACGGCGGCGCCTTCTATGCGCAGTTCCGTGACGAGATCACCGCGTTCATCAACGGTGCCGACGCCTCGCTGGGCGAATTCACCGCGCCGCTGAAGGTCGCCGTCAATCAGCTCGACGAACTCACCGCCTGGGTGCTGGATCGCGCCAAGTCCAACCCCAACGAGATCGGCGCCGCGTCGGTGGAATACCTGCAGGCCTTCGGCTACGTCGCCTACGGCTACATGTGGGCACAGATGGCCAAGGCCGCGCTGGGCAAGGAAGGCGAGGAAGCCTTCTACGCCAGCAAGCTGGGCACCGCGCGCTTCTTCTTCGCTCGCCTGTTGCCGCGCGTACAGTCGCTGAGCGCGGCGGTGCGCGCCGGCAGCGAGTCGCTGTTCCTGCTCGACGCCGAGCAGTTCTGAGCCTCGACTGAGCGTTGAATGAAAATGCCCGTATCGCGAGATACGGGCATTTTTGTTTGTGGGACCACCGTAACGGTGGGCTTGAGCCGGTAGGGCCGGGTTTATCCCGGCCAGCGGACCCGGCTCCCGGCCCGGGGCGCGGGTCCCACCCCCATCGGCCGGGATAAACCCGGCCCCACAGGTCCTCAGTGCTTGGCCAATCGCTCGGCCTGGGCGGGATCGTCGATGAAGCGGTTGCGGGTGCCCTGCAGCAGGGCGATGCGGTCATTGCGGATGCGTTCGATCTGATCGGCCGGATCCTCGCGATGCCAGCGCTGCAGCACGTCCAGCGCCACCGGCAGTGGCAGGTCGTACTCGGCATGCATGTGGAACAGCGCGCGGGCCACGTTGCCGCGGGCCGAGGTGGGTGGTTCGAGCAGCTTGAAGCCGCTGCGCAGCCCGCATTCGCCGGCCGGGCTGCCGCCAGCGACCTCGCCGAAACGGTCGTTGCGCCGCTGTTCCTCCAGGCGCGCCTCGTTCGGGTAAAGGTTGTGCAGGTCGCCGACCATGTTCAGGTAGCGTGGCGTCTGCACCGCGCACTGGTTGGTGGTGGTGCAGCGCAGCGCCTGGCGGATCTCGCGTACGCCGTAGATGGCGCTGATGGCCAGGCCCTCATCACTGGCGAACGTCTGGCCGCAGAACAGGGTTTCGCCGCCACTGGCATACAGCTCGGACCAGAAGGCCTGCTCGGCCTCGTCCTGGCCGTGGAAGCGGGTCTGGACGTCGGCGGCCAGAGCGTGAGCGTGGACGCCTGCGGCAACTATTAGCAGGGACAGAGCGAGGTTGCGCATGTTTCGACCCTTGGACACCGTGTCGGCGTCTGTTGTTGTTATTGGGCCGTTCGATTCTGCGCCCCTTGCGCCACGGATGCCCACCCGGCAAAGGCCGACGCTGTTGTAGGAAAAGGCTTACAGGGTCTACTGGTGATTGGCGCTGTCGCCTCTCGGAGCGCCTGCGTAGTCTTGCCTGCAACGGAAAACGCGCAGGAAGCGTGAAAAACAAAAATGGAATTTCCGGACCCCCAGGATGGCGGGTCAAACAAGGATGTCAGGATTCAATCTGCAAGCCCCGCACTGCGGGGTTTTCTTTTTTGCGCTTCCGGAAATTTCTTCTGTGGCCGAAGCCGTGCTCCGCACGGATCTCTCGTTCCCGGAGCGTGGCAATTGCCCGAAGCTTCTGCGATAGTTAGCCGCCTAAGCGCATCCGCTGACCCAGTCGCGAGCCCAAAAAGCCCCGGCGACACTCGACGCCAATTGGCGTCATCCCTCCTAGCGTCTACCCGGCGCGCCCAGACGACCTATCCGGTTGTCATCGGATCCGCCATGCCTCTCGGGCAATGGCTGTTCGCATTCCATAAAAAGATCACGATCCCAAGGACGCTCCCATGAAGCTCAGCCGTTGTTTCACGGCGCTGGCCGCTGCCGCCACGCTGACCGCCGCCTTTAGTGCGCACGCTCGCGAATACTCCGTGTCCACCGTACTGTCCGACGCCTTCCCCTGGGGCCAGGCCGCCAGCAAGTGGGCCGAACTGGTCAAGGAACGCTCCAACGGCCGCATCACCCTGCGTGTCTATGACAACGCCCAACTGGTTGCCGGCGACCAGACCAAGGAATTCTCCGCCATGCGGTCCGGCCTGATCGACATGGCCGTCGGCTCGACCATCAACTGGTCGCCCCAGGTTCCGGAGCTGAACCTGTTCTCGCTGCCGTTCCTGGTGGCCGACAACGCCGATACCGACGCCATCACCCGCGGCGCGGCCGGCGAGACCGTCTTCAAGGCTATCGAAAAGCGCGGCGTGGTGCCGCTGGCCTGGGGTGAGAACGGCTTCCGCCAGCTTTCCAACTCCAAGAAGCCGATCCGCAGCCCGGAAGACCTCAAGGGCATGAAGATCCGCGTGGTCGGCTCGCCGCTGTTCCAGGACACCTTCAGCATCCTGGGCGCCAACCCGACGCAGATGAGCTGGGCAGACGCCAAGCCGGCACTGACCACCGGCGCCGTGGACGGCCAGGAGAACCCGCTGTCGGTATTCGACGTGGCGCGCATCGATCAGGTGGACCAGAAGTACCTGACCCTGTGGGGCTACATGGCCGACCCGCTGATCTTCGCCGTCAGCCCGAGCATCTGGAAGGGCTTCTCCGCCGAGGATCAGGCACTGCTCAAGCAGGCTGCCATCGATGCCGGCCAGTGGGAGATCGAGAAGTCCCGTGCCGAGGAAGCCCAGCGCCTGGCCGCCATTCGTGAGCGTGGCGTACAGGTGGTCGAGCTGAGTGAGGCCGAACGCCAGGCCTTCGTCGCGGCCACCGCGCCGCTGTACGCCAAGTGGGAAAAGCGCATCGGCGCCGACCTGCTCAAGGCCGCTCGCGACGCCGTCGCCGGCAATTGAGGTAGCGAAGGCGCACTCTTTGCGCCTTCGGTTGTGCGTGCCGGCACCCCGGTGCCGGCCCTTGAGGTTCTAGTTATGAGTCATCGACCGGACGCCAGGCCCGAACGCTGGCTGGCCACCCTCGCCCTGACGGTGATCAGCCTGATCAGCCTGGCCAACGTGGTGGTGCGGTACGTCACCGACGCCTCGTTCGCCTTCACCGAGGAAATCTCCATCTTCATGCTGGTGGTGCTGACCTTCGCCGGCGCCGCCGTGGCCATGCGCCGCAACGGGCATATCCGTATCGCGCTGATCGAGGACAAGCTGCCCGGTCTGCGCACGCCGTTGATCCTGTTCCAGTGGCTGTGCGGCATGACCGTGCTCGGCCTGGTGGTCTGGTACGGCGGGGTCTTCGCCTGGCAGGAATACCAGTGGGAATCGCAGTCGCCGGGCCTGGGCCTGCCCAACTGGTGGTACGTGGTCTGGCTGCCGCTGCTGGCGCTGGCCGTGGCCTGGCGCCTGACCCAGATGACCCTGGACCGCCTGCGCGGGAGGCTGAAGGATGAGTCCTGATCTCTGGATGCTGCTGAGCTTCATCGCCTTCCTGGCCTTCGGCGTGCCGGTGGCCTTCGCCCTCGGCCTGGCCGGCGCGGTGGGCATTCTCACCGGGCTGTCGCCGGATATGCTGGCCACCCTGGGCACCAATACCTACAACGGCATCGCCAAGTACCCGTTGATCGCCATTCCGCTGTTCATCCTCACCGGGCTGGTCTTCGAGAAGTCCGGCGTGGCGCTGCGTCTGGTGCAGTTCGCCCAGGCGCTGATCGGCCAGCGGCATGGCGGCCTGGCCGCAGTGGCGGTGCTGGTCTGCCTGATCATGGGTGGCATGAGCGGTTCGGGCCCGGCGGATGCCGCCGCGGTGGCCATGGTGATGCTGCCGAGCATGACCAAGGCCGGCTATCCCAAGCCGTTCTCGGCGACGCTGATCGCCGCGTCGGCGTCGACCGCGATCCTGATTCCGCCGTCCATCGCCCTGATCCTGTATTCGATCATCGTGCCGGGCGTCGACCTGCGCGCGCTGTTCGCCGCCGGCCTGTTCCCCGGCATCCTCGCCGGCCTGGTGCTGCTGCTGCCGGCCTGGTGGCTGGCGCGGCGCAACGGCTGGGAACCGCCGAGCGGCGAGCCGCGCCCGCCGCTGTGGCCGGCCTTCCGGCAGGCGCTGCCGGCGCTGTTCGCCCCGGTGCTGATCCTCGGCGGCCTGCGCAGCGGTCTGTTCACCCCCACCGAAGCGGCGGTGGTGGCGGTGGCCTATGGCATCGTGGTCGGCCTGTGGGTGACCCGCGAGCTGCAGTGGAAGCACCTGTGGGAGCTGATCGGCGAGGCGGCGGTGATCTCCGCCGTGGTGATGCTGATCATCGCCCTGGCCGGCATCTTCGCCTGGTCCGGCACACTACTCGGCACCTTCCGCCACCTGGCCGAGTGGCTGATCTCGCTGTCCGACAACGGCGCCATGCTGTTGCTGCTGGTGATGATCGCGATCCTGCTGGCCGGCATGCTGCTGGACGCCATCTCGATCTACATGATCCTGATGCCGGTGCTGATCCCGGTGATGCAGCACTTCGGCTGGAACCCGGTGTGGTTCGGCATCCTCATGGCGATGAACATCGCCATCGGCCAGTTCACCCCGCCGGTGGCGGTCAACCTGTTGGTGACCACCGAGGCGGCGAAGATTCGCCTGGAGCAGACGGCCGGCTGGGCAATGCTGTTCGTGGGCACCATGGGCCTGGCGCTGCTGCTGGTGGCGGTGTTCCCGGAAATCGCCCTGTGGCTGCCGCGTGTGCTGGGTTACGAGCTGGGGTGATGCCCCGCCGCTTTGGTGGGAGCGGACTTGTCCGCGAGCTTTCGTGCTGACCGCGCGCAACCGCTCGCGAATGAATTCGCTCCCACATCCCGCCAGGCGTCCTCAGGCCTTGCGCGCGCCCCAGCCGTCGCTGCGCGGCTCGGCGTCCTGCAGGCTGAAGCCATAGCGCCGGCAGCCGGGGCTGTACAGGCGCAGGTAGTGGCCAAACACCCGCCACAGGTAGATCGAGCCGAACAGGCGGTAACCGAGGCGGAAGCAGGACTTCAGCGACTCGACGTTGGTCGACTCCACGTACGAGATCAGCCCCTTCTTGCCCTGCTCCTGGTACTGCTGCAGGGCCAGGTTCATGCCGATGGCGTGCAGGCGCTGGCCGCGATAGTCCGGCTTGGTCAGTCCCTTGTACATGTACACGTAGTTCGCATCGAAGCTGAGCAGCAGCTGCGGAGGATCAACGCGCGTCGGCTGGCGTGAATACCAGCCGTAGGCGGCCAGCTTCTCGCCTTCGAGAATGGCGTAGCAGCGGTCACCCTTGGCCAGCGCCTCGTTGAGGAAGCTGGCATCCAGTGCATTCTCCGGGTCGCGGGCCAGCTGCCAGAGCCGGGATTCATCGAGAAAACCGGGTGTCAGGTGGGGTGGGCACTCCAGGAAGGCCGGGTCGACCTTCACCAGCAGGATGCCGCGCATGATCTTGAACAGGCTGATCCGGTCTAGCAGGCGCACCAGCATTAAGTGAGCCGTCTGGCCCGGCCCCAGCTTTTCCAATTTGCGGCGAAAGCGGCCGAGCAGATGGCGGGGAGAGGGACGTTCCATGTGAAGCCTCGCTAGCAAGGGGGGATATGTGAAGTTGACTTCACAACAGCCGTTCCGTTCCTGGGCAGGCGGCCGGCGCTATCCCCGGAAACCCTAGCTCGGCTTCGCGGAAAGACAATTTTCTAGCGTGGCCGATACGCGCAATAACCGGGGCGCGGGCCGATCTGCGGGTGGTTGCGGCAGGTATCCGGGCGCTTGTCGTACACCGTGCAGCGGCGGCTCTTGCGGTCCAGGTACAGGCAGTCGCCATTGGACATCTGCTGCAAGGTGAACAGCTCGCGCTTCTGGTTGAAGTGCTGGATCACCCCTTCCTTCATCAGGCGCTTGGCCAGCTGCCGGGGCGGCTCGCCGGCGTCGAACTCATCCAGCACGCCGAGTCGGATCAGGTCCGCCACGCGCACTTCCGCCGGCAGGGTGCAGCAGACGGCCTGGCAGCTGTCGCACAGCCCCTTGTGGTATTTGGCCCAGGTTTCCAGGCGGTCGAGTTCGGCGGCGGCGATCAGGGTGGGTTTCATGGGGATGTACAGCGAGAGGCCCGCAGCGGGGCGGAGAGGGCGCGGATTTTAAAGGGCGCCGGCAGGCGCGGAACAGTATTTTTTGTGGCCAAAACGAAACAGCCCCGCAGGGCGGGGCTGTTTCGTTAAAGCGGCAAGGCTCAGTTGACCTTGGCGTTCAGCTCGCCCTTGGCATAGCGCTGGAACATGCCTTCCAGGGAGATCGGCTTGATCTTGGAGGCGTTGCCGGCGGTGCCGAAGGCTTCGTAGCGGGCGATGCAGATGTCGCGCATGGCGGTGACGGTCGCGGCGAAGAACTTGCGCGGATCGAACTCGCTCGGCTGCTGGGCCATCATGCGGCGCATGGCGCCGGTGGACGCCAGGCGCAGGTCGGTGTCGATGTTCACCTTGCGCACGCCGTACTTGATGCCTTCGACGATTTCCTCGACCGGCACGCCGTAGGTTTCCTTGATGTCGCCGCCGAACTCGTTGATCACCTTCAGCCATTCCTGCGGCACGCTGGAGGAGCCGTGCATCACCAGGTGGGTGTTGGGGATGCGCTTGTGGATTTCCTTGATGCGCTCGATGGCCAGGATGTCGCCGGTCGGCGGCTTGGTGAACTTGTAAGCGCCGTGGCTGGTGCCGATGGCGATGGCCAGGGCATCCACCTGGGTGGCCTTGACGAACTGCGCGGCTTCTTCCGGATCGGTGAGCATCTGGCTGTGGTCGAGGATGCCCTCGGCGCCGATGCCGTCTTCCTCGCCGGCCGAGCCGGTTTCCAGGCTGCCCAGGCAACCCAGCTCGCCTTCCACGGACACGCCGCAGGCGTGGGCGAAGGCGACGGTCTGCTGGGTCACGCGCACGTTGTAGTCGTAGTCGGCCGGGGTCTTGCCGTCTTCCTTCAGCGAGCCGTCCATCATCACCGAGGAAAAGCCCAGCTGGATGGAGCGCTGGCAGACGTCAGGGCTGGTGCCGTGGTCCTGGTGCATGCACACCGGGATATGCGGGAATTCTTCGATCGCGGCGAGGATCAGGTGGCGCAGGAAGGGCGCGCCGGCGTACTTGCGGGCACCGGCCGAGGCCTGGACGATCACCGGGGAGTCGGTCTTGTCGGCCGCTTCCATGATGGCGCGCATCTGTTCGAGGTTGTTGACGTTGAATGCCGGCACGCCGTAGCCGTATTCGGCGGCGTGGTCCAGCAGTTGACGCATGCTGATAAGGGCCATCGGTGTAGCTCCCAGATGTAGGGGGTTTTATTCGGGGCCAGCCTGCCGCAGGGGCAGGCCGGGTTCAAGTTTTCAGGCCGAGGCGCGCTCTTCCAGCACGGCGACCGCCGGCAGCACCTTGCCTTCCACGAATTCCAGGAAGGCGCCGCCGCCGGTGGAGATGTAGCCGATCTGCTCGGCCACGCCGTACTTGTCGATGGCCGCCAGGGTGTCGCCGCCGCCGGCGATGGAGAACGCCGGGCTGGCGGCGATGGCCTGGGCCAGCACCTGGGTGCCATTGCCGAACTGGTCGAACTCGAACACGCCGACCGGGCCGTTCCACAGGATGGTCTGCGAGGCCTTGAGCATCTCGGCGAACAGGCGCGCGGTCTGCGGGCCGATGTCGAGGATCATGTCGTCGTCGGCCACGTCGGCCACTGCCTTGACGGTGGCTTCGGCGTCTTCGGCGAAGGCCTTGGCCACCACCACGTCCACCGGCAGCGGCACGGAGACCTTGGCGGCGATGGCCTTGGCGGTGTCGACCAGGTCGGCCTCGTACAGCGACTTGCCGACCTTGTAGCCGGCCGCGGCCAGGAAGGTGTTGGCGATGCCGCCGCCGACGATCAGCGAATCGCAGGTCTGGCTCAGCGAGTTCAGCACGTCCAGCTTGGTGGACACCTTGGAGCCGGCGACGATGGCGACCATCGGACGGGCCGGCTTGTCCAGCGCCTTGCCCAGGGCTTCCAGCTCGGCGGCCAGCAGCGGGCCGGCGCAGGCGACCTTGGCGAACTTGGCTACGCCGTGGGTCGAGCCCTCGGCGCGGTGCGCGGTGCCGAAGGCGTCCATCACGAACACATCGCACAGCGCGGCGTACTTCTGCGCCAGCTCATCGGCGTTCTTCTTTTCGCCCTTGTTGAAGCGCACGTTCTCGAACAGCACGATCTGGCCGGGCTGCACGTCCACGCCGTCCAGGTAGTCCTTGACCAGCGGTACCTCGCGACCGAGCGCCTTGCTCAGGTAGGCGGCCACCGGCGCCAGGCTGTTCTCGGCGCTGAACTCGCCCTCGGTGGGACGGCCCAGGTGCGAGCAGACCATCAGTGCCGCGCCTTTCTCCAGGGCCAGCTTGATGGTCGGCAGGGAAGCCACGATGCGGGCGTCGCTGGTGACCACACCGTCCTTCACGGGGACGTTGAGGTCCTCGCGGATCAGCACGCGCTTCCCGGCGAGATCGAGGTCGGTCATCTTCAAAACGGTCATGGATCAGTCCTTGGGCTGTGGGCGGTGAGCGACGCGCAGAACATGTTCCGCCACGTCGAGCATCCGGTTGGCAAAGCCCCACTCGTTGTCGAACCAGGCCAGCAGGTTGACCAGGCGCGGGCCGGACACGCGGGTCTGGCTGCCATCGACGATGGCCGAGTGGGGATCGTGGTTGAAGTCGCAGCTGGCGTGCGGCAGTTCAGTGTAGGCCAGCAGGTTTTTCAGCGGCCCCGCCGTGGCGGCATCGCGCAGAATGCGGTTGACCTCGGCGGCGCTGGTGTCGCGGCGGGTCTGCAGGGTGATGTCCAGGCAGGAGACGTTCACCGTCGGCACGCGGATCGCCTTGGCCTGCACCCGTCCGCTCAGCTCCGGCAGCAGGCGCTCGATGCCGCGCGCCAGGCCGGTGGACACCGGGATCATCGACTGGAACGCCGAGCGGGTGCGGCGCAGGTCGGTGTGGTGGTAGGCGTCGATCACCGGCTGGTCGTTCATCGCCGAGTGCAGGGTGGTGATCGATATCTGCTCCAGGCCGATGGCCTCGTGCAGCAGCTTGAGCAGTGGCACGCCGCAGTTGGTGGTGCAGGAAGCGTTGGAGAGCAGGCGCTCGTCGCCGCGCAGGCTCTGGTGATTGATGCCGTAGACCAGCGTGGCGTCGATATCCGCTTCGCTGTTCATCGGCTGGGAGAACAGCACGCGGGGCACACCGGCAGCCAGGAAACGCTGGCCCTCGGCGCGGGTGTGGTAGACGCCGGAGCATTCCAGCACCAGGTCGATGCCATGGGCGGCCCAGTCGACGGCTTCCGGGGTACTTTCGCGCAGCACGGGCAGGCGTTGGCCGCCGAGCAGCAGGGCGTCGCCGTCCAGGCCGACCTCGCCGGGAAAGCGGCCATGGGTGGAGTCGAAACGGGTCAGGTACTCGATGCTGGCCAGGTCGGCCGGATCGTTGATCAGCGCGATCCGCAGGCTACCCGCGTTGCGCTCGTACAAGGCGCGCAGCACGCAACGGCCGATGCGGCCGTAACCGTTGAGCGCGATGTTGTAGGGGCGGTTGGGCATGGCGGCTCTGTTTGGGGGAGGCAATGGGTGGAAAACCGCGTTGCGGGTTTTCCACCCTACACCGGGCAGGGGTGAAGGGCCGCAGCCATCCACCCCGTGCGGCATCAGTCTTCCAGCAGTTCTTCGGCGGTGGCCACGAGGTTGTCGACGGTGAAGCCGAACTCCTCGAACAGCTGGGCGGCCGGGGCCGATTCGCCGTAGGTGGTCATGCCGATGATGCGGCCTTCCAGGCCGACGTACTTGTACCAGAAGTCCGCATGGGCGGCCTCGATGGCGATGCGCGCGCCGACTTCCACCGGCAGCACGCGCTGCTTGTAGCCGGCGTCCTGGGCGTCGAACACGCTGGTGCAGGGCATGGAGACCACGCGCACCTTGCGGCCCTGGAGGGTCAGCTTTTCGGCTGCCTGCATGGCCAGGCCGACTTCCGAGCCGGTGGCGATCAGGATCAGTTCCGGCTCGCCGGCGCAGTCCTTGAGGATGTAGCCGCCGCGGGCGATGGCCGCCTCGGTTTCCGAGTCGCGCAGCTGGTGCGGCAGGTTCTGGCGGCTGAAGATCAGCGCGCTCGGGCCGTCCTTGCGCTCGATGGCGTGCTTCCAGGCCACGGCGGATTCCACCGCATCGGCCGGACGCCAGGTGTCCAGGTTCGGGGTGCTGCGCAGGCTGGTCAGCTGCTCGACCGGCTGGTGGGTCGGGCCGTCCTCGCCCAGGCCGATGGAGTCGTGGGTGAACACGTACAGCACGCGCTGCTTCATCAGGGCGGACATGCGCACCGCGTTACGGGCGTATTCCATGAACATCAGGAAGGTGGCGCCGTAGGGGATGAAGCCGCCGTGCAGGGCCACGCCGTTCATCATGGCGCTCATGCCGAACTCGCGCACACCGTAGTGCACGTAGTTGCCGGACAGGTCGGTGTGGGTCAGCGACTGGCAACCCTTCCACAGGGTCAGGTTGGAACCGGCCAGGTCGGCGGAGCCGCCGAGCAGTTCCGGCAGCAGCGGGCCGTAGGCGTTCAGCGCGTTCTGGCTGGCCTTGCGGCTGGCGATGGTTTCGCCCTTGCTGGCCACGTCGCGGATGTAGGCCGAGGCTTTCTCGGCGAAGTCGGCGGGCAGCTCACCGGCCATGCGGCGCTTGAACTCGGCGGCCAGTTCCGGGAACTCGGCGGCGTAGGCGGCGAAGCGCTGGTTCCACTCGTTCTCGCGGCTGGCGCCGGCGGCCTTGGCGTCCCATTCGGCATAGATGTCGGCGGGAATCTCGAACGGACCGTGATTCCAGCCCAGCGCGGCGCGGGTCAGGGCGATCTCGTCGTTGCCCAGCGGCGCGCCATGGCACTCTTCCTTGCCCTGCTTGTTGGGCGAGCCGAAGCCGATGGTGGTCTTGCAGCAGATCAGGGTCGGCTGCTCGTTGCTCTTGCGCGCGGTCTCGATGGCCTGCTTGATCTCGTCGGCGTCATGGCCGTCGACGTTGCGGATCACCTGCCAGCCGTAGGCTTCGAAGCGCTTCGGGGTGTCGTCGGTGAACCAGCCTTCCACTTCGCCGTCGATGGAGATGCCGTTGTCGTCGTAGAAAGCGATCAGCTTGCCCAGGCCCAGGGTGCCGGCCAGCGAGCAGACTTCATGGCTGATGCCTTCCATCATGCAGCCGTCGCCGAGGAACACGTAGGTGTGGTGGTCGACGATGCTGTGGCCAGGGCGGTTGAACTGCGCGGCCAGCACCTTCTCGGCCAGCGCGAAGCCGACACCGTTGGCGATGCCCTGACCCAGCGGGCCGGTGGTGGTCTCCACGCCGGCGGTGTAGCCGAACTCCGGGTGGCCCGGAGTCTTGCTGTGCAGCTGGCGGAAGTTCTTCAGGTCGTCGATGGACAGGTCGTAGCCGGTCAGGTGCAGCAGCGAATAGATCAGCATCGAGCCGTGGCCGTTGGACAGCACGAAGCGGTCGCGGTCGGCCCACAGCGGGTTGCTCGGGTTGTGCTTCAGGTAATCGCGCCACAGGACTTCGGCGATGTCCGCCATGCCCATCGGGGCACCCGGGTGGCCGCTGTTGGCTTTCTGCACGGCATCCATGCTGAGGGCACGAATGGCATTGGCTCGCTCACGACGGCTGGGCATCGCTGAATTCTCCTGCGGGGGGTAGTGCGGTTAAAAAGGCCGCCATTTTCCCCCAGCGCGAGAGGCGGGGCAACGACTGAAATGCCGGGGCGGATAAACGTTTCCTTGCGGTTCGCGGCTATTCGAGAAAATCCAGGTGCGCTTCTGGCGGACCCGGCGCGCGCTCCGCCAGGAAGGCCCGCAACGCCTCGAGTGCGCGGTGGTTCGCGCGCTGTTGCGGCCACACCAGATAATAGGCATCACCCGTGCGCACCGCCGTCGGCAGGGGAATGCTCAGGGCGCCCCGCTGCAAGTCGGCATTCACCAGCGCCAGATCGGCAATCGACACACCGTGCCCCTGTGCGGCGGCCGACATGCCCAGTTCCAGGCTGTCGAAGCGCGTGCCGGTGCGCCAGTCCACGGTCTCTTCCAGGCCCAGGCGCTGCAGCCAGCGGCGCCAGTCGCGACCGTCCCGGGAGGGATGGAGCAGGGGAGCGCAAGCGAGTGCGTCGGTTGTCCAGCTGCGGCTGGCCTGCACGGCCGGGGAGCACACCGGGACCAGCCATTCATCAAACAGCTTCTGATAGCCCCAACCTTCGGCAAAGCGTCCGTCCGCCAGCAGCACGGCGCAATCGAAGGGCTCGCCCTGGAAGTCCACCGCGTCCGGGTCCATCCACACGCTGGTCAGTTGCACGCGCTGATCGGGATGCTCGGCATGGAAACCTTCCAGCGCCGGCAGCAGCCAGCGCAGGGTAATGGTCGTGGGCGCCTTCAGGCGCAATGCGCCGCCCTGCTGGCGGACGGCGCTGCACGCCTGCTCCATGCGGCGGAAGCTGCGGCTCAGCTCCTGGGCCAGCTGGGTGCCCGCGTCGGTCAGGCGCAGTTTCGGGCCGCGCCGTTCGAACAGTTGGCAGCCCAGCGCCTGCTCCAGTCCTTTGACATGGCGGCTGACGGCGCTCTGCGTCAGGCACAACACCTCGGCGGCCTGGGTGAACGAATCGCAGCGGGCGGCGACTTCAAAGGCGCGCAGGGCGTACAGGGGTGGCAGTCGGCCAGGCATGCGCAAGTCCATGAGTTTGAGTCATAGAAATGGGGCGTCTTATCCGTTTTGGCCCCTTGGGTTGCCTGCGGATAATTCACGGCCTTTCAGCGTTTCGCAACGCCTTCGACGGCCGGGAACAATCATGAGTGCAACGTATCTGACTTTTGCCGGGGCCGTGACCCTGCTGATCGCCTCCCCCGGTCCCGTGGTTGCGCTGGTGATCGCGGATGCCCGTCGGGGCGGGCTGTGGTGGACCCTGCTTGGCGGCGTGCTGTCGGCGCAGGTGCTGATGGTTGGCGCCCTGGTGATGATCGCCATGGCGCTGCAAGTCCACCCCGGGGTGCTGAGCTGGGGACAGGTGCTGGGTGGCGGCTATCTGCTGTGGCTGGGGCTCGACGCCTTGCGTGCGGCGCCGGAAAGTCCCGGAGAGTGCACGGACCAACCTGCGGTACGGCGCTTCTGGAAGGCCCTGGCGGTGGGTCTGTCCAACCCCAAGGACATCCTGTTCTTCCTGGCCTTCCTGCCCGGCTTCATTCGGGTCGGGGCGCCGTTCATGCAGCAGGCCCTGATCCTGCTGCTGATCTGGGTGGCCATCGATCTGGCCGTGCTGCTGAGCTACGGGTTGCTGTTTCAGCGCCTGGCGGGGCACCCGCAGGTGGATCGTTGGCTGCGGCAGTTGCCCGGTTATGTGCTGATCGGCTTCGGCGGGCTGGCGCTGAGTGTCGGGCTGCAGCGCCTGTAGGCGCCTGGAAAAAAAGGGTGTCGGTTGCCCGACACCCTTTTTGCAGAACTAGCGTCCCGAACAGTGGCCGCCGGAGGCGGCCTGGCCGCTGCCGAAGGCGAACGGTGGCGGCTCGACGCGCACGGTGGCGGTGGCGGCGGTATCGAGAATCACCAGACCCACGGCCACCAGCCAGAACAGCAGGGTGCAGGTCAGAAAGGCTTGCTTGCTCATGGAAAATCGCTCCGCTTACTGGGCCAGGCGCTTGCGCAGGCGCACGCCATAGATCGAGCCGATGAAGGCCAGGACGAACCACACCCAGCCGTGCAGGCTGGCCGAGGCGATGCCGCCCAGGTAGGCGCCGACGTTGCAACCGAAGGCCATGCGCGAGCTGTAGCCCAGCACCAGGCCGGCGATGGAGGCGATGATCAGGCGCTTGGTCGACGGCGAGCTGATGTTCGGCGTGCCGTTCCAGCGCGAGGCGGCCAGTGCGCCGTAGATCAGGCCGATGTTGGTCACCGAGGTAACGTCCGCCAGCAGCGGCTCGGCCAGGCGCAGCGCATGCGGATCGACGCCCCAGAAGGCATCGCCGACCGGACTCCAGCCGACCGCGCCGGCGATCTTCGCGCCCCACAGGCCGATGCCGTAGACGATGCCCCACGGCTGACCGGCAACCAGCAGGTGCAGCACGTACAGGCCGGCAAGCAGCAGCGCGCCCAGCCACCAGCGGCGCGCCCAGAGGGCCGGCGGGGTGGGGCAACTGACCGAAGCCGCGCCGCCCAACCAGGAAACGTTCAGGGCGGTGGAAACCGGTTCGCGCCTGGCCATCAGACCGGCGACCAGCGCCACCAGTGCACAACCCGCCACGGTGATCAGCACCGCCGTCGGCACGCCGAACTGCAGCAGATCCACCGCCGGCAGACCGCCGAGGGCGATCCATGTCGGCTGGTGCGAGGCACCGAGGAAGCTGCCGAGCATGAAGGTCGGCAGCACCGCGAAGGACAGCGGCGCGCCGGCGCCGGCCTTGTACAGGGTGCCCGAGCCGCAGCCATCGGTGATCTGCATGGCCAGGCCGAACAGGAAGGCGCCGAGGATCAGGCTGATGGTCAGCGGCGACACCGCGCCGACCAGCTCGCCGCCGCTGCCGGCGATCAGCGGCAGGGTCAGCGCGGCGGCCAGGCCGAGCAGCAGCATCTGCGCCCACAGGCCCTGCGGGTTGCGCGACTCGATGAAATCGCGCCAGCCGGTGGTGAAGCCGAAGCGCGCGCCTTGCAGCACGACACCGAAGCCGATGCCCAACAGCACCAGCAGACCCTGGCGCACGCCGGCGGCGTAGGCCACGGCCAGCGCGCCGGTCAGGCCGCCGAGAACGAATAACAGACGGGTGAAAGACAGCATGGGAAGGCTTCCGGGATTACTTGTTGATCGCGTGGGTCAGGTCCTGCAGCAGCGCACCGAAACGCGACGGCTGGTTTTTCATCGGCAGCTCGCTGCGGCTCCACTCCACCATCGACGCCGGGTACATGCGCGCCGCCTTGTTGCCGGCGATCTCGGAGATGACGAACCAGTTGGTGGCGGCCCAATGGCCGGTGTTGCAGAAGGACACGGTGTCGCCCCGGTCGGCGCCGGTCTGTTGCACCAGCGCCAGCAGCTCGGCGCGGGGCTTCAGGCGGAAACCGTCGGCGGCGAAGAACTGCGCGTTGTCGAAGGAGTCGGCGCCCGGCAGGGTGCCGTAGCGGGCGGCGGTGGCCGGCTTCACCTCGCCCTTGAAGAAGGGCGCGGGGCGGGCATCCAGCAGGCGCGGGGTGTCGTCGCTGCGGATGATCTGCGCCAGCTCCTCGCGGGTGACGATCTGGCGCTGGTCGTAGACGTAGGTGAAGTCGCTGGGCTCGACCTGGCGCGCTTCGGTGGCCAGCTCGCCGCCGGCGTCCTTCCAGGCGCGGGTGCCGCCGTCGACCACGGACAGCTTGGTGAGGCCGCCGACCTTCAGCGTCCAGTACACGCGGGCCGCCGCACCGAATTCGGTGTGGTTGCTGCCGCCGTGAATGACGATCACATGCTGGTCGGCGCGGATGCCGGCGCGTTGCACCACCTGGGTCAGGTGCTCGGCGGTCGGCAGCTTGCCGGGGTTGTCGGCCGGGCCGCGGTACTGGCCGTAGGGCGTGTTCACCGCGCCGGGGATATGGCCGGCGGCGAAATCCTTCGGTGCGCGGATATCCAGCAGACGCACGTTCGGCTGGCCAATCAGTGGTTTCAGTTGCTCCGCGCTGAGCAGCGCGGCGGGGTGTTCAAGCGCGAAGGCCAGCGGACCGCCCAACAGGCAGACGGCGGCCAGTAGCAGGGAAGCAAGGCGTGGGGTCATTTTCTATGGTCATCCTGGGTACGACAGGCGGGCTGGCGGCGGTCAGGCCGTCCGGGGGCGGAGGATACGGGTAAAACCGTTAGCAGCCAAAGGATCAACAAATTCTCACCTTATAACCACAATGCCAGCAGGCTATATCAAATGATTTTGATATTGGTCATTGCCGCTGAAAAGTTGACCGACTAGACTGCCGGCCTCATGAACCTGCCGCTTCCCGCCTCCGCGCCGCCCGCCAGCGACACCCTCGCCGCCCTGTGCAAGGCCGGCGGTGATCCGCTGCGGCTGAGCATCCTGCGCGCGCTGGCCAACGATTCGTTCGGCGTCCTGGAGCTGGCGCAGATCTTCGCCGTTGGCCAGTCGGGCATGAGCCACCACCTCAAGGTGCTAGCGCAGGCCGGTCTGGTGGCCACCCGTCGTGAAGGCAACGCCATCTTCTACCGCCGCGCGCTGGCGCAGGCCGGAGAACTGGGCGGCGCGCTGCAGAGCGCGTTGCTGGAAGAAGTGGACCGCCTCGAACTGCCTCTGGACGCACAGGCGCGCATCGCCCAGGTGCATGCCCGGCGCGCCGAGGCCAGCCGCGACTTCTTCGCGCGCATGGCCGGCAGCTTCCAGGCGCGCCAGGACCTGATCGCCAGCATCGGCCAGTACCGCGACAGCCTGCTGGCGCTGATCGACGCGCTGGGTTTCGCCGGCGACGCGAGCGCCATCGAAGTCGGCCCCGGCGACGGTGCCTTCCTGCCGGAACTGGCGCGGCGCTTCGCCCGGGTCACCGCGCTGGAAAACAGCCCGGAAATGCTCGAGCTGGCCCGCGAGCGCTGCCTGCGGGACGGCTTGGCTAATGTGGAACTGCGCCTGGCCGATGCCCTGGCATCGCCCCTGGTGCAGGCCGACTGCGTGGTGATGAACATGGTGCTGCACCACTTCGCCGCCCCGGCCGAGGCGCTGCGTGCGCTGGCCGGCCTGGTGAGGCCGGGCGGCAGTTTGCTGGTCAGCGAGTTGTGCAGCCACGACCAGAGCTGGGCCCGCGACGCCTGCGGGGATGTCTGGCTGGGGTTCGAACAGGAAGACCTGGCCCGTTGGGCCACCGCCGCCGGCCTGGCCTGCGGCGAAAGCGTGTACATAGGCTTGAAAAACGGCTTTCAGATTCAGCTGCGGCATTTCGCCCGGACGGATGCACGAAGCCCCTCACAGGAATGAACCGATGAGCGAATACTCGATTTTCACCTCCGAATCCGTCTCCGAAGGGCACCCGGACAAGATCGCCGACCAGATCTCCGATGCCGTGCTGGACGCCATCATCACCCAGGACAAGCACGCCCGCGTGGCCTGCGAAACCCTGGTAAAGACCGGCGTGGCCATCGTCGCCGGTGAAGTGACCACCAGCGCCTGGGTCGACCTGGAACAGATCGTCCGCGACGTGATCTGCGACATCGGCTACACCAGCTCCGAAGTCGGCTTCGACGGCGCCACCTGCGGCGTGATCAACATCATCGGCAAGCAGTCCGTGGACATCGCCCAGGGCGTCGACCGCGCCAAGCCGGAAGACCAGGGTGCCGGCGACCAGGGCCTGATGTTCGGCTATGCCAGCAACGACACCGACGTGCTGATGCCCGCGCCCATCGTGTTCAGCCACCGCCTGGTCGAGCGCCAGGCCGAAGCGCGCAAGTCCGGCCTGCTGCCGTGGCTGCGCCCGGACGCCAAGAGCCAGGTCACCTGCCGCTATGAGAACGGCAAGGTGGTCGGCATCGACGCGGTGGTGCTGTCCACCCAGCACAACCCGGAGATCAGCCAGGCCGACCTGAAGGAAGCGGTCATGGAGCTGATCGTCAAGCACACCCTGCCGGCCGAGCTGCTGCACAAGGACACCCAGTACCACATCAACCCGACCGGCAAGTTCGTCATCGGCGGCCCGGTGGGCGACTGCGGCCTGACCGGCCGCAAGATCATCGTCGACTCCTACGGCGGCATGGCCCGCCACGGCGGCGGCGCCTTCTCCGGCAAGGACCCGTCCAAGGTCGACCGCAGCGCCGCCTACGCCGGCCGCTACGTGGCCAAGAACATCGTCGCCGCCGGCCTGGCCGAGCGCTGCGAGATCCAGGTGTCCTACGCCATCGGCGTGGCCCAACCGACGTCCATCTCCCTGAATACCTTCGGCACCAACAAGGTCCCGGAAGCCACCATCGTCAACCTGGTGCGCGAAGTGTTCGACCTGCGTCCGTATGCCATCACCCGCATGCTCGACCTGCTGCACCCGATGTACCAGGCCACCGCGGCCTACGGCCACTTCGGCCGCACTCCGCAACAGAAGACCGTCGGCAACGACACCTTTACCACCTTCAGCTGGGAACAGACCGACAAGGCCGAAGCCCTGCGCGCGGCGGCGGGGCTGTAAGGCGTACTGCCTTACGCACTGTTAGTTCGGGATAAAGAAAACCCCGCTCGGCGCAGGCCGGGCGGGGTTTTTTGTTGGGCTTGGGAAAAGGGAAGGGAGGAAAGATGGGGTGGACAGGGTGATGGCGTAATAGTAGCGTCGGACTGAGTGTTATATGGAAGCCAAGCGAATACGCCTGGTTGTGGCTGGAAGGCTTTATCCGTATGAAATTAAAAAAGAATTTTTCGGAGGCTGCGGAGCGCCGAGGGGGGTTATATCGACCTCCATCGTTATCCGTTGGCATGGATTCCATCTAATCGCTGTTGCCCAGACAATATGACGCAATGTAGTAGTGGAACTGTAAATGGCAAGGAATCAGGGTGGCGGAAAGCCGAAAAAGCAGCTATTCCGCTGTATAGAGACTCGGGCGGGCATAGCGTAGCTATGAGCGACCCGAGTCT
>NZ_DATJCS010000040.1:0-12611 GCF_035497915.1 Pseudomonas sp.
GCTTCGCGCCCGCCGAACACCAGCATAAATAATAGGGATTTGCAGTGGCTGCCTACGACATTCTCATTGCTGATGATCACCCGCTGTTCCGAAGTGCGTTGCATCAGGCCCTGTCCCTCGGTCTGGGCGACGAGGCCCGGCTGGTGGAGGCGGCCAGCATTGCCGAGCTGGAAGCCCAGCTCTCGGCCAAGTCCGACTGGGATCTGGTGCTGCTCGACCTGAACATGCCCGGCGCCTACGGCTTCTCCGGCCTGGTGCTGCTGCGCGGACAATACCCCCAGGTGCCGGTGGTGATGATTTCCGCCCAGGAGGAGGCCGCCGTGGTGGCCCGCTCCCGCGAATTCGGCGCCAGTGGCTTCATTCCCAAGTCAAGCTCCCTGGAAGTCATCCAGGAAGCGGTGCGCGCGGTGCTCGACGGCGACGTGTGGTGGCCGAACCTCGGCGATGAGCTGGTGGCCGTGTCCCCCGAGGAGCGCGAGGCCAGTGCCGGCCTGGCGAGCCTGACGCCGCAGCAGTTCCGCGTGCTGACCATGGTCTGCGAAGGCCTGCTGAACAAGCAGATCGCCTACCAGCTCAACGTCTCCGAGGCCACCGTCAAGGCCCACGTCACCGCCATCTTCCGCAAGCTCGGCGTGCGCACCCGCACCCAGGCCGCGCTGCTGCTGCAGCAGATGGAAACCCTGCCGGGGCAATAACCCGCTCGGCCAGGCCAGGCCAGGCTCAAGCGATCGGCGGCAGCTGTATCAGATCGCTGCGCGCCACGCCTGCGGTCAGCGCCCGGCACTGTTCGATGAACTCGCGCATCGCCGCGCTCTGGTGCTTCTGCCGGTGCCAGACGAAGCAGAACTGCCGGCGCAGGTCCAGCTCCGGGACTTCCACCGCCACCAGGCTGCCGCGCCGGAAGGCGTCGCGCAGCGCCAGGCGCGAAATGCAGCCGATGCCCAGTCCAGACTCCACGGCGCGCTTGATCGCCTCGGTGTGCTCCAGTTCCAGGCGCACGTTCAGGTTGCCGTGTTGCTGGCGCAGCGCGCGGTCGAAGCTGCTGCGTGTACCCGAACCCTTTTCGCGCAGGATCCAGGCCTCGCCGCGCAACTCTTCCACGGTGGCCAGGCCGCGCCCGGCCAGCGGATGATCGGGGGCGCAGAACACCACCAGTTCGTCTTCCACCCAGGGTGTCACTTCCAGGTCCGGATGCTGGCAGTCGCCCTCGATCAGGCCGAGATCCAGCTCGAAATGCGCGACCATCTGTACGATCTGCATGGTGTTGTGCACATGCAGCGCCGCGCGGCATTCGGGGTGGCGCTGCATGAAGCGGCCGAGCAACAGGGTGGCCAGGTAATTGCCGACGGTCAGGGTGGCGCCCACCTCCAGCGAGCCGAAGCCGGTGTTGCCGTTGAGCAGGCTTTCGATTTCCTGCGCGCGGGAGAGCAGCGCCACCGCCTGCGGCAGCAGCGTGCGGCCCAGGGCATTGAGTTTCAGGCGCTTGCCCAGCCGATCGAACAGCTGGCAGTCGAACTGGCGCTCCAGTTCGGTCAGCGAGGTGCTGGCCGCCGACTGGGACAGGGCCAATGATTCGGCCGCCCGGGAGACGCTCTCGTGCTGGGCGACGGCGACGAAGACTTCCATCTGGCGCAGGGTGAATCGCATATCTGTTTAACCAATATTGAATATCTTGATAATCAATTTAACAGATATTCAGGCCCTCGCTAGAATCCGGCGCATTCCAGCCCGCCTGGCTGGCGGCATGATTTTCGAGGATCTCCATGAGCAACCTGAACGTCGAACGCGTGCTCAGTGTTCACCACTGGAACGACACCCTGTTCAGCTTCAAGACCACCCGCGACCCCGGACTGCGCTTCGAGAATGGCCAGTTCGTGATGATCGGCCTCGAAGTGGAGGGCCGCCCGCTGATGCGCGCCTACTCGATTGCCAGCCCCAACTACGAGGAGCAGCTGGAGTTCTTCAGCATCAAGGTGGAAAACGGTCCGCTGACCTCGCGCCTGCAGCACCTCAAGGAAGGCGACAGCATCATGGTCAGCAAGAAGCCCACCGGCACCCTGGTGCTCGACGATCTGCGTCCCGGCAAGCACCTCTACCTGCTGAGCACCGGCACCGGCCTGGCGCCGTTCATGAGCGTGATCCAGGACCCGGAAACCTACGAGCGTTTCGAGAAGGTCATCCTCGTGCATGGCGTGCGTTACGTCAGCGAAGTGGCCTACGAGGCGTTCATCACCCAGCAGCTGCCGCAGAACGAATACTTCGGCGACGCGGTGCGCGACAAGCTGATCTATTACCCCACCGTCACCCGCGAGGCGTTTCGCAACCAGGGCCGGCTGACCGACCTGATGCGCAGCGGCAAGCTGTTCGCCGACATCGGCCTGCCGCCGATCAACCCCGAGGATGACCGCGCGATGATCTGCGGCAGCCCGAGCATGCTTGAAGACACCAGCCGGGTGCTGGACAGCTTCGGCCTGCGGGTTTCCCCGCGCATGGGCGAGCCGGGCGACTATCTGATCGAGCGAGCCTTCGTCGAGAAGTGAGCAGGCCGTCGCGCGCGGCTACAGCGGCGCGCGATCCAGCGCCGAGAGTTCGACATTCACCTCGAACAGCTTGGCGTTGATTTTCACGAAGCCCTCGGCGGCGAGCCGTTCGCTGTGTTTGTCCAGATACATCTCCGCCGCATCCAGCGTGTCGAACAGGTAGATGCCGCCGGCTTCGCCCAGCTCGCGGCTCTCCGTCCAGATTTTCCATTTCAGGCCCGGTTCGACCGAAATGCTTTCCGCCATGTGGCGGAAGCCGGCGGTCATCTTCGCGCCCCAGGGGCCGGGGTAGGGAAAGTCGATCTGCAGCAGCACGGGCATGGGGACATCCTCCGGAAACGGGTTGCCCTGCAAGCGTAGTCGCTACGCCGTGGGTACCACTTCCAGTACCCGGATCACGTCCGGCTGCGGGTAATGCCAGCGTACCTGCACATCCCACAGACCGACGCCGTAGCGCCGCTCCGGCTGGGGCTGCTGGTAGGCCGGGCGGGGATCCTGGGCCAGACACTGTTCGATCAGCTCCACCAGTGGTTCCGCCAGGCGCTGAGCATGACCTTCGGCCTGCTGGCGTGCCTCCGGCGTCCACAGCACCTCGATGGTCGCCGGCGCGTCGCTGGCGATGGCGTTCACCGCCTCGGGCCGGCTGTCGGCGTAGGGCACGTAGGGCTTGATGTCCAGCACCGGGGTGCCGTCCAGCAGGTCGATGCCGGACAGCCACAGGCGCCCCGGCTCCACCTTGTCCAGACGCACCACCGACTGGCCGATGCCGTTGGGGCGATGCGTGGCCCGCGTGGCGAACACGCCGAGGCTGCGATTGCCGCCCAGGCGCGGCGGCCGCACCTTCAGGCGCGGCGTGTCTTCCAGCGCCTGGTGGAACAGGAACAGCAGCCAGACATGGCTGACCTGCTGCAGGCCATCGACCGCCTCCGGCTGATCGAACGGCGGCAGCATTTCCAGCACGCCACGGGCGGCCGGGGCCAGCTGCGGCTGGCGGGGAATGGCGAACTTTTCCCGGAAGCAGGAATGCAGGATGCCCACCGGGCGGACCTGGTACGTCATCGCCGACCTCATCGAACGGGGTAGGACGCCGCGCGGCAGGCGGCGTTGCGGTAGGGGCCATCGACCCTGCGCCAGGCGCTGCCCGGGCGGGTCTGCGCGCAGACCCGCTGCGTGCTTGCCTGGCTTTCCCAGACATACCAGGGCGCCGGAGCGGCCTGGGCGGGCAGCGCCGCGAGGGCGACGAGGAAGGACAGGGCAAGTGGCATGGGCGTATCCGGTGGGCGCGAGCGGGCGATGATACCAGCCGGATTGCTTCGACCGTTTGCCGCGCACCGGGAATTCCGCGCCCGGGCGACGCTCTGAGCAGAACCCGCCAGGCCTGTCCGGCCGGCGGTCGTCGTTCCGCATCCCGGAAGGAGGGCGTCATGATCCTGAATCGATTTCCGCCACTGACCCAGGGCGATCCGGAAGAGCCCGGCAAGCCGCCACTGCCCAACCAGCCGGGCGAACCCGGCGAGCCGACACTGCCCGACCGGGCGCCACCCGACCCGGTGGCCTGACAGGCCGGCAGAAGCAACTAGTCTTGTCAGGCATCCTGCCGTGACCAGCCAAGGAGATCTGCCATGACGCGTTGGGTCATCACTTACAACAAGGACAACAACACCTCCACGCTCGAGATCGAAAGCCCGAACAAGCCGAGCATGGAACAGGCCGTGCGCCATACCCTGAAATGGGCTCGCCAGCGCTACGAGGAACAGGAACCCAGCGAAGTGGACGAGGACCTGCACGGCCCCGCCGTGCTGCTGGCCGAACGTTTCGGCATCACCATCACCGGCATTACCCAGGCGTGATTGCAGACCGGCTCCCGCCCGCGCGGGAGCCGGTACGAGTCAACTGACGAGGAATGCTCCATGTTCGGTCTGGAAGCCCTTGAGCTCGCGCGAATCCAGTTCGCTTTCACCGTGTCGTTCCACATCCTGTTTCCGGCCATCACCATCGGCCTGGCCAGCTACCTGACGGTGCTGGAAGGCCTGTGGTTGAAGACCGGACAGACCGTCTATCGCGACCTCTATCACTACTGGATGAAGATCTTCGCGGTGAATTTCGGCATGGGCGTGGTGTCCGGCCTGGTGATGGCCTACCAGTTCGGTACCAACTGGAGCGTGTTCTCCGACTTCGCGGGCAGCATCACCGGGCCGCTGCTCACCTATGAAGTGCTCACCGCCTTCTTCCTCGAAGCGGGCTTCCTGGGCGTGATGCTGTTCGGCTGGAACCGCGTCGGGCCGGGACTGCACTTCCTCTCCACGGCGATGGTGGCGCTGGGCACCCTGGTCTCGACCTTCTGGATCCTGGCCTCCAACAGCTGGATGCACACGCCCCAGGGGCACGAGATCGTCGATGGCCGGGTGATCCCGGTGGACTGGCTGGCGGTGATCTTCAATCCCTCGTTTCCCTACCGCCTGACCCACATGGTCATCGCCGCCTTCCTGGCCACCGCCTTCTTCGTCGGCGCCTCGGCGGCCTGGCACCTGCTGCGTGGCCGCAACAGCCCGGAAATCCGCACCATGCTGTCCATGGCCATGTGGATGGCATTGATCGTGGCGCCCATCCAGGCGGTGGTGGGCGACTACCACGGCCTCAACACCCTCGAGTACCAGCCGGCCAAGATCGCCGCCATCGAAGGCAACTGGGAAAGCACGCCCGGCGAGCCTTCCGGCCTGGCCCTGGTCGGCTGGCCGGACATGCAGCGCGAGGAAACCCGTTTCAAGGTCGAGGTGCCCTATCTGGGCAGTCTGATCCTGCGCCACAGCCTCAGCGAGCCGATACCGGCGCTCAAGGACTACCCGCCCGAGGATCGCGCCAATTCCACCCTGGTGTTCTGGACCTTTCGGCTGATGGTGGCGCTCGGCGTGCTGATGATCGTCGCAGGCGTGTGGAGCCTGGTCCTGCGTCGCCGTGGACGGCTTTACGAGTCGCGCCCCTTCCTGCGCTTCGTGCTCTGGATGGGTCCGTCCGGGCTGCTGGCGATCCTGGCCGGCTGGTTCACCACCGAGGTGGGGCGTCAGCCCTGGGTGGTGCAGGGACTGCTGCGCACCGCAGATGCCGTCTCGCCCCACGGCGTGGCACAGATGAGCCTGTCGCTGATCCTGTTCGTCATCATCTACTGCGCCGTGTTCGGCGTGGGCGCGCTGTATGTCCTGCGTCTGGTGGCGCGCGGCCCGATCAGCGAGTCGGGTCGCCAGGCCGAGGAGGGCGGTCCCGGCCGGCCGCGCACCCCCTCGCGACCCATATCCGCCGCCGATCAGGCCCTGCCCGGCGGGCGCGATCAACTGGGCGAGAGGAACTGAACCATGGACTTCGATTACTCGCTGATCTGGGCGGTAGTCATCATCATCGGCGTGATGATGTATGTGGTGATGGACGGCTTCGATCTGGGCATCGGCATCCTGTTTCCCTTCGTGCCGGGCAAGCAGGATCGCGACCTGATGATGAACACCGTGGCGCCGGTGTGGGACGGCAACGAGACCTGGCTGGTGCTGGGTGGCGCGGGCCTGTTCGCCGCCTTTCCGCTGGCCTATGCGGTGGTGCTCTCGGCCCTGTACCTGCCCATCGTGTTCATGCTGATCGGGCTGATCTTTCGCGGTGTGGCCTTCGAGTTTCGCTTCAAGGCCGATGAGCGGCATCGACCGCTCTGGGACTGGGCCTTCATCGGGGGATCGCTGGCCGCCACCTTCTTCCAGGGCGTGGTGCTGGGCGCCTTCATCAGCGGCCTGCCGGTGGAAAACCGTGCCTATGCCGGTGGCCCGCTGGACTGGCTGACGCCCTTTTCGGTGTTTTGCGGGCTGGGGCTGATCGCCGCCTACGCGCTGCTGGGCTGCACCTGGCTGATCATGAAGACCGGCGGCGAGCTGCAGCGGCGCATGCATGACATCGGCATTCCGCTGCTGGGCGTGCTGCTGGTGGTGATCGCCATTGTCAGCCTGTGGACCCCGCTGGCCCATGAACGCATTGCCGAACGCTGGTTCAGCCTGCCCAACCTGTTCTGGTTCCTGCCGGTGCCAGTCCTGGTGCTGCTGTGCAGCTGGGCGCTGTACCGCGCGATCCAGCGCTACGCCCATTACTCGCCGTTCCTGCTCACCCTGGCGCTGATCTTTCTCGGCTACAGCGGACTGGGTATCAGCCTGTGGCCGAACATCATCCCGCCGGCAATCAGCATCTGGGACGCCGCCGCGCCGCCGCAAAGCCAGAGCTTCGCGCTGGTGGGCGTGCTGTTCATCCTGCCGCTGGTGCTGATCTACACGGCCTGGAGCTACTACGTGTTCCGCGGCAAGGTCACCCACGACAGCGGTTATCACTGAGGATGGAGCGCATCTGGTGGCGGCGCCTGGCCTGGCTGGCCGGACTGTGGACGGCCAGCGTGCTGACCCTGGCGCTGCTGGCCTGGCTGTTGCGCCTACTGATGAATGCGGCGGGGTTGAGCACCCCGTAAAGGCGACTGGGTCATTCTTTGTAGGAGCGGTCGGTGCTTCAGTCGTAGGGTGGAAAACTCGCGCAGCGATTTTCCACCGAAACGCGATAGACAAGGCTCAGTGTTGCCTCAGTGGCAGTCTTCCGCGCTCGCCTCGCGGTATTCGAGCACCGCGTCGAGCCGGAAGCTGCCGGGAAAGTCGCGGCACCACTGGCAATCCAGCGCCGGGCCGACCGACCCGCGCACCCGGGCGAAGGCTTCCTCGCCGGGCTCGTCCACCAGCTCGGCGTAGCGCGTCTCCAGGCGCTCGCGCAGGGCATCATCGGCCACCACCCACAGCGGTTCCTCGGCCTGGCAGGCAATGAACACCTGCATGCGCGGGGCCATGACCAGATGGCCGGAAACGACCCCGGGTTCGTGCGGCGCGGGGGGCGTGGCGGCGCAGCCCGCCAGGGCAACGAGCAGGGCGGCGGTAAAGGAACGGCGCATGGTCACCTCACTTGGCCGGGCGGGCCGCAGGCATTACCAACAGTGACACAGGCCGCCCCTCGGCGATCCAGGGCGCAGCCGCGGGCTGACCCGCGGCACGCTGGCCAGGCCAGGAATCAGAAGGTGAAGCTGACCCCGAAGCTCAGCAGGTCGACCTCGTCCACCAGGTTGATCCACTCCATGCTGGCGCTGACGTTCTGCGACAGGTACAGGTCCAGGCCCAGGCCGGCGCTGAAGTCGTGGTCGGACCAGACATGTACCGGGCTGGTGCGGTTGTAGATCTTGCCTTCCGCGCGGGAGTAGCCGCCGATGGCGTAGGCCGAGAACTGCGGGCCCAGCGGCAGGAGCAGCTTGCCGTAGACACCGACATAGTTGTCGATCTCGTAGGTCAGGCCATTGATGCTGTCATCGGTCAGGCCGGTGCCCAGGCGGGCTTCCACGGCGAGGTTCTGGCTGGGCTGGAAGCCCAGCTTGTAACCCAGGGACGTCAGGTCGGTATGGTTGATTTCCGCGCGGGAAACCATGACGCCGGCGTACGGGCCGATCTGGGCCTGTGCGGTGGTGGCGGCGAATGTCGACAGCCCGACTGCGAATACGGCGACTTTCAAAGCGCTTTTCATAACGGCCTCGTAGGTAAAAAACCCGGCGATCATAGCCTGCGGCCATCAAGCGCTTCAATGATGCCGACTCGGCCGGCCTAGACGGACAGAACCCGGTAACGGCTCTGCACGAAACCGAACGGATAGGCCTGCGAGGATTCCAGCCGCAGCGGCAACGCGACGCCGGCGCGCCCGAACAGCGAGATGCCGTCGCCGAGCAGCAGCGGCACCGTGGTGAGGGTCAGGGTTTCCACCAGGCCATGGCGCAGGAAGCTGCGAATCAGCTGTTCGTCATCCAGGAAGGCGTGGTGATGGCCCAGCTTCTGCAGATGCCGGGCCAGCTCGCGGGGCGGGCGGGTTTCCAGCGTGACGCTGGACGGCACCTCGGCGGGCAGGCTCTCCAGGCCGCGGCAGACCACGAACACCGGCTTGTCCCCGTAGGGCCAGTCCGGGAAGCACAGCGCCTGCTCCAGGGCGCGCCGGCCGATGACCAGCGCATCCATGCCGGCCAGGAAGTCCTGGTAGCCGCAATCCTCGCCCTCCGGCACCTGCCGGGTCAGATCCAGCAGCCAGCCGATGCCGCCCTGGGCGTCGGCGACATAACCATCGAGGCTGATGGCGATAAAGACGGAAAATTTCACGTTCACTCCCCTGTGAGCCGCTGGCACGCGAAATAGCGTAGCCGTCGATTCGCCAGGGGAGGGTGGCCGGTGGGCGGTTACAGCCCCAGCTTTTGTGCCACGTAGTCGGCGTCCTTGTCGCCGCGGCCGGACAGGTTGACCAGGATGTGCTGGTCCTTCGGCAGTTTCGGCGCGGCGCGCATGGCCCAGGCCACGGCATGGGCGCTTTCCAGGGCGGGGATGATGCCCTCGGTGCGCGACAGAGTCATGAAGGCATCCAGGCATTCCTGGTCGGTGACCGACTGGTAGTCCACCCGGCCGATGTCCTTCAGGTAGCTGTGCTGCGGGCCGACGCCCGGGTAGTCGAGGCCGGAGGCGATGGAGTGCACCGCGGCCGGGTTGCCCTCGGCGTCTTCCAGTACGTAGCAGGCCATGCCGTGGATCTCGCCGGGCTTGCCGACCGACAGGGTGGCGGCATGTCGGCCCGGCTTGTCCACGCCTTCACCGGCCGGCTCGACGCCCACCAGGTGCACGCCTTCATCGCCGAGGAAGGCGGTGAACAGGCCCATGGCGTTGGAGCCACCGCCCACGCAGGCAGCCGCGTGATCGGGCAGCCGGCCATGCCTGGCGAGGAACTGCTCGCGGGCCTCGCGGCCGATGATCGACTGGAAGTCGCGGACCATCTTCGGGAACGGGTGCGGACCGACCACCGAGCCGATGGCGTAGATGTAGTTCTCGGGATCCTTGAGGTATTCCTCGAAGGCGCTGTCCACGGCTTCCTTGAGGGTCGCCGCGCCACGGGTCACCGGCACCAGCTTGCAGCCGAGGATCTTCATCTTGGTGACGTTGGGGTGTTCCTTCTCGATGTCCACCTGGCCCATGTGGATCTCGCAGGGAATGCCCACCAGCGCGCAGGCGGTGGCCAGGGCCACGCCGTGCTGGCCGGCGCCGGTTTCGGCGATCACCTTCTTCTTGCCCATGAACTTGGCCAGCAGCGCTTCGCCCAGGCAGTGGTTGATCTTGTGCGCGCCGGTGTGGTTCAGGTCTTCGCGTTTGAGGTGAATCTGCGCGCCGCCCAGTTTTTCCGACAGGCGCTGGGCGTGGAAGATCGGGCTCGGCCGGCCGACGTAGTCGGCGAACAGGCTGGCCAGTTCCTGCTGGAAATCCTCGCGCTGGCGGATTTCCTCGTAGGCGGCGTCGATGTCGTCCATCGCCTGCTTGAGGTGCGGCGGCACCAGTTGGCCACCATAGGGGCCGAAATAGCCACGGGCGTCGGGCATGGGGGCGAAGCGCGAGTCTTGGGTCATGGGCGTGCGAGTCCAGGTTGGGGCCGATGGGATCGGCAGTTTATCGGGAGAACAGTTGTTCCGGCCCTGCGGCAGATCAGCATGCGGGCAACTCCTGCGCGCCGGTGCTGGCGATCGCCAAGCCGCGCGAATCCTCCGGCAGCGGACGCAGGCTGACCGGCATCCGGCTCAGTCGCTCCAGTAGCCGGCTTTCACGGCGCAGCGGCCACCAGTCGTACAGGTACATTTCCACCGGTCGCCAGAGCGCGACCCAGCCGATCACCATCAGGCCCTCGGCGAGGGTCTGGGCGAGCAGGTTGTCGAGGACGCCGATCAGGTTGTACAGCAGCATGCACACGGCCATGAAGCCCAGGCCCAGCAGGGTGGTGCGATGGGCCATGTACAGGTGCTCGCGCAGGCGGCGCTGGCCGTTCTCGGCCCGCCAGGCGAAGTGGAAACACACGGTGTGGCGGGCGCGTTCGGCGGTCTCGGCGGACAGCTCATGGGCCGGCAACCACAGGTTCAGCGCCAGCGGCTCGTACGCCGGCAGCTCGCGGCAGGCGTCGAGGATGTAGCGTTCGGCATCCGGGTCCAGGTCACGCCGGATGAAGGGCGACGGATCGCGCGTATCGGCCAGCTGCTGCAGGCGATCCAGGCGCAGATCGATCTGCCAGGTGTCACCTTCGCGGCGATAGGGCGTGTTCATGAAAGGTTCCGGACCGGGGCGTGAGCGGATTCTACGTCGCCGGCCCCCGGTTACGGCAACTCGCGGATGGTCAGAGGCCATCGTGGCGCGCTCGATCGCCCATGAAAAAGCCCCGCGCGGGCGGGGCTTTCTTGTAACGGAGACGCTTAGATCCGTTCGGCCCACAGGTCGTACTCGTCGGCGTCGACCACCCGCACGCGCACCTTGTCGCCGGGCTTGAGGGTCGGGTCGGCGACGAACACGCTGCCGTCGATCTCCGGCGCGTCGGCCCAGGAGCGCGCCACCGCGCCTTCGTGGTCCACTTCATCGACCAGCACCTCGATCTCGGTGCCGATCTTGCGCTGCAGGCGGGCGGCGGAGATCGCTTGCTGGTGGGCCATGAAACGATCCCAGCGCTCCTGCTTGACCTCGTCCGGCACCGGCTCAAGGCCCAGTTCCTCGGCCGGCGCGCCTTCCACCGGCGAGTACTGGAAGCAGCCGACGCGGTCGAGCTGGGCTTCCGTCAGCCAGTCGAGGAGGTACTGGAAGTCCTCTTCGGTCTCACCGGGGAAGCCGACGATGAAGGTGGAGCGGATGGTCAGCTCCGGGCAGATCTCGCGCCATTTCTTGATGCGCGCCAGGGTCTGGTCCTCGAAGGCCGGGCGCTTCATGGCCTTGAGCACCTTCGGGCTGGCGTGCTGGAAGGGGATGTCCAGGTACGGCAACAGCTTGCCGGCGGCCATCAGCGGAATCACATCGTCGACGTTCGGGTACGGGTAGACGTAGTGCAGACGCACCCACACGCCCATCGCCGAGAGCGCCTCGCACAGCTCCAGCATGCGGGTCTTCACCGGGCGGCCGTCCCAGAAGTCGGTCTTGTACTTGAGGTCCACGCCGTAGGCGCTGGTGTCCTGGGAAATCACCAGGATCTCCTGCACGCCGGCCTTGACCAGGCGCTGCGCCTCGGACAGCACATCACCCACCGGACGGCTGACCAGCTTGCCGCGCATGGACGGGATGATGCAGAAGCTGCAGCTGTGGTTGCAGCCTTCGGAAATCTTCAGATAGGCGTAGTGGCGCGGGGTGAGCTTGATGCCCTGCGGCGGCACCAGATCGATGAACGGATCGTGGTCCTTCTTCGGCGGGATCACCTCGTGCACGGCGTTGACCACCTGCTCGTACTGCTGTGGACCGGTGACCGCCAGCACGCTGGGGTGCACGCCGCGGATGCTGTCCTCGTTGACGCCCATGCAGCCGGTGACGATCACCTTGCCGTTCTCGGCGATCGCCTCGCCGATGGTGTCCAGCGACTCGGCCTTGGCGCTGTCGATGAAGCCACAGGTGTTGACCACCACCACGTCGGCGTCTTCATAGGTGGGCACGATCTCGTACCCTTCCATGCGCAGCTGGGTAAGGATGCGTTCGCTATCGACCGTTGCCTTCGGGCAACCGAGACTGACGAAGCCGACTTTGGGCGTTGGGGTGCTGGACATGCAGGCGAAACCTCTGCGGCGCGGACGGGCGCCCTTGATCAAAAAGTGCGCGATTTTAGCGGCAGGGTGGACACCTGAACAGACGGAATCCCGGTTTTTTTCCTGAGCGGCCAGGCCCATGCGGTGAATCGCGCGCAAACGAAAAAGGCCACTCGATTGAGTGGCCTTTCTTCGTGATTCTGGTTGCGGGAGCAGGATTTGAACCTACGACCTTCGGGTTATGAGCCCGACGAGCTACCAGACTGCTCCATCCCGCGCCGGCCATTCTACTTATCAATAAGAGGCTGTCAATCAATAGTTTTGAAATTCAGTCACTTGGAAAGGATTCCGGGGCGCGGAAACGAGAAAGGCCACTCGACTGAGTGGCCTTTCTTCGTGATTCTGGTTGCGGGAGCAGGATTTGAACCTACGACCTTCGGGTTATGAGCCCG
>NZ_DATJCS010000041.1:0-76013 GCF_035497915.1 Pseudomonas sp.
GCCGGCCTTCAGGAAAGGCTGGACAGGTAGTCGTCGTAACCAAATTCACGGACCAGTTCGATGCTGCCATCGAGCTGCCGCACGGCGATGGACGGCATTTTCAGGCCGTTGAACCAGTTTTTCTTGACCATGGTGTAACCCGCCGCGTCGATGAACGACAGGCGATCGCCGATGGCCAGCGGACGATCGAAGCGGTACTCGCCGAAGATGTCTCCGGCCAGACAGGATTTGCCGCACACCATATAGGTGTGCTCACCCTCGCTGGGCGCCATCTTGGCGTTCAGGCGGTAGATCAGCAGATCAAGCATGTGCGCCTCGATGGAGCTGTCCACCACCGCCAGAGGCTTGCCGTTGTAGAGGGTGTCGAGCACGGTCACTTCCAGCGACGCGCTCAGGGTGATCGCGGCTTCGCCCGGCTCAAGGTAAACCTGCACGCCGTGGCGCTCGGCGAAGGCCTTCAGGCGCGCGCAGAAGGCGTCCAGCGGATAGCCTTCGCCGGTGAAGTGGATACCGCCACCCAGGCTCACCCATTGCACCTGCTTCAGCAGGTGGCCGAAGCGTTCCTCGATGTGGGTGAGCATCTGGTCGAACAGCTCGAAGCTGCCGTTCTCGCAATTGTTGTGGAACATGAAGCCGGAAATCTGGCCGATCACCGCCTCGATCTTCGCCGGGTCATGCTCGCCCAGGCGGCTGTGCGGACGGGCCGGGTCGGCGAGCAGGTAGTCCGAGCTGCTGACGCCCGGGTTCACCCGCAGGCCGCGCACATGGTTGGCCGAAGCCTGTTCGAAGCGCTGCAGCTGGCCGATGGAGTTGAAGATGATCTTGTCCGAGGCGGCCAGCACCTCCTCGATCTCGTCGTCGGCCCAGGCCACGCTGTAGGCATGGGTCTCGCCGGGAAACTTCTCGCGCCCGAGCTTCACTTCGTACAGGGAGGACGAGGTGGTGCCGTCCATGTACTGATGCATCAGGTCGAACACCGACCAGGTGGCGAAGCACTTCAGCGCCAGCAGCGCCTTGGCTCCGGAGTGTTCGCGCACGTAGGCGATCTTTTCCAGATTGGGCAGCAGTTTCTGCTTGTCGATCAGGTAATAGGGCGTCTTGAGCATCTGTAAACCCGTGCGAGTCGGCTGGCGGAGGCGCTTCGGCACCCCCCCTTTTCAAAGAGGGGGCGCATTGTGCCGATAACCGTCGCGGACTGGAAGGCCGCAAGCCGACTATCTCGTTTCGGGTTGTCTCAAGTCGAGGTGGCGAACAGGTTACAACGCCGGTAAATGGCGCCGAAAAGCAGGTTCTTGTCGCCGTTTCAGACGCCCGGCAGCTGCCAGGCGCTGACCGCCAGCAGTGCCAGCAGCACGCCAACGCTCAGCACGAACACCTGCAGGCGCCGCGGCACGTAGTTCGAGCCGATGTGAATGACCGCATGCACCACGCGTAGCGCCACATACAGCCAGGCCAGCAGCAGCGCGGCCAGGCCGACGCCATCGATGACATACAGCGTCAGGCACAGGGCATAGAACAGCACCGGGGCTTCGAACTGGTTGGCCAGGTTGTTGGACACCTTGACCACCGATTCCGGCCAGGCCCGGTTATCCAAGGCGGCTTCCTTCATGTTGACGGTGCGGGCCTTGATCGCGGCGGCCTTGCGCCGGGCCAGGATGACGTAGATGGACAGGGTCAGGGCGATCTGAGCCAGAACCGGCCAGAAAATCAGAGCGGCATTCATCCGTTGAACTCCAGGAGAGGGGAAGGCTGCAGGGTAGCGATCGCGCCGGCCCATGGCCGGCACTGGCGCGCAAACTCAGGCGGACTGCGGATCGGACCAGCTCATGGTCCATTCTTCGTGGCCGGTGTGTTCATCCGCCTGGCTGCCCAGCCGGCGGAAACCGTGCTTTTCATAGAAGGCGATGCTGCGCACGTTGGCCGCATAGACGCACAAGGTCAGCTCGGGCCGCAGCTGCTGGGCATGCTCGAGCAGCCGCGTGCCGATGCCTTCACCCTGGCGGTCCGGGGCAACGAACAGCGCGGACAGGGTGGTGCCGACCAGGGACAGGAAGCCCAGTACCTCGCCGTCCTCTTCATACACATAGGACTCGGCGGCGGGCAGGTAGACCTGCTGCATGTCGCCGACCCGCGCCACCCAGTAGTCCGGGGCGATGAAATCGTGGGCCTTGATGGATGCGTTCAGCCAGACGCCCAGCACGGCGTCCATGTCGGTGGGGGTAAAGGGTCGGATCATGTGTTGTTGTTCTATGCGGATCGGATGGCCGGATGCTCGCACAGAAGCCCGGGCCAGGCCAACCGGCGAAGGGCAGGCGCGTCCGGCGAGCGGTGTGGAGGCGGCTGGCTATGCTGATCCGGGACGAATAAGGCGAGCGGGGGTGCGGTGATGAAACGACTCAGTCTGTTGCGTGCCGCCGCCCTCGCTTGCACGTGCGCCTGGCTGGGGACGGCGGCCGCCGCCGAGCCGTCGCCGGTGCTGCTGAAGAACGTCCACCTGTTCGACGGCAAGTCGACCCGGCGCGCCGCGACTCCGGCCAATGTGCTGATCGTCGAAGGGCGGATCCGGAGCATCTCCGCATCCCCCATCCCGCTTGAAGCGGACATGCAGCCGCAGATCATCGACGGCGGTGGGCGCACCCTGATGCCGGGGCTGATTGACGCGCACTGGCACTCACTGCTGGCCAGCCCCAGTACCGTGCAGGCCCTGACCGCCGATATCGCCTATCTGCACCTGCTGGCCGGCACCGTGGCCGAGGCGACCCTGATGCGCGGCTTCACCTCGGTGCGCGACATGGGGGGGCCGTCCTTCGGTCTGCAGCGAGCCATCGAGGAAGGCCTGGTGCCGGGGCCGCGCATCCTGCCGTCGGGCGCGATGATTTCGCAGACCGGTGGCCACGGCGATTTCCGCCTGCCCCACGAAGTGCCGCGTCCCGAAGGCGCGCCACTGACCTACAGCGATCAGGTGCGCGTCACCGCCATCGCCGATGGCGCGGATGAGGTGCTGCGTCGTGCTCGCGAGCAGCTGATGCTCGGCGCCACCCAGATCAAGCTGATGGCCGGCGGCGGAGTGACCTCGCTGTACGACCCGATCGACGTCACCCAGTTCGGCCCCGAGGAACTGCGCGCCGCCGTGCTGGCGGCGGAGAACTGGGGCACCTACGTGGCCGTGCATGCCTACACCTCGAAGGCCGTGCGCATGGCCCTGGAGGCCGGCGTGCGCAGCATCGAGCACGGCCAGCTGGTGGACGAGGAAACCGTGCGGATGATGGTCGAAAAGGGCGCCTGGTGGAGCCTGCAGCCGTTCCTTGACAATGAGCTGGCCAACCCCAAGACCGGCGCGGCGCGCGCCAAGCAGCTGATGGTCAGCACGGGCACCGATCGCGCCTTCGAGCTGGCCAAGAAGCACAAGGCCAAGGTCGCCTTCGGCACCGATATCCTCGGCCGCGGCACCGTCGGCAATCACCAGAACGCGCTGCTGGTCTCGATGCAGCGCTGGTACAGCCCCGGCGAGGTCCTGCAGATTGCCACCCGCAACAATGGCCAGCTGCTGGCGCTGGCCGGGCCACGCTACCCGCTGGAGGGGCCGGTCGGGGTGATCGAGGAGGGGGCGATGGCCGATCTGCTGCTGGTCGACGGCGATCCCACCCAGGACCTGTCGCTGATCGGCGACCCGGAGAAGAACTTCCTGCTGATCATGAAGGACGGGGTGGTCTTCAAGAACCTGCTGCCATAGCGGGGCCGCCATCCGCCGCCAAGGCAGCTCAGAGCCAACGGCGGGTGCGTTGCCGGTAGCGCTGGAACTGCTCGGCGAAGCGGCTTTCCACCATGCGTTCCTCGCGGGGAATCACCACCTGGTTCATGTAAAGGAAGAAGGCCAGCGGGCTGAGCAGCGCGAGCCAGGAGTCCCGCCACAGGGCGAAGCCGGTCAGCACCAGCAGCATGCCGAGGTACATGGGGTTGCGTGACAGTCGATAGAGGCCGTCGGTGACCAGGGTGTCCGGGCTGCGCGTCGGGTCCACGGTGGTGCCGCGTGCGCGGAACAGCCCGGCGGCGAGGGTCAGCAGCAGCCCGCCGGCCAGCAGCAAGGCGATGCCGAGCCATGACAGCCCGGGCAGGCCCAGGGGCACGGATGACAGGCGGTCGAACAGCCAGGCCAGGCCGAGCAGAGCCAGCATGACCAGCAGGGGATAGCGCGCCATGAAGCCTCCTGGAGTGCGGTGCCGGAGCAGTCTACGCGGAGCACCCCGGCGCTGCCTATCAGGATGCGGCGCCGCAGTCGACTCCGGACCGCGCCGCGCTGAGCAGCAGGCGCTCGCGCTCGGTCCGCAGCCGCTCGCGCAGCTGGTTCAGCTCGTCCAGGCGGGCGTCCAGGGCGACCAGCTTGTCGGCGATCAGCGCGGCGCCACGGGCGCAGTCCAGTTGCCGGTTGCGCCGCGCGGCGAGCAGCTCGCGGACCTCCTCCAGGGCAAAACCCATCGTCTGGGCCTGACGGATGAAGGCCAGTTCGGCCACTGCCTGCTCGTCGTACTCACGGTAGTTGTTGGCGCGCCGGCGGGCCTGCAGCAGGCCGATGCGCTCGTAATAGCGCAGCGTGTGACGGCTGGCGCCGCTGCGAATTTCCAGTTCGCCGATACGCATTTCGTGCCCCCTTGACCTTCGACTGGGCTCGACAGTTTAGCCTGCGCCGCCTCTCCACGAAGGAAGCGACACGATGAATCCGACATGCCTAGTAACTGGAGCGAGTGGCTTCATAGGCCGCCACCTGCTGGCCACTCTCACTGCCCACGGACACCCGGTGCTGGCCCTGCTGCGCCGCCCCGAGACGCTGCCGGCGTTGCGCGAGCAGGTCGATGCCCTGGGCGGGCATGGCGAACTGCTGCATGCGCTGGCCGGTGATCTCGCCAGCTCCGGCCTGGGCCTGAGCGACTCGGATCGGCGACGCACTGGACAGGCGGCGGTGGTGTTTCACCTGGGTGCCCAGTTCGCCTGGCGCTTGCCGGTGGACCGGGCGCGCGCCGTGAACGTGCACGGCGCCCGGCAGATCGCCGAGCTGGCCGCCGCCTCCGGTAGTCGATTGCTGATGGTGGGCGGCTTCATGCTGCACAACTCCACGCACCTGCGGCGTCTGGGTATCGATACGGAGCACCCTGCGCGCACCGACTGGGCCGGCGTCTACCGGCGCAGCGGTGGCTACGAGGGCAGCAAGCTGGAGGCGCACTTCCTGGTCAACCGGCGGATGCGCGAGCTGGCGGGCGCGTTGACCTGCGTGCACCCGGCGACGCTCTGCGGGCACAGCCGGACCGGCCACATGCTGCCGGCGCAACCGCTGGCCGGGCTGATCGACAACCTGGCCCGAGGGCGTCTGCGGGCGATCCCCGGCACGCCGGCGCACTGGTTGCCGCTGGTGTGCGTGGATTTCCTGGCCGAGCTGCTGCGCCTGGCGGCGTTCGATCCGGCGCTGGTCGGTGGCGAGCTGCTGGTCCTGGACGATGCCACGCCGAACCTGGCCGGTCTGCTCGAGCGGCTGGCGCGGGCGCTGGCCGTCGCGCCGCCGCGTCGGTACCTGCCGCTCGGCGTGCTGCACGCCATCCTGCAGGTGCCGGGCGCGACGCAGCTGTTGCGCACCGAGCCGGAGTCGCTGCATTTCATCCAGACGCAACGCTTCGATACCTCGGTGACCCGCGCCTTCGCCGCGCGTCAAGGCGTGCCCTGGCCGGATATCGGCGCGGCGCTGGAAGCGACCGCACGGTTTGTCGGCCCGGCCGGGCGCTAGTCAGGCGATGCCCGCGCGCGCCAGCACGGCCCGTTCATCCACCACGTCGACCTGCTCTGGCGCCAGGAAGCGCTCGCCGTACCGGCGCGGCAGATCGCTGCGCACGAACAGGCGGAACAGGTCCGGGTCGATGTGGCCGTTGCGGCACATGTTGGCCATGAGCATGAGGGACTCGCCGAGGGTCTTGCCGCGCTTGTAGGGCCGGTCGACGGCGGTGAGGGCTTCGAAGATGTCGGCGATGGCCATCATGCGCGCCGGCAGGCTCAGCTGTTCGGCAGTCAGGCGGCGCGGATAGCCGTTGCCGTCCATGCGTTCGTGGTGGCTGCCGGCAATGTCGGGCACGTCCTTCAGGTGCGGCGGGAAGGGCAGGTGGCTGAGCATGATCAGGGTCTGCATGATGTGGTGCTTGATCAGGTAACGCTCCTCCTCGGTGAGGGTGCCGTGGCGGACCGACAGGCTGTGCAGCTCGCCCAGGTCGAACTTGTAGTCGGGCACGCGGATCTGGAAACCCCAGGGGTTGTCCGGAGCGATGCGTTCCGGCTCGGGGCGCTCGATCAGGTGATCCGGCCGGTCGGCCAGCAGCGGCTCCTCCACCGGCAGGGGCGCGGCCGGTTCCCGCGCCTTGCGCTGGGCTTCTTCCCAGGACAGGCCGAGGCGATCGTCCAGCGTGCGTTGCCAGCGCCGCCGGGCGATGCGCTGCAGGCGGCGCAGATCCTCGTCGGCCATGCTCTCGCCGCCCTGGTTGCAGCGGGCGACGAAGGCGAAGTCGTCGTCCAGCTCGGCCAGCTGGCGGTCGCGGCGCTCCGCCAGCGGCGTCGCGTCGCCTCCTTCGGCCAGGGCGCGCCAGTAATCGACCCAGGCGTCGCGCTTGAGCACCTCGAAGCGGGTGCGGATCTCGTGGATGCGGTTGTAGAGGGTTTCCAGCTTGGTGGACTTGTCCACCACGTATTCCGGGGTGGTGACCTTGCCGCAGTCATGCAGCCAGGCGGCGATATGCAGGGCTTCCCAGTCCTCGTCGGAAGGCCGGTAGTTCGCGAAGGGCGGCTCGTGGCTGGCGGCCGCCGCGCGCGCCAGCATCAGGGTCAGTTCCGGTACCCGCTGGCAATGCCCGCCGGTGTAGGGGCTCTTGGCGTCGATGGCGCCGGCGATCACCTGGATGAACGCTTCCAGCAGGCGCTTCTGGCGATCCAGCAGGCGCTGGCTCTCGATGCTCAGCGCGGCGGCGCCGGAGACGGCTTCCACGAAGGCGATGCGCGCCGGCTGCAGCAGACTGGGATCGCTCTGCGAGCCGGTGATGCGGTTGAGCAACAACAGCACGCCCAGGGTATCGCCCTGGCGGTTGTGCAGGCCGACGCATAACAACTGCAGCTGACGACAGTCGAGTCGCTCCATCAGCTCGCGCAGGTCGCCGGCCTGCTCGTAGCCCAGGGCGATCAGCAGGCTCTCGCCGCCTTCCGCCGGTTGACGCAGCCAGACCGGCGCGCTGGCGCTGTTCCGGTAGGCCAGCAGCCCGCCGCGCACCGGCGCGTCATGGGAATCGCGCAGCAGCCAGCCCTGGGGCTCCAGGCGGCCGCTGTCGGTGTCACGCAGGTACAGCAGGCCGGCGTCGGCGCCGCCAATGCCCAGGGTTTCGCGCAGCACCCGTTCGAGCAGGGCCTCGTAGCGGGTTTCGGCGGCCAGCGAGGCGTTGATTTCCAGGAAGCTGGCCAGGTTGGTGCGCATGTGGCGCATCACCCCGGCCAACTGGTCGATCTCCAGCACCGGCGAGCGGTTGTCCACCGTCTGGCTGAAATCGAAACGGCCGATGGCTTCGGCGTTGCGCGCCAGGCTGCGCAGCGGCAGTACCAGCAGTCGCGAGGCCAGCCAGGCCAGCAGCATGCCGAGGACGGTGACGCCAATGGTGATCAGCGCGCTCTGCCAGCGCACGCGATAGGCGTCGTCGAGCAACTGGTCCTCCGGCACCAGAATGGCCAGGTTGAGACCCTGCGGCCCGCCTTCGGCGATGCGGCTGCGCGACACCAGCCAGTCGCGCCCGGCCAGGCGCAGGCGGCCCTGCAGCAGGGTGGGCATGTCGAACAGCGCGGCCAGCCCGGGGCTGAGGCGCCGGGCGGGAATCAGTTGGTCCGGGGCGTCGTCGATCACCAGCGAACTGCTGGGGAAGGCCACGGCGCGCCCCTGGCTGTCGTAGAGCACCAGCTGGGTATCCGGCGTGACGTTGTGGCGGGCCAGGGTGGCGGACAGGTCGGCCAGGGTAAGGTCGGCGGCCAGCACGGCCTCGCCGTGCACGGCCAGGGCCAGGGTGGTGCCGACCTGGCGGCTGGAATAGAACACATACGGCTCGGTGGTGGTGATCCGGGCGCTTTCCCGGGCGGCGACATACCAGTTGCGGCCGCGTGGGTCGTAGGCCTCCGTGGGTTGCGTCACGCGGCTGATGACATTCAGCGTGTCGTCGTAGAAACGGTATTGGGAGACGATGCGCCGGCCGCTGCGCTCGATCGACCAGACCTGGAAGCGCGCGCCCTGCGGGGCGTCGAGCAGCGTTCTGAGGCGTGTATCGCGCAGCGGTCGGACCATGAAGAAGTCGCCATCCGGATAGCCGACGTAGAGAGAGTCCAGTTGCGGGTTGTCGCGCAGCGCCTGGCTGAAGGGCCGCAGCAGCGGCAGGCGCTGGTCCAGATCGCGGCCCAGGGTCGAGGGTGCCTGGGACAGCAGCTGCAGCAAGCGGCGGATCGGCGTGAAGGTGTTCTGCAGGTCTTGCTCCACGGCTTCCTGGATCTGCGCCGACAGCTGGGCGCTGCTGTCATAGATGATCTGGCTGGCCTGGCGGTAATGAAACACGCCCAGCACGAAGCCGCTGAGCAGCAGCAGGCTGCCGAACAGCAGGGTGATCAGGACATGCAGAGGCAAGCGGTGAACGGCCTTGGGCATCGAGTGCGCTCCAGAGCAGGCCATGATCCCTGGCCCGCGACGGGTACTGGAAGCGTAGACGGCCGGGTCGGTGCCCCGCGCCGTGGCGCCCTCAGCTGGCGCGCAGCGGCACGCTCAGGCTGACGCGCAGGCCGTCGGGGCGGTTGTCGAAGTCGAGCCGGGCCGCGCAGCGCTCGGCAATCGCCTGGACGATGGCCAGGCCCAGGCCGTTCCCGTTGCCCTGGCTCCAGAAACGCTGGGTCAGCCGGGACAGGTGTGTGTCGGGCACGCCGGCGCCATGATCGCGCACCGTGAAGCGTACCCGGCCCGTATCTTCCGCCACCCACAGCTCCACGCGGGTGCCCGGCGGCGTATGGCGCACGGCATTCTCCAGCAGATTGCGCAACGCGGTGATGGCCAGCACCGTGGGCATGGCCAGCGGGGTGCTGGTCAGTGGCTCCGTCAGCTGCAGCGCGACAGGCGCCGGGCTGACATCGTGAATGGCCAGTTCGGCCACTTCGCGGGCCGACAGGGGTTCGTCGTCTTCCAGCGGCAGCTGGCCTTCCAGGCGCGCCAGTAGCAGCAACTGCTCCAGGGTGCGCTGCAGGCGATCGGCACCCTGTTCGGCATTGGCCAGCGCCTGTTCGGCGGCGGCGCCATCGGTCATGCGCGCCACCTGCAGGCAGGTCTTGATCACCGTCAGCGGGCTGCGCAGCTCGTGGGCCATGTTGTTGGTCAGGCTGCGTTCGCGCTCCATGGCTGCGGCGATGCGTTCCAGCAGCAGGTTCTGGGAGGTCACCAGCGGCTGCAGTTCGCTGGGCAGGTCCTGATCGGGCAGTGCGCGCAGATCGTCGGCGCTGCGCCGTGCCAGGGCTTCGCGGATGCGCGTCAGCGGCGCCAGGCCCTTGCCGATGCCCAGCCAGAGAATGGCCAGGCTGCCGAGCAGCGCGACCAGGGCTGGCACCATGGCGCTCAGCCAGATGGAGCGTTCCAGTTGCGAACGTTCGTCGAGGCGGTCGGCTGTGGTGATGCGCAGGCCCTCGTCGTTGATCAGCGTGTAACTGCGCCAGAGGAGGCCATCGATGGTTTGCGAACGGTACCCCTTCTGCGCCGGGTCCAGCGGGTCGCCAGGCAGGGCGTGGCTGCGCGCCAGTACGGTGCCGCGCAGGGAGCTGACTTGGCAGCGCAGGCCATTGGGAATGCCCAGTTGTTGCGCGCTCAAACGCTGCTCATCCAGACTGTTGAGCAGGTCTGCCGGCAGTTGCGCCACCAGCCCGGCGACCATGCGTGCCGAGGCGGCCAGGCGCTGATCCAGGGCCAGCATGGTCTGATTGCGCAGATCGAAGAGCAGCCAGGTGGCCGTCAGGGTCCAGAGCAGCAGGAAGGCGCTGCCGAGGATCAGGCTCAGGCGCAGACGCAGGCTCATGCGTCGGTCCGCCCGGGTTCGCCGAGGCGGTAGCCCAGGCCACGTACCGTCTCGATGATCTGGCTGCCCAGCTTGCGGCGCAGGTGGTGGATATGCACGTTAAGGGCATTGCTCTCCACGTCGTCGGCGAAGCCGTAGAGCGCGTTCTTCAGCTGTTCCCCGCTGAGAATGCGCCCCGGGTTGTCCAGCAGGGTTTCCAGCAGGGCGTGTTCGCGCCGGGTCAGTTCCACCGGCAGGCCGTCGAGCAGCGCTTCGCGGGTGCTGGGGTCGTAGCGCAGCGGGCCGTGCTCGACCGGATTCACGCAGCGGCCGCCGGCACGTCGCTTCAGGCTGTACAGGCGCGCGGTCAGTTCGCGCAAGTCGAAGGGCTTGAGCAGGTAATCGTCGGCGCCGGCCTGCAGGCCGGCGACCCGGTCGCTCACCGTGTCGCGGGCGCTGAGCATCAGCACCGGGGTGGTCAACCCCTGCCGGCGCAAGCGTTGCAGCAGCGACAGGCCATCCTCGTCGGGCAGGCCGACGTCGAGCACCAGCACATCGAAGATCGCCGCGCGCAGCAAGGCCTCGGCGGCGGCGGCGCTTGCCGCATGCTCGGTGGTCAGCCCCTGAACATTGAGGCCGGCGACGATGGCGCTGGCGATCAGGGGGTCGTCTTCGACGAGCAGGACAAGCATGGCAAATCACTTACGACAGAAACGTGGCGGCATTATGCCCTGCCGCGCGCCGCGAATGCTGATCCGGATCAGACGGTCTGCGACCTTTGGAGGGAGGCCGGCAGTCCGAACTTAACGCAGCCTTAATCGAGCTGCGGCAATTTGGCACGGTGGTTTCATAGGGTCTTTGCGTCGTGCCCACAGACGGCGAAAGGATCTGCCCGATGTACATCTCCAATGATGAGGGGAGCGCAATGAAGAAGCTTCTGACCCCGTTGACCCTGGCCGTGGCGCTGAGCGCGGCCACCAGCGCCCAGGCGCTGGAAGGCGACGCCAAGGCCGGCCAGCAGGCCGCGGCCGTCTGCACCAGCTGCCACCAGCCCGATGGCGGCGGCATGAACATCGCCGGTGGCCAATCCTGGCCGCGCCTGGCGGGCCTGAATGCCGACTACCTGTACAAGCAGCTGAACGACATCAAGGCCGGCAGCCGCCAGAGCCCGGTGATGATGCCGTTCGTGAACATGCTGACCGATCAGCAGATGCGTGATGTGGCGGTCTATTACAGCCAGCTTCCCGCCACCGCCGGCAAGGGCGGCGAGCAGGCCAGCGCCGAGGAACTGGCCCACGGCGAAAAGCTCGCCACCGTCGGCGACTGGGAGCGCTACATCGTGCCCTGCCAGAGCTGCCATGGGCCGAACAACCAGGGCGTGGGCGCAAACTTCCCGGCGCTGGCCGGTCAGAACGCGGGTTATATCGCCGATCAGTTGCACGCCTGGAAGAACGGCACCCGCGACAACGACCCCCTGCATCTGATGCTGGCGATTGCCGAGCGTATGGATGAGAAGGATATCCGCGCGGTATCCCAGTGGCTGTCCCGGCAGCCGGCCAAGTGAGGAGCGAGTCGATGAATACCCCATTCGTGAAACTGGCCGCCGCCGTCGCGGTCGGCCTGCTGAGCCTGAACGCCAGCGCGGAAGTGCGCTTCCCGGTCGAGATGCCCAAGCCGAAGGAAGGTCAGCTGGTGCATGTGCCGCCGACCATGGACGACCTGGAAAAGAGCGCAATGCACCCGGAGCTGAAGCGGGTGATCCGCCGTGGCCATGACCTGTTCATGAACACCCAGCAGCTGCGCGGCAAGAACGTGTTCAACAGCATGAACTGCAGCAGCTGCCACATGGGCGAAGGGCGCCTGCCTTACGCCGGTCCGGTGTGGCCGGCGGCCGTCACCCTGCCGGACTTCCGGCCGAAGAACAACCATGTGAACAACCTGGAAGAGCGCATCGCCGGCTGCTTCAGCTTTTCCATGAACGGCAAGCCGCCGGCCTATGGCAGCGACGACATGCTGGCGCTGTCCGCCTACCATCAGTGGCTGGCCAAGGGTGCCGAGATGTATCCCACTGCGCCGATCTACGGGCGTGGCTATCCGAAGCTGAGCGACCCGCAGCAGAAGCCGGATCAGGCGCGTGGCAAGCAGATCTACGAGGCCAAGTGCAGCATCTGCCACGGCAAGGACGGCGCCGGCCTGGTGCAGAACGACAAGGTGGTGTTCCCGGCGGTGTGGGGCGACCGCTCCTACAACTGGGGCGCCGGCATCTCCCGTCACTTCACCCTGGCGGCCTTCGTCAAGCACAACATGCCGCTGGGCCAGCGCGGCACCCTGAGCGACCAGGAAGCCTGGGACGTGGCGCAGTACATCAACACCCAGGAGCGCCCGCAGGACCCGCGCTACACCGGTGACGTGAAGGAAACCCGTGCCAAGTACGAGGCTACCTTCCACAAGACCACCAGCTATGGCCTGACCGTCAATGGCAAGTTGCTGGGCGACCACGACAATGTGGGTGAGAAGGACTTCCTCAAGCCCGAAGCGCTCAAGCCGCGCACCTTCCGGGCTGAATAAGCCCGTCCCCGAGCCGGCGCCCACCGAGCGGTGTGCGCCGGCTTCCGATCTGCCCTGTAGGGCCGGCTTTACGCCGGCCGGCGGGCTTAAGCCCGCGCCGTGGCGCCGGGCTCATCCCCGCCGGCCGGGATAAACCCGGCCCTACAAGGGGGGCGGCGGCTTACGGGTTTATACCGCTCGCCGCCTCGCCAGGGCGCGCTGCAATGCCTGCACCAGGGCGGCCATCAGCAGTACCAGCACGATCCCCAATATCACGTTCAGCAAGCGGCCCTGCGGCTGTTGCCAGTCCGTGGCCAGCCCTTCGCGCAGCAGCAGGCAGCCGAGCGTGGTCTGGATGGCGAACAGCAGGTAATGGCTGGCCTGAAAGGCGCGGTTGACGAAGATCACCGGCAGCAGCAGAGCGCTGAGCAGCAACGGCCGCTGCAGGCTGTGGCCGACGGCGGTCATCAGTGCGCTGACCAGCAGCACGGCCAGGGCCATGTACAGCAGCGGGCGCAGCCCCTGCACCAGGTTGAGCTGCAGCATGATCACCACCGTCAGGCTCAGCCAGTAGCCGTGGGCCAGTTCCAGCCGTTCGATGAACAGGCCGGCCAGCCCCAGGGACAGCACGCAGGCCAGTGCGTGCAGCAGCCACGGTTCGCGCGGAACGCTGCGGGCCTGGCGCCGCATCACGCGCAACACCGCCAGCAGGCGCGGCATGTACGGCCAGGTGCGCAACGCATGCAGGCCGCGCAGGATGAAGGCCAGCAATGCGGTCCACAGGGCGCCGAGCAGGAACAGCATGGCGATCGCCCCGGCATTGTTCAGGTCGCTGTGGTTCAGGCTGCCCTGGCCGAGGCACAGGCACACCGCCAGGCCGAGGCCGAGCTTGCCGGCTTCGTTGCCGTAGCGTTGCAGGCGGGCCAGCAGCAGGCCCATGGCGGCGAACAGCACCAGGCTGAGCAGCGGATGCGTGGCGGCGGTGTAGCCGAGGGCGGCCGCAGCGGCGCCGAAGGTGCCCATGAGCAGCATGCGCAGCATGCCGTAGCGGTGCAGCGGATTGGCCAGGGCCGCCTGGAACGCCCCCAGGGCTGCCCACAGGAAGCCGTTATGGCCGCTGACCAGGCCGAGTATCAAGGGCAGGGCGCAGCCGAGCGTGGCGACAGTGGCGACACCCCAGACCGGTGCCGAAAAGCCGTGGCGGACGGCATGGGGAATACGAAGACGCATGGTTCGGGTGTCGTGTCGGGATCGGGACTCTGCGGCGAAGCGGGTTGCCTGCGCTGAGTAGACTGACTCACGCAGGCAACGTTCAGTCACAGCGGGCGTGCCCTGCCGGTCAGTTCCAGGGCCATCTCACTGGCGTAGCTGTCGGTCATCCCGGCGATGAAATCCAGCATGCGCAGATAGCCCCGGTACAGCGGCCAGTGCGGATCGGGCGCGTTGTTGCCCAGCAGGTCGAGCACCCGGCGATGCTTGAACGAGGGCGTACGCCCGCCATGCTGCTCGCGTGCCGCGCCGCAGAAGGCGTTGAGCAGGATTTCCAGGGTGGTGTAGGCGCCGATCTCGTGCAGCGTCTTGCGCTTGTCCTGGAAGATCTTCTCCCGCGCGGTGGCCTTGGCCTGCTGCACGCAATAACGCGCCGGCCCCTGCATGTGCTCCACCAGGTCGCCTTCCAGGGTGCCGGCCAGCAGGGCGTCGCGCTGGTCGACGAAGGCCCGCGCGGCGGCGTTGGTCAGGTGCTCGATGGCCTTGCCGCGCAGGATCGCCAGCTTGCGCCGGCGCGAATCGTGCGGACCGAGCTGGCGGTAGGTTTCCGGCAGGTCGTCGCCGACCAGGCCGAGCAGCAGGGCTTCCACCTCGGCGTAATCGAGCAGGTCCATTTCCAGGCCATCTTCCAGGTCGATCAGGCCGTAGCAGATGTCGTCCGCCGCCTCCATCAGGTAGACCAGCGGATGCCGCGCCCAGCGCTGCTCGTCCAGCTGTGGCAGGCCCAGCTTGCCGGCGATCTGCTCCAGCACCGGTAGCTCGCTCTGGTAGCAGCCGAACTTGTGCTTCTTGTAGCCCAGGGCGTCGGCGTGGCGGGAGCTCCAGGGATACTTCAGGTAGGTGCCGAGGGTGGCGTAGGTGAGGCGCATGCCGCCGTCGAACTGGTGATATTCGAGCTGGGTCAGCACCCGCAGGCCCTGGGCGTTGCCTTCGAAATGCAGGAAGTCGTTGCGCTGGTCGTCGTCCATGTCGTCCAGCCAGCCACGTTCGCCGGCCTGCTGGAACCAGTGGCGAATGGCGTCCTCCCCGGAATGGCCGAACGGCGGGTTGCCGATGTCGTGGGCCAGGCAGGCGGATTGCACGATCATGCCCAGGTCGCCCGGGTCGCACCATTCCGGCAGCTCGCCGCGCAGCATCTCGCCGACGCGCATGGCCAGCGAACGGCCGACGCAGCTGACTTCCAGGGAGTGGGTCAGGCGCGTGTGGATGTGGTCGTTGCTGGATACCGGGTGCACCTGGGTCTTGCGGCCCAGGCGCCGAAAGGCGCCGGAGAAGATCACCCGGTCGTGGTCCTTGTGGAACGGCGAGCGGCCAAGTTCCTCGGTGCCGTGCGCGGGCTTGCCGAGGCGTTCGCGGCTGAGCAGGGAGTGCCAGTCCAAGGGCGGGTCTCCAGAAGGGGCGGAGGCTGAAGCTTGGCCACTTCCGGCAGATTGGACAAGCTGAGAACAGGGCGTCGTTCGCGGTGCGCTTGCCAGCCAGGTAGGGTGGGTAACTCGCGCAGCGATTACCCACCGAAGGGGGCTGCGGTAGACAAGGCTGCGCCGTTGTCTACCCTACGGTCCTCCACGGGGCCTGAAACGAAAAAGGCGCCCGAAGGCGCCTTTTTTCATTTCTGCGGACCGGGCTTACTTGCCCTGCCAGCGCTTCAGCACCAGGGTGGCGTTGGTGCCACCGAAGCCGAAGCTGTTGCTCATCACGGTGTCGAGCTTGGCGTTCTCGACGGTGGTGCGCTGGATCGGCAGGTCGGCGACTTCCGGGTCCAGTTCCTCGATGTTGGCCGAGCCGGCGATGAAGTTGCCTTCCATCATCAGCAGGCAGTAGATCGCTTCCTGCACGCCGGCGGCGCCCAGGGAGTGGCCGGACAGGCTCTTGGTGGAGCTGATGGCCGGGGCCTTGTCGCCGAACACTTCGCGCACGGCGCGGGCTTCCGCGACGTCGCCGACCGGAGTCGAGGTGCCATGGGTATTCAGGTAGTCGATCGGGCTGTCGACGGTGGCCAGGGCCTGCTGCATGCAGCGCACCGCGCCTTCACCGCTCGGGGCGACCATGTCGTAGCCGTCGGAGGTGGCGCCGTAGCCGACGATTTCCGCGTAGATCTTGGCGCCACGGGCCAGGGCGTGTTCCAGCTCCTCGACCACCACCATGCCGCCACCGCCGGCGATCACGAAGCCGTCACGCTTGGCGTCGTAGGCGCGGGAGGCCTTTTCCGGGGCGTCGTTGTACTGGGTGGACAGGGCGCCCATGGCATCGAACAGGAAGCTCTGGCTCCAGTGTTCTTCTTCACCGCCGCCGGCGAAGACGATGTCCTGCTTGCCCATCTGGATCTGCTCGACGGCGTTGCCGATGCAATGCGCGCTGGTGGCGCAGGCCGAGGAGATCGAGTAGTTGACGCCCTTGATCTTGAAGGGGGTGGCCAGGCATGCGGATACGGTGCTGCCCATGGTGCGCGGCACGCGGTACGGGCCGACGCGCTTGACGCCCTTCTCGCGCAGGATGTCCATGGCTTCCATCTGGTTGAAGGTGGAAGCGCCGCCCGAGCCGGCGATCAGGCCGGTGCGCGGGTTGGAGATCTGCTCCTCGCTCAGGCCGGCATCGGCGATGGCCTGCTGCATGGACAGGTAGGCAAAGGCCGCAGCGTCGCCCATGAACCGGTAGACCTTGCGATCGATCAGCTCTTCCAGATTCAGGTCCACCGAGCCGGATACCTGGCTACGCAGGCCCATTTCCGCATAGGACGGATTGAAACGGATGCCCGGGCGGCTGGCGCGCAGGCTGGCGGAGACGGTTTCTTTATCGGTGCCCAGGCAGGAAACGATGCCCAGGCCGGTAATCACGACGCGACGCATACGGATTGACCCTTAGAAATTGTCAGTGGAGGTGAACAGGCCGACGCGCAAGCCTTCGGCACTGTAGATTTCGCGGCCATCGACGCTGACGCTGCCATCGGCGATAGCCAGGATCAGCGAGCGGTTGATGGTGCGCTTGATGTGCAGGTTGTAGGTGACCTTCTTGGCGGTGGGCAGCACCTGGCCGAAGAATTTCACTTCGCCCGAACCCAGGGCGCGGCCCCGGCCGGGGTTGCCCTGCCAGGCCAGGAAGAAACCGACCAGCTGCCACATGGCGTCCAGGCCAAGGCAGCCGGGCATGACGGGGTCGCCTTCGAAGTGGCAGCCGAAGAACCACAGGTCCGGGTGGATATCGAGCTCGGCGACGATCTCGCCCTTGCCGTATTTGCCACCGACGTCGGAGATATGGGTAATCCGGTCGACCATCAGCATGTTCGGCGCGGGCAGTTGCGCATTACCCGGGCCAAACAGCTCACCGCGGCTGCAGCGCAGCAAGTCTTCCCGGGTGAAGGCGTTCTGTTGTGTCATGCGAGTTCCTCAAAAGTCCCAGTATTGGCTCTGGGGTAAATCGTTCGTCTGCACGCGCGTGGCTGTGCAAATCAGCCTAAGAGACAGCCGCCTGCACGAGAAAGTCACAGGCGACGGGATACAAGTGTTCGCCAAACGCGAATCCGAAGTGCTGAGACTTTAGCACTCGCGGTCGGGCGACTCCTTGCGTTCGGTCAGCCAGCGTAGCAGCAGGCGCTGCAGATCGGCCCGCTTGAAGGGCTTGGCCAGATAATCATTCATGCCCGCCGCCAGGCAGGCTTCGCGGTCGCCGGGCAGGGCGTTGGCGGTCAGCGCGATGACCGGGACCTCGGCGTAGCCCGGCAGCCTGCGCAGCTCGAGGGTGGCGCTGAGGCCGTCGAGTTCGGGAAGCTGGCAGTCCATGAGCAGGGCGTCGAAACGTTCCGTCTCGGCCATGCGCAGGGCTTCGCGACCGGTGTAGGCCTGGCTGATGCGATAGCCCAGGCTGCGCAGCATGGCCTGGGTGACGGCCTGGTTCACCGCATTGTCCTCGACGATGAGGATGTGCTGGCCGCCGCCGAGTGCCGCGTCCAGCGGTTCCCGATCCGGTACGTTCGCGTCTTGCAGTGTGCAGTCGAGGGTCAGCTCCAGGGTAAAGGTGGACCCGCTGCCGGGCTGGCTGCGCGCAAACAGCTGGCCGCCCATGCCCTCGGCGAGGGTGCGGGCGATGGACAGGCCCAGGCCGGTGCCGCCATAGCGGCGGGAGATCGAGCTGTCGGCCTGCTGGAAGGGATCGAACATGCGCGCCAGCCGCTCGGCCTCGATGCCGATGCCCGAATCCTGCACGGCGCAGCTGAGCCGCAGGCGCGATTCGTCCACCTGCTGCCAGCGAACTTCCAGGCGCACGCCGCCACGCTCGGTGAACTTAAGGGCGTTGCCCAGCAGGTTGACCAGGATCTGCCGCAGGCGGGTGGGATCGCCGCGCACCTCGTAGTCTTCCAGGCCCGGCTGAGTGTCGGCCTCCAGGCTCAGGCCGCGCTGCTGGGCGCCCGGCTGGAAGGCCTGCAGGGTGTTCTGCAGCAGCTCGGCGAGGTTGAACGGGATGTGTTCGAAGTCCAGCGATCCGCGTTCGATGCGCGAGAAATCCAGGATGTCGTTGATCACCTTCAGCAGGTGTTCGGTGGATTCGTTGGCCAGTGCCGTGTACTCGGCCTGCTCGGAATCCAGGGGGGTGGTTTCCAGCAGCTGCAGCATGCCGAGCACGCCGTTCATGGGGGTGCGCAGTTCATGGCTCATCATGGCCAGGAAGTCCGATTTGGCACGGTTGGCCGCCTCCGCTTCCTCACGGGCCAGGGTCAGCTGGCGAATGCTGATCTGCTGCTCGCGGTTGGCGGTGGCAAGTGCCACCGCCAACTGGTTGATGTGGCGGGCCAGGTCGCCCAGCTCGCGAATGCGTGGCTCCGGAAGCAGCGCGACCTGCTGGCCACGGCCGATGGAGAGCACCGCGCGGTCCATGTTGCCGATCGGTCGCGAGAGGCCGCGGGCCAGGCGCTGGGCGAGCAGCAGCGTGAAGGACAGGGCGAAGGCCAGTAGCAGGCCGGCGCTCATCAGAATCTGTCGCTGGCGCTCGCTGAACGGGTTGTCGGTCATGCTGACACGCACCCAGCCCAGCCGCTCCTCCGTGGCGGCGGGACGCTCGTACCCGCCCGGCAGGAACGGGTCGCTCAGCGGGATCGGCTGACGGCGGATCGAGGCCACATACAGGGAAATGTTCGCCTCGTTGGGCCCAGCCGGCTGGCCCGCCACCGCCAGCAGCCGGTCGTTGTGGTCGTAGACCTCCACGGCGCGCAGATAGGGCGTATCCATGCTGCCCTGCAACAGGCTCTCCAGCACCAGCGAGTTGCCGGTGATCACGCCGAATTCGGTGGCCGGGGCCAACTGGTCGGCAATCAGCTGGCCGACCTGGTCGCGCTCGGCGCGCAGATCCTGCAGGCGTGAGTGGGTGAAGTAGGCGATCAGCACCAGGCCAAGGGCCAGTGCCGGCATCAGGCTGACCATCAGCGTGTGGGTATGGATGTTGCGGCTGTGCCAGACGAAGAAGGACCGCTTGATGGATTTCATGGAGTGGCCTCCAGGCGTTGCAGCCCTAGTTCCAGCTGGTGCGGGTCGGGCATCGGAATACCGAGCGACAGGGCTACCCGGGTATTGCCCATGACTTTGAAGTGGGTCGGGTAGTGTTCGTGTGGCCAGTCGGCGGGGTTGCCGTCGAGCAGCGTGCCAAGGGTGGCGAGCCAGTCCTGCTGATCGCTGTAGCTGCTGACCAGGCTGCCGGCATGCACGAAGGCGGCGGTTGGCCCGATCAGCGCCTGGCGCCGCCCGTAGCTGCTGAGCAACAGGGTCTTGATGGTGTGCGGGTTGTACAGCTGAGAATCGTCCAGCCCCAGCAGCACGTCGCTCTGGTCCAGCAGGCGGCTCAGTACGCGCGGGTCCCGGGTGTTCGGCCAGAAATGTGCGTTGATCTGCAGATCGCCTTCGGGGGTCGCCTGGCGCAGTTCCTGAACCAGGAAGGCGCTGTCATTGCTGTACAGCACGCCGATGTGACGGGCCTGGGGCAGCAGCAGGCGGATCAGGTTGAGCTGGCGGGCCGGGGGCGGGTCGCTCCACAGCAGGGTGATGCCCAGTGGCTGTCGGCGCCCGAGGATCTGCCGCGCCTCGACCCGGTTGACCTGCATCACCAGCGTTGGCGGACCGTCCACGGAGCGCTGGCGCCAGTCCAGCAACTGCGGGCCGATGAGGATCAGGCGCAGATCCGGCGGCAAGGTGGCGGCCTCCGCCGGCAGTTGATCGGTGGTCGCAAGGCGCACGCGATCCGCTGGCCGAGCGGCCTGCAGGCCGACCAGGAAGCGCTGCAGGGCCGGGCTGTTTTCCCGCGCCGCCACCAGAATTTCCAGGGCCTGAACGGCTGGCGCTCCGGCCAGCAGTAGCGCGGCGAGACAAAGCCCCCGCAGCGCTTTCATCCGTGAATGCGTGGTCATGGAGTCAGAGTTCTACTCCTGCGGTCAGCCAGTAGACGTGGCGTTGGCGATAGTTGGTGTTGGCTCCGCCGAGGGGGTTGTCGTCCAGTCGCTGCTGCCAAGTGCCGCTCAGTTCCAGGCGCGTGGAGCCGAGATTCAGCCGCTTGCCGAGGTTCAGGTCGACACGCTCGAATCGATGCCCGTTGAGGCTGTTGGCGCCCAAGTAAGTGACATTGCTGCTCCAACCGTGGCTCCAGTCGCTCAGCCAGCTGAACGAGCCGCTGTGCCGAGGGGTCAGCTTGATGTCGCGCCAATGAGTGGCCTCGTGCTCGATATAGGCGTAACTCAGCCTCAAACGATCACTTAACCCAAGGTGCCAATTGGCCTCGGTTTCCCAGCCTCGAAAGCTCAGGCGATCATCATTACTGGCGGGCATGGGATCGCTCCCCGGCCAGAACGTAAGCAGTTCGGTGATTTCTTCGTCGAACAGGCGCAAGTCGAGATGCAGGCCCAGACTGGAAAAATGGCCGTTGTAGCCGAGTTCCCGGGACGCGATTCTTTCCTGCGAAAGGCCGCCGGGTGCTAGGAGACGTTCCGGGAGATAGGCGGCAGCCTGCCCGAACAGTTTGGGGTTCAGATTGCGAATGTAGTATTGCGCGTCGGCCGCTTCCTCGAACATGTCGGGTGAGCGCACCGCCTCGGCGTAGACCGCTCGCAGGCCGTGTGCTGGGTGCGGAAGGTAATTGAGGGACAAGCGCGGCGACAGTGAATCGCCGATCATGGTGTCGTATTCGTACAATGCGCCGCCTTGCAGCAGCCATTGCGGTGCTGCATACCATTCAAAGTGACCGAACAACCGGGTGATGTCCTTGTGGCGCGAGCCTTTGAAGTAGGTCTCCGAGGTAACAGCATCGTGGCGGTAGCTGGCTCCGCTGACCAGTCTGAGCGTATCGCTGAGGCTCAGCGTGTCCTGCACCTCAAGGTCGTAACGGGTTTCGCGGCTGTTCTCGTTTACATCGCCACAGATTGTTGATGTCGCATATTCAAAGCAGGTACGCCACTCCTTGATGCGTGCCCAGTGTTGGGCCGAGTTCTGTACGTACAGGCTGTGAGTCGGCGAGAGATCAATGTTCCAGCGCAGGCTGGCGGCATAGTCGCGGGCGTAAATGTTAAGCTGTGGGGGCAGCTTGTCTGGGTAGTCGTTAAAAGCGTAATTCCTGTCCTGATTGATGCCATCCTTGAACGCCAGCTGCCAATCCAGAGAGTGTTGACGGTCCAGCTCATGAGTGGCGCGCAGATTGAAGCGCGACAGGCGCTGGCTGTCTTCGAAGTCCCGGCCGAAATTATCCGTGTCGAAGCGGTCATGTTCGAAGCCCGAGAGCGAAACGCGCATCGAGCCATCTTCCCAGCCGAACCCATGGCGGGCATACCAGTCCTTGATGCCGCGCTTGCCGGAGGTGTAGGTCACCTGCGTTCCCAGGCTGTCGCTCGGCGATCGGGTAATAATGTTGATCACCCCCAGCAGAGCATTGGCGCCGTAGCTGACCGTGTTCGGCCCGCGAAACACCTCTATGCGCTCGATGTCTTCCAGCGCCACAGGGATGTCCACCCAGTCGACCTGAGCCAATGCCGGGCGGTACACCGAGCGGCCGTCTACCAGCACCTGAAGGCGTCGCGCCGCAGCGATCAGGCCACCGTGGTAATTGACGTGGGTGGCATTGCCCTCCGGCACCACCAGCATTCCCGGCACCAGCCGCAGCAGCTCGGTGAGTTCCCGCGCGCCGCTCGCCTTGATGAGCTCACGGTCCAGCACGCTGATGCTGCCAGGAACTGCGGCGGGCGATTGCTGCAGGCGCGTGGCGGTTAGCACCTCGGGCAGCTCCGGGCTGCCGAGGAACAGCTCGAAGGCGTGGGCGGGGGCAAGGTTGGTCAGGGTAAGCCCCAGGCAAAGGGGCAGCGCTCTGGCGAATCCGGGCGATGGCACGGTACGACTCGTTTCAGGCTGAAAAGGCCGGCATGTTAACCGAGACGGTGGTGCCCCGGGCAAGGTGGGACTGTCCGAGGTGGCAACGCTCCGTATAATGCGCCATCGCCACGAGGTGGCTGGAGAGAGAAGAATGACAGAACGACAGCCCATTGCGGTGTTGGGCGGGGGAAGCTTCGGCACGGCCATCGCCAATCTGCTGGCGGAAAACGGTCAGATCGCGCGACTGTGGATGCGTGATGCCGTGCAGGCGGAAACGATGCGTCGCGAGCGGGAAAATCCCCGTTATCTGCGCGGCATCCGGATCCATGACAACGTCGAGCCCTGCAGCGACCTGCGCGAGGTGCTGGCCGCCTGCGAGCTGGTGTTCGTGGCGCTGCCTTCCGGCGCGCTGCGCCAGGCGCTGCAGCCGGTGGCCGAGGCGCTGAGCGGCAAGCTGCTGGTGAGCACCACCAAGGGCATCGAAGCCCAGAGCTTCATGCTGATGAGCCAGATCCTCGAGGACATCGCACCCCAGGCCCGCATCGGCGTGTTGTCCGGTCCCAATCTGGCCCGTGAGGTGGCGGAACATGCCCTGACCGCCAGCGTCATCGCCAGCACCGACGAGGAGCTCTGCCGGCGCGTGCAGGACGCGCTGCACGGCCGCACCTTTCGCGTCTACGCCAGCAACGACCGCTTTGGTGTCGAGCTGGGCGGCGCGCTCAAGAACGTCTACGCCATCATGTCCGGCATGGCCGCCGCCATGGGCACCGGGGAAAACACCAAGAGCATGCTGGTGACTCGCGCTCTGGCGGAAATGACCCGTTTCGCCGTGCGCCTGGGCGCCAACCCGATGACCTTTCTGGGCCTGGCCGGTGTCGGTGACCTGATCGTCACCTGTTTCTCCCCCAAGAGCCGCAACTATCAGGTGGGTTACGCCCTCGGCCAGGGCCTGTCCCTCGACGAGGCGGTCGGCCGCCTGGGCGAAGTGGCGGAGGGCGTCAATACCCTGAAGGTGCTCAAGGAGAAGGCCGAGGAAATGGGCGTCTACATGCCGCTGGTGGCCGGACTGCACGCGATCCTGTTCGAGGGTCGCACGGTGGATCAGGTCAGCGAGGCGCTGATGCGCGGCGATCCCAAGACCGATGTGGATTTCATCCCGAGCAGTGGTTTCTGACCGGACCGGGCATGCCGCCCGGCCCCCTTTCGAAGGAGTTTGAGCATGCAGGACCCGAAAGCCGAGCTGCGCCGCGAAGCCCTGTTGCTGCGCGTGCTGTGGATGCTGGTATTCGTCATTGTCTGGCAGGTTGCCGAGCTGGTGCTGCTCTGCCTGGTGGTCGCGCAGTTGCTGGTGCGCCTGGTGCAGGGTGAGCCGAACGGCGCACTGATGGATTTCGGCGACCGCCTGAGCCGCTACCTGGCGCAGATCGGTCGCTTCGCGAGCTTCCACAGCGACCGCAAGCCCTGGCCGTTTGCCGACTGGCCGGAAGCGCGCGATCCGGAGCGGGACATCGATCCGGTCCCGCCGGCCCCGGTCGACACCCCGCCCCGGGCATGAGGCTCTGGCTGCTGCGCCATGGCGAAGCGCAACGCTTCGCCCCGCAGGATGCCCTGCGGGCGCTGACCGAACAGGGCCGCCAGGAAGTGCTGGAAAGCGCCGGTCGGCTGCGCGGACGTCCGCTGGAAGCCATTCTGGCCAGCCCCTACCTGCGTGCCCGGCAGACCGCGGAGCTGGTCGCCCAGGCGCTGGATTACCCCGGCGTGGTGGAAATCCAGCCGTGGCTGACCCCCGACAGTGATCCGGCCGACGCCCTGGATCAGCTGTTCCGGCGTCCCGAAGCGGAGCTGCTGGTGGTCACCCACCAGCCCTTCGTGGGCTCTCTGGCCGGCCTGCTGCTGCACGGTCATCGCCAATCGCCGCTGCCCATGGGCACTGCGGCGCTGCTCGGCCTGCAGGGTGACTACCTGCTCGCCGGCGGCATGGAGCGCATCGTCCCGTCTCCGCGCTGAATTCGCCAATTGCGTGTGTACAGCCGGCGCAGATTTCGCTTGCGCCGGTTGTGCCTGCTTGCGCAATCGGTCCTACCGTGAAACATTAACCAAGCAAGTGCTTGGTAGACTAAAAATAACAACAAGAAATCCGGAGGGACGCAGGTGGCCACCACGCAACCATTGCTGCCGCTTGAGCAATTCTATTGGCGCGAACAACGACACCCCGAGCGTCGCTACCTGATCCAGCCCCAGGTGGGCGGACAGATCGAAGAGCTGACCTGGGGACAGGTTGGCGAACAGGCGCGCCGCGCGGCGGCCTGGCTGCGTCAGCTGGAGCTGGCGCCGGGCAGTCACATCGCAATCATTTCCAAGAACTGTGCCCACTGGATCATCGCCGACCTGGCGATCTGGATGGCGGGGCACGTCTCCGTTCCGCTCTACCCCAACCTCACTGCCGAATCGGTACGCCAGATCCTCGAGCACTCGGAAGCCAGCGTGGCCTTCATCGGCAAGCTGGATGACTGGCCGGCCATGGCGCCCGGGGTCCCCGAAGGCGTGCGCACGGTCGGTCTGCCGCTGCGCCCGACCGGTCGTTTCGATCACCTGTGGAGCGACCTGCAGGCCTGCGCGCCGATCACCGACAGCCCAACCACCCGGGCCAGCCAGCTGGCCACCATCATCTACACCTCCGGCACCACCGGCGTGCCCAAGGGCGTGATGCACAGCTTCGGCAACTTCGGCTTCACCGGCAGAAAGGCGGTGGACCTGTTTGCTGTGCGTGAGGAGGATCGCGGACTTTCCTACCTGCCGCTGTGCCATGTGGCCGAACGCATCTTTGTCGAGGTGGCGTCCTTCTACGGTGGCCAGACGGTGTTCTTCGCCGAGAGCCTGGACACCTTCATCCACGATATCCGCCGCGCCCGGCCGACGCTGTTTTTCGCCGTGCCACGCATCTGGACCAAGTTCCAGCACGGCGTGTTCACCCGCATGTCGCCGCGCCGTGTGGACCTGCTGATGAAGCTGCCGATCCTCGGCGGGGTGTTCAAGCGCAAGATCCTCGCCGGGCTGGGTCTGGATGCCGTGCGCGCCGGGTTTTCCGGCGGCGCGCCGGTGCCCGAGTCGCTGCTGGGCTGGTATCGCCGCCTGGGCCTGGAGATCAACGAGGTCTACGGGATGACCGAGAACTGCGGCTATTCCCATGTCGGCCGCCCCGGGCTGCGCAAGCCGGGCTGGATCGGCCGCGGCAATCCGGGCGTGGAGGTGCGCATCAGCCCCGAGGGCGAAGTGCAGGTCCGCAGCCAGGCGGTCATGCAGGGCTATTACAAGGAACCGGCGATGACCGCCGAAACCCTCACCGAGGATGGCTTCCTGCGCACGGGCGACAAGGGCGAGCAGGATGGCGAGGGCTACCTGCGGCTGACCGGACGCATCAAGGAAATCTTCAAGACCAGCAAGGGCAAGTACGTGGCGCCCGCGCCCATCGAGAACCGCCTGGCGGAACACGAGCAGATCGAGCTGGTGTGCGTCATCGGCGACGGCCTGCCGCAGCCGCTGGCGCTCTGCGTGCTGTCGGACGCCGGCAAGACGCAGGAACGCGACGGGGTCGAGGAGCACCTGCGCCAACTGCTTGAACAGGTCAACGAGCGGCTCGACAAGCACGAGAAGCTCAAGGGACTGGTGATCATCGGCGACCTGTGGGCGGTGGAAAACGGCTTCCTGACGCCTACGCTGAAGATTCGCCGCGCCATGATCGAGCGTCATTACGGCAGCTGTTTCGAACAGTGGGGTGATCATGGCCAGGCGGTTCTCTGGCATGAAAGCAAGGAGACAGGTGATGGCGATCTGGCAGCGGACTCCGGACCTCGAGCGGCTAACAGCCCAGCTGGCTGACACCATCGGCGAGTTGCTCGACATCCGCTTCGAGGCGGTTGACGACGACTCGCTGACCGCCAGCATGGTGGTCGACCGGCGTACCCGCCAGCCCCATGGCTTGCTGCATGGGGGCGCCTCGGTGGTGCTGGCCGAAACCCTGGGATCGATGGCCAGCTACCTGTGCATCGATCCGCAGACCCACCACTGCGTGGGTCTGGAGGTCAACGCCAACCACCTGCGCGCGTTGCGCAGCGGCCGGGTCACCGGCGTGACCCGACCGGTGCATCTGGGCCGCACCACCCATGTCTGGGATATCCGCCTGCACGGGGATGACGGCAAGCCGAGCTGTATTGCGCGGCTGACCGTGGCAGTGGTACCTCACGCCGCCACGCCGCCGGCCTGACAGCGGCTTGGCCGGAGTGTCGTCCTGCGCGGCGCTTCCGGCCGTTGCCGTCGCTTGGCCGGGAGGCAACAATTCCGGCCTGTTTCCCTGTCGCCAGCCTCGCCGATGTCCCGTGACCTGTTCTTCGCCCATGCCAATGGGTTCCCCTCGGAAACCTACCGCAAGCTCTTCGCCGGGCTGGAACCCGCCTACCGTATTCATCGCCTGGAACAGCACGGTCACGATCCGCGCTTTCCGGTGGATGACAACTGGGGCAACCTGGTCGGTGAGCTGATCGCGGCGCTGGAACGGCTCGACGGGCCGGTGTGGGGCGTCGGACATTCGCTGGGTGGCATCCTGCACCTGCATGCCGCGCTGCGCCGGCCGGAACTGTATCGGGGCGTGGTGATGCTCGATTCGCCCGCGCTGACGCTGGTCGATCGTCTAACCATCCGTGCTGCCAAGCGTTTCGGCTTCATTGACCGGCTGACCCCGGCGGGTCGCAGCCTGGGCCGTCGGGACAGGTTCGACGACCCCGAGGAAGCCCGACGCTATTTCGCCGGCAAGACGCTGTTTCGTCGCTTCGATCCCGACTGCCTGGACGATTACATCCGCCATGGTCTGGTGCCCGCCGACCAGGGTCTGCGCCTGAAGTTCGATCCGGCCACCGAAATCGACATCTACCGCAGCGTGCCACACCGTGTGCCGGACCAGCCGCGCCGTCTGGCCGTGCCGCTGGCCATGGTGCATGGCCGTCACAGCCGTACGGTGCTGCCCCATCACACTCGTCTGGCCAAGCGGCTGCCGCGTGGCGAATGCCTGTCGGTGCCGGGCGGCCACATGTTTCCACTGGAACACCCGCAACACACCGCCGAACTGCTGCGCGGCCTGTTGCAGCGCTGGGAGGAGCAAGCCCCATGACCGCCCGGGTCGAAGAAATCCGCCTCAACCTGCCCCATGTCGAACTGGCCGCGCACCTGTACGGCCCCGAGGATGGCCGGCCGGTGCTGGCCCTGCATGGCTGGCTGGACAACGCCGCCACCTTCAGCCGTCTGGCGCCCAGGCTGCAGGGCTTGCGCATCGTCGCCCTGGACTTCGCCGGGCACGGACACTCCGCGCATCGCGGCGCTGGCGCCGGCTACCAGCTGTGGGACTACGTCATGGACGTGCTGCTGGTGGCCGAGGAGCTGGGCTGGCAGCGCTTCTCGCTGCTCGGCCATTCGCTGGGTGGGATCATTTCCATGATGCTGGCGGCCTCGATGCCCGAGCGCGTCGAGCGCCTGGCGCTGATCGACGGCCTGGTGCCCTATGTCGGCGAAGCCGAGCAGGCGCCGCAGAAACTCGGCGAGGCGCTGCAGGCGCAGTTGGACCTGCGCGACAAGCGCAAGCCGGTTTACGCGAGCATCGAGCAGGCCGTCGAGGCGCGCATGAAGGGCGTCGGGGATGTCTCCCGGGAAGCGGCCGAGCTGCTGGCCGCGCGTGGACTGATGCCGGTGCCGGGCGGTTACACCTGGCGCACCGATGCGCGGCTCACCCTGCCCAGCCCGTTGCGCCTGACCCGCTCCCATGCGCGCGCCTTCGTCGAGGCGCTGCGCTGCCCGGTGGACCTGGTGCTGGCCGAGCAGGGCATGCTGGTGGGTGAACCGCGGTTGATGGCGTGGCTCACCATGCTGCCATTCACTATTCATCGCCTGCCCGGCGGGCATCACCTGCACCTGGACGACGAAACCGGCGCACAGGCCGTCGCAGACTGTTTCAATCGAGCCTTTGCCGCGCCTTGACTTGCGGGGGCCAACTGGCGAGGCTGCAGTCCATTGTGAGTGGAGAGCAGCCATGATTGATCTGTATACGGCCGATACCCCGAACGGTTTCAAGGTGTCCATCGCCCTCGAAGAACTGGGCCTGCCCTACGAGGTGCATGCGCTCAGTTTCGCCAATCGGGAACAGAAGGCGCCCGAGTACCTGAAGATCAACCCCAACGGGCGCATCCCGGCCATCGTTGACCGCGACAACGACAACTTCGCCGTTTTCGAGTCCGGCGCCATCCTCATCTACCTGGCCGAGAAGACCGGGCGCCTGATGCCCAGCGACTTCAAGGGCCGCTCCACGGTGATCCAGTGGCTGATGTTCCAGATGGGCGGCGTCGGACCCATGCAGGGCCAGGCCAACGTCTTCCACCGCTACTTCCCGGAAAAGATTCCCGCCGCCATCGAGCGCTACCAGCACGAGACCCGTCGTCTGTATGAAGTGCTGGATGGCCGTCTCGCCCAGGTGGAATACCTGGCCGGCGACTACAGCATCGCCGATATCGCTACCTTTCCCTGGGTGCGCATCCACGACTGGGCCGGCGTGAGCGTCGATGGCCTGGACCATCTGCAACGCTGGATGGCCGCGCTGGAAGCCCGGCCCGCCGTGCAGCGCGGATTGCAGGTGCCGCCGAGCGACAAGGCCGAGGCCGAACAGGTCAAGGCTGCCCAATCGATCCTGACCCGGTGAGGGCACGGATGCGTCAGTTTCTGTTTTCCGCGCTGCTGCTGAACCTGATCGCCATGCCGCTCGCCAGTGCGGAGGTGCGCCTGCCCGAGCTGCCGACCCCGCAACAGGCGCAACTGAGCGAGGCACGCGAGACAGAGGGTGTCCAGCGCGTCTACCCGCAAAGCTCGATCAGCCGGATCAGCGGACGTCTGCGCATCGATCAGTCCGTCGAGGTCAGCGGCAAGCTGACGGCGCTGACCTGGCAACTGCCCGATGAAGGTCATCTGGAAGAGGCCTTCGCTCAGGCCCGGCTGACGCTCATCGAGCAGGGCGCCCAACTGCTCTACTGGTGCGAGGGCCGCGACTGCGGCGCCAGCAGCCTGTGGGCCAACAGCATCTTCGGCAACGCCCGGCTGTACGGGCCGGACAACCAGCAGGGCTACCTGCTGCTGCGCCTGGACGAACCCCGCGCCGACAGCCTGCTGGCGCTGTACATGATCACCCGTGGCAACCGCCGTGCCTATCTGCACGCCGAACGCCTGGACGCCGACGCGCCATTGGGCGTGCTGCTGCCCAGCGCCGCCACGCTGCTGCGCCAGTTGCGCGAGCACGGCACCCTGGCGCTGCCCGACCTGTCGGGCGAGCCGGATGAACAGTGGGTACGACTGCTGGTGCGCGCCCTGAACCTGGACAGTACCCTGCGGGTCAGCCTGGCCGGCCCGCAAGCGGCGGCCTGGCGCGACGCCCTGGTGGCGGGCCGTGTGCGCGCCGGGCGTCTGGAGCTGGCGGCGAATGGTGACCAAGGCTTGCGTATCGAACTGCTGCGCTGATGCATCCCATGCGTACCCGGGCCGCGCGTGGCCCGCTTCCCCTTGCGCCGCCGGGAGCGGCTGACCTCCGATGATGAGCAATGATCGCCTGCTGATTCAGATCCTGCTGTTGAGCCTGCTGGGCGCCAGCCTATGGGTGCTGGCACCCTTCGTGTCCGCCCTGTTCTGGGCGGCGGTGCTGGCGTTCGCTTCCTGGCCGCTGATGCGCCTGCTGACCCGCTGGTTCTCTGGCCGCCAGACGGTGGCCGCCGCCGCGCTGACCGCCGGCTGGATGCTGCTGGTGGCCGTGCCGCTGGTGCTGCTGGGGCTGAACATGGCCAATCACATTCGCGATCTGAATGCGCTGATCCATGACCTGCAGAGCGCCGGCCTGCCGCCGGCCCCCGCGTGGCTGGGGGAGCTTCCCCTGATCGGCGACTGGCTGCGGGAAAGCTGGCGCGAGCTGGATGAGCAGGGTGCGGCGCTGTTCGATACCCTGCGTCCGCACCTGGGCTTCCTGGGCAACTGGCTGCTGGCGCGCAGCGCGCAGATCGCCGGAGGCATGATCGAACTGGCGCTGAGTCTGGTGCTGGTGTTCTTCTTCTATCGCGACGGCCCGCGTCTTTCGGCCTTCGCGCACAGCGTGCTGGAGCGCCTGATCGGTCGGCGCGCGGAGCACTATCTGGAACTGGTGGCAGCCACCATTCAGCGCGTGGTCAATGGGGTGATCGGCACCGCCGCGGCGCAGGCGGCTCTGGCGGGCGTCGGCCTGGCCATTGCCGGGGTGCCCGGGGTGCTGCCGTTGGCGCTGCTCACCTTCGCCCTCAGCCTGATTCCCATGGGGCCGCCGCTGGTGTGGATTCCCGCCGCCGTGTGGCTGGTGGGGCAGGAGAGCTACGGCATGGCGATCTTCCTGGCGGTGTGGGGCACCTTCGTGATCAGCGGTGTGGACAACGTGCTCAAGCCCTACCTGATCAGCCGTGGCGGCAACCTGCCGTTGGTGGTGGTGCTGCTTGGGGTGTTCGGCGGCATCCTGGCGTTCGGCTTCATGGGCCTGTTCCTGGGGCCCACCCTGCTGGCGGTGGCCTACAGCCTGCTCAGCGACTGGGTGGGCAAGGCCGAGGAGGAAAAGGCCTCGGAAACCGGCCCTACACCGTAAGCGAGGGGCGAGGGCTGCCGGCGCTTTTCCGGCCGCCACGCAGGTCCGGTAGGAGCGACTTCAGTCGCGAGCTTCTGGGGCATGCGCAAGCGTCGCGGCTGAAGCCCCTCCTACAAAAGCACGGTGGTCTCAGATCGTGTCTTCGTAACTGTCCAGGGTGTCGCTGGCGATCTGCCGGCCCAGCGCGATGAGTTCCTGGGCGCGGTGGAAGTCGAAGAAACGGCAGACCTTGCGTGGCACGTTGATCAGGATGTCCGGCGGGTAGCCGGCGATCTTGTACTGGGCCAGCGACGTCTGCATGGCCTCGAAGCTCTGGTTGACCAGTTCCAGCAGCGAGGCCGGGCCGACCTGATCCACGACGCGGGTGCCGCTGGCCGAGCGCGGCGAGCCGCCCTTGAGCGGCGCGGCGATCGGTTGCTGGGCTTCCGGATTGGCTTCCTCAGGGGCGCTTGGCGCATGGCCGTTGCCATTGCCGGTGCGCATGAAGGGCAGGCGGTTGAGCATGCCTTCGAAACGGTTGCGCATCGCCGGGGGTCGCTCGATCTCCGGCAGGCGGTAATGGCGATGCCCGGCGGCGTTGAGGTTGACCGCCACGATCAGGTCGCTGTGGCTGGAGACCACCGGCACGATGGGCAGCGGGTTGAGCAGGCCGCCATCGACCAGGGTGCGCTGATCCTGCACCACCGGGGTGAAGATGCTGGGAATCGCCGCCGAGGCGCGCATCGCCTGGTGCAGGTCGCCTTCCTGGAACCAGATTTCCTGCTGGTTGGTGAGGTCGGTGGCCACCGCCGTGAACGGGATCGCCAGATCCTCGATGTTCACCTCGCCGAGGATTTCGCGAATCCGCCCGAAGACCTTCTCGCCGCGCATCATGCCCAGCGAGAAACTCACATCCACCAGGCGCAGCACGTCCAGGTAGTCGAGGCTTTCGATCCAGGCGCGGTACTCCGGCAGCTTGCCGGCCGCGTAGATGCCGCCCACCACCGCGCCCATGGAACAGCCGGCGATGCAGGTGATCTCGTAGCCGCGCGCTTCCAGCTCCTCGATGACGCCGATATGGGCGTAACCGCGCGCCCCGCCCGAGCCCAGTACCAGTGCCACCCGCTTGCTCATGCCGCTCCCTCGCGTAAAAAGGGCTCACGATAGCGTGGCGCCTCTGTCGTCGCCAAGCCCGATGTCGGCGCGGACAGGAAGCCCCGCGGGGCGCTAGAATCCCCGCCCCGATCTGAACCCTCGCCCGGAGACACCATGCCCGAGACCATTCGCCTGACCCAGTACAGCCACGGTGCCGGCTGCGGTTGCAAGATTTCCCCGAAGGTTCTCGACGTGATCCTCGCCGGCAGCGGCGCGCAGAACCTCGACCCGGCCCTGTGGGTCGGCAACGCCTCGCGGGATGATGCCGCCGTCTACGGCATCGACGGCGAGCGCGGCGTGGTCTCCACCACCGATTTCTTCATGCCCATTGTTGACGATCCCTACGACTTCGGGCGCATCGCCGCCACCAACGCCATCAGCGACATCTACGCCATGGGCGGCGACCCGCTGATGGCCATCGCCATCCTTGGCTGGCCGGTGAACGTGCTGGCGCCGGAAGTGGCCCGCGAGGTGGTGGCCGGCGGCCGGGCGGCCTGTGAGGCCGCCGGCATCCCGCTGGCCGGCGGGCACTCCATCGACGCGCCGGAGCCGATCTTCGGCCTGGCGGTCACCGGTCTGGTGGACAAGCGTCACCTCAAGCGCAACGACACGGCCCAGGCCGGCGCGCGCCTGTACCTGACCAAGCCGCTGGGCATCGGCATCTACACCACGGCGGAAAAGAAGGCCGCCCTGCGCGCCGAGGATGTCGGCGTGGCCCGCGACCTGATGTGCACCCTGAACCGCGCCGGCAGCCGCTTCGGCAGGCTGGCCGGGGTGCAGGCGATGACCGACGTCACCGGCTTCGGCCTGCTCGGCCATCTGCTGGAAATGGCCGACGGCAGCGGCCTGTCGGCCCGTGTGGCGTTCGAGCGGGTGCCGCGCCTGCCGGCGGTGGAGCACTACCTCGAACAGGGCTGCGTGCCCGGTGGCACCCATCGCAACTTCGACAGTTATGGCCAGCGGGCCGCCCCCCTGGAGGAGCTGCACAAGCTGCTGCTGTGCGACCCGCAGACCTCGGGTGGCCTGCTGGTGGCGGTGGCCCCGGAAGGCGAGGCGGAATTCCTCTCCGTGGCGGCCGAGCTGGGTATGAGCCTTTCGCCCATCGGCGAACTGACGGAGCGACAGCAATACTCGGTCCAGGTGATCTGATGCGAGACAACAGCAGTAACTACCGCGACATCTTCCTCAACGACCGGCCGCTGATGGACGCGCGGGCGCCGATCGAGTTTCACAAGGGCGCCTTCCCGCAGGCCATCAACCTGCCGCTGATGGACGATGCCGAGCGCGAGAAGGTCGGCACCTGCTACAAGCAGCGCGGGCAGCAGGCGGCCATCGACCTGGGCCACCACCTGGTGTCCGGCGCGCTCAAGGAACAGCGCATCGCGGCCTGGGCGGCCTTCGCCCGCGCCAATCCCGCAGGCTACCTCTACTGCTTCCGCGGCGGTCTGCGTTCGCAGATCGTCCAGCAGTGGCTGAAAAGCGAGGCGGGCATCGACTATCCGCGCGTGGTTGGCGGCTACAAGGCGATGCGCACCTTCCTGATCGACACCACCGAACAGGCCGTGGCCGAGTGCCGTTTCGTGGTACTCGGCGGCTACACCGGCATCGGCAAGACCGAAGTCCTGGCGCAGCTGCCCAGCGCGCTGGATCTGGAAGGCCACGCCAACCATCGCGGCTCCAGCTTCGGCCGCCACGCCACGCCGCAGCCGGCGCAGATCGACTTCGACAACCGCCTGGCCATCGACATCCTCAAGAAGCGTGCCGCCGGCATCGAGCATTTCGTGCTGGAAGACGAGGGGCGCATGGTCGGCAGCTGCTCGTTGCCGGTGTCGCTGTGCCAGGGCATGCAGGAGTACCCGCTGGTCTGGCTGGTGGACAGCTTCGAGAACCGCGTCGAGCGCATCCTCAAGGATTACGTCATCGACCTCTTGGCCGAGTTCGTCGCCCAGCACGGCGCCGAACAGGGCTTTCCGGTGTTCGCCGAGCGGCTGCGCCAGAGCCTGTCGAACATCCAGCGCCGCCTCGGCGGCGAGCGTGCCCAGCGTCTGATGGCGCTGATGGACGAGGCGCTGGCCGAGCAGGCCAGAAACGGGGCGGTGGATCTGCACCGGGCCTGGATCGATGGTCTGCTGCGCGAATACTACGACCCCATGTACGCCTTCCAGCAGGAAAAGAAGCGCGAGCGGGTGGTGTTTACCGGCAATCGCAAAGACGTCATCGATTACCTGTCGCGGCTGACCTGCCGCTAGCGTTCGCGCGGCGGCGTGCAAAATGTGCACGCCGCACGGCCAGGCGTCTGGCCAGTTCACAGAATCGCCGCGTGCGGCCTTGCCCGCCCCAGAGTGGTCAGTAGCATCGACCGCTCACCAAGGAGGCTGCATGCGCACGAAACTGGAACGTTGCCTGGCGGCAATCAATGAGGTGGTGCTGGGCAAGGAAACCCAGGTGCGGCTGGCCATGGCCTGCCTGCTGGCCCGGGGGCATCTGCTGATCGAGGACTTGCCCGGCATGGGCAAGACCACGCTCAGCCATACCCTGGCGCGCGTGCTGGGGCTGGGCTTCCAGCGCATCCAGTTCACCGCCGACCTGCTGCCTGGCGACATTCTCGGCACCTCGGTGTTCGATCAGCGCAGCGGCCATTTCACTTTCCATCCCGGGCCGATCTTTGCCGAGCTGGTGCTGGCCGACGAGATCAATCGCGCCACGCCGAAGAGCCAGAGCGCCCTGCTGGAGGCGATGGAAGAGGGGCAGGTGACCCACGAGGGCATCACCCACGCGCTGCCGTCGCCGTTCTTCGTCATCGCCACGCAGAATCCCAGCAGCCAGAGCGGCACCTTTGCGTTGCCGGAATCGCAGCTGGATCGTTTTCTGATGTGCCTGTCACTGGGCTATCCGGCGCCGGCGGCCGAGCGGGATCTGCTGCTGGGCACCGCGCGTCGCGAGCTGCTGGCGGACATCCAGCCGTTGCTCGCCCGCGGCGAACTGGCCGAGGCGCAACGGGCGGCGAGCGCCGTGCATGCCAGCGGCGCGGTGGTGGATTACGTGCTGCGCCTGGCCACGGCGACTCGCCAGAACGAACCCAGCGGTAGCGGCCTGTCGCCGCGCGCGACCCTGGCGTTGCTGGCGGCGGCACGGGCCTGGGCCTGGCTGGCCGGGCGCGATTATCTGATTCCCGAGGACGTGCAGGCGGTGCTGCCGGCGGTCGCGGGGCACCGTCTGGGCGGCGACGGCGCGCAGATTCGACGGCTGCTCGACGAGGTGCCGGTGCTGTGATGCCCGCCCTGCGTAGCGAGCGCTGGTTGGCGCGGCGTGTTCCGGCCGCACGGCATATCCGCCTGGGGCGCCGCCAGGTGTTCATCCTGCCGACCCGCGCCGGCCTGCTGTTCGCCGGCGCGCTGCTGCCGATGCTGCTGGTGGCGATCAACTACCAGAACAGCCTGGCCTATGCGCTGTGCTTCCTGCTGGTGTCGCTGGCGCTGGTGTCCCTGCTGCATACCTGGCGCACCCTGCTGGGCATCGAGCTGCGGGCCGGCTCCGTCGGAGCCACCTTCGCCGGGCAGGCCGCCGGCTTTCAGGTGCTGCTGGAATCCGACGGTGCCCGTCAGGCCATCGCCCTGGGCTGGTCGCGCAGCGAGCGGGTGTTTGTCGACATTCCCTCCAATGGCCAGGCCCGCGTCGAACTGTTGCTGGCGGCGCCACGCCGTGGCTGGCTGACGGTACCGCGCCTGCGCGTAGAAAGCCGCTTTCCGCTGGGGCTGTGGGTGGCCTGGAGCTGGGTGGATCTGCAACAGCGGGCACTGGTGTACCCGCAACCGGCGAGCGGGCCGTTGACGCTCGGCCGCGCCGGTGGTGACCAAGAGGGCGGTCAGCCTGCCGGCGAGGGCGTGGATGACTTTCGCGGCCTGCGCCAGCACCAGCCCGCCGATGGCATCCGGCGCGTGGACTGGAAAGCCTTCTCCCGGGGCCAGGGATTGCGGGTGAAGGACTTCGCCGCGCTGGCGGGCGGGGACTGGTTGCTGGACCTGGACAGCCTGTCCGGCCCGCTGGAAGAGCGCCTGTCGCGCCTGTGCCAGGCGGTGCTGCACTTGTCGGCCGAGGGCCGGCCCTTCGCGCTTCGTCTGAGCGGAAGGCACCTGGGACCGGCGAGCGGCGCGGCACATCGCGAGGCCTGCCTGCGCGCCCTGGCGCTGCACGGGCTCGCCTCATGAGCCAGGTCAGGGACATGCCGCGTATCGCATTGAGCTGGCTGCTGGCGGCGCAGGTGCTGGTCATCCTGCCGTTCGTGCCGCACCTGCCGGTATGGCTGGCGCCAATCTGGCTGGGCTGCGCGCTGTGGCGAATCCAGGTCTATCGCATGCGTGCCGCGTTCCCGCCGGCCTGGCTCAAGGGGCTGCTGTTGCTGGCGGTGGTTGCCGGGCTGGTGGTGTCCAGCGCCGGGTTCGATCTGGACGCCGCCGCCGCGTTGCTGGTTTCGGCGTTCATCCTCAAGGTGCTGGAAATGCGCCGGCGCCGCGATGCGCTGGTGGTGGTCTTCCTCGGTTTCTTCGTGCTGGTGACCGGCTATCTGTTCGAATCCGGCCTGCTGGCCGCGCTCTACAGCCTGCTGCCCATCGCCGCGCTGGTGGCGGCGCTGATCGGCTTGCAGCAAAGTCGCCTGGCCCTGCAGCCCGGTGCCACCCTGCGCCTGGCCGCCACGCTGTTGCTGCAGGCGCTGCCGTTGCTGCTGGTGCTGTTCCTGCTGTTCCCTCGCCTGGGGCCGTTATGGTCGCTGCCCCAGGCCAAGCCGCAGGGCGTGAGCGGCCTGTCCGACCGCATGGCGCCGGCGGATATCGTCGAACTGAGCCAGTCCAGCGCGCTGGCCTTCCGGGTCGGCTTCGAGGGCGCGCCACCGCCGCGTGGCGAGTTGTACTGGCGCGCATTGACCCTGGAGCGCTTCGACGGCCGGGAATGGAGCCAGGACGCCGCAAATGCAACGCCGAGCGCGCCGCAGTGGCGGGCGCGTGGCGAGCCGCTGCGCTACAGCGTGGTGATGGAACCCAGTGGCCGGTCCTGGCTGTACGGCCTGGAGGTGGCGCAGACCGATCTGCCACGGGTGCGTCAGGGCGCGGACTTCCGGCTGGAGCACTGGCGGCCGGTGGATCAGCCGCTGCTCTACCCGGTCACCTCCTGGCCGGCGGCGCTGCGCGAGATCACGGCGCCACCGGCCACCTTGCAGCGCGCGCTGCAGTTGCCCGAGGCGGGCAATCCGCAGGCGCGGCTCTGGGCCCGGCGGCTGCGCGCCGAGCATGAGCAGCCGCAGGCGCTGGTGGAGGCCATGCTCGAGCATTTCCGCGAGCAGCCCTATGTCTACAGCCTGCGCCCGCCGCCGCTGGGCGTGCACATCGTCGATGACTTCCTGTTCGCCAGCCGCAAGGGCTTTTGTCTGCACTATGCCGGGGCCATGACCTTCGTGCTGCGCGCCGCGGGCATACCCGCGCGCCTGGTGGTGGGATACCAGGGCGGAGAATACAACCCGGCCGGAAACTACCTCACGGTGCGCCAGTTCGATGCCCATGCCTGGGTGGAGTACTGGCAGCCGGAGCAGGGCTGGCAGCGCGTCGATCCCACCTTCGCGGTGGCGCCCGAGCGCATCGAGCAGGGGCTGGAACAAGCCCTCGACGAGGAACAGAGTTTCCTGGCCGATGCGCCGCTGAACCTGCTGCGCTACCGGGATGTCGCCTGGCTCAATGACCTGCGCCTGGGCTGGGAACGTATCAACTATGGCTGGCAGCGCTGGGTGCTGGGCTACCAGGCCGAGCAACAGTGGCGTCTGTTGAAGGAATGGTTTGGCGTAGTCGATTGGCGCGCGCTCGGCGGGCTGATGCTGATGGCGCTGGCGGTGCCGCTGACCCTGCTGACGCTCTGGCTGCTGGCGCCCTGGCGACGCCGCGCGGACCCCCTGTCGCGCCTGTACGCACGCTTCGAAGCGCTGCTGGCCCGGCACGGCCTGCGGCGCGCCAGCGGGGAAGGGCCACGCGATTTCGCGGAGCGGGCGGCCCAGGTGCTGGCGGCACAGCGCGAACCGATCCTCGGTTTTGCGCGGCTGTTCGAGCAGGCCCGCTATGCTGGCCAGCCGCAACCTCGGCGTGCGCTGCGGGCGGCGCTGGCCGAGTTGCGTCGTTGCCTGCGCTGACTGGCTTTTGTTGCGCCGCCTCGCTGGCTAAGCTGCGCCTTCAGGAACGGAGACCACCATGAATTTTTTCCAACTGATGCAAACCCCGACGAGCGAGCTCAGCATCCCGGCGCACTGGGGGCAGGGTCGCTCGGTGTTCGGTGGCCTGGCCGCCGCGCTGGTCTACCGGGCCCTGCGGGAGCGGGCGCCGGCCGATCGCCCGGTGCGTTCGCTGGCCATCACCTTCGTGGCCCCGATGCAATGTGAAACGCCACTGCGCATCGAGGTCGAAGTGCTGCGCGAGGGGCGCGCCGTCAGCCAGTTGCTGGGCCGGGCGCTGCAGAACGGCGAGGTGGTGACTCTGGTGCAGGCCAGCTTCGGGGCCGGACGTCCGTCTTCAGTGGTGGTGGACGCCGAGCCGGCGCCGACGCTGAAAGCCCCGGAGGACAGCCAGAAATTCCCCTATCTGCCGGGCATCACGCCCGAGTTCACCCGCCACCTGGAGATGAGCTGGGCCCAGGGTGGCCTGCCATTTTCGGCCACGCTAGCCCGGGAAATGGGGGGCTGGGTGCGCTTGCGTGGCGAAGCGCCCCAACAACCGGTGGATGAGGCGGCGCTGCTGGCGCTGGTGGACGCCTGGCCGCCGGCCCTGTTGAGTCACCTGCGGCGCCCGGCGCCGGGCAGTTCGCTGACCTGGACCATAGAGTTCATGCAGCCGCTGCCAGTGGCGGAGGTCGGCGAGTACTTCCTCTACCAGGCGCGCATCGAGCATGCCCGCGACGGTTACGGGCATGTGGCTGCCAAGCTCTGGACGGCCCGGGGCGAGCTGGTGGCGATCAGTCGCCAGACCGTAGTGGTCTTCGACTGAGCGAAAGCGCCTGGGCTTCCCCAGGCACTTTCGCCGGCGAAGGGCTACAGCTTCAGCTTGCCGATGGCCTGGTTGAGCTGGCTGGCCAGATTGGCCAGCTCGGTACTGGTGCTGGTGGAGTCGCGGGTCTGCAGCACGGTCTTCTCCGAGAAGTCGCGGATGCCGATCACCGAGCGGGTCATCTCCTCCGCCACCTGGCTCTGCTGCTCGGCGGCCGTGGCGATCTGCATGTTGCTGTCGCGCATCTGCTCGACCGCCTGGGCGATCTCCCCGAGGGCCTGCTCGGCCTCGCGGGCCAGTTGCACGCAGTCATCGGCGCGCAGCGAGCTTTCCCGCATGAACTCCACCGCGTCCCGAGTGCCGCCCTGCAGGGTGCCGACCATGGTGGTGATCTCGTCCGTGGAATCCTGCACCCGGCGGGCCAGGTTGCGCACTTCATCGGCCACCACCGCAAAGCCGCGTCCCTGCTCGCCGGCGCGGGCCGCCTCGATGGCGGCGTTGAGCGCCAGCAGGTTGGTCTGCTCGGCGATGCCGTGAATCACGTTGACCACACCACTGATCTTCTCGCTGTCCTGGGCCAGGCGTTCGACCATCTGCGCGGTTTCCTGGATGCCGTTGGAGAGCCCGGCGATGGACTGCTCCACCCGCTCCACCACCGTCTGCCCGGTGCTGGCCAGGCGGTCCGCCGCCAGCGACTGGTCGCGGGTGTCGGCGGCGTGCTGGGCAATGTGGTGCACGGTCACTGACATTTCGTTAATGGCCGTGGCGGTCTGGTCGGTTTCGCTCTGCTGGCCAACCATGCCCTGCTGTACCTGGCCCATGGCGGTCGCCAGGCGGGTGGCGCCTTCGTCCAATTGCGCGGCGCTCTGTGCCACCACGCCGACGATGCGCTGGTAGCCGGCCTGCATGGCGTTGAAGGCGCTGGCCATCTCGCCCACTTCATCGTGGCTGTCGAGCGGCACCCGGGCGGAGAGATCGCCGCTGCGTTCGACGTGCAGCATGACCCCGCGCAGGGTGTTCAGGTGGGTGAGCAGGAAGCGGATCAGCAACTGCGAACTGGCCAGCAGCGCCAGCATCAGCACCAGCACCGCCACCGCGTAGCTACCGGCCCGTTCGAAAAACACCTCGCCCAGTCCCGCGCCCACCGCCAGCACGGCGGCTCGGCGGCCATCGGCGAGGTCGATCAGCTGTGCGCCTATCAGCGGCTGCCGCTCGAGCAGGCCATGCTCCAGTGCCGTCCAGCCGCTCTGTCGCGGCAGTGGCAGGAGGGCGCCATTGTGACGCGGTTGCTCGTCGGGGGCGTACACCAGCACCCGCTCGCTGGCCGGCAACGCCGTGCCAGCGGGCCAGCGGGCCAGCAGTTCGGCCTGGGCCTGCGCCTGCTGGCGCGCCGCCGTTTCGCGGGCATCCTGTTCCTGATGCATGGCGAACAGCACCAGCAGCAGGGTGATGGCGAAGGAGACGGCGTTGAGCGCCCAGAACTTGTACTTGAGAGAGAGGTCGCGAAGGTGGAGTCCCATGGAATGGTCTTTTTATCGTTATAGGAATGTGACGCAGGCAACACTATATCGGCGCCATGCCGGCCGGCATGAGAAAAATCAAGAAACCCGGTCGCCCGCCGAGGCGTCGGGCAGGCCGAAGAAGGCGCGGGCGCAGGCACTGGTATGAGCGGCGACGGCCTCCGGCGTTTCGCCTCTCTGGCGAGCCACCATGGCGAGCACCTCGCCCAGATAGGCCGGCTCGTTGTGACCGCTTTTCGGTTTCGGCCGCAACGTGCGTGGCAACAGGTAGGGCGCGTCGCTTTCCAGCATCAGGCGGCCGGCGGGGATGTCGCGCACCAGTTCCTGCAGGTGCGTGCCCCGACGTTCGTCGCAGATCCAGCCGGTGATGCCGATGTGCAGATCGAGATCCAGATAGGCATACAGCGCACGGCGCTCGCCGGTGAAGCAATGCACCACTGCGGCCGGCAGGTGATCGCGGAAGTCCCTGAGGATGGCCAGCAGACGCTGATCGGCCTCGCGCTCGTGCAGGAATGCCGGCATGCCCAGTTCGGCCGCCAGTTCCAGTTGCGCAGCGAAGACTTTCTCCTGCACCGGGCGGGGCGAGAAGTCGCGGTTGAAATCCAGCCCGCATTCGCCCACGGCGCGCACGCGTGAGTGGCGCAGCAGTGCCTGCAACTGGCGGCGGTGGTCATCCTGCCACTGGCTGGCATCGTGCGGGTGAACACCGGCCGTGCAGAACAGGCGGCCACCATCGGGATCGTGCTCTTCGCACAGACGCAGCGCCTGCTCGCTTTCGGCCAGGCTGGTGCCGGTGGCCATCAGCTGCGCGACGCCGGCCTGGCGGGCGCGCTCCAGCACGCCGTCCAGGTCGGCGGCGAGGCTGGGGTGGGTGAGGTTCACTCCGATATCGATGAGCATGGCGCTTCCACAGACGGCGAGGAAGTGTCCTTATAAATCAAGCGCCTGCCGCTGCCTATCCCGCAGGGTTTCGTACTGGCGCAGGCGCGCCCGCTCGGTGTCGTCGAAGTAATCGATCTGCAGCTGTTCGATGGCCATTCGCTGCGCGTCGTTGTCCAGCCGGTCATTGAGCTGGATGCGCGCCCTGGCTCGGTGATAGGCGCGCAGGCGGTGCTCCCAGGCCCGCGCCTCGCTGGCGCTGAGCGGCAGCAGATGATGGGTGTCATCCGTATCGCCGGGCAGCAGGCGCAGGCCGCCGAAGGCGAATATCAGCATCAGGCCCAGGGCCAGCAACAGCTTCTTCATCGGCGACTCGATGACTGGGGCGAAGCGTCCTGCTTCGCGGTCACTTGGCCGAGCAGGAATCGTGCCCAAGCGCCCAGGCCCTGTGACGACGGGCATCCGGGTCGGCGCAGCGGTTCAAGGGGCGGCAAAACTGTTACAGCCCGACACAGTCGGCCAGCGGGCCAGGCACTGGTAACGCGGCTGCTGCTCGACACTCCGGTACAGGCCCCATTCGCGGACCGGCCAGGCGACCTGCGGGGCAAGGGGCGGTAGATGGGTGGCAGCGAGTCGGCGCACCAGGGTCAGATGCGGACGATAAGGGCGCTGTTCGTAGGTCACCCCAGCCGCCTGCAAGTGCTCCAGCAGGCTGGCCTGGAATTCCAGCAGCGCAGCCGGGGCCTGGCCGGGCAATAGCACCAGCAGGTCGGACCAGCGCTCCAGTAGCGCTAGCTCCAGTTCGAAGCCGGGCAGCGGCAGGCGTTCCGCCAGGGCGGTCAGGGTCGGCAGCCGCTCTGCCGGCTGGCTGCCGAGAAACGCCAGGGTGATATGCAGGTCGGCGGGGTGCAGCGCGCGCCCGTCCGGGCAGTTGGCCCGGGACCAGGCGCTCAGCGTTTCGGCGACAGGCTCGGGACAGGGCAGGGCGAAGAACAGGCGCAGGCGATCGTGGGTCATGCGGGCGGCCGTCGTGGTTGACAGGTGGGGTGGGGCTTCCTAGCATTTCGCCCCGGCGCCGATTTAGTCAGCTACTTGCGGGGCGCCTGAGCAAAATACCGCTAAAGCGCTGGTTCCGGTGATGCCTCCCACCGCTGTCCAGTGGTTCTCGCGAGGCGGAAGCATCCCTCCATGAATTCCTCCCTGTTCACCCTGCGTACCGCTCCCCTTGCCCGCGGCCTGGCCGGTCGTGACCTGCAGATCCTGCTCGGCGGCCAGCGCCAGGTCGAATTGCTCAAGCAGCTCGATGCATTGCCCGGCCAGCGTGGGCCGCTGCGCATCCGCTTCGCCGAGGAAGGTGCGGCGCTGGCCAGGCTGGCGACCGACAGTATCGATCTCGCGGTGATCGAGGCGCCCGGCCTCGATTGCATCGGACAACTGGTGCGGGTGGCGCGCAAGGGCCTGATCATCCGACGCTGAGACCGCGTCGCCGTTCAGGCCTCAGGGTATTCGATCTCCACCAGATACCAGGTCCGGTCGCCGGTGGGCGTGGGCACGTGCACTTCGGCGTCCAGGCTTTTGCCCACCAGGGCGCGGGCCAGTGGCGAGTCGATGCTGATCAGGTTCTGTTTGAGGTCCAGTTCGTCCGGTCCGACGATGCGGTAGCGCGCCGTCTCGCCGTTCTCGTCCTCCAGGGTGACCCAGGCGCCGAAATACACCTTGTGCGGATCGGCCGGACGCTCGCGCACCACCTTGAGGTTCTCCAGGCGCTTGCGCAGGAAACGCACGCGGCTGTCGATCTCGCGCAGCATCTTCTTGCCGTAGATGTATTCGGCGTTCTCCGAGCGGTCGCCCAGTGCGGCGGCCTCGCTCACCGCCTGGGTGACCTGAGGTCGGCGCACGTTCCACAGTTCGTGCAGCTCGGCGCGCAAGCGGGCCTCGCCTTCCGGGGTGATCAGCGGCGTACCGGCGGTACGCGGGGGACGATAGCGACTCATGATTCCTTCCTGACGACTCAGCCTTCGCGCAGCACCTGCAGGGGGCTGGCATTGAGGGCGCGGCGGGTACCCAGCACGCCGGCGGTGCCGATCAGCAGGGCGCCCAGCAGTGGCAGCGCCAGCAGCCACAGGTGCGGCTGCCATTCCAGATCGAAGACGAAACGATAGAGCAGGGCGCTGGACAGCTCGCAGCCCAGCGCGGCGAGCAGCCCGCTGGCGGCGCCAAGCAGGGCGAATTCGCTGCGCCGGGCGCGCACCAGCAAACGCCGCGAGGCGCCAATGGCGCGCAGCAGGGCGCCCTGGCGAATGCGCTCGTCCAGCGTGGCCTGCAGCCCGGCGGCCAGCACCACCAGCCCGGCGGCCAGCACGAACAGCAGCACGTACTCCACCGCCAGGGTCACCTGTTCCAGGATGCCGCGCAGCTGCTCCAGCAGGGCATCCACCTGCAGCAGGGTCACGGAAGGGAAGGCGCGGGCCAGGGCCACCAGCTCGCGTTCCTGGCCGGCCGGCAGATGGAAGCTGGTCAGGTAGGTCACCGGCAGATCCTGCAGCGAACCCGGCTCGAAGATCATGTAGAAGTTCGGCTGGAAGCTGTCCCAGTTCACCTGGCGCAGGCTGGTGACCCGCGCCTCGTGCTCGCTGCCGGCGATGCTGAAGCGCAGGCGGTCGCCTAGCGTCACCTTCAGGCTTGCGGCCAGCTCGCTTTCCACCGAGACGCCCGGCAGGTCACCCGGCTGCGGTTGCGACCACCACTCCCCGGACAGCAGCTGATTGTCGGCCGGCAGGTCGGCGGCCCAGGTCAGGCTCAGGTCACGACGGATCGCGCGCTCGCCTTGCGAGTCCTTGCTGACGATCTCGCGCACTGGCTGGTCGTTGATGCTCACCAGGCGGCCGGGTAGCACCGGATAGAGCGGGGCGGCCGTGGCCTGCAGGGTCGCCAGGCGTTCGGCGAAGGCCTGGCGATCATCCGGCAGGATGTTCAGCGCGAAATGATTGGGGGCGTTCTCCGGCAACTGGGCCTGCCAGGTGTCCAGCAGTTCGCTGCGCAGCAGCGCGACCAGCGCCATGGCCAGCAGGATCAGCCCGAAGGCCAGCGCCTGGCCCACGGCCGCGAGCGGATGGCGCAGCAACTGGCCCAGGCCGAGGCGCCAGGGCAGCGCGGCGTCGCGCAGCAGACGGCGCAGGCCGGTCAGTGCCGCCAATAGCAGGCCGCCCAGTACGATGGCGGCCAGCAGACCGCCGGCGAGCAGGGCCAGGGTGAGCGTCAGGTCGAGACTCAGCCGCCACATGATCACGCCCAGCGCCAGCAGCGCCGAACCATAGACCAGCCAGGCGCCCGGTGGCAGCGGCTGCACATCGCTGCGCAGCACGCGCAGCGGCGGCACACGGCCCAAGGCGGCCAGCGGCGGCAGGGCGAAGCCGGCCAGGGCCAGCAGGCCGGTGGCGGTACCGGCCAGTGCCGGCAGCACGCCACCGGGCGGGATGTCCGCCGGCAACAGGCCAGCCAGCAGACGGAACAGTCCAAGCTGCGCCAGCCAGCCCAGCAGCACGCCCACCACGCTGGCCGCAATGCCGAGCATCAGCAATTGCAGGGCATACAGGCCGAGGGCTTCGCGGCGTGACAGGCCGAGGCAGCGCAGCAGCGCGCTGGCGTCGAAACGGCGCACGGCGAAGCGGTTGGCCGACAGCGCCACGGCTACGCCGGCGAGCAGGATGGCGGCCAGGCTGGCCAGGTTCAGGTACTGCTCGGCGCGCTCGAGGGCGCCACCGATCTGGCGGTTCTCATCGCGCACGTCCTGCAGGCGTTGGCTGGGTTGCAGCTGTCCTTCCAGGGCCTGTCGGTAGGCCTGCAGCGCGGACGGCGAACCACGCCACAGTTCCCGGTAGCGCACTCGACTGCCGGGCTGCACCACACCCGTGGCGTCGAGGTCATCCAGGTGCATCAGCACTCGCGGCGTCAGGCTGTAGAAGTCGCCGGCGCGGTCCGGCTCGTGGGTCAGCACGCGGGTCAGGCGCAGGCTCTTCTCGCCCACTTCGATGCTGTCACCCACCTGCAATTCCAGTGCGGCGAACAGCCGGGCCTCGGCCCAGGCTTCGCCCGGTCGCGGGCCGGAGCCGGGGTTTTCCACGCCGTAGGGCTCGGCTGCGCCGCGCAGTTCGCCGCGCAGCGGATAGGCATCGTCGGCGGCCTTGACGCTGGCCAGCTGGATGCCCAGATCGGTGGCGATGACGCTGGAGAACTCCACCGCGCGGGCGTGATCGAGGCCCAGCGCGTGCCCCGGGGCGAGCTGTTCGGCGCTGGCTGGCGCGCTGCCGCTGAGCACCAGGTCGGCGCCGAGGAATTCGCTGGCGCGCAGCAGCATGGCGCCGTTCAGACGTGCGCCGAAGTAGCCGATGGCGGTACTGGCCGCCACGGCGATCAGCACGGCGCCGAACAGCACGCGCAACTCGCCGGCGCGCAGGTCGCGCAGCAACTGGCGGGCCGCCAGGGCAAACAGGCGGGCGAAGGGAATGCGACGGGGCATCAGGGTTCTTCCTGCTCGATCAGTCGACCGCCTTCCAGGCGGATCTGCCGGCGGCAGCGGTGGGCCAGGCGCTGGTCATGGGTGACCAGCACCAGGGTGGTGCCGCGCTCCTGATTCAGATCGAACAGCAGATCGCTGATGCGCTCACCGGTACGGCTGTCCAGGTTGCCGGTGGGCTCGTCGGCGAACAGCAGGCCGGGCTCGGCGGCAAAGGCGCGGGCGATGGCGACGCGCTGCTGCTCGCCGCCGGACAGCTGCCGGGGGTAATGACGCAGACGCTGGCCCAGGCCCACCCGCTCGAGCAGTTCGGTGGCGCGCTGGCGGGCGTCGGCGCGGCCCTCCAGTTCCAGCGGCAGCATGACGTTCTCCAGGGCGTTCAGGCTGTCGAGCAACTGGAAGGACTGGAAGACGAAGCCCACATGCTCGGCGCGCACCCGGGCGCGCTGATCCTCGTCGAGGTTCTCCAGGGCGTTGCCGGCCAGCACCACCTCGCCGCCGCTGGGACGATCCAGGCCGGCCAGCAGGCCGAGCAGGGTGGATTTGCCGGAGCCCGAACTGCCGACGATGGCCAGGCTGTCGCCGGCCGACAGTTCCAGCGACAGGGGATGTAGGATGGTCAGCGCGCCTTCCGTGCCGGGGACCACTTTGCTAAGGTTCCGGGCGCTGAGAATGCTGTTGATCATGGGGGTTCCAATGCGTGCGTGGATTCTGGCGGGAGGCCTGGCTTGCCTGCTGTGGGGGCAGTCCGCCCTGGCCGGTACGCTGCTGGTGGTCGGCGATAGTATCAGCGCCGCTCTGGGGCTGGATACCAGCCAGGGCTGGGTCGCCCTGCTGGAGCGGCGCCTGGCAGACCACCAGGTGGTCAATGCTTCGATCAGCGGCGACACCACGGCCGGCGGCCGTGCACGTCTGCCCCGGCTGCTGGCCGAGCACCAGCCGGACTGGGTGGTGATCGAGCTGGGCGGCAACGACGGGCTGCGCGGTCTGCCCCCGGCGCAACTGCGGCAGAATCTGGACGCAATGATTCAGCGCAGCCGGGAGGCGGGCGCTCAGCCCATCCTGCTGGGCATGCGTCTGCCGCCCAATTACGGCGTGCGCTACAACCGCGCCTTCGAGCAGGTGTTCGCCGACCTGGCGCGCGAACACCAACTGCCCTGGGTGCCGTTTTTCCTGGAGGGGGTTGGCGGTGTCGAAGGCATGATGCAGGCCGATGGTATCCACCCCGGCGCCGAGGCCCAGCAACGCCTGCTGGACAATCTCTGGCCGGTGCTTGAACCGCTGCTCTGACGCTTTCCCGGCTTGCCCCTTTCGGCTAAGGTGGCGCCCCCTCCTGGAGCCTGCCATGCCGCGTCACGCCTGGTCCCTGTACGCCTATCAGCTGATCGAGCCGGACGAGCAGCTCGACCTGTTCGCCTGTCGCGAGGTGCGCGTGCACCTGGTCGTCCGGCAACTGGAGCTGGCCGGCCAGGGTGACCGCACGCTCTGTGGCCATCTGCTGCCTGCCCGCCCTCACTTCCGTTCGGTCGAGCCGGAAGGGCTGAATGATCGACGCCTCTGTCCGCGTTGCCTGGCTACGCTCAAGGCCCATCGCCAGGGCCGGCGGCACGAGGCTACGCCGGTCTGGTAGCGGCAGCGCCCGCTGGTCCGGTTTTTCCCTGATTCCGTCGCTGCCGCTGAACGTTTGATCCGCCTCGCAGTCTGAATTCGTCGGCCCGATGGGCCGTCCACTGCTTCGTCTGTTCAGTCAGCCAAGGGTTCGTTTCGGATGTTTGTCCCTCTTCTTGTTTCGCTGCGCCGTGCCGTCCTGCTCACCCTCGGCGCCACGGGGATCGCCCAGGCGCTGGAATTGCCATTGCCGCCGGAGGGCGAGGATGTGGTCGGCCAGGTGCGCGTGATCGAGAGTCGCTACGAGGACACCTTCGCGGCCATCGCCGAGGCCAACGATCTGGGTTATCTGGAGCTGGTCGCGGCCAATCCGGGGGTGGATCCCTGGCTGCCTGGCGAAGGCACCGAGATCATCCTGCCGACGCGCTACATCCTGCCGCCGGGGCCGCGCTCAGGCGTCGTCATCAACCTTGCCGAATACCGCCTCTACTACTACCCGAAAGGGCGCAACGTCGTTTACACCTACCCGCTGGGCATCGGTCGCGAGGGCTGGTCGTCGCCCGTCACGGAAACCCGTATCACCGCCAAGACGCCGAACCCGGCCTGGTACCCGCCCAAATCGATCCGTGAGGAACATGCCGCCGAGGGCGATCCGCTGCCGGCCGTGGTTCCGCCGGGACCGGACAATCCCCTCGGGCCGCTGAAAATGAACCTGGCGCTGCCGGGCTACCTTATCCACGGTTCCAACAAGAAGTTTGGCATCGGCATGCGCGTCAGCCATGGCTGCTTCCGCATGCTCAACCACAACGTGCTGGAGCTGGCCGAGATGCTGCCGGTGGGCACGCCGGTGCGCATCATCAACCAGCCGTACAAGCTGGGCGTGGGCGGTGGGCACTATTTCCTGGAAGTGCATGCGCCGCTGGAGGATGACGGCAAGATGTCGGTGGTGGACAAGCACGCGGGCATCATCAATGCGCTGCTGGCGCGTGACGACCTCGGTTCCCAGCAGCTGGACTGGGAAATGTTGCGCGAAGTGGTGGCTGCCGAGGACGGCCTGCCGGTGGAAATCGCCCGGCGCGATTCGGCCGTGACGCAGCAGCCGGTAGAGGGGCTGGCCGATAACGGGCCCTGACGTCGCGCGGGTCGGAAACAAAAAAAAGCCGATCCGGATCCGGATCGGCTTCCCAAGGGTGTGTCCCTTACTTGCGGCTGGCGCGATCCAGCATGCGCAGCGCCCGCTCGTTGGCTTCGTCGGCGGTCTGCTGAGCGCGCTGCGCGGCGGCGAGGGCTTCGTCGGCCTTGCGATAGGCTTCGTCCGCGCGGGCCTGGGCTCGGGCGGCGGAGTCTTCGCTGGCGGTCATGCGGGCCTCGGTATCGCTGCTGGTGCTGCTGCAACCAGCGGCCAGAACGGCGGCCAAGGCGATAGCAGAAAGTTTCAGAGTGTTGTTCATTGGATTCCCCTTATGGTGGGCTTTACTGTATCGGCTATTTCCCGCGACCGGGAAACCAGCGGCCTACACGCTGCCAATCACATTTCTAGACACGGAACGGACAGCTTGCAAATTAAAGACAGTTTCCGTGGCACGACGTTTTATACCGTGCGCGGAGACTTGCGATGAAGCCGCCATGTGATCCACTCCGGTGGCATAAAGTTCCGGGCGAGCCGGTCGGAATCGGGCTTCTTCCACGCACTAGGTGGAACGCTGGCTGCGGGTGTAGAGTGTTGGCCATTGCCGGGATGGCAAGCGATCCAGTGACGCGCCGGGCAGTCCGCAGGAAGGGTGGCCTGACGCTCGATGCCGTGCGGGAGAACACATGAAAGAGGCTTCCATCCACCACGATCTGGCGGGTCATCAGTTCGAAATGACCGTGGATGGCCACCGCGCCTATCTGGCCTACATGGATCTGGGTCAGCAGACCTGGGATATCTATCGCACCTTCGTGCCCAACGACCTGCGCGGCAAGGGCGTTGCGGCGGCGCTCACCGAACATGCGCTGCAATATGCGGAACGCATGGGCTATTCGGTGATTCCGTCCTGCTCCTATGTGGAGCGCTACATGGAGCGGCGACAGCGTCAGGCGAAATGAAGAAAGCCGGGCAGAGCCCGGCTTTCTTTTGTGGCGAGCTCTCAGCGCTGGCGCTTGGGCAGCACATCCTTGAGCTTGTCGCGCATGGCCAGCACGGCCTTCTCGGTGGTGTCCCAGTCGATGCAGGCATCGGTGATGGACACGCCGTACTTGAGCTGGCACAGATCCTTGGGAATGCTCTGGCTGCCCCAGCCCAGGTGACTTTCCACCATCAGGCCGATGATCGAGTTGTTGCCCTCGACGATCTGGTTGGCCACGTTCTCCATCACCAGCGGTTGCAACGCCGGATCCTTGTTGGAGTTGGCGTGGCTGCAGTCGACCATGATGTTCGGCTGGATGCCGCCCTTGCTCAGCTCCTGCTCGCACAGGGCTACGCTGACCGAGTCGTAGTTGGGCTTGCCGTTGCCGCCGCGCAGCACCACGTGGGCATAGGGGTTGCCCTTGGTGGTGACGATGGAGACCGCGCCCTGCTGGTTGATGCCCAGGAAGCGGTGCGGACGGGAAACCGACTGCAGGGCATTGATGGCTACGGCCAGGCCGCCATCGGTGCCGTTCTTGAAGCCGACCGCCGAGGACAGGCCGGAAGCCATTTCCCGGTGGGTCTGGGACTCGGTGGTGCGCGCGCCGATTGCGGACCAGCTGATCAGGTCCTGCAGGTACTGGGGCGAAATCGGGTCCAGCGCCTCGGTGGCGGTCGGCAGGCCCATCTCGGCCAGGTCCAGCAGCAGGCGGCGACCGATGTTCAGGCCGTCCTGGATCTTGAAGGAATCGTCCAGGTAGGGGTCGTTGATCAGACCCTTCCAGCCCACGGTGGTACGCGGCTTCTCGAAGTACACGCGCATCACCAGGAACAGGGTGTCGGAAACTTCGTCGGCCAGTTTCTTCAGGCGCTCGGCGTACTCGAGGGCGGCCTTGAGATCGTGAATCGAGCAGGGGCCGATCACCAGGAACAGGCGATGGTCCTTGCCGTCGAGGATGTCGCGCACCACCTGGCGGCCGTGGCTGACGGTCTGCAGGGCGGTCTCACTGAGCGGCATCTCGCGTTTGAGCTGCTCGGGAGTGATCAGGGCTTCGTTGGAAGCCACGTTCAGGTCGTTGATCGGTAAATCAGCCATCGAGGTACTCGTATTCACGGAGCCGGCCGCCTGGCATCCCCTTGCGGCGGGCACAGCTGGATGCGCGGAGGCGGGGAGGGCGAACCATAACGCGACAGCCCTCGGCTCGACAATGGGACAGGGCGGCGGCCAGACGGATTTAGGCCGCATGACTATTGCTGAATGACTTTTATCGTTGCTCGTATACTCGCCATATGGTTATAAGCAAGGCGGCGACCGAGTCGAAAGAGGATCTGACATGAAGCTTCAGCAACTGCGCTACATCTGGGAAGTGGCGCATCACGATTTGAACGTCTCGGCGACGGCTCAGAGCCTCTATACCTCCCAGCCGGGCATCAGCAAGCAGATTCGCCTGCTGGAGGACGAGCTGGGTGTCGAGGTCTTCGCCCGCAGCGGCAAGCACCTCACGCGCGTCACCCCGGCGGGGGAATACATCATCCAGACCGCCGGCGAGATCCTGCGCAAGGTCGAAAGCATCAAGCAGATTGCCCAGGAATTCTCCAACGAGAAGAAAGGCAACCTGTCCATCGCCACTACCCACACCCAGGCGCGCTACGCGTTGCCGCCGGTCATCGACCGCTTCATCAAGCGCTACCCGGACGTGACGCTGCACATGCATCAGGGCTCGCCCACGCAGATTGCCGAGATGGCCGCCGACGGCACGGTGGATTTCGCCATCGCCACCGAAGGCCTGGAGATGTACGGCGATCTGGTCATGATGCCTTGCTACCGCTGGAACCGCTGCGTGATCGTGCCCAAGGGACATCCCTTGACCGCGCTACCCAAGCTGACGCTGGAGGCGCTGGCCGAGCACCCGATCGTCACCTATGTGTTTGGCTTCACCGGCCGCTCCAAGCTGGACGAGGCCTTCAATCGGCGCGGCCTGTCGCCGAAGGTGGTGTTCACCGCCGCCGATGCCGACGTGATCAAGACCTATGTGCGCCTCGGGCTGGGCGTGGGCATCGTGGCGCACATGGCGGTGGACGAGCACGATGACGACCTGGTGACCCTGGATGCCAGCGAGCTGTTCGAGTCCAGCGTGACCAAGATCGGTTTCCGCCGCGGCACCTTCCTGCGTGGCTTCATGAGCGACTTCATCGAGTCCTTCGCGCCGCACCTGACCCGCGACATGCAGGCCAAGGCGGTGCAATGCCGCAACAAGCTGGAGCTGGACGAGCTGTTCGCGGACGTCAAACTGCCGGTCTACTGATGTCCAGCATCTAAAAAAACAGCCGGCTTTGCCGGCTGTTTTTTCTGGGTTTCAACCCTTGTGAATCAGGTTGCCGGCGTGCAGGCCGCATTCCTTGTGGGTGGCCTCTTCCCACCACCAGCGGCCTTCGCGCTCGTGCTGGTTGGGCAGCACCGGGCGGGTACAGGGTTCGCAGCCAATGCTGATGAAGCCGCGCTCGTGCAGCGGGTTGTAGGGCAGCTCCAGCATGCGGATGTAGCCCCAGACCTCGGCGCTGGTCATCTGCGCCAGCGGGTTGAACTTGCAGAGGGTGTTGTCCGCGGTGGAGAAGGTGGCATCGATCTCCAGCACCGCCACCTGGCTGCGCGTGCCGGGGCTCTGGTCGCGGCGCTGGCCGGTGGCCCAGGCGCGCACGCCGGCCAGCTTGCGGCGCAGCGGCTCGATCTTGCGAATGCCGCAGCATTCGCCGTGGCCGTCCTTGTAGAAGCTGAACAGGCCCTTCTCGCGCACCAAAGCTTCCAGCCGGGCGTGGTCCGGGCTGAGAACCTCGATGGGCAGTGAATAGTGCTCGCGCACCTGTTCGATGAAGCGGTAGGTCTCCGGATGCAGGCGCCCGGTGTCCAGGCTGAACACCCTGACGTTCCGGTTCAGCTTCCAGGCCATGTCCACCAGCACCACATCCTCCGCGCCGCTGAAGGAAAGCCACAGGTCGTCGCCGAAGTGCTCGAAGGCGAGCTTGAGGATGTCCTGGGGCGTTTTCTCGGCGTAGCGGGTTGCCAGTTCGGCAATGTGGCTGGGCTCGATCATGTGTTTCTCGGAGGGTTGCAACCTGGGGCCGCGATGGTAGCACCGGGCGCGCTATGCAATTAAATAACCAAAATGCCCCGTACCCGCCTTGCCGGTTATAAGAGTCCAATTGCGCCGTCTGTGCCGACCGGCTAGAGTGCGGCCCTTTCTCACCTCACCCTAGGAGTGTTCTCGTGGAGATCGCTTGTCTCGACCTGGAAGGCGTCTTGGTCCCGGAAATCTGGATCGCGTTTGCGGAAAAAACCGGCATCGAGGCGCTGAAGGCGACCACCCGGGACATTCCCGACTACGACGTGCTGATGAAGCAGCGTCTGCGCATTCTTGATGAGCACGGCCTGAAGCTGCGCGACATCCAGGAAGTGATCGCCACGCTCAAGCCGCTGGAAGGCGCCGTGGAATTCGTCGACTGGCTGCGCGAGCGCTTCCAGGTCGTCATCCTCTCCGACACCTTCTACGAGTTCTCCCAGCCGCTGATGCGCCAGCTGGGTTTCCCGACCCTGCTGTGCCACAAGCTGGTGGTCGACGAGACCGACCGCGTGGTGGGCTACCAGCTGCGCCAGAAGGACCCCAAGCGTCAGTCCGTCATTGCGCTGAAGAGCCTGTACTACCGTGTGATCGCTGCCGGCGACTCCTACAACGACACCACCATGCTGTCCGAGGCGCATGCCGGCATCCTGTTCCACGCGCCGGACAACGTCATCCGCGAGTTCCCGCAGTTCCCGGCGGTGCACACTTACGGGGACCTGAAGCAGGAGTTCCTCAAGGCGTCGAATCGGGCGCTGAGCCTGTAAGACCAGAAGGCGGCCCAAATGGCCGCCTTTTTTGTGTGTCCCGGCCATCCCGTCCACCTGTGGGGCCGGCTTTATGCCGGCCAGCGGCGGTGGGCCCGAAGCCGTGGTGGGGAATCTGGCTCCGTCGGCCGGGATAAACCCGGCCCCACAGAAACCCAGGACGTAGGATGGACAACGCCGTTCTTGTTCACCGTTGCGGCATCTCGCCGGACCACGAATCGAGATTCCACCCCGGCGGCCAAAAAAAACGTTGACCGCCCTACCGGGCAATGCAGCGCAGCGGCGCGCCCAGCGCCAGGATATGCTGCTGCTTGACGCTGACCCCGCCCTGTTTCATCTCCGCCCACACCGTTTGCCAACCGCCCAGCGCGCTGTTGTCCAGATGCCTGGCCTGCAGATGTTGCCGGTGGAAATGCTCGCGACTGCCCTTGGCCAGCAACTCGGGCGTGAGCTGCGGGACCAGCAGCTGGCCGGCTTGCGGCAGCGTCGCGGCGATCACCAGGCCCGCCGGGTCGTAGTCCGCAAAGACGACAACCGGAACCGCGGCAGGTAGGCGTTGCAGCAACTGCCGCGTGCCGCGCGTGGCGGCGCCATGCCCGCGATACAGCACCAGTGCTTCGCGCAGGCTGGCGGGGAGGGCGAAGCGGTGAATCTGGTCGAAACAGTCGAGGTTCTCGACCACCAGCACGCGGCCGATGGCCGCCAGGTCCAGCTGATCCAGCGCAACGCGCAACGCGCAGCCGGCGGGCAGGACGGGCAGCACCCCGGGCAGAACGCCCTTGGCCAGCACGAAACCGTCATCCGGCCGCTGCGGGGCGAGCTTTTCGTCGATGGCCCGGGACGCCGCCTGGATGCGGTCCTCGGCCGGCAGCGGCTCGATCAGATCCCAGCCGAAATAGCGTTCGGCTTCCTTGCGCAGCAGATCGCGCTCACGCGGGGTGAACGTCAGCCGGCGACGCTCCACCCGGCCCAGTTCGAACGCCCGGTGGATGTCCTGCCAGGTCGCGTTGTAGGCCACCTCCAGCAGGTGGTTGCGCAGCAGGTGATGCAGCGCCCGGGCGTGACTTTTCCCTAGGCTGACAGGCACAGCGCCAGATCCCGCACGATGAAGTTGCCGCTGAACACCGGGTGATCCTCGCCTTCGGGCAGCAGCTCGAAGTAGTCCTTCTGCTCGTCGGGTAGCGCCTCGTAGCCGCCGATCACCTGGTACAGCCAGGTTTCCTCGTCCCAGGGCAGGCGCTGTTCGGCGCGCCAGGCGAGCGCGGATATCGGCTGGCCGCGCTCGATCACCTGGCAGAGATACTCCTGCACGGCCTCCTGGATCGGGCTGGCCTGCACCTCGAAGCTTTCCACCTCGCCCAGCAGCGTTTCGCCGGCTTCCGGCAGGGCCACCAGGGCGCGCTCCTCGCGCTGCGCACGCACCTGCGCGGCCAGGGCCAGCAGTTCGGCTTCCTGCACGCTGTCGTGGATATCCACGGCGGCCGGGGCGAGCAGCGCCTCGGCCAGGTTGAGCAATTGCGGCATCTGCGGCAGGGCGGTGTGCTGGCCGGGCTGATAGTCCGGCTGCTGCTCCACATGCAGGCTCCAGCCACGCAGCAGGCGGGTTCGGCCCTGGATCTTGCGGAAGCGGCCGAGCAGGTCGAGCAGGCGCGCCTGCACCACGCCCAGTTCCAGGTAGGCGTCGCTGACGCTGCGCTGCAGGCTGGTGACCAGCAGGCGGCGCAGTTCGCGCAGGTCGCCGGCGGTATCGGCCAGATCCTGGAAATCGATCAGTTCCAGGCCGGCGAGCAGTTCGCTGACCTGGGTCTGCGCCAGCTCGTTCTCGCGGATCTTGGCGTTCAGGCTGCCGACGTAGCCGAATTCGTTGTTGATGCGGCTCCACAGCACGCGAATGCCGTGCCCCAGGCCTTCGCAGAAGCTGTAGACGTGCTCGCGCAGGTCGGACAGGTAGGCGTCGGCGGCGGCGAAGTCGCCCTGGTGGCGCGCCTCGGTGTAGTGGGCGGCCAGCGTACGGAAGGTGGCCAGGGTGGCGCCGGTGTTGGCGTCGATCTGCCGGTTTCGGTCGTCCTTCAGCGCCTCTTCCAGCAGGGCGCGCACCGTGCGCCGTAGGTGCAGGTCGGCGCCGGGCTCCGGGCGGTAGAGGATGCCGTCCTTGACCAGGCGCTCCTGCACGCCGGGCTCCAGCGCCTCGTCGCTGATGGAGCCGGCCAGGTAGGCGTCCATGATGGGTTCGGCGTGGCGGCCCAGCTGGCGCAGGAAGCGCACGCCGGCCTGGTGCAGGTTGCCGCTCATAGCAGACTGCTCTGGCTGGCGGCCTCGGCGCGATCCTCCAGCGCCAGGCCTTCGGCTTCGTCGATGAAGCGGATCACCTCATAGAGGTAGTCCAGCTTGCCGGTGCCGATGTAGATCTGCTTTTCCGGGTTGGGGCGGATCAGGTAGCCCATGTCGCAGAGCTTCTTGAACACCTGCTTGATCTGCGCGTCGACGCTGGCGCTGGTGGAGCCGAACAGCCGGTAGTGGCTGATGCGCGCCAGCTGCTCGCGGAAGGCCGGGGTGTCCTCGACGATGCCCTGCAGTTCATTCAGACGAATCGGACTGCCCTCGGTCAGCGGCGCGTCCTGGGCGCTGGCTTCCTGCACCAGCAGCAGCCATTCCACCAGCGGGGTGAGGGCATGGCAGACGTCGCGAAACTGCTGGCCGACCACCTTGCGCTCGTTCTCGCCCAACTGGCGGTAGGCGCAGTAGAACACTTCCGCCTCGGCGCCGCTGCCGACGCTGGCCACCACGCGGTTGAGGGTGTTCAGATAGTCGTCCACCTGTTCGCGGTTGGCCGGGTTCTTCAGGAAGCGCCAGCCTTCCTCGTCGGTGGTGCGGCAGATGAAGCTGCCCTGCAGCAGGCGTTCGATGACCTGTCCCTTGTTGGAAAGCATCAGACGGTCTCCTCGGTCTGGCGGGCTTTCAGGCGCTCGCCGATCACATCCAGGCGCGGCTTGACCACCTGCAGCTGGCGGGTCTGCTTGTTGACGATGTAGCGGTTGCTGAACAGCGACAGCACCTCGGAATCCGGGTTGGGGAAGGCGGCGAGGATGCGGATGCGGTTGCTGGTGCAGGCGTCGAAGATCTTCTTCACGTTGTTGTGGTGCAGCGTGCCCAGTTCGTCGATCGGCCAGTGGATCATCGCCGGCGCGTCGCCGCGCAGCAGGCGGGTGAAAGCCAGCAGAAACTTGCAGAGGATCAGGTAGGCCATGCCGTGGCTGGAGGATTCGTTGAGCTGGCGGTCGGTGCGGATCACCAGGTCGCTGTTGCCCTCGCGCAGACGTAGCTCGATTTCCAGCAAGCCCGCGATGCCGCTGCTCAGGGCCGAGCGGCCGAGCACTTCCAGGGCGCGGCGCATGCTGCCGGTGTAGTCCTCGCCGGGCAGTTCGGCGAAGCCGCTGTCCTGCCATTCGCGGTAGGCGTTCACGAAGCTGCGCAGCTCCGGCCAGAATTCAAGCTCGGTGATGCGCGAGCGGATGGTCACCGCCGAATTGGACACCCCGTCGAGGAACAGCTCGTCGCTGACCTCGCGGGTGATGCGCGCGCTCTGGCTGGCGATGCGCTTGTCGATGTCGGCCAGCACGTCGAAGTAGTCGTACAGGTCCTTGCCGAAGATGCGCCCCTGCTCCAGCAGGCCGCGGATGCTCTGCGGCACCAGCTCGTTGAGCAGTTGCGCGAGCACCGGCACCAGCCGGCGGTAATCCAGGGTTGGCACGCCGCGCTCGCTGACCAGCGTGCATTCCTCGCGGCCGCGTTCCCAGGTCTCGGTGAGGCTGGAGCCGCTCTTGCCGGCCAGCAGGCTGTCGAAGCGGTCGACGTGCTGCTTGATGGTGGTCATCAACGCGTCGCGGCTGTGCAGCAGCTCCTGGCCGAGGCGCAGGCGCTCGTCCAGTTCGCCTTCCGGTGGTATGCCGTCGCGCGGCAGCTTGCACTCGCCGAGGCGGCGCAGCAGGCCCTTGAGCAGGTCCAGCTGCTCGCCAATCTGGCCCTGCTGCTGCAGGCCCTGCTTGCGCTGCTGCTCAAGCTGGTCGCGCTGGCGCTTGTAGGCCTGGGTGGCGCTGTCGAGCCGCTGCTTGAGGTCGCTGGCCTCGGCGCGCCGGGCCACTAGATCGTCGTGCAGCTGCGGCTTGCGCTTGAGCCAGGTGACCGCGTACCACTCCTCGTAGCGGTGCACCTCGGAACGCAGCGCCTCGGTCTCGCGGATGCGCTGTTCGCGCTGGCGGATGCCGTTCTTCAGTTCGATCAGCTGGGCTTCGTCGACGCCACGGGACTTCAGTTCGTTGCGGTACCAGCTTTCGCAGGCGGCCAGCTCGGTCTTGCCCTGGGCGCGCTGTTCGTCCATCTGGCCGCGCAGTTGCGCCAGACGCTGCTCCAGATCCTGGATCACCTGCTGCCAGTGGGCCGAGGCTTCCAGGCGCGCGTCCTGGTGCTGCTCGGCCAGCTCTTCCAGCAACAGGCCATGTTCGGCGCTCAGGCGCGCCAGGCTTTCGTCCAGCGCGCTCAGTTGCTTGCGGGCTTCCAGGCGGCGCTCGGCCAGGGCGGCATCGAGGCGTTCCTTGAGGGCGGCGCGCTCTTCGCGCAGCCGCTGGCGATCGTCCTTGTCGCGTTGCAGCTCGGTGCGCGCCTGCACCAGGCGGGTGTTGAGGTCGTCGAGGGCGGCGGTCTGTTCGGCCAGTTGGGCTTCCAGGCCTTCCAGATGATTGCGCGCGGCCTGCAGGTTGTCCTCGGCCAGCTGCACGCGGGCGCGCAGGGCGGCTTCGTCGGCGGCGTGTTCGGGGGTGGGCAGCATGGCCAGGTCGAGGCGCAGGCCGTGGAAGCTGTCGGCCGGGGTTTCGCTCAGCGCGGGCTTGAGGTCGGTGCGCTGCAGCAGGCCCGGTTCGATCAGCTTGCCCAGGTGCTGTTCCCAGCCCGGCTGCTCGCGGCGCAGGAATTCCAGCAGGGTGTGCTGGCCGGGGTAGAGCAGGCGCTCGGCGGCGTTCTTTTCCTGCTCGCGTTCGGCCACCTTGCGCGCCGCCTGCTGGTGCTGCTGGGCGAGTTCCTCGCGCTGGCGCAGCAGCTGGCGTTCCTGCTGGGTCAGGGACTCGACCTGCTGGCTGGCGGCGTCGCGCTTTTCGTCGGCCTCTTCCAGGCGCCGGTCGAAGATGTCCAGGCTGCGGCTTTCCTCTTCGCTGTAGCCGAACTGGTTGATGCGCTGCTCGTGATCCTTGCGCTCCAGCTCGCGGGCATGTTTCTGCTCGCGGTAGGTGGTTTCGGACTCCTGGCGGCGGTTGGCGAAGGACTTGTCCAGCTGGCTCAGGGCGGCGTGCTGCTGCTGGGTGCGCGCGGCCAGTTCGTCGCGCACCTTGCCTTCCTGTCCGTGCAGGCGATCCAGCGCTTCCTGCTGGCGTTCCTGGACAATCTGCTTGCGCTCCAGGTAGGCGTTCTGCACGTCGGCGTGCTGCTCGGTGAGCAGGCGCAGGCGCTCCTTGAGGTTGTCCAGCTCCAGCTTCCAGCCGTCGAGCTTCTCCAGGTCGGCCTTGGCCTGGTCGATATCGGAATCCAGGTATTGCTGGTACTGCTCCTCGATGTGGTTGAGCTGGGTTTCGTCGCTTTCGATGCGCGCCTGCACCTGGGACAGGTCGAGACTCAGCACGTCGCGCTGTTCTTTCCAGTCACCTTCCAGGCGATTGAGTTCGAAGCCGAGCTGCTCCAGCTCGCTCTTCAGGGTTTCCTGGCGGGCGAACAGTTGCGGCTCGTCGGTGCGGAAGGCCTGCAGCAGGCCGCTGAGGCGCGCCTCGCAACCTTGCAGTTCCTGGAAATCGCGCTCCAGACGGGCGAACTCCGGGCGCAGGTCGGCGAAGCCCTGGATGAGCTGGCTGTCACGGATCCAGTCCTCGACCTTCTGGGAGCTCAGGCCGGTGGTCGGCGGGGAGACACCGTCCTCCTCGAGAATGGCGGCGACCATCGACTTGATGGTTTCCATCTTGCCTTCGCGCGAATGCACGGCGCGCACCAGCTTCTCGATATGCCGCAGGCTGTGCTCGCCGCTGCACAGCGAGAACTGGCGGGCCAGCTGGCGCAGTTCGCTGCGCTGGCTGTCGGCGGACAGCAGCGTGCGGTCGTTCTGGATGATCGCCCGGTACTGGCGGGTGTTGAGCTGGTTGCTGACCGCCACGCCGAGCTGGCGGAAATGCCGGCCCAGCTCGTTCATGGTGCGGCAGACGATGCTGTCGCCCTGGCGGCTGCGGATGTAGTCCTCCAGGTCGAAACCCTTGTGTACCAGCCGGTAATCCACGCCGCGGCCGTCACTGCTGGTGGCGAGGATCGCCTGACACGGCTCATCGTCCATGCGCTGGTATTCGTAGACGATGAAGCTCTGCTCGGTGGGCAGGTACCAGCGCTCGAAGCTGTCACGGGTGGCCGGCACCACGCGGCTCGGGTACTCGCCATAGAACACCGGCACCAGGCGCTGCAGGGTGGTCTTGCCGGAGGCGTTGGTGCCGCAGATGTTGGTGTGGTCGTCCACGACCAGCTCGACCACACCCTTGAGGTGGGTGTTGATCAGAATGAGGCGATTCAGGCTGGGCATGCGAATCCTTCGAAGATGCGAAGCAAGGGCGCAGTTTAAGCAAGCGGCACGCCGCTGCCGAGTCGCAATCGAGCGCGGTCGTCACATTTGGGGCGATTTGCCGCGCTTTTTGTGTGGCCACCCTATCCGGCCAGACCTACCCGGTCAGACCTGCCCGGCCAGGTCTATTCCGGCCGACGGCGTGGGGTATGCCACCGAGGCTCGGCCTTCGACTCCGCTGGCCGGCGTAAAGCCGGCCCCACAAGGTTCGCGCTGCCCGTGAGTCGGAAAATCTGTAGGGCCGGGTTTATCCCGGCCGAAGGGGGTGGGAATGTCGCCGAGAGGGGACGCTAATCACAGCGCTTCCAGCGTGCGCAGCAGCACCTCGACCTTGGCGATGGATTCCCGGTACTCGGCCTGCCAGTCGGAGTCCATGACGATGCCGCCGCCACCCCAGCAACTGATCTGCCCGTCCTTGACCAGCAGGCTGCGGATGGCGATGGAACTGTCCATTTCGCCGCGGACGTCCAGATAGAGCAGCGAGCCGCAGTACAGGGCGCGGCGGGTCGGCTCCAGTTCGTCGATGATCTGCATGGCACGGATCTTCGGCGCGCCGGTGATCGAGCCGCCGGGGAAGCTGCCGGCCAGCAGGTCCAGCGCATCCTTGCCGTCCGCCAGCTCGCCGGTCACCGCGCTGACCAGATGGTGCACGTTGGGATAGCTCTCCAGCGCGAACAGCTCGGGCACGCGCACCGAGCCGGTCCGGCAACTGCGCCCCAGGTCGTTGCGCAGCAGGTCGACGATCATCAGGTTCTCGGCACGGTCCTTGGCGCTGGCCAGCAAGGCTTCGGCCTGCTGGCGATCCTCGCTGGGCGTGGCACCGCGCGGCCGGGTGCCCTTGATCGGCCGGGTTTCCACCTGACCGGCGCGCACTTCGATGAAGCGTTCGGGCGAATGGCTGAGGATGGTGCCGCCGGGCCCGCTGATAAAGCCGGAAAAGGGCGTCGGGCAGGCCACGCGCAACGCGCGATAGGCCTGCCAGGCGTCGCCCTGGCAGTGGGCCCGGAAGCGCTGCGCGTAGTTCACCTGATAGCAGTCGCCGGCGCGGATGTAGTCGAGGATGCGCTGCACGGCGCCCTCGTATTGCGCTGCGCTCTGGTCGGGTCGGAACGGTGCGAGCAGTCGGAAGGCGGCATGGTTCTCGGACGCCGCCTCCGCTTCGAACAGCTGGATCAGGCGCTGCCGCTCAGCGGTGTCGACGGTGGGGTGGAACATCAGCTGCGTGGTGCGCAGCTGATGATCGGAAATCAGCGCCCAGGCATACAGGCCCAACTGCGCATCGGCAAAGCCGAGGTCGTCCTGGGCCTGTGCGGGCAGCTGTTCCAGGCGCCGGCCGAAGTCGTAGGACAGGTAGCCGATCAGCCCGCCGGTGAACGGCAGCGGGCCGTTTGCCGGCGCCTCGGCCCGGCCCAGCGTCCCCAGCGCCGCGCGCAGGCGTTGGAAGAAGTGGTTGGCCGATTCGTCGGGCTCCGGGCTCAGACAGGCCAATGGCCAGGCGGACAGCAGGTCATAACGTCCGCGCTCGGCGCCGGGCCGGCCACTGTCCAGCAACACCGCCCCCGGGGCGTGGCGAATGCGGGTAAAACGCTCGGTGGGATCGGCCTGGTAGGGCAGGGCGTGGCAGTGGCAGGTAGGCATGGGGATCGTGGGCAATAACGTGACGGGGATTGTATTCCGCTCACCAGGCTTGTCCTAGCGCCGCAGTCGGTTTGCGCGGCCGAGGGGGGGTGATTAGTATCTGGGACATCCCGAGGGGCCTTGAGCCCGACCATAACGATAAATATAAGCAGCAAGGGATTCAGACCATGGATGTCGTCTCAGATCCGGTGGGCGGCCTTGCGCATCCGTCCTGGCGTTTCCTGCCGCCGATGCCGGATGACTATGTGCTGCGCCGCCGCCTGCACGATTTGCTGGCCGAGCACGCGAATGCCCGACTGATTCTGCTCTGCGCGCCAACCGGCTCCGGCAAGAGCAGCCTGCTGGCCGAACTGATCGCCAGCCGCCAGGCGCAGGGCAGCGCCTGCACCTGGTTGTCGTTGGGCGCCAGCGATGCCGACCCCCGGCATTTCCTCTCGCGGCTGCTGCACGCCTTGCGCCTGCAGCTGCCCGGCGTCGGCGCCGATCTGCTGAAACTGCTCGGTGCCCCGGCCAGCCCGGCACCCGGACTGATCCTCGACAGTCTGCTGGCCGAGCTGGGCGAATTGCGTCGCCCGCTGTTGCTGGTGCTGGACGATTGGCAGCCCGGCAGCCCGGAACTGCTGGCGGCCTTCAATCGCTTCCTGCAGCTGGCCCCCGCCGGCCTGACCCTGGTCATTGGCTGCGACCGCCGGCCCGCGCTGAATCTTGCCGTGCTGCGCGCCAGGGGACAGCTGCTGGAAATTGGCATGGATGACCTGAGTCTGCATCTGGACGAGCTGCGCCAGCTGCCGTCGCTCGATCTCGATGAAGAGAACCTGCAGGAGCTGCACGCACTCACCGAAGGCTGGCTCGCGGGTGTGTTGCTGGGCCGCGAGCACTGGTCCGAATCCATCCCGCGCGCGGAAGCGGCGACGCGCACCGCAAACGCGCTGGATGCCCTGTTGCGGCCCCTGTTCGAGGGTTTGCCGCCCGAAACCCAGGCGCTGCTGCTGGTACTCGGCGTGCCGGCGCGACTGAACGGCGAGCTGGTCAACGCCCTGACGGGGCGCTCGGACGGTCAGGCCCTGCTGGAGGACCTGGAAGCCCGCCAGCTGTTCCTGTTGCCCCTGGACCGGGAGCGCCAGTGGTACCGCTTCCATCGCCCGTTCGCCAATTTCCTGCAGTCACGCCTGCGCCACGAGGATGCGGAGCGTTTTCGCCAGCTGCACTTCAAGACCAGCCTGTGGTTCACCAATCACCACATGCAGACCCTGGCCATCGAGCATGCCTGCCTGGCCGAGGATGCGGAAATGCTCGCCGCGCTGGTGGGCGGCTATGGTCTGGAGCTGATCAATCGCGGCCAGCTGCGGCGTCTGTACCGCTGGCGGCGCAAGATCCCCGACGCGCTGGTGGCGCGTCACCCGATCCTGCTGCTGGTGGATGTCTGGGACAAGGCCGCCAGCCTGTCCCTGGCGGAGGCCAACCGGCTACTGGACGAGCTGCTGTCGCGCTGGTCGTGCGAGGACGAGGCGGCGCTGCGCGATGGGCGCCTGGCGGTGCTGGCGATCAAGGCAATGCTGGCCTTGCAGAAGGATGACCTGCAGCTGTGCGTGGCGCTGGTGCGCAAGGTTGAAGCACGCCCGGATCAGCAGAGCGCCTTTCTGGAGGCCGCCACCCTGCTGATGGGCGCGCTGGCCCACGCGGCGCTCGCCCAGCCGGAGCCGGCGCGGCGGCTGATTGCACTGGCCCGCCAGCGCAACCATTTCCTGGAAGGTCGCTACCTGGACATGCAGCTCGGCAATATCGAGGTATTTCTGGCCTACGAACAGGGACGCCTGCGTCAGGCCGCCATGCTTTCCGAGCGGCTGCTGGAGCGTGGCCAGGCCTGCTTCGAGCCTGGCAGTTCGGCGCTGGTGCTGCCGCAGATCGGTGCCGGGCTGATCGCCTACCAGCAGGGACGCTTCGAGGGTCTCGAGGAGCGCCTGCGGCGAGCGCTGGCGGGCGTCGATGTCATTAACCCCATCGACTTCTATGCGCGTGGCCTGCTTTGCCTGGCGCGTCTGCAACGTCTGCGCGGCCAGGTCAAGGAGGCCCAGGCCACACTCATGGAGGTGCAGAATCTCGCGGCCCGTCACCAGTCCTGGCGGTTCTATGCCCAGGCTGTTGGCGAGGAAATCCTCGGTCTGTTGCAGGACACCGGCAGCGAGCGTCTGAAGCGTGCCGAGCAGCGCCTGAAATCAGTCGACTGGCCGCGCCAGGTGGCCGCCTACGCCCAGCATGCGTGCAATCCGGTGCAATGGGTGCTGGGCCTGAGCCGGGTTCGCCTGCAGCAGGCGCGCAGCCAGTACAGCGAGGCGCTGCATGAAATCACCCAGTTGCGCACCCTGCTGCAGCCCGGCTGGCATGAGCTGCAGCGACTGCGCCTGGACTTGCTGGCGGCGCTCAGCTACCAGCATCTGGGCTATCACGAGCGTGCCCAGAGCCTGCTGGTGCAATGTCTGCTCGGGGCCGAGCGCGAAGGCGTGCGCAGCCTGTTCCTGGAGGAGGGCGAGGGGGTGCGCGATCTGCTGCAGCGTCTGCAGGCGGTTGAGCGCCAGCCTGCGCTGCAGGGCTTTCTGCGCGAGCTGATCGCGTTGTGGCCGGGACAGCCCATGGCTGGTGAACAGGATGGTTTGTCCGAAGCGCTGACCGAGCGCGAACTGGAAGTCATCCGCCTGGCTGCCCAGGGGTTTTCCAATGACGAGATCGGCCGCCAGCTGGCGCTGGCGCTGGGTACCGTGAAATGGCACCTGCACAACATCTACGAGAAGTTGCGGGTGCGCAATCGCACCCAGGCGATCCGTCGCGCGCGCGATCTGGGGGTGCTGACATGAACCATCTCGAACAGGGCGCTACCGTTCGGCCGCCGCTGTTGCGCAGCAAGCTGTTTCCGACCGCGCTGGGGGAGCGGGAGCTGCTTGGACGCGAGCCGCTGGTCGACCGGCTTTTCGATGCGCGTCATCGTCCGCTGCTGTTGCTTGCCGCGCCGGCCGGTTATGGCAAGAGCACGGTGCTGGCCCTGCTGCGTCAGCGCCTGGACCGCTCCGGCGCGTGCGTGGCCTGGGTGTCCTGCGACGAGGCCGACGGTGAGCCACAACGGTTGCTCGAGTATGTGCTGGCGGCGCTGGAGCTGGCTCAGCCCGGTTTCGGCGGCAACACCGGTGCGCTGTTGCGCGACGGGCCGAACTGGCCCGTGGAAGCCCTGCTGGATGCCTTTCTGGCCGATGTGCAGCGCTTTCCCAGCGAGATCTATCTGTTTCTCGACGATGTGCATCGCATCCGTCACCCGGATTTCCCCGAGGCCGTACGCGACCTGCTGGGCAGGCTGCCGCCACGTCTGCACCTGATCGCCAGCAGCCGCTTCGTGCCCCGCTTCCTGCGTGAGGAAACGGCATTGCCGGACGGCGCCTGCCTGTTGGTCGGCGCCGCGGAGCTGCGTCTGAACCGGGCCGAGACGGCCGAATACCTCAATCGCCTGCGCCACCTGGCGCTGCCCGAACAGGAGCTGGACCTGCTGTATCAGCGTACCGAGGGCTGGATCACCGCCCTGCATCTGTCGGCCCTGGCCCTGGCGCGCCACCCCGACCACAAGGCCTTCATCGGCGGGCTGACGGGCAGCGAGCGCGACATCGCGGATTACCTGGCCGAGGATGTGCTGGCCGGTCTGCCGCCGTCGCTGTGTCGCTTCCTGGAGCAGACCTCGGTGCTTGACGAGTTCAGCGCCGAGCTGTGTGACACCCTGACCGGACGCACGGACAGTGCCGAGATCCTGGCCCGTCTGCAGCGGGAGCAGCTGTTCATCATTCCGCTGGATGGCCAAAGCCAGTGGTTCCGTTACCACCACCTGTTCGCCGAATTCCTGCAGGGGCGCCTGGCGCGCCACGGCAGCCCTACACCGCTGCTGCTGGCCGCCGCCCGCTGGAGCGAAGCACAGGGACATGGCGACCGCGCCATCGCCTACGCCCTGCGCGCTCGGGACTTCGCCCTGGCCGCCAACCTGCTGGAACGTCGGGGTGCCCGGCTGGTGGCCGGCAACCGCGCCTACGGGGTGCTGAGCCTGCTCAAGCAGGTGCCCACCGATCAGATTCGCGAGCACACGGTCTTTCAGCTGTTCTACGCCTGGCAGCTGGCCTTCGATCAGCGCTTCGCCGAATCCGAGGCCCTGATCGAGGAGGTCAGCGGCCGCCTTCTGCAGGGGCGGGGCAAGGCGCCCCAGCCCGGGCTGGTCGAACTGCTGGGTGCCGCCCAGGTGCTCAAGGCCCTGGTGCTCTTGTATCAGGACAAGCTGGAAACCTGCCTGAAGATTTCCCGTCAGTGGCTGGCACTGGTGCCGAGCGACCAGCCCGTGTTTCGCGCCAGCCTGGCCTGCGTGCAGGCCGCCGCCCTGGCCCTGCTCGGCGACTTTGCCGAGGCCGGCAAGGCCATCGCACTGGCGCGTGCCGAGCTGCGCCAGGTGGACAGCGCCTACCTGTACGTGGTGACCAGTCTGATCGAAGCCCTGATCAGCAAGGAATATGGCGAGCTTGAACGCGGTCGCGCCATCGCCGAGGCGGCGCGCAAGCGGGTCGAGCGGGTGTTCGGTCGGCGCAGCCGAGTCGGCGGGCCGCTGGCCCTGGCCTATGCCGATCTGCTCTACGAACAGGATCGCCACGCCGCCATCCTGGCCGAACTGCCCCTGGCCACCACCTGGCGCGACGTGGCCACCCCCATTGAACTGATCAACCGGGCCCGGCTGGTCATGGTGCGCGCGCGCTTCTATGCCGGGGAGCCGGAGCAGGGGCTGGCGGAACTGGAGGAATGGCTGCTCAATGTGCAGGGCTCCGGTTACGAGCGTGTCTACGCCTTGGCGATGGGCTGCAAGGTGAGTTTCCTGTTGTGGCTGCACCGTCCCCACGAAGCGGAGCGGGCCGGCCTGCAACTGGAGCGGCACCTGGATCGCCTGGATATCAACCGCTATCCCGACGCCTTCGCCGCCCTGAGTCTGGCCCAAGCCCGTCTGGCGCTCAGCGAGCGGCGTCCGGAGAGGGCTCAGGCAGTGCTGGAGCCGTTGTTGTCGGCCCAGGCGGGCGAGCATCAGCGCGATCGGCGCCTACGCCTGAGCCTGTTACTCTCCGTAGCGTACTGGCGCAAGGGTAACAGCGATAAGGCGTTCAGCCTGCTGGGCCAGACCGTGCGCGATGCCTGGGAGCGCGGCTACCGACGCCTGTTTCTCGACGATGCGCTGTGGCTGCTGCCGCTCTGGGAGGCCTGGCAGTCGGAGGGCGCCTGGCCGAGCCTGGGTGAAATGCTGCGCGAGCAATGTCGTCGGCTGACCGTTGATCCGGAAAAAATCGAAGAAAATCAGGTGGTTAACCACCGTGAGCGGGAAATTCTGCGGCTGGTGGCGGCGGGGCTTTCGAACCGTGACATTGCCCGGGCAGTGCATCTGTCCGAAGCCACCATCAAATGGCACCTGCACAACCTGTTCGCCAAGCTGGCGGTGCGCAGTCGCACCCAGGCGGTGTTGAAAGGCAAGAGCCTGGGGCTGCTGGGCGAGGCCTGATAAGCGGCAGAGGACGCCCAGCCTGTGCCATCCCTTGGATAGGCTGGCAGCTTCGCAATGCCCCATTAGTTTTAAGCGCAGGACGAGTTCGATGCATTCCGACTGCCGACCGAGGTGCTGCGGCAGGGCGAGACGAAGCGCTCCTGCTGTCGAGGCGGGTGCCGCGACAGCTTTTGGGATGATCCCTGCGAACCGAACTTCTGGAGATAACAACAATGAAATTGAATCAACTGGCTCTGGCTGCTGCTGTCCTCGCTGCTCCGTTCATGGCTCAGGCCGACCTGCGTGCTCTGGATGACGCTTCCCTGGCTGGCATCAGCGGTCAGGACGGCATCAGCGTCGCCGGTAGCTTCAACGGCACCATCGGCGCCATCGTCTACACCGACAGCGATGCCACCGGTAGCGGCACCCTGCGCCTGGAAAACATCTCCATGACCGGTTTTGCCATCAGCGATGAAAATCCCCTGATGATCGACGTGGTTACCACCGATATCGCTGGCACCGCGACCGACCAACTGCAGATCAGCCTGCCGGAAATGACCGGTCAGGTGTCCATCGGCGCCATCCGTGTGGGTGACACCGGTGCCAGCCTGGGCTCCCTGGCCATCATCGACCAGAACATGGCCGGTACTCAGCTGCGGATCTGGGGTCACTAAGATCTCCGCAGGCCGAGCCTGACAATCCGCCGGGCAACCGGCGGATTCCTGGATCGAGAGAACAGCAATGATCGAAATTCTACTGGGGAGTCTGCTGGCCGTCTGGGGCTTCACCGAAGCTGTCGACACCAAGACGGTGCCTGAGGGTGGATTGAATGTCAGTCACGGGCTGACTGCCGCCGGACCGCTGCGTGAATCACTGGTGGTTGAGCCCTTGAGCCAGCTCAAGTATCGCAACGTGGTTCGCCAGGCCTATGACTACAGTTGCGGTTCCGCTGCCTTGACCACCGTGCTGGATTACTACCTGGGGCTCAATCTTGACGAGCGCCAGGTCATGGAAGGGCTTCTCCACTATGGCGAAGCGGAGAAGATTGCCGAGCGGCGGGGATTCTCCCTGCTGGACATGAAGCGCCTGACCACGGCGCTGGGCTACCAGAGCGGCGGTTTTCGTGCCGAATTCAAGGATCTGGTGAGCCTGGAACACCCGGCCATCGTGCCGATCGAATATGCCGGTTTCAAACATTTCGTGGTGCTGCGCAAGGTGCATGACGGCCGGGTCTATGTGGCCGACCCAGCGCTGGGCAACATCAGCTTCACCCAGGCGCGCTTCCAGGACGTCTGGGATCAGAACGTCGTGTTCATCGTTTACCCGGGCGAGCGGCCGCCCGTGAATGCGCTTGCGCTGAGCGAGGTGGACATGCGCGCCGTGGATGACAGAACCACCAGCCTGCTGGCCTTCCGTGAGTTTCCGCTGCTGGCGAAATTCACCGAGAACCAGGCGACCCGGATGGGCTCCGCCGATCAGCTGCAGGAAACGCATTACATTCGTCGCAAATAACAAGCAAATCGCGCAGGGGACGCGCGACCCGGAATTCAAAAAATAACAAGGGGTTAGACCATGGGAGTTCGGGGACTGGCGTGGCTGGCGATCATCTCGCTGGTCAGCGCAGGGCAGGTGTATGCCGAAGAAAGCAGCGTCGAGCAGGCCCGGGAAGCACTAAGCAAGAAGGACGACGACGCAGACAGCGCCAAGGCACTGGAAGAGGTTTTCCAGGCCGCAGAACAGAGCTATACCCTGCTCAAGAAGGGCGAGCGCACCCTTACCTACGGTTTCGATTACTCCTTGACCCGTGACATGGCCATCCAGACGGTGCGGGTTGCGGAAAACAACGGTACATCGGTTTACAGCGTCATCGGCCAGAGCGAGGCGCAGCATAGCTTCACCAACGCCTTCACCTTCGATTACGGGGTCTGGGACAACCTGACCTTCAGCGTGCGCCTGCCGCTGATTGCGAAATACGACACCGAGCGCGACCTGGACGTCTACAGCATCGGCGACCTGTCCACCAGCCTGCGCTGGCAACCCTGGAACTCGGTGCGCGGCAAGCCCGTCACCACGTTCTACGCCAACCTGGGCTTACCCACTGGCGAAAGCCCCTACGACATCAACCTCGACCGCGACCTGTCGACCGGCAATGGCTACTACAGCCTGGGGCTGGGGGCGAACGTCTCGCATATCCTCGATCCGGTCGTGCTGTTCGGCTCGTTCGGCTACGCCTACAACGCGCCGATCAAGGATGTCGATCAGGTTCGCGGCGGACGGCTGCTGGAGGAAGTCCATCCCGGCGGCACCTTCTCGCTCAGCATGGGCTTCGCTTACGCGCTGTCCTATGACGTGTCGCTGGCCACCTCCTACCAGATGGCGCACAGCCTGAAGCCCAAGTTTCGCTTCGCGGATGTGTCCGGCGAGGGCAATGAGCAGACCAGCGCAGTCATGAACTTCTCGCTGGGGCTGCGAACCTCACCGGATCGCATCGTCAACGTCAACGCCGGTTTCGGTCTGACCGAGGATTCGCCGGATGTCCTTCTGGGGTTCTCCATGCCCCTGGATATCAAAGGCCTGAAGGCCCGATAACGCGCAGGCGGACAGCCCATGAAAAAGCGAATTTCGCCGCTTGCGCGCGCGATTGCCGGGGTGACGTTGCTCTGGGCAATGGAAAGCCAGGCACAGTTTTCACAGAACCTGACCGTGGGAAACCCCAAGGCCATGGCCCTGGGTAACGCGATCACCGCCGACTCCAGCGGCATCGACGCAGTGCACTACAACCCGGCGGCACTCGCCAAGCTGAAGGGCCGCCAGACGGCGCTGAAGCTGGTTACCGGGGTCATGGATGTGCGCGCGGAGTTCGATGCGCCGCCCAATTACGGCGAGAATTTCTTCAATTTCAAGAACGACCCCATCGCCGGCACACGCAGCCGTACCACCACCTCGACCATGTATCTGCCGGGCCTGGGCGGAACGGTGGATGTGCCGGTGCTGGTCGCGCCGCTGGCCGGAGTATCCATCAACCCGCCGGGTTCCAAGTTCACTTTCGCCACCAACGTGTATACCCCGCAGGCCGTGGGCTTCCGGCGCGACAAGGATGACCCGGGCCGCTATATGGGCCAGGAAATCGCCCTGCAGCGCATCACCTACTTCTCGCCTTCGGTGGCCTACCAGGTCAATGACGAGTTCTCCCTGGGGCTTTCGGTCGGCTTTTCCCACCAGGCGCTGGCGCTGAAACAGGACTTCCGGGCGCCGGGGATGATGACCGGTGTAGTCGCCGCCGTTCAGGATGCGCTCTGCACCATCGATGGCAATCCGATGGATGTCCTGATCAACCTGTGTGGCGCCCCCTTCGGTCCGTTCACCGATCTGGCGAACCTGGAAGTCGACATGCAGCAGACACTGTCGCCGACCTGGAACCTGGGCTTCCTCTGGGAGCCGACCGAGTGGTTCTCCCTGGGGGCCGTCTACCAGAGCGAAGCGAAGATGCGCCTGCAGGGCAACTACCGCATCGAGTACACCGACAACTGGCAGAACTTCTGGAAAGGCCTGGACCGTTCCCTGTTCGGAGCCATTTTCACCAGCATCACGCCTGACGGGATCCTGGAGCGCGAACAGGGCAACGTTTCACTGGATGTCACCCATCCCGCGCATTTCGCCACGGGGATCAAATTGCGGCCGCTGCCGCGCTGGCAGATGAATTTCGACATCAAGTGGACGGATTACGGCAGCTGGGAAAACCTGGAGCTGGAATTTGACCGTCAGCTGGACCTGCTGACCATCGCCATGCTGTTCGCTCCTGACAACGCCACCAGCCGATCCATCATTCTCGACCGGGGCTACGAGTCGGTGTGGAGCTGGGCGCTCGGCGTGCAGTACGACGTGAACGATCGCCTGAGCCTGCGGGTCGGCTACGAGCCGCGTTCCTCGGCCATCCCAAGCGATCGGGCGGACATTCTTGCGCCGCTGGGTGATGCCGACCTGTACGGGATTGGCGCCGGCTACCGCTGGGACAAGGACACCGAAATCGATATCGGCTTCAACTACCTGGTCAGCAAGCAGGACATCCCCTCGGGAACCAGTTGCAACGTGAACTGTTCGGGGTTGCTGGACATGGTTTACAACCCGTATGCCGATCTGGACATCAAGACGACCGTCAAGGCCTATATCTTCTCGGTGAGCTATCGGACCACCTTCTGAGAGTCGACATGCGCAAGTGGCTGCCGCTGTTGTGGGTGACCCTGGCCCTGCCTGTCCAGGCAGCGTCGGGGCGCTACCTGACCTGGCTGGATGACCAGGGACGTGTGCATAACACCTTCATCGAGGCCGGAACGCCCCCGACTGGCGGGGGCGGCGCAGCCGTGGCCGAGCCGGGCGGCCGGGACGGGGCGGGCTGGACCGCCGGCGCTCCGGGCGGTGGCGAGGCCAAGCGTCGCTATTTCACCTGGGTGGATGCCAGCGGCGCGCTGCAGAGCAGTTTCCATGTCGCGGCGCCGGAATCCGGCGCCGCGTCCGGCAGCATGCGGCCGTCGGGCCGCGATCCGCTGGATGGCGATTACGTGGCCGCGGAATGGCTGGAGGAGCGCAACTTCCAGGCCGATGATCGTTCCAGGGGCTATTTCACCTGGGTGGACGATCAGGGACGGGTGCGCAATTCGCCGGTCGGCCAGGCCGGTGGTTTGGCCATGCCGGCCGCTGTGCCGATCGAATTCAGCGAGGGGCGGCAGGTGGAATTCGCTCGGCCGTCGCCGCTGTTGCCGAACCTGGATGGCCAGCCGGCGCGGACCTGGCAGCCACAGGCGGCCCAGGCCGAACTGACGGAGCAGCATCGCGAATTGCTGGAGCGCTGCTGCGAACAGCTGGCGGAAAGTGCGTTCATCGAGCTGTCGGCCGAGGAACCGCGCTACGAGGAGTTCAATCGGTTCTCGCCACGCCTGAAGCTGGCGCACCTCGATAGCCGGTATATCGCGGTGAAGCTGCCGCGCTTTGGGCAACGCTACGGCCTGCGGGTGCGCAGCTTCGCCAACCGGCAACTGGTCTATCCCTCGCTGCTGTTTCTCGACGAGTCGCGGCGCCCCACGCGCCTGGTGAGCGAAGCGGTGTCCACCCTGCACCCGGAGAGCTGGCATCGCTACGCCTTCCTGGAAGGGGTGGTGCCGGTATTCGGTGGACGCGGCGAGCGCTACGTCCTGCTGCTGACCACCGAGGAGGACCGCGCGCGGCTGACCCTCGACAACCGGCCCTACAAGCGGCCGATGCAATCCCTGGAGCTGAACGAGGCCGGTGTCCAGGTACACCGGCATGCCGAGGAAGGCAGTTTCGAACTGATGGTCCTGCGCTGATTCAGTCCGCCGGCTTGACGTGCCCGAAGACTTCCTGGGCGAAGCGCACCCGTTGCTCGGGGGGTTCCGTTACGCCGCCCTTGCGCAGGGTTTCCAGGTGCGCTTCGACCGCCTGGGTGCGCAGGGTCAGGCCGCAGTCGTTGGCGATCTGGATGTTCAGCCCGGGGCGGGCGTTGAGTTCGAGGATCAGCGGCCCCTTGTCCTGGTCGAGCACCATGTCGACGCCGATGTAGCCCAGCCCGCACAGCTCGTAGCAGCCCGCCGCCAGGCGCATGAAGCCGTCCCAGTCGGGCAGCTGCACGCCATCCACCGCGTTGCCGGTGTCGGGGTGGCGGATGATCCGGTTGTTCAGCCAGGTGCCGCCCAGGGTGATGCCGGTGGCCAGGTCCACGCCGACGCCGATAGCGCCCTGGTGCAGGTTGGCCTTGCCGTTGGACTGGCGGGTCGGCAGGCGCAGCATGGCCATTACCGGGTAGCCCATCAGCACGATGATGCGGATGTCCGGCACGCCTTCGTAGCTGATGCTCTTGAAGATCGGGTCCGGGGTGACGCGGTATTCGATCAGCGCCCGGTCCCGATGGCCGCCCAGGGAGTACAGGCCCGACAGGATGGTCGACAGCTGCTGCTCGATTTCGTCATGGCTGATGATGCGTCCCGACACCGTCTTGTAGCGGCCTTCGAAACGGTCGGCGATCACCAGGATGCCGTCGCCGCCGGCGCCCTGGGCCGGCTTGATCACAAAGTCGTTGCGCCCGCCGATGATGCGGTCGAGGCCTTCGATCTGCTTCTCGGTCTCGACGATGCCGTACATCTCCGGGACATGAATCCCGGCCGCCAGCGCGCGCTGCTTGGTGAGGATCTTGTCGTCGACGATCGGGTACAGGCTGCGCTTGTTGTACTTGAGCACGTAGTCCGCGTTGCGGCGGTTGATGCCCATGATTCCCTTGGCTTCCAGCGCCTTCCAGGTTTTCCAGAGTCCGAGCATGGTGTCAGTCCTTGAGGAAGGCCTTGAAGCGGAACAGCTCGGTCAGCCGGTAGCCGCGGTAGCGCCCCATGGCCAGCATGAAGGCGACCATGATCAGCAGCACCCCCGGGAAGGTGAAGATGAAGTAAGTCAGTTCCGGAATGGTCATCAGCAGATAGGCGAGGGTGGCCGCCACCAGGGTGCCGATGGCGACCTTGAAGGCGTGAGTGCCGCCGCGTTCTTCCCAGGTGATCGACAGGCGCTCGATGGTCATGGTCAGGATCACCATGGGGAACAGGGCGATGGACAGGCCGCGTTCCAGGCCCAGTTTATGGCTCAGCAGGCTGATGACCGCCATGAGGATCACCACGAAGGTCAGCACCACCGACAGGCGCGGCAGCATCTGCAGTTTCAGGTGTTCGAGGTAGGACCGCAGCATCAGGCCCAGCGCGGTGACCAGGCTGAACAGCAGGATGCCGAAGCCCAGCTCGGTTTCCCGGAAGGCCAGGGCGATCAGCACCGGGGTGAAGGTGCCCAGTGTCTGCAGCCCGCCGAGGTTGCGCAGGATCAGGATCACCAGCACGCCGATGGGGATCATGATCATGATCTGGTAGGTCTGCTGGGTCTGCAGCGGTAGCCCGTACAGGGAGTACTCCAGGAAGCCGGCCTGGGCCTGCGCGTCGGACAGCTGTGCCAAGCGAATGGCATTGATCTGGCTGTTGTTCAGGGTGAATTCCACCTGGGGATTGCGGCCGCCCTCGACGCTGATCAGCGGTTCCTCACCGAACCACCAGATCAGCCGGTCCGCAGGCAGGCCCTGCTCGCCGGTATCGGGGTTGAAGTAGAGCCACTGGCTGCCGTTGTAGCTGCGCAGCCACAGTTCCGGTGTCTGTGCGATGCCATTGGCCAGACGGATGGTGTTCACCCGCTCCATGGGCACATGGGCGATGGACAGCAAAAGGTCGATGGCCTTGGCCTTGTTGGCGGTGGAGCGATCTCCGCCCAGCAGCAGGCCGACATTGTCGTCGCCGAGGTTGTTGACGCGCTTGATGGTCTCGCTGATGAAGGTTTCCACGTCCGCAGAGTGCTGGCGGATGGGGGCCAGCAGTGCTTCGGCGGCGATCTTCTCCGGCCCTTCGATGGGGATGCTTTCGCGGAAGATCGGTCCCTTTTCGTCGCTTTGTTCGCCACCGTAACGCTTGGTCAGCACCATCCGGTAGTAGAGCGTCTGCTCGCCGCTGGCGCGACGGGAAGACCAGGTCACCCGGCGGTTGCCTTCCACACGGTTGATGCTCACCCCGTAGTTGTTGGAGATGAAGCTCTCATTGAGGCTGACATGGCTGGCGGCGGGTGGTGGCACGAACATCTGCACCTTGACCGGCTCGCGCGGGCTGGCCTGGAACTCCACCCGGGCGTCGATGTTCCACAGGTCCGCAGTCTCGTCCTCGGTCAGCGGAATGCCGAGCACGAAGATCTGGTAGGCCGTGGCGAGCACCCCCAGCGTCACCAGCACGGCGATGAGAATTTTCAGATGCAGGGTCAGTGAGCGCATGGAGCTGTTTACTCGCCAGGGGTTGCGTCGGGGGAAGGGCAGGCCGGCTTGCCGGCAACGTATTTAAGGCCGGGATCGACCAGGGCTGCAAATTCGGACAGCGCATCGGAGCCGATCAGCAGCGGGTATTGAAAGGCGCTGCGGTCCGTCAGGTTCACCTCGATGGTGCGCAGGGTCTGGCCCATGCACAGCTGCACTTCGATGACCGGGCGGGCGGTGTAGCTCTTGCCTTCGTCGGGATTGTAATCACCCGAGCGACGCTTGATCCGGCTGATGCGCGAGACCGGACGTTCGATCGGCGGGCCAGCCGCCTCGTCATCGCCAAGCTGGAAACGCACCCAGGTTTCCCCGTCGCGCTCGAAGCGCTGGATATGGCGAGCGCTGAGCGAGGCGGTCATGGCGCCGGTATCGAGTTTGGCGGGCAGTTCTACGTCGAAGTCCGTGATCCGTGCGTATTCGTTCAGACCATAGATGGTTTTCTGGCCGGCAACGCTGGCGCTGGCCAGGCCGGGCAGCAGGCAGAAGAGGAGAAAAGGCGAAATTCTCATGGGGTCATTTGACTACAGGCGGTGGCAGGGTCGGCATCGACCAGACCGGCGAGCGCGCGGAGCGCGGAAGAACACCCAGGCACAGGCGGAGCGGATTCTAGCATGGCGCCGGAAGCCTGGCGCCGGGCGGACTGTGAACCGGGCGAAAGAAAGACAACTCGACCAAGGTTGCATGGTCCGACGCTCGTCGTGTTGACA
>NZ_DATJCS010000042.1:0-4514 GCF_035497915.1 Pseudomonas sp.
TACCTGGAACGCCTGGGTTTCCACCTGGTCGGCTACGGCTGTACCACCTGCATCGGCAACTCCGGCCCCTTGCCCGAGCCGATCGCGCAGGCCATCAACAGCCACGACCTGATCGTCAGCGCCGTACTGTCCGGCAACCGCAACTTCGAAGGCCGCGTGCATCCGCAGGTGAAAGCCAACTGGCTGGCCTCACCGCCGCTGGTGGTGGCCTTCGCCCTGGCCGGCACCGCGCGCATCGACCTGCTCGCCGAACCGCTGGGCCAGGATACCCAGGGCCAGCCGGTGTACCTGCGGGACCTGTGGCCAAGCAACGCCGAAGTCGCCGACGCGGTGCGCGCCGTCGAGGGCGACATGTTCCGCCGTGAATACGCCGACGTGTTCAGCGGCGACGAGGCCTGGCGCAACATGCCACTGGCCAGCGGCGATACCTACGCCTGGGACCCGCGTTCCAGCTACGTGCAGCACCCACCGTATTTCGCCCGCATCGAACAGCCCCTGGAACCGCCGGCCGACATCCTCGGCGCGCGCGTCCTGGCGCTGTTCGGCGATTCGATCACCACCGATCACATCTCTCCCGCTGGCAACATAAAGGCCGCCTCGCCGGCCGGCCTCTACCTGCAGTCACTCGGCATCGCGCCCCGGGATTTCAATTCCTACGGCTCCCGGCGCGGTAACCATGAAGTAATGATGCGCGGCACCTTCGCCAACATCCGCATCCGCAACGAGATGCTGGCGGGCGAGGAAGGCGGCTACACGCTGCACCACCCCGGCGGGGAAAGGCTGTCCATCTACGATGCCGCCATGCGTTACCAGCGCGAAGGCGTGCCGCTGGTGGTGATCGCCGGCCAGGAATATGGCACCGGCTCCTCCCGCGACTGGGCGGCCAAGGGCACCACCCTGCTGGGCATCAAGGCGGTGATCGCCGAAAGCTTCGAGCGCATCCACCGTTCCAACCTGATCGGCATGGGCGTGCTGGCCCTGCAATTCATGGAAGGCCAGAACCGGCACAGCCTGGGCCTGACTGGCGAGGAAACACTGAACATCCGCGGTCTGTCCGCGCACCTCGCGCCGCGCCAGCAGCTGAGGGTGGAAGTCACCCGCCCCGACGGCACGCAATTCAGCTTCCCCGTCCTTTGTCGCATCGACACCCAGAACGAAGTGGGTTACTTCATGCACGGTGGTATTCTGCACTTCGTTCTCCGAGAACGGCTCGGAAGTCCATGACCTGGATCAATTTCGAATGAATGAAGTGTCGGCGCCGCCGGCACACTTTTATTCATTCATGTTTTTTTGGCGCCAGCCGATCTACTCACCTCATTACCTTCACCCCGGTGGACACCTCGTCACCGAATGGATCCCTGAATGCGCAAGAATCTGCCTGTCACCCAGCGCGAACGCACCTTTCCTGCCGAGCAGCGACTGATTTCCACCACCGACCTGAAGGGTCAGATCACCTACTGCAACGAAGCCTTCGTGAAGATCTGCGGTTTCAGCCGGGAGGAATTGCTGCGCGCGCCGCATAACCTGGTGCGCCACCCGGACGTCCCCCCAGCGGTGTTCGCGCACATGTGGCAGACCCTCAAGGCGGGTCGCCCGTGGATGGGCATCGTCAAGAACCGGTGCAAGAACGGTGATCACTATTGGGTGAATGCCTACGTGGTGCCGATCCTGGAAAACGGCAAGGTGATCGGCTACGAATCGGTGCGCAGCAAGCCCAGCGCGGAGCAGGTTCGCCGCGCCGAGGCGCTGTACCAGCGTATCAACCAGGGCAAGCCGGCGATCCCGCGTCGCGCCCGCTGGCTGCCGGCGCTGCTCAACTGGCTGCCGTTCATTCTGGTCAGCCAGATCGGCTTCGCCATCGGCGCCTGGCTGGACAGCGGCTGGGGCTTCGCCCTGGCCGCACTACTGTGCATCCCCCTGGGCCTGGCCGGCCTCTACTGGCAGACCCGCGGCCCGCGCCGCCTGCTGTCCGTGGCCAGAAGCCAGGGCATTGCCGACCCGCTGATCGCCCGCATGTATACCGACGGGCTCGGCATCAGTACGCAACTGGAAATGGCGATGATCAGCCAGCATCTGCATCTACAGACCTGCCTGACCCGCCTGCAGGACACCGCCGAACAGCTGACCCGCCAGGCCAGTCAGGCCGACCAACTGGCGCAGAACAGCTCCAGCGGCCTGCAGAACCAGCTGCGGGAAACCGAGCGGGTCGCTGACTCGATCCGCCTGCTCAGCAGCGCTACCCATGAGGTGGCCCGCCACATCGGCCAGACCGCCGAGGCCACCCGCAACGCCAAGACCCTGGCCGACCAGGGTCGACTGATCGCCGAGCAGGCCAGCCGCGCCATCGAACAGCTGTCGCAGGCCGCCGGCCACTCCAGCGCCACCGTGGCGCGCCTGGCCCAGGACAGCAGCGAGATCGGCGGCGTGGTGGACGTGATCAAGGGCATCACCGACCAGACCAACCTGCTGGCCCTGAACGCCGCCATCGAAGCCGCGCGCGCCGGCGAGATGGGCCGCGGCTTCGCCGTGGTGGCCGACGAGGTGCGTCTGCTGGCCAAGCGCACTGCCGACTCCACCGAGCAGATCCACCAGCTGATCGCCACCCTGCAGCGCACCGCCGAGGAGGCCGTGCAGGCGATGGAGGACAGCCGTCGCCAGGCGGATGACAGCGTCGCCCAGGTGCTGAATGCCGACCGCGCACTGGCCGGCATCGGTGAAGCCGTGCACCAGATCGCCGACATGGCCGGGCAGATCGCCACCGCCGCGGAACAGCAGAGCGCCGCCGCCGGGGAGATCAACCGCAACATCGACACCATCGCCCTGCTCGCCGAGCGCACCGCCGGCGAGGCCGCCGGCACCGCACAGCTGAGCAAGGAGTTGACCGGCACGGCGCGGGGTCAGCATGCCCTGGTGGAGCGCTTCAACCGCTAGCAGCCTAAAAAGGCCGCAATCGCCTCGGCGCAGTGCTCCAGATGCTGCGCCTGGGTGAAGCCGGAGCGCTTCAGCGGTTTCAAATCATGGTCGGCAGCGATCAGCCATTCCAGGCGGATCGCATCTGATAAGCGATAGCCCGCCACGTCCTCTCGCGACCCCAGCGTATCCCGCTCGCCCTGCAGGATGAGGGTGGGCGTGCGCAGCTGCGCCAGGTGCTCGACCCGGGGCTTCTCCGGCTTGCCAACCGGATGGAACGGATAGCCCAGGCACACCAGCGCATCCGCCCCCAGTTCGTCGGCCAGCAGGCTGGCCATGCGCCCCCCCATGGACTTGCCACCGATGGCCAGCGGGCCCGTGACCTGTTGCCGCACTTGGGCATGCACCGTGCGCCAAGTGGCCAGCAAACGCTCCTGCGGATCCGGCGGGCGACGCCTGCCGTCCAGGCGCCGCGCGGCCATGTAGGGAAATTCGAAGCGCACCACGGCAACCCCGCACGCCCCTAGCCTCCGGGCCATGTCCTCCATGAACGGACTGTCCATGGGCGCACCCGCGCCATGCGCGAGAATCAGCGTCGCACAGGGGCTGGCGAGCGGCCGCGTCCACCATAGTGGCGTTTCGTCTCCCCGATCCCCAGGTCCGAGCGGACATTGATCCGGGTCAATATGCTGGCAATAGCGTTTCACCATCCTTCACCCCGCTGCAAAACCCGTCGATTCCTGGCCTCCAGGAGATGGCAGACGCAGCACTCTGCCCAAAACCGTGGATGGAAGCCCATACATGAACACAGCAACCAGTACCGCCTATAACTACAAGGTGGTCCGCCAATTTGCCATCATGACGGTGGTGTGGGGCATCGTCGGGATGCTCGTCGGCGTCCTGATCGCCGCCCAGTTGGCTTGGCCCGCCCTGAACCTCGACCTCCCCTGGACAAGCTTCGGCCGTCTGCGTCCACTGCACACCAACGCAGTGATCTTCGCATTCGGCGGCTGCGCCTTGTTCGCCACCTCCTACTACACCGTGCAACGCACCTGCCAGACCACGCTGTTCGCTCCCAAGCTGGCCGCGTTCACCTTCTGGGGCTGGCAACTGGTGATCCTGCTCGCCGCCATTTCCCTGCCGCTCGGCTTCACCTCCGCCAAGGAGTACGCCGAACTGGAGTGGCCGATCGACATCCTGATCGCCGTGGTCTGGGTCGTTTACGGCATCGTGTTCTTCGGCACCCTGCTGAAGCGCAACGTCAAACACCTGTACGTCGGTAACTGGTTCTTTGGCGCGTTCATCATCGTTGTGGCGATGCTGCACATCGTCAACAACCTGGAACTGCCGGTCACCTGGACCAAGTCCTACTCCCTGTACTCCGGCGCCACTGACGCCATGGTGCAGTGGTGGTACGGCCACAACGCCGTGGGCTTCTTCCTGACCACCGCCTTCCTGGGCATGATGTACTACTTCGTGCCGAAGCAGGCTGGCCGTCCGGTCTACTCCTATCGCCTGTCCATCGTGCACTTCTGGGCGCTGATCACCCTGTACATCTGGGCCGGTCCGCACCACCTGCACTACACCGCGCTGCCGGACTGGGC
>NZ_DATJCS010000043.1:0-19843 GCF_035497915.1 Pseudomonas sp.
GGCGGCCAGAGCGTAGTTGTCGTCGTTGGCAACTATGAATTGTGGCAGCGAATTTACGAGAACTGTCACCTACTCGGCATGCCCCTCAAGTTTCATTACCGGCGTCGAATCCTAATCGGCCCCAGGTGTCGCTAGAAAGGTCCGGCGCAGTCTACGCCAATTGCGCAGCTGCGTCGAACCTCTTGTCGCGTGAGCCTTAGATGGAGGCGGCTGACGGTTTTTCAAGGGCGCCGTCAGTCCGCGCCGCCGCTACCACCACTGGTTCCCGAGCCGGAGCCGTTGCCTTGCCGATAGGAGTCATCCATGGCCTTGAGGGCACGTTCGCTGGCGGCCACGCAGCCCTTGGTGTCGCCGCGCGCCTGGGCTTCGCGCGCCTGCTCCACGAACATTTTGGCTTCGGTGGCCCAGCTATGGGCGGTGGGATTGGCCGTAGTGGCCCAGCCGTCCGAGGTGGGATTGGGCATTCCGGAATCGAGTTTCTGCAGGTTCTCCGCACAGCGGTCCGCATCCGCAAAAGCGGGCGCGGCGAAGCAACAGGCAACCAGCAGCAGGATGGTCGGTTTCATGGGATCTCCGGAGGGGTCGGCCACGACGGCGGCTCCGTTACGCCAGGCCGATCCGGGTTCATTCCTTCATGGGGGCGCTGTTGAGCATCTGCATGGCCTGGTCGACTGTGCTGAGGCATTCCGACATGCGGTCGGCATCCTTGTACTCCTCGGCCTGGTCACGCAGCTTGTCGATCTTGTCTTCTTCGACATCGGTCAGCTCGCGCTGGTCCATGGCCTCGTCCAGCTGGTCGAGGCGGGCCTCGCACTGGTTGTCGGCGGCGAAGGCGGCGGGCGCGAACAGCAGGGCGGCGGAGATGAACAGAGCGGGACTTTTCATGGAGGTTCCTCGCGTGTGGGGTCCGCAAGGGTTGACGCGTCGAACGGCCGGGGGTTCCGCCGGGGGGATGATCGTAACGGTCGCCGCCCGGCCTTCCCTGGCCGTAAGCGTCAGGACACTCTGGCCCGCGTGACCCGGTCGACCAGATAGACCAGCCCGTGGTAGTCGATGCCGGATTGGCTCGACAGGCCGATTTCGCAGGTGCGGCTGGTGGAGACCCCTTCATGACACTGCTGCACCGCGTCCTTCAGTGTGCGCAGCGCGTGGGCGTTGAGTTCCGGCTGGCTGAAGCCCTTGTCGCCGGCGAAGCCGCAGCAATGGATGCCTTCCGGGATGACCACCTGCTCGGTGCAGCGCCGCACGATGTCGATCAGCCCCTGCGCCTCGCCCAGGTGCTGGGTGCTGCAGGTCACGTGCACGGCCACCGGCTCGCGCTGCGGCACGAACTCCAGGCGTTCGAACAGCTGCTCGCGGATGAAGCGCACCGGGTCGTGGACGTTCAGCCGGGTATCGGCCAGGTCCTGCACCAGGCGCAGCGTGCAGGGGCTGGTGTCGCAGTAGATCGGGTCGAGGCCGCCGCGACTGGCCTTGAGCAGCGCATCCAGGGTTTCCCGCTTCTTGCGCTCGCCCTGTTCGGCGTAACCCTTGGAAGCGAACGGCTGGCCGCAGCACAGGTTGTCCAGCGCCTCGGGGAACACCACCTGGAAGCCGGCCTTTTCCAGCAGGGCGCGGGTCCGGTCGATCAGCGGGGTCTGCTCGGCGTCGCCGAACGCCGGGCCCATGGCTCGCGACACGCAGGCCGCCAGGTACACCACGCGCGGCCGGCTGTCGTCGCTGGCGGGGGTGATGGCGATCGGGCTGACCGGCTGCGGCATGGCCGGCGTCCACGCGGGCAGGCGATTGCCGGACAGTCGGCGCAACCCGGCGCTGGTGCGCGCCAGCAGCGGCGCGCCGAGCAGGCGGCGCGCGCCATTGGCGGCGGCCAGGGTCAGGCGTGTGCCTTTCAGGGCAGCGGCGAAATGCTCGGCCAGCCAGTCGGCGGTGCCACGATGGTCCGCCGTGGCGGCGCGCAGCTTGCGCACCAGGTCGCCGGTGTTGATGCCGACCGGGCAGCGCTGCGCGCACAGCCCGGTGGCGGCGCAGGTATCGATGCCGTGGTAGCGGTAGGCGCGCTCCAGTTCCGTGGTGTCGACGCCGGCGCGCTTTTTCGCCTGGATGTCACGCCAGATGACGATGCGCTGGCGCGGCGTCAGGGTCAGCCCGTTGGACGGGCAGACCGGCTCGCAGAAGCCGCACTCGATGCACTTGTCGACGATCTCGTCGGCGGCCGGCAGCGGCTTGAGGTGCTTCAGGTGGATCTGCGGATCCTCGCTGAGCACCACGTCGGGGTTGAGGATGCCGCGCGGGTCGAGCAGGCGCTTGATCGCCCACATCAGCTGGTAGGCTTCGCGGCCCCATTCCAGCTCGACGAACGGCGCCATGTTGCGGCCGGTGCCGTGCTCGGCCTTCAGCGCGCCGCCGAACTCCACCGCCACCAGCTGCGTCACGTCCTCCATGAAGGCCGCGTAGCGGGCCTTCTCCGCCTCGCTGTCGAAGCCCTGGGTGAACACGAAGTGCAGGTTGCCCTCCAGGGCATGGCCGAAGATGATCGCCTCGTCGTAGTGGTGACGGTCGAACAGTTCGAGCAGGCGGTTGACGCCCTCGGCCAGCTGTTCGACCGGGAAGGTGACGTCCTCGATGATCACCGTGGTGCCGGTGCGGCGCACCGCGCCGACCGCCGGGAAGGTGTCCTTGCGGATCTTCCACAGTTGGTTGTAGACCGCCGGGTCCTCGCTGAAGGCGACCTGGCGCTCCACCGGGAAACCGTCGAGGGCGGCCATGATGTGCGCGATCTGCTCGTGCAGCAGCGACTGGCTGGCGGCGCGCGATTCGATCAGCAGCGCGCAGGCCCCGGCGGACAGCGCCTTCACCCAGTCCGGCATGCCGGGCTTGTCCTGCACCGAGCGCAGGCTGCGGCGGTCGAGCAGTTCCACCGCGGAGACCGGCTGCTGGCGCAGCACCGGCACGGCGCGGCAGCAGCTTTCCACGTCCGGGAAGACGATCAGCGCGCTGGCCTTGTGCGGATGCTCGGGCACGGTGTGGTAGGTCACCGCGCTGATGAAGCCCAGCGTGCCCTCCGAGCCGACCATCAGGTGGGCGAGGATGTCGAGCGGATCGTCGTAGTCGACCAGGGCGTTGAGCGAGTAGCCGGTGGTGTTCTTCAGCCGGTACTTGTGGCGAATCCGCTCGGCCAGCGCGTTGTTGGCGCGCGTTTCCCTGCCCAGTTGGGCCAATTGTTCGAGCAGCGCCGCGTGGCTGTGCCGGAAGGCGGCGACGCTGGCCGGATCTTCCGTGTCCAGCACGGTGCCGTCGGCCAGCACCAGGCGCAGGCCGGCGAGGGTCTTGTAGCTGTTCTGCGCGGTGCCGCAGCACATGCCGCTGGAGTTGTTGGCGACGATGCCGCCGATCTTCGCCGCGTTGATGGAGGCCGGATCGGGGCCGATCTTGCGGCCCAGCGGCGCCAGCACGGCGTTCGCGCTGGCGCCGATCACGCCCGGCTGCAGGCGGATCTGCGCGCCGCCGTTGCGGATCTCGCGGCCGTTCCAGCGTTCTCCCAGCACGATCAGCACCGAGTCGGAAATCGCCTGGCCGGACAGGCTGGTGCCGGCGGCGCGGAAGGTCACCGGCACCTGCTCGGCCGTGGCCAGCCTGAGCAGCTCGATCACTTCGGCTTCGGACTCGACGCGCACCACCAGTTGGGGAATCAGCCGGTAGAAGCTGGCGTCGGTGCCGAACGCCAGGGTGGACAGCGGGTCGTCGAACAGCCGCTCACGGGGAATCAGCGCCTCGACGGCGCGACGAAAGGCGACGGGCAGGCTCATGCGTCCTCCAGGATCAGCACGATCAGATCCTTCGGTCCGTGGGCGCCGTAGGCCAGCACCTGCTCGATGTCGGCGGTCTTCGAGGGGCCGGAAACCAGCAGGGCGTTGGTCGGCATGCCGCCGGCCCACTGCTGTTGCTGCTGCACCTCGTAGAAGTTGTCGTACACCTCGCTGGCCTTGAGCAGGGCGAAGTGCACCGGCGGCACCAGGCTCATCAGCCGCGGCTCGGCGCGGGTCGGCCAGAGGATCAGGCTGCCGGTGGCGGCGATGGCGCCCAGGGTGCCGGTCAGGCTGGCCGGGGTGTCGTTGAACAGCTCGGCTTTCCATTCCTCGATCGGGCGATCGTAGGCCTTGAGGGTCGGCGCGGCGTCGCGGCCGGCGAAGTGCTCGGTGAGCTGCTGGCCCCAAACGGTGCTCGGGGCTATCAGCAGGCTGCCCAGTTGTTTCTCCGTCAGCAGCCGTTCCAGCAGCGCCGGCCAGGCGGCCAGGGTGGTCAGGTGCGTTTCGGTGTGCACCGCTTCCATCAGCTGGCGCAGGCGGGCGACACGCTGCTCGGCCGGGTAGCGCCAGGGCTCGGTCACCAGGGCCACGTCGAAGTCGTCGGCGATCGGCTGGGTGCCGGCCAGACTGTTGCGCAGCTTGGCGAGGATGTTGGCTTTGGCAGACATGTCACTTGCCCTCCAGATGCTGTTTCGCCAGTTCGTGCAGCGAACGGGCCGCCGGTTTCGGGGCGGCGTGGTTCTGCGCCCAGGGGCCGATGTTCGGCGTCAGGCTGCGCAAGCGGGTGGCGAAGAAACCGAACAGCCGATAGAGCAGCGGCGAGGTGTTGAGCAGTCGCCAGCCCTGCCACATCAGGCGCTCGGTGGCGGAGTACTTGCTGCCCTGGCCGCGCATCACGCGGTGCGGGTCGTCGGGTTTCTTGATGTTCTCCTCGCGCAGGCGACGCAGCAGCGCGGGGATCGGAATCTTCACCGGGCAGACCTCGCCGCAGGCGCCGCACAGCGACGACGCGGAGGGGTGGTCCGGGGTGTTTTCCAGGCCCATCAGGTGCGGCGAGATGATCTTGCCGATCGGCCCCGGGTACACGGTGCCGTAGGCCTGGCCGCCGATGCGCGTGTACACCGGGCAGTGATTCATGCAGGCGCCGCAGCGGATGCAGTTCAGCGTCTGGCGCAGTTCGCCGTCGGCGAAGGCCTGGCTGCGGCCGTTGTCCAGCAGCACCAGGTGCACTTCCCGCGGGCCGTCCAGCTCGTCGGCCTGGCGCGGTCCGGAGATCATGTTGACGTAGGTGGTGATGCCCTGGCCCAGCGCCGAGCGGGTCAGCAGCGAGAGCAGCGGCACCACGTCGCGCAGGTTCTCCACCACCTTCTCGATGCCGGTGACGGCGATGTGCACCGGCGGCACGCCGGTGGACATGCGGCCGTTGCCTTCGTTTTCCACCAGCAGCAGGGTGCCGGTCTCGGCCACGGCGAAGTTCACCCCGGACACACCAATGTCGGCCGCGAAGAACTTCTCGCGCAGCACGCGGCGGCCGGTCTGGATCAGCGTGTCGACGTCCTCGGTGTAGTCGATGCCGAGTTTGTCGCGAAACAGCGAGCCCACCTGGCGGGCGTTCTTGTGGATCGCCGGCATGATGATGTGGGTGGGCTTCTCGTGGTCGAGCTGGATGATGTACTCGCCCATGTCGGATTCCAGGGCTTCGATGCCGTGGCCTTCGAGGAAATGGTTCATCTCCATTTCCTCGCTGACCATCGACTTGCCCTTGATCACCTGCTTGGCCTGGTGCGCCTCGGCGATGGCCAGGACGATGGCGTTGGCCTCGTCGACGGTCTCGGCCCAGTGCACCTTCACGCCGTTGCGGGTCAGCTTGGCTTCCAGGCGCTCCAGCAGCTCGGGCAGCTTGGACAGCGCGCGGGCGCGCACATGGTTGCCCAGCTCGCGCAGATGCTCGCGCTCGTAGTCGTCGGGCATCGAGGCCAGGCGCTTGGCCATCAGCGAGTCCATGGCCGAGCGCATGTTGCCGCGCAGCTGGCTGTCGCCCAGCGCCTGGCGGGCGTTGCGCTTGAGGTCGCGACTGCTCAGCTCGACCACGGGGATACGCTGGTTCATGGACGACCTCCGGTGCGCTGCCAGAGGAAACTGGCCAGGTGCTGGCCGCGCAGCGGGCTGTCCTGCAGTTCCAGCGAGCCGTTGATGTTCATCAGGCAGCCGCAGTCGGCACTGATGACCTGCGCGGCGCCGGAGTCCTGCAGGGCGCGGGTCTTGTCGCGCACCATCGCCCCGGAGATGTCCGGCATGCGCACGCTGAAGGTGCCGCCGAAGCCGCAGCATTCGCTTTCGTGGTCGTGCTCGACGCGCTCGACCCGCTGCAGCTGGGCCAGCAATTCACGGCCGTGCAGGTGGGTGTTCATCTCGCGGCGCGCCGAGCAGGAGGTGTGCAGGGCGACCTGGACCGGTTCGCCCTGGTCCTGCAACTCGACCCTGCAGACATGCAGCAGGAACTCGGCCAGCTCGAAGGTGCGCTCGGCCAGCGCCTTCACCTGCGCCAGGGTCTCGGGCTCGTCCTTGAACAGCTCCTGATAGTGATGGCGCAACATGCCGGCGCAGGAGCCGGACGGCACCACCACCGGCCAGTCGTTGGCGAACAGCGCCAGTTGCGCGCGCGCGACCTTGCGCGCTTCCTCGGTGTAGCCGCTGGTGTAGGCCGGTTGGCCGCAGCAGGTCTGCTCCTGGGGAAAGTGCACGCGCAGGCCTTCGCGTTCGAGCAGGCGGATGGCGTCCAGGCCGGCCTCGGGGAAGAACAGGTCGACCACACAGGTGCCGAACAGGTACACCTGCCGCGGCTTGGCCGGATACTGGCGCGGGGTGGGCAGCGGCGGCGCCACGCGGGTGGCGTTGGGGGCTGCGTCGTAGAAGAGTTCGCTCATCGGCTTGGCCCGGTTGAGTGTTGCGGGGGACCTGTCCGCCTTGGGCGGAACAGGTCCGGTTATGCCTTACACGCCGACCAGCGGGTCGGTGATGCCCAGCACGTAGATCGCGATCAGGGTCAGCAGGCCCGAGATCAGCAGGTAGTACAGGGTCGGCCAGATGGTGCGGCGCAGGGTGGTGCCCTCGCGGCCCAGCAGGCCCACCGTGGCGGAGGCGGCCACCACGTTGTGGATCGCCACCATGTTACCCGCGGCGGCGCCGACTGCCTGCGCGGCGACGATCATCGCACTGGAAACGCCCAGGCTGGTGGCCACGCCGAACTGGAACTGGCTGAGCATCATGTTGCTGACCGTGTTGGAGCCGGCGATGAAGGCGCCCAGCGCACCGATGGTCGGCGCCAGCACCGGGTAGATGCCGCCCACGCTGTCGGCCACGAAGCGCGCCATGGTGATCGGCATGCTGGCCAGCTCGGCGCCGTTGACGCCGGAGTTGATCAGGATCCGCACCATCGGCACGGTGAACAGCAGCACGAAGCCGGCGCCCAGCAGCACCTTGCTGGATTCGCCCAGGGCCGCGCCCAGTTCACGGACCTTCATGCCGTGCAGGAAGAAGGTGGCCAGCACCACCAGCACCAGGATGCCGCCCGGCAGATACAACGGCATGAAGTCGGCCTTCACGCCGGCCTCGCCGAGTATGTTGGGGAACACCAGTACCACGGATTTCATGAAGGCGCCGACTTCCGGCACGGTGCGGCTGAGCACCAGCAGGGCGCCGACCAGCACGTAGGGCAGCCAGGCGCGCAGGGTGCTCATCGGCTTGGCGGTCAGTTCGTCGAGCTTCATTTCCACGCTGCCGAGCCATTCGCTGGGCCATTCGCGGGCATCGGCGAAGTCCCAGGTCTTCTTCGGCACCAGGAAGCCCAGGCGCGCGGCGACGGTGACGATGGCCAGGCCGATCAGGCCGCCGAGCAGCGAGGGGAATTCCGGGCCGAGGAAAATGCCAGTGAAGGCGTAGGGCACGGTGAAGGCCAGGCCGGCGAACAGCGCGAACGGCAGGGCCTCGAAGCCGGCCTTCCAGCTTTTTTCCTTGCCGAAGAAGCGCGTCAGCATCAGCACCATGATCACCGGCATCAGGGTGCCGGTCAGTGCATGCAGAATCGCCACTTCACTGGTGATCAGCTGCAGGAAGGCGTCCCAGCTGGATTGCTGGGCGACCAGTTGGGCGCCGATGGTGGCGGTATCCAGGCCGCCGTTGATGCCGATGATGATCGGCGTGCCGACCGCGCCGAAGGATACCGGCGTGCTCTGCACCATCATGCCGAGCATCACGGCGGCCAGCGCCGGGAAGCCGATGGCCACCAGCAGCGGGGCGGCGATGGCGGCCGGGGTGCCGAAGCCGGAGGCGCCTTCGATGAAGCAGCCGAACAGCCAGGCGATGATGATGGCCTGGATGCGACGATCAGGGCTGATGGTGGCGAAGCCCGCACGGATCGCGGTGATGCCGCCCGAATGCTTGAGGGTGTTGAGCAGCAGGATGGCGCCGAAGATGATCCACAGCACGCCGGCGGTGATCACCAGGCCCTGCAGGGTGGACGCCAGCACGCGGTTGAAGCTCATGTCCCAGACGAACAGCGCGATGCCGGCGGTGAGCAGGAACACCAGCGGCATGGCACGGCGTGCCGGCCAGCGCAGGCCGATCAGCAGAATGGCGGCGAGCAGGATGGGGGAAAAGGCGCACAGGGCGAGCAGTCCGTTCGACATGGTCAGGCTCCTTGCGCGACACGCAGGCCGAAGGCTGCGGAAGTGATTTGCTGATGCATAGGCAGAGTCCTCATTGTTGTTTTTGTAAAGTGGTAATACCAATTAGGCGGTGCGAGTGCTCAGGCTACGCATTGGGGGTTTATCGCGTCAATTCTGTGCGGATAGACGTAGGTCGTAGAAAGCGACCTTGCGAGGGGCCTTGGGGAGTGGTTAGGCTTTGATCCGACGAAAAGTGGTCAGGCCAATTTTGCGGAGAGCGAGTGTGGAGCTAAACAAGGTGCGCCAGCGTCGGCTGGCGGACGACATCGTGGCCCAGCTGGAAGCGATGATCCTTGAGGGAACCTTCAAGGTGGGGGAGCGGCTGCCGGCCGAGCGGGCGCTGGCGGAGCAGTTCGGCGTGTCCCGGCCGTCCTTGCGCGAGGCGATCCAGAAGCTGGTCGCCAAGGGCTTACTGACCAGTCGGCACGGTGGCGGCAACTATGTGGCGCAGACGCTGGGCAGCACCTTCAGCGACCCGCTGCTGCAGCTGCTGGAGAACAACGAGGATGCCCAGCGCGATCTGCTGGAGTTCCGCCATACCCTGGAGGGCAGCTGTGCCTACTACGCGGCGCAGCGGGCCACGGAGGTGGATCGCCAGCGGCTGACCGAGGCCTTCGAAACGCTGCAGGCCTGCTATGACCGTGATGTTGCCTGCCGCACCGAGGAGGGCGCCGCCGATGCCGGTTTCCACCTGGCGATTGCCGAAGCCAGCCACAATGCGGTGCTGCTGCACACCATGCGCGGGCTGTTCGATCTGCTCAAGCGCAACGTGGTGACCAATATCGGCGGCATGTATGCGCTGCGCGACGAGACCCGGCAGATGCTGATGAGCCAGCATCGCGAGCTGTACGAAAGGATCATGGCGCGCCAGGCCGAGCAGGCGCGCGAAGTGATTCACCGGCACATCGACTATGTGCAGGAAGTGCTGGCGGAGGGGAGGGAAGAGGCGCAGCGGCTGGCGCGTGCCCAGCGCAGGCGCCGGGAGCGGCCCCTGCTCGCCTGAGGCAGGGGCGGGTCAGGCGTCCTTGCCCTTGCTGCGCATGGCGCGCTGGACTTCGCGGTCGGCGTCACGCTCCTTCTCGGTGTGGCGCTTGTCGTATTCCTTCTTGCCCTTGGCCAGGGCGATCTCGCACTTGACCAGGTGCTGCTTCCAGTACAGCGACAGGGCGACGCAGGTGTAGCCCTTCTGCTGGACGCCGCCGATGATCTTTTCCAGCTCGCGGCCGTGCAGCAGCAGCTTGCGGGTGCGCGTCGGGTCGGCGATCACATGGGTGCTGGCGGTCTTCAGCGGCGTGATATGGCAACCCATCAGCCAGGCCTCGCCATCCTTGAGCAGGATGTAGCTGTCGACCAGCTGGGCCTTGCCGGCACGCAGGCTTTTGACTTCCCATCCGGCCAGGGCCAGGCCGGCCTCGAACTTCTGTTCGATGAAATAATCGTGCAGCGCCTTTTTGTTCTGCGCGATGCTGCCCTGCTGTTGTTTCTTTTGCTTAGCCATAGGGCGCGCATTATAGGGACTGGCGGTTGCGCTGGCGACTGTCCGCGCAGCTTTTCGGGCAGGCCTGCCGTTGTGACCGGGCGCATAAAACTTGAGGGGGCAAAACGAATCCCCGACAATGCGGCCTGTTACGCGCACCCTCCGGGTGCCGGTCCGCAATGAAGGCTCTGCATGACGACGCATATTCAACGCTCGGCGCTGCTGCCGTACCCGGCGCAGGCGCTGTACGACCTGGTCAACGATGTTGCGAGCTATCCGCAGTTTCTGCCCTGGTGCTCGGCCAGCGAGGTGCTGGAGAGCGACGCCAGTCAGATGCGCGCCAGCCTGACGGTGGCCAAGGGCGGCGTCAGCCAGCGTTTCATCACGCGCAACCAGCTGGTTCCCGGCGAGTCCATCGTCATGGATCTGGAGCAGGGGCCGTTCAAGCAGCTGCACGGTGTCTGGCACTTCAAGGCGCTGACCGACAAGGCCTGCAAGATCAGCCTGGACCTGGCCTTCGATTACGATGGCCCGCTGATCAAGGCGACGCTGGGGCCACTGTTCAACCAGGCGGCCAATACGCTGGTCGATGCCTTCTGCCAAAGGGCCAAGCAACTCCATGGATAAGTCGAATCAGATCACTGTCGAGATCGTCTACGCGCTGGCCGAGCGCCAGAAGCTGCAGCGCCTGAGCGTGCCGGTGGGCACCACGGTGCGCGAGGTGGCGCTGCGCTCGGGGCTGGATGCCCTGTTTCCCGAGGTGGATCTGCGCACCTGCCCGCTGGGCATCTTCGGCAAGGCGGTAGCCAAGCCGGAGGATCGGGTCGTGGAAGAGGGCGAGCGCGTGGAAATCTATCGCCCGCTGATCGCCGATCCCAAGGAAGTGCGCAAGCAGCGCGCCGCGAAGGCGGCGCAGGCGAAGGCGGAATAGGCCTAGTTGTTGCCCAGGATGGCTTCGTCGCGGCTCTGGCCGGGACGGAAGTCGCCGGAGATGGTGGTCAGGCGGTCCTGGGCATCGAATTCCAGACTGACGCGCTCCTGGCGCCGCTCACCGCCGCCCGGCTGGATGCTGTACAGGTAATCCCAGCGGTTGGTATGGAAGGTGTCGGTGATCAGCGGGTTGCCCATGATGAAGCGCGCCTGGCGGCGGGTCATGCCCGGACGCAACTGGTCGATCATGTCCTGGGTCACGACATTGCCCTGCTGGATGTCGATCTTGTACACGCCAGGGAAAGAACAGCCGGCAACTGCCAGGAATGCCGTCAGGCTGAAACTGGAAAGCAGGAGCTTGGTGTTTTGCATCGGGAGCTGACTTCCACTATCGTGGCCGGGACTTTCAAGGCTCCGGATCATACCCGCATGACGGATGCTACGAAACAGAGCATGAGAAACTGACATGGTAGAAAACAACGATTTGCGCAAGGTTGGCCTCAAGGTCACCCTGCCTCGCGTGAAGATCCTGCAGATGCTGGATACCGCCGATCAGCGCCACATGAGTGCCGAAGATGTCTACAAGGCACTGATGGAGGCGGGCGAGGATGTCGGCCTGGCCACCGTCTACCGGGTGTTGACCCAGTTCGAGGCGGCCGGCTTGGTGACGCGTCACAATTTCGATGGCGGCCATGCGGTCTTCGAGCTGTCGGATGGCGAACACCATGACCATATGGTCTGCGTGGAAACCGGCGAAGTCATCGAATTCATGGACCATGAAATCGAAAAGCGCCAGCGCCAGATCGTTGCCGAGCACGGCTACGAGCTGGTGGATCACAACCTGGTGCTGTACGTGCGCAAGAAAGACTGACTGACGCGCAACGGTTCCAACAAAAAAGGCGACCTCAGGGTCGCCTTTTTCATTTGGCGCGTTGGCACAGCGCCCTGTGGGAGCGAATTCATTCGCGAGCTTCTGGGTGAGGCCTGCACAAAGAGCTCGCGGACAAGTCCGCTCCCGCGAAGCTCGGCCTTATTCCTGCGCGTTGGCCAGCAGCTTCGCGGCGTGGGCCAGGGATTCGTCGGTGAGGTCGACCCCGCCGAGCATGCGCGCCACTTCCTCGATGCGCTGCTGGCGCTCCAGATGCGCCACGGCGGTGCTGGTGTCCGAACGGCCGCGCTGCTTATGCACGAACAGATGCTGATGACCTTGGGCGGCGACCTGTGGCAGGTGGGTCACACAGAGTACCTGGCCGCGCTCGCCCAGGCGGCGCAGCAGCTGGCCGACCACTTCGGCGGTCGGGCCGCCGATGCCGACGTCCACTTCGTCGAACACCAGCGTCGGTACGCGCGAGGTCTGCGCGGTGATGACCTGGATGGCCAGGCTGATGCGTGACAGTTCGCCCCCGGAAGCCACCTTGGCCAGGGCGCGCAGCGGCTGACCGGGGTTGGCGCTGACCAGGAACTCCACCTGCTCCAGCCCGGCCGGATGGGGTTCGTCCGTGGCGTTGGCCCGCAGCTCGATCTGGAAGCGTCCGCCGGGCATGCCCAGGCGCTGCATCTCCACTTCCACGGCCTTGCTCAGTTCGCTGGCGGCCCGTTGACGCAGTGTGCTGAGTTCCTCGGCCTTTTCCTGATAGTGACGGGCATAGGCCGCCAACTCCTCGGTCAGGCGCTCCTGGGCCTGGTCATCGGCGTTCAGGCCTTCCAGTTCCTCCAGCAGGCGCTGCTGCAGTTCGCCCAGCTCGCCGGGCTGCACGCGATGCTTGCGCGCCAGGGTGTAGATGCTGTCCAGGCGCTCCTCCAGCTGCTGCTGGCGCTCGGGATCGGCGTCGAAATGGTCGATGAAGCGGTTCAGCTCGCCGATGGCTTCCTCGACCTGGATCTGCGCGCTGGCCAGCAACTCGACCGCGCTGGCCATGGCGCCGGCGTTCGGGCTGAAGGCGGTCAGCCGGTTGAGGCTGGCGTTCAGTGCGGACAGCACGTTGCCGGCGTCGCTTTCGCTACACAGGTCCAGCACCTGGCGGCAGGCGCCGAGCAGGTGTTCCGCGTTGCTCAGGGTCTTGTGTTCTTCTTCCAGCTGCTCCAGTTCATTTTCGCCCAGCGCCAGCGCTTCGAGTTCCTCGAGTTGATAGCTGAGCAACTGGTGACGGGCGCGCTGTTCGTCGCCGCTGCTGGAGACTCGTTCCAGCTCCTGGCGGGTCTGCCGCCAGCGCTGGGCGGCGAGCAATACCTGACGGGCCAGCTCGCCGGCGCCGGCATAGGCATCCAGCAGGCGACGGTGGGTATCGGTCTTGAGCAGCGACTGGTGTTCGTGCTGGCTGTGGATGTCGATCAGCAGTTCGCCGAGCGCCTTGAGGTCGCCCTGCGGGCAGGGCGTGCCGTTGATGTAAGCGCGCGAACGGCCTTCGGCGGTAATCACCCGACGCAGGATGCACGGGCCGTCCTGTTCCAGGTCGCGCTCGCGCAGCCAGGCCTGGGCTTCGGGAATTCGCGCGACATCGAAACTGGCGAGAATGTCCGCCTTGTCGGTGCCGGGACGCACCACGCTGCTGTCGGCGCGATCACCCAGGGCCAGGCCGAGGGCATCGAGCATGATCGACTTGCCGGCGCCGGTTTCGCCGGTGATCACGCTCATGCCGCCGCGCAGTTCCAGATCCAGTTGATCGACGATGGCGTAGTTGCGAATGGACAGATGGACCAGCATGGAAGGCTCCCCAGGTTCGCCAGGCTGGCTATTTATACAGTGGTCGGTGAGTCGCCTTCAAGCATTTCTCCGCGCCCCCTTGAAGAAGGTTCCGCCGTCCCCATATAGGGCTGCAATCGGCGCCGGCCCGGCCGGCATCCTTTCGTCTAGAGGAGATTCCCCAATGGTGGATGAACAGAACCTGGAAAACCCCAACGCCGAACCGTCCGCCGGTGAGCCGGACAGCGAGGCGTTGCAGGCGCGCGTGCTGGAGCTGGAAGAGCAGCTGGCCGCCGCCCAGGATCAGGTGCTGCGCAGCGCCGCCGACATGCAGAACGTGCGCCGCCGCGCCGAGCAGGACGTGGAAAAGGCCCACAAGTTCGCCCTGGAAAAATTCGCCGGCGATCTGCTCGCCGTGGTCGACAGCCTGGAGCGCGGCCTGGAGCTGACCCGTCCGGACGACGAAGCCAGCAAGGTGGTGCGTGAAGGCATGGAGCTGACCCACAAGCTGCTGCTCGACAGTCTCAAGCGCCATCAGCTGGAACAGCTCGATCCGCAGGGCGAGCCCTTCAATCCCGAGCATCATCAGGCCATGGCCATGGAAGAAAGCGCCACCCTGGAGCCCGGCAGCGTGCTCAAGGTGTTCCAGAAGGGCTACATGCTCAACGGTCGCCTGCTGCGCCCGGCGATGGTCGTGGTCAGCAAGGCGCCGGCCGACACGCCGTCTTCGATCAACGAAAAGGCTTGAAATCCATCGGGCCGACCCCATCTGTTTCACCAAGCACATTTGAGCCGCGGCGGCCCTGGCGGGGACGCAGGCACCACCCGATTCTGGAGAATTGAAAATGGGAAAAATCATCGGTATTGACCTGGGGACCACCAACTCCTGCGTCTCCATCCTGGAAAACGGCACCGCCAAGGTCATCGAGAACGCCGAAGGCGGTCGTACCACGCCGTCGATCATCGCCTACACCAACGATGGCGAAATCCTGGTCGGTCAGTCGGCCAAGCGCCAGGCGGTCACCAACCCGCACAACACCCTGTTCGCCGTGAAGCGCCTGATTGGTCGTCGCTTCGACGAGGACGTGGTGCAGAAGGACATCAAGCTGGTCCCCTACAAGATCATCAAGGCCGACAACGGTGACGCCTGGGTGGACGTGAAGGGCCAGAAGATGGCGCCGCCGCAGATCAGCGCCGAAGTGCTGAAGAAGATGAAGAAGACCGCCGAAGACTACCTCGGCGAGCCGGTCACCGAAGCGGTGATCACCGTGCCGGCCTACTTCAACGACAGCCAGCGCCAGGCCACCAAGGACGCCGGCCGCATCGCCGGTCTGGACGTCAAGCGCATCATCAACGAACCGACCGCCGCGGCCCTGGCCTACGGCATGGACAAGTCGCGCGGCGACCACACCGTGATCGTCTATGACCTGGGCGGCGGTACCTTCGACGTCTCGGTGATCGAAATCGCCGAAGTCGACGGCGAGCACCAGTTCGAAGTGCTGGCCACCAACGGTGACACCTTCCTGGGTGGCGAAGACTTCGACATGCGCCTGATCGACTACCTCGTCGATGAATTCAAGAAAGAGTCGGGCATGGACCTCAAGGGCGACCCGCTGGCCATGCAGCGCCTGAAGGAAGCCGCCGAGAAGGCCAAGATCGAGCTGTCCTCCGCTCAGCAGACCGACGTCAACCTGCCGTATATCACCGCAGACCAGACCGGTCCGAAGCACCTGAACGTGAAGATTTCCCGCGCCAAGCTGGAGTCGCTGGTCGAGGATCTGGTGCAGCGCACCATCGAGCCGTGCCGCACCGCGCTGAAGGACGCCGGCATCGACGTGGGCAAGATCGACGAGGTGATCCTGGTCGGCGGCCAGACCCGCATGCCGCTGGTGCAGAAGACCGTTGCCGAGTTCTTCGGCAAGGAAGCACGCAAGGACGTCAACCCGGACGAAGCCGTGGCCATGGGTGCCGCCATCCAGGGCGCCGTGCTCGCCGGTGACGTGAAGGACGTGCTGCTGCTGGACGTCACCCCGCTGACCCTGGGCATCGAAACCCTGGGTGGCGTGATGACCCCGCTGATCGACAAGAACACCACCATCCCGACCAAGAAGTCGCAGGTGTTCTCCACCGCCGATGACAACCAGGGCGCGGTGACCATCCACGTGCTGCAGGGCGAGCGCAAGCAGGCCGCGCAGAACAAGTCGCTGGGCAAGTTCGACCTGGCCGACATTCCGCCGGCGCCGCGCGGCGTGCCGCAGATCGAGGTCACCTTCGACATCGACGCCAACGGCATCCTGCACGTGTCCGCCAAGGACAAGGCCACCGGCAAGCAGCAGTCGATCGTCATCAAGGCCAACTCCGGCCTGTCGGATGATGAAATCGAGCAGATGGTGCGCGATGCCGAGGCCAATGCCGAGGAGGACCGCAAGTTCGAGGAACTGGCCACCGCGCGCAACCAGGGTGATCAGCTGGCCCACGCCAGCCGCAAGATGATCACCGAGGCCGGCGACAAGGCCACCGCCGAGGAGAAGTCCGCCATCGAAGCCGCCATCGCCGCGCTGGAAGTCGCCATCAAGGGTGACGACAAGGCCGAGATCGAGGCCAAGATGAACGAACTGTCCCAGGCCACTGCGCCGCTGGCGCAGAAGATGTACGCCGAGCAGGCCCAGGCCGAACAGGCTCAGCCGGCCGACGGCAAGGCCAAGGATGCCGGTGACGACGTGGTCGACGCCGAGTTCGAAGAGGTCAAGGACAACAAGTAAACGTCACGTTTGCTTCCGCCTCATGCGCGTGACTCCGGTCGCGCGCCCCTGACTCGCCACGCGGGAGCCCTCTCCCGCGTTGGCGTGTCTGGAGGGTGTGTCAGAGGAATCCGAGAGAAATGGCGAAACGAGACTATTACGAAGTACTGGGTGTCGAGCGGGGCGCCGACGAGGCCGAGCTGAAGAAGGCCTACCGGCGCTTGGCGATGAAGTACCACCCGGATCGCAATCCGGACGACAAGGCGGCGGAAGAGAAGTTCAAGGAGGCCAACGAGGCCTATGAAGTGCTCTCCGATGCCAACAAGCGCGCAGCCTACGATCAGTACGGCCACGCCGGCGTCGATCCGCAGATGGGCGGCGCCGGTGCGGGCTTTGGCGGCGGCGCCAGCTTCTCCGACATCTTCGGCGATGTGTTCAGCGACTTCTTCGGTGGTGCCCGTGGCGGTCAGCGCGGGGGTCCGCAGCGGGGCAGCGACCTGCGCTACACCCTGGAGCTGAGTCTGGAAGAGGCGGTGCGCGGCACCACGGTGACCATTCGCGTACCGACCCTGGCCAACTGCAAGACCTGTGGTGGATCCGGGGCCAAGAAGGGCAGCAGCCCGACCACCTGCAGCACCTGCGGCGGCATCGGTCAGGTGCGCATGCAGCAGGGCTTCTTCTCGGTGCAGCAGACCTGCCCGCGCTGCCATGGCAGCGGCAAGATGATCACCGACCCCTGTGACGACTGTCACGGCCAGGGTCGCGTCGAGGAACACAAGACCCTGTCGGTCAAGGTGCCGGCCGGTGTCGATACCGGTGACCGCATCCGCCTGGCCGGTGAAGGCGAGGCCGGCGCCCAGGGTGGTCCGAGCGGCGACCTGTACGTGGTGGTCAACGTGCGCGAGCACGACATCTTCCAGCGCGACGGTCGCGACCTGTACTGCGAGGTGCCGATCAGCTTCGCCGACGCGGCGCTGGGTGGCGAGCTGGAAGTGCCGACCCTGGACGGCCGGGTCAAGCTGAAGATTCCGGAAGGCACCCAGACCGGCAAGCTGTTCCGCCTGCGCGGCAAGGGGGTGACCCCGGTGCGCGGTGGCTCCGCCGGCGACCTGATGTGTCGGGTGGTGGTGGAAACTCCGGTCAAGCTCGACAAGCGTCAGCGTGAGCTGCTCGAAGAGTTCCGGCGCAGCCTGCAGAGCGACAGCTCCCATTCGCCCCGGGCCAGCGGCTGGTTCGAGGGCATGAAGCGGTTCTTCGACGACCTCTAAACGGGCTGGAAGGGAAAGCCGGGAATCCCCCGGCTTTCCCTTCCAGCTTCCAGCTTCCAGCTTGGAGCTTCTGGATTATGCGAATAGCAGTGATGGGCGCCGCCGGGCGCATGGGCAAGAACCTGATCGAGGCGGTCCGCCAGGCGGAAGGCGCCGAGCTGGCCGCCGCCATCGACCGGCCCGACAGCAGCTTGATCGGCGCCGACGCCGGCGAGCTGGTCGGCCTGGGTCGCCTGGGGGTAACGCTGAGCGGTGATCTCGCCGCCGCCGTGGACAGTTTCGATGTGCTGATCGATTTCACCCACCCCAGCGTGACCCTGAAGAACCTGGAGATCTGCCGCCCGGCCGGCAAGGCCATGGTCATCGGCACCACTGGCTTCTCTGCCGAGGAAAAGCAGCTGCTGGCCGAGGCGGGCAAGCAGATTCCCATCGTCTTCGCCGCCAACTTCAGTGTCGGTGTCAATTTGTGCCTGAAGCTGCTCGACACGGCCGCCCGGGTGCTCGGTGACGAGGTGGACATCGAGATCATCGAGGCGCACCACCGCCACAAGGTCGATGCGCCGTCCGGCACCGCGCTGCGCATGGGTGAAGTCGTCGCCGAGGCGCTGGGCCGCGATCTGCAAAAAGTCGCCGTCTACGGACGCGAAGGGCAGACCGGCGCGCGGGCCCGGGAAACCATCGGCTTCGCCACCGTGCGCGCCGGTGATGTGGTCGGCGACCACACCGTGCTGTTCGCCGCCGACGGCGAGCGGGTGGAAATTACCCACAAGGCGTCCAGTCGCATGACCTTTGCCAAGGGCGCCGTGCGTTCGGCATTGTGGCTGCAGGGACGAGCGCCGGCGCTGTACGACATGCAGGATGTGCTGGGTCTGCGCTGATCGGCCACGCATCGGGTCGCGCGGCGGCCTGCGGTTTCGGGTAGACCGAAAAAGGCCGTTTCTGTATGATTCGCGCTTTAGTGTGTCCACTAAAGTTACGCAGATGGCCGAATTCAAAAAAGCGGGGTGACCTTTACACGTCATCCCGCTTTTTTACAACCTGCGTACGCACCAGGCAGATTTACCGGAGGTCTCTTGACTACGCCAGCCACTACGCCAGCGATCCTGGCCCTTGCTGATGGCAGCATTTTTCGCGGCGAATCCATCGGCGCCGATGGGCATACCGTCGGCGAGGTAGTGTTCAACACCGCCATGACCGGCTATCAGGAAATTCTCACCGATCCGTCCTATGCCCAGCAGATCGTTACCCTGACCTATCCGCACATCGGCAACACCGGCACCACGCCGGAGGACGCCGAGTCCGATCGGGTCTGGGCCGCTGGCCTGATCATCCGCGACTTGCCGCTGCTGGCCAGCAGCTGGCGCAACAAGCAGCCGCTGGATGCCTACCTGAAGGCCAACGGTACCGTGGCCATCGCCGGGATCGATACCCGCCGGCTGACCCGCATCCTGCGCGAGAAGGGCGCCCAGAACGGTTGCATTCTGACCGGTGCGGACGCCACCGAAGAAAAGGCGCTGGAACTGGCGCGCGGCTTCCCGGGCATGAAGGGGCTGGACCTGGCCAAGGTGGTCAGCACCCAGGCGCCTTACGAATGGCGCTCCTCGGTGTGGTCGCTGCAGACCGACAGTCACCCGGAGATCCCCGCCGAGCAGCTGCCGTACCACGTGGTGGCCTACGACTACGGCGTGAAGCGCAACATCCTGCGCATGCTGGTCGAGCGTGGCTGCCGGGTGACCGTGCTGCCGGCCCAGGCGCCGGCCAGCGAGGCCCTGGCGCTGAATCCGGACGGCGTGTTCCTGTCCAACGGCCCTGGCGACCCGGAGCCGTGCGACTACGCGATCAAGGCCATTCAGGACATCCTGGAAACCGATATCCCGGTGTTCGGCATCTGCCTGGGTCACCAGTTGCTGGCCCTGGCCTCCGGTGCCAAGACCGTGAAGATGGCTTGCGGTCACCACGGCGCCAACCACCCGGTACAGGACCTCGACAGCGGCGTGGTGATGATCACCAGTCAGAACCACGGTTTCTGCGCCGATGAGGCCACGCTGCCGGCCAACCTGCGCGCGACCCACAAGTCGCTGTTCGACGGTACCCTGCAGGGCATCGAGCGCACCGACAAGGTCGCCTTCAGCTTCCAGGGGCACCCGGAAGCCAGCCCTGGCCCGCACGACGTGAGCTATTTGTTTGACCGATTTATCACGCTGATGGCCG
>NZ_DATJCS010000044.1:0-10243 GCF_035497915.1 Pseudomonas sp.
GCCGCCGCCGATGTTGAGGGTGATCATCGGCGGGCGCAGGCGTTCGGTGGCGTTGTTCTTCAGGCTGTCGAGGTTCTTCCAGTTCAGCGGGCGCTGCTGCAGTTCCTCGATGGCGCTGGCGCGCTGGGCTTCGGACGGGGCAACCAGGGAAACGGCCAGGCCTTTCTCGCCGGCGCGGCCGCTGCGGCCGATGCGGTGGATATGCACTTCAGGGTCGCGGCTCAGTTCCACGTTGAGCACCAGGTCCAGTCCGGCGATGTCGATGCCGCGCGCGGCCACGTCGGTGGCCACCAGAATGCTCAGGCTGCGGTTGGCGAACATCGTCAGCACCTGGTCGCGGTCGCGCTGTTCCAGGTCGCCGTGCAGAGCGGCGGCGCTCAGGCCGCGTTCCTTGAGGAAGGCCACCAGCTCGTCGCACTGGATCTTGGTCTGGCAGAAGGCGATGGTGGAGGTGGGCAGCAGGTGGTCGAGCACCTTGGCCACCGCCTGGTAGCGCTGGCTGGCTTCCACTTCGTAGAAGCGCTGCTCGATCTGCGCGTTGTCGTGCTGGCTTTCCACTTCCACGCGGGCGGGCTTCTTGAGGAAGCGCGCGGCCAGTTGTTCGATGCCTTCCGGGTAGGTGGCGGAAAACAGCAGGGTCTGCCGGCGCGCCGGAGTCTGTTCGATGATGGCGGTGATGGCGTCGATGAAGCCCATGTCCAGCATGCGGTCGGCTTCGTCCAGCACCAGGGTGTTGAGGCCGTCGACCTTGAGGGTGCCCTTGGCCAGGTGCTCCTGGATGCGGCCGGGCGTGCCGACCACCACGTGGGCGCCGTGCTCCAGCGAGCCGATCTGCGGGCCGAAGGGCATGCCGCCGCACAGGGTCAGCACCTTGATGTTGTCGGCGGCGCGGGCCAGGCGGCGGATTTCCTTGGCCACCTGGTCGGCCAGCTCGCGGGTGGGGCAGAGCACCAGGGCCTGGCAGCCGAAATAGCGCGGGTTGAGCGGGTGCAAGAGGCCGATGCCGAAGGCGGCGGTCTTGCCGCTGCCGGTCTTGGCCTGGGCGATCAGGTCCTGCCCTTGCAGGATCAGCGGCAGGCTCTGGGCCTGGATCGGCGTCATGGCGGCGTAGCCCAGCTCGTTGAGGTTGGCGAGCATGGCGGCGGAAAGCGGCAGGGAATTGAAAGCGGTGGTCACGAGGGGCGGCCTGAAAACAGCGGAAAGGCGCGCAGTGTAACAGGGCGTGGGGTTCCGCCGTTGGGTGCGCAGCCCCGCCGCCTCGGGTTACGCTGCGCGGCACGACCCCGGACCCGGTCAGGCAGGTATGAACGACACGATTCTCGAACTGGACTCCCTCGGCCCCCTCGCCGAAGGCGTGCGCCTGGAGTGCAAGCTGGCCCAGGGGCGCCACGGGCAGGGCGAGCTGCCGCGCGATTTCTGGCCGACCTATTCGGCGTTCGCCAATACCGAGGGCGGCGTGGTACTGCTCGGCGTGCGCGAGCATGAGGGTCGTTTCAGCGTGGCGGGCATTCCCGAGCCGCAACGGTTGCGCCGCGAGCTGCTGGATGGCCTGGAAAACCCCGCGCGGGTGAGTGTCAACCTGCTGGGCGAGGACGACCTGCAGGAGGTGCGCATCGACGGCAAGATCCTGCTGCGCGTGCGCATCCCCGAGGCGCCGGCGGCGCTCAAGCCGGTCTACCTGAATGGCGACGTGCTGAACAACACCTACCGGCGCGTCGATTCCAGCGACATGCGCCTCACTCCGGACGAGGTGCGCACCTGGCTGGCGGCAGGTCGCCCGCACGCCTGACGCGCTGGCTTTGCGGTCGGGGCGCGGCCACACTGGCGCCTCGTTTTTGCCGGAGAGAAGTTGTGTCCCGGGGTGTGCTGTTGTCGGTCATGGCGTCGGTGCTGTTCGCCGCGCTCTATTACCTGTCGACCCTGCTGGTGCCGCTGAGCGGGCAGGAGGTGTTTGGCTGGCGCGTGCTGCTGACCTTGCCCTGTCTGCTGCTGTTCATGGCGGTCGGTCGTGACTGGACTGCGGTGCGCGAGCTGGCCGCTCGTCTGCGGGCGCGGCCGCTGCTGCTGCCGCTGCTGTTGCTCAGCGCCGCGCTGTTCGGCGTGCAGCTCTGGCTGTTCCTCTGGGCGCCCATGCAGGGGCGCGGCCTGAATGTCTCGCTCGGCTACTTCCTGCTGCCGCTGACCATGATCCTCACCGGGCGCCTGCTGTTCGCCGAGCGCCTCAGCCGCCTGCAGCAGCTGGCCACGCTGTGCGCCGTGTTCGGGGTGGGCAACCAGTTGCTGATTGTCGGCGGGCTCGCTTGGGAAACCTGGCTGGTGGCTCTGGGCTATCCGGCGTACTTCGTCCTGCGCCGGCGGCTGGGCACCGACAACCTGGGCGGCATGCTGTTCGACATGCTGCTGATGTTGCCGGTGGCGCTGTGGTTCGCCTGGGCGGGCGGGCAGATGCTGGGGCATTTCGAGCAGGCGCCGCGCCTGTTCCTGCTGGTGCCGCTGATGGGCGCGCTGAGCGCCTGGGCGCTGATCAGCTACCTGCTGGCCAGCCGGCATCTGACGCTCGGCCTGTTCGGCCTGCTCGGCTACGTGGAGCCGGTGCTGCTGGTGCTGGTGTCGCTGCTGCTGGGCGAGCGCATCCAGCCGGGCGAATGGCTCACCTATATCCCGATCTGGGCAGCGGTGCTGGTATTGGTGCTGGAAGGGGCCCGCCATCTGTGGCGGCGGACCCGGCGCTAGGGCGGTTATCCACGCGGATCCACAGGGTTATCCACAGGCGCTTTTGCGGCTGCGGAGCCGTCACCGGCGCGGGTGACCAGCACCTGGTCGATCCGGTAGCTGTCCACGTCGACCACCTCGAAGGTGTAGCCGCCCCAGGTCACGCTGTCGGTGCGCTTGGGCACCCGGCGCAGCATGGTCATCAGGAAGCCGGCGAGGGTTTCGTATTCGTCTTCCTGGGGCGTGTTGTCGATGTCCAGGGCGCGCTTCACGTCCTGGATGGCGGTGACGCCGTCGATCAGCCAGGAGTTGTCGTCGCGGCGCACGATCTGTTCCTCGTACCAGGGTGACACCAGGTCGCCCATGACGATGCTCATCACGTCCTTGAGGGTGATCAGCCCGACCACCAGGCTGTATTCGTTGACGATCAGCGCGAAGGTTTCGCCGGTCTGGCGGAACTGGCGGAGCATTTCCGAGAGGGTCAGGCGATCCGGCACCACCAGCGGCTTGTGCACCAGCGTCGGGTCGTCGAAGGCGATGGGCTGGTTGTTCAGCACGCGCTGGAACAGCTCCTTCACCGTCACGTAGCCGACGATGTGGTCAATGTCGCCATCGCAGACCGGGTAGTGGGAGTGGGGCTCGCTGGCGATGCGGGTGCGGATGTGCTCCTCGGTGTCGTCCAGCAGGAAGTAGAGGATGCCGTCGCGGTGCGCCATGGCGCTGGGCAGGGTGCGGGTCTCCAGCTCGAAGACATTCTCGATCACCTGCTGCTCGCTGGCCGCCAGCGTACCGGACAGGGCGCCGGCCTGGGTCAGGGCGAGGATGTCGTCGGGGGTGACGCTTTCGTCACGCTGGCGCGGCAGGTTGAACAGCGCGATCAGCCCGCTGACCACCCACGCGTAGAACACCACCAGGGGTTTGAACAGGGTGTTGAGCACCTGCATCGGACCGATCACCAGGGTCGCCAGGCGCTCGGGGATCGCCATGGCCACCTGCTTGGGAATCAGGTCGGTGAAGACGATGAACAGCGAGGTGGTGAGCACGAAGGAGATGATGAAGCCGATGGCGACCGCCTGCTCGGCAGGCAACTGGGTTTCCAGTAGCCGGGTGAACACCGGGGTGAGGAAGCCCTGGCCGACGATGCCGCCGAGGATCGCCAGGGCATTCATGCCGATCTGCACCACGGTCAGGTAATGGCCGGGCGCCTTCTGCACATGGATGACGCGTTGCGCGTTGTGGCTGCCTTCGTCGACCAGCTGGCGCAGTTTCAGGGGGCGCGAGGCCGCCAGGGCGATCTCGGCGATGGAGAAGAAGGCGCTGGCCAGGATGATGCCCGCCAGCAGCAGAAGACTCTGGGTCACGCTCATACACAACAGCTCTGAAAAGAAGACGCGCGAGGGTAGCACGCCGGACATGCCCGTTTAGTGACGGGCATTTGCCGTTCAACCCCGGTAATAGCGCTGCGCAACGAAGGGCATTTTGCTGACCGCCATGGTCACCTGTTTGCCCCGCACCAGCGCCTGTACCTGGGTGCCGAGGCCGGCCAGGTGGTTGGCCACATAGCCCATCGCCACGGGCGCGCCGAGGCTGGGGCCGAAGCCGCCGCTGGTGATGCGCCCGATCGGCTGTTCCTGTTCATCCACCAGCCGGGTGCCTTCGCGCACGGGAATGCGTTCGGCGGGCAAGAGCCCGACGCGCTTGAGCGCCACGCCATCGCGAAATTGCTGGAAGATGCGCTCGGCGCCCGGGAAGCCGCCGGCGCGCGCGCCGTCCGGGCGCCGGACCTTGGAAATGGCCCAGCCCAGGCTGGCTTCCACCGGCGTGGTCTGGGTGTCCATGTCGTGGCCGTACAGGCACAGGCCGGCTTCCAGGCGCAGCGAGTCGCGGGCGCCCAGGCCGATGGGTTGTACCTCCGGTTCCTCCAACAGGCGACGCGCCAGCGCCTCGGCATGCGCGGCCGGCACGGAGATCTCGAAACCGTCCTCGCCGGTATAACCGGAACGGCTGACGAAGCAGGCATGGCCGAGCAGCTCGACGCGGGCGATCTGCATGAAGGTCATCTGCGCGACCTCGGGCGCCAGGCGGCTCAGCACCGCGGCGGCCTGCGGGCCCTGCAGGGCGAGCAGGGCGCGGCTGTCGAACAGCGCCTCGATCATGCAGCGCTCGGAAAGGTGGCGCTGCAGGTGTTCCAGGTCCTGCTGCTTGCAGGCGGCGTTGACCACCAGCAGCAGGCGCTCGTCGCCCAGGTTGGCGACCATCAGGTCGTCGAGGATGCCGCCGTTGTCATCGGTGAACAGGGCGTAGCGCTGCTGGCCCACGGGCAGATCGAGAATATCCACCGGCACCAGCGTTTCCAGCGCGGCGGCCGCCTCGGCGCCGTGCAGCACGATCTGCCCCATGTGGGAAACGTCGAACAGCCCGGCCTGGGCGCGGGTGTGCAGGTGCTCCTTGAGAATGCCGGCGGGGTAGTGCAGCGGCATTTCGTAGCCGGCGAACGGCACCAGGCGGGCGCCGAGTTCCTGGTGCAGCGCGTGCAGCGGGGTGTAAGCCAGGGTCATGCGTTTCTCCTTGAGTAGGGTGGTCAATGTCTGCATTGGCCACCAGCCATGCCGGCACGAGGCGCTTTCGGCGGCTGGAACAACGTCGACCGCTCTACGTCACGACGCGCACCTGCCGGGTGAATCAACACTCGATGATGTTCACCGCCAAACCGCCCCGGGCGGTTTCCTTGTATTTGCTCTTCATGTCGGCGCCGGTCTGGCGCATGGTGGCGATCACCTTGTCCAGCGATACGTAATGGCGCCCGTCGCCGCGCAGCGCCAGGCGCGCGGCGTTGATCGCCTTGACCGCGCCCATGGCGTTGCGTTCGATGCAGGGAATCTGCACCAGCCCGCCCACCGGGTCGCAGGTCAGCCCCAGGTTGTGTTCCATGCCAATCTCGGCGGCGTTCTCCACCTGCTGCGGGCTGCCGCCAAGCACTTCGCACAACGCGCCGGCGGCCATCGAACAGGCCACGCCGACTTCGCCCTGGCAGCCCACCTCGGCGCCGGAAATTGAGGCGTTTTCCTTGTAGAGCATGCCGATGGCGGCGGCGGTGAGCAGGAAGCGCACCACGCCATCCTCGCTGGGCGACTGGGCGAAGCGCATGTAGTAGTGCAGCACCGCCGGCACGATGCCGGCCGCGCCGTTGGTGGGCGCGGTCACCACCCGGCCGCCGGCGGCGTTCTCCTCGTTGACCGCCAGCGCCCAGAGGTCCACCCAGTCCAGCGCGTTGAGCGGGTCGCGCAATCGCGGGTCAGGCGTTTCGCTGAGCTGCCGGTACAGCGCGGCGGCGCGGCGGCGCACCTTGAGGCCGCCGGGCAGGATGCCTTCGTGACGACAACCGGCGGCCACGCAGGCCTGCATCACTTGCCAGATCTCCAGCAGCGCCGTGCGGGTGTCGGCTGCGGAGCGCCAGGTGGTCTCGTTGGCGGCGATCAGCGCGCTGATCGGCAGCTCGTGTCGGACGCAGAGCGCCATCAGCTCGCGGCCGCTGTGGAAGGGGTAGGGCAGTTCGGCGCGGTCCTCGACGATGCGCCCCGCGCCGGCGGCACTTTCGTCCACCACGAAGCCGCCACCCACCGAGTAGTACGTGCGCTCGCGCAGTTGCAGGCCGTGGGCGTCGAAGGCGCGGAAGATCAACCCGTTGGGGTGGTAGGGCAGCGGCTTGCGGATGAATTTCAGCTGTTCGCGTTCGTCGAAAGGCAGCGGGTGAACGCCCAGCAGGCGCAGTTCGCCGTGGCTGCGAATGCGCTCCAGCCGGGCGGGAATGGTGGTGGTGTCGATGCGTTCCGGCTGCTCGCCCTCCAGGCCGAGCAGCACCGCCTTGTCGGTGCCGTGGCCGCGCCCCGTGGCGCCCAGCGAGCCGTACAGTTCGACCTGTAGCGACGCGATGGAGCCCAGCAGCCCGTCGTCACGCAGACCCTCGGCGAAGCGCGCGGCGGCGCGCATCGGCCCCACGGTATGCGAGCTGGACGGGCCGATACCGATCTTGAACAGATCGAGCGCGCTGAGGGCCATGGGCGTTTCCGTGGCAAGTGAAGGCTGTTCTCAGTGTAGGGCGTCGCTACTCATAGGCCTCCACCGGCGGACAGCTGCACACCAGGTTGCGGTCGCCATACACGTTGTCGACCCGCGCCACCGGCGGCCAGTACTTGTGCTCCACCAGCTGCGCCACGGGGTAGACGGCCTGGCGACGCTCGTAGGGGTGCGGCCAGTCGCCGGCCAGTTCGGCGGCGGTATGCGGCGCGTTCTTCAGGGGATTGTCCTCGGCATCCAGGTCGCCGCGTTCGACCGCGGCGATTTCCTCGCGGATGCGGATCATCGCTTCGCAGAAACGGTCCAGCTCGGCCTTCGACTCGCTCTCGGTGGGCTCGATCATCAGCGTGCCGGGCACCGGGAAGGACATGGTCGGCGCGTGGAAGCCGAAGTCGATCAGTCGCTTGGCTACGTCGTCGACACTGATGCCGCTGCTGTCCTTGAGCGGGCGCAGGTCGAGGATGCACTCGTGGGCCACCAGCCCGTGCGCGCCGGTGTAAAGCACCGGGTAGTGGGGCGCCAGGCGCCGGGCGATGTAGTTGGCGTTGAGGATGGCCACCTGGGAGGCGCGGGTCAGACCTGCGCCGCCCATCATCTTCAGGTACATCCAGGAAATCGGCAGGATGCTGGCGCTGCCGTAGGGCGCCGCGCTGACCGCGCCGTCGCGCCGTTCCAGGCAACGGTGTCCGGGCAGGAAGGGCGCCAGGTGCGCCTTGACGCCGATCGGGCCGACGCCGGGGCCGCCACCGCCGTGCGGAATGCAGAAGGTCTTGTGCAGGTTGAAGTGCGACACGTCGCCGCCGAAGCGCCCCGGCGCGCACAGGCCGACCATGGCGTTGAGGTTGGCGCCGTCGATGTACACCTGGCCGCCGTGCTGGTGGACGATGTCGCAGATTTCGCGAATGCCGGCCTCGAACACGCCATGGGTGGACGGGTAGGTGATCATCAGCGCGGCGAGGCGCTGATGATGGGCTTCGGCCTTGGCGCGCAGATCGTCGATGTCCACGTTGCCGCTGGCGTCGCAGGCCACCACCAGCACCTGCATGCCGGCCATGCTGGCGGTGGCCGGGTTGGTGCCGTGGGCCGAGGCAGGGATCAGGCACAGGTCACGCTGCGGCTCGCCACGGCTTTCATGGTAGGCGCGGATCGCCAGCAGGCCGGCGTACTCGCCCTGGGAGCCGGCGTTGGGCTGCAACGAGACGGCATCGTAGCCGCTGACCGTGCACAGCAGCGCCTCCAGCTCGGCGGTGAGCTGTCGGTAGCCCTCGCTCTGCTCGGCCGGTGCGAAGGGGTGCAGGCCGGTGAACTCGCGCCAGGTGATCGGCAGCATCTCGCTGGCGGCGTTGAGCTTCATGGTGCAGGAACCCAGCGGGATCATGCTGCGGTCCAGCGCCAGGTCCTTGTCGGCCAGGCGGCGCAGGTAGCGCATCAGTTCGGTTTCCGAGTGATAGCGGTTGAATACCGGGTGTTCCAGGAACGGCGCCTGGCGCAGCAGGCCGGCGGGCAGGGCGTCCGGGGTGTCGGCCAGGGCGGCGAAGTCCGGCAGGCGCTGGCCATCGTGGGCGAACACCGCCCACAGGCGCTGCACCAGCGCCGGCGTGCTGGTTTCGTCCAGGGCGATGCCAAGATGCTGGTCGTCGATCTCGCGCAGATTGATCTCTTCCTCCCAGGCGCGCTCGAGCAGCACGGCGGTGTCCTCGCCGCTGGCCAGGCTGAGGCTGTCGAAGAAGTGCGGCTGCTCGACCGCGTGGCCCAGCTCGCGCAGGCCGGCGGCGAGGATGGCGGTCAGCCGGTGCACGCGGTGGGCGATGCCCTTCAGGCCCTGCGGCCCGTGGTAGACCGCATACATGCTGGCCATGTTGGCCAACAGCACCTGGGCCGTGCAGATGTTGCTGGTGGCCTTCTCGCGGCGGATGTGCTGCTCGCGGGTCTGCATCGCCAGGCGCAGCGCCGGCTGGCCGTGACGGTCCACCGACACGCCGACCAGGCGGCCGGGAATGTCGCGCTTGAAGGCTTCCCGGGTGGCGAAGAACGCCGCATGAGGGCCACCGAAGCCCAGCGGCACGCCGAAGCGCTGGGCGCTGCCGATGACCACGTCAGCGCCCAGCTCGCCGGGCGGGGTGAGCAGGGTCAGGGCCAGCAGGTCGGTGGCCACCGCCACCAGGGCATTGGCGGCGTGCAGGCGCTCGATCCACTCGCGGTAGTCGTGGATGTCGCCCTGGCTGGCGGGGTATTGCAGCAGGGCGCCAAAGAAGGCCGACGGGTCCTGCAGGGTCAGTTCGTCATCCACCACCACCTCGATGCCCAGCGGCGCGGCACGCGTGCGCAGCAGGTCGAGGGTCTGCGGATGGCAGCGGTAGGAGGCGAAGAAACGGTTGCTGGCGCGGTTCTTCGACAGGCGCCGGCAGAAGGTCATGGCCTCGGCGGCCGCGGTGGCCTCGTCGAGCAGCGAAGCATTGGCCACCGGCAGGCCGGTGAGGTCGCTGATCATCGTCTGGAAGTTCAGCAGCGCCTCCAGGCGCCCCTGGGAAATTTCCGGCTGATAGGGCGTGTAGGCGGTGTACCAGGCAGGGTTTTCCAGCAGGTTGCGCAGGATCGGCGCCGGCGTGTGGGTGCCGTAGTAGCCCTGGCCGATGCAGCTGGTGAAGACCCGGTTGCGGGTGGCAATCGCATGCAGCTCGGCCAACGCCTCGGCCTCGCCCAGTCCCTCGTCGAGCGGCAGGGGTTTCTCCAGGCGGATGCCGGGCGGCACCACGGCATCGGTCAGCGCTTCAAGCGAGGCGTACCCTAGCGTCTCCAGCATGGCGCCGAGCTCGGCCGCGCGCGGGCCCAGGTGGCGGGCGACGAATTCGTTGCGGGTTTCCAGCGGGTGCGACGGGGTCATCGGCGATTCCTTCTGCGACGCGGCGGCAATTGCCAGAGAGTGTTGACCCCGTGCCGGGGTGCGTCCAGTGGCCGAAGGTCGCTGCTGGGTGCTGAGTTAATACCACCCCTTCATGCGCCTTAGTGGTGGCGCGCTACCCCCGTGCGGGGCGGGCGGCGCCTAGCTGCGCCGCAGGCTCAGCAGCACGATGCCGGTCAGCACCAGGGCGCCGCCCAGCAACTGGATGCCGGCGAGCATCTGGTCGAGGATCAGCCAGCCCAGCAGCAGGCTGGCCACCGGTTCGATGTTCAGCACCGGCGTGTTGTGGGCCATGTCCAGGCGCGGAAACAGCACGAACAACAGGCTGAACGCGCTGCCGTAGAGCACCGCCAGGGCGGCCAGGGCGAACCAGCCGGAGGTGCTGGCGGGCTGGCTCAGTCCGTCGGGCATCAGGCCGCCGGCGCCGATCAGCGCGGTGGCCAGGAACACCACCAGCATGGTCAGCAGGCTGCGCAGCGCGCCGGGCACCGCGCCGAGCTTGTGGTCGGTGATCCATAGCGCGCCGGCGAAGGCGCAGGCGCCGCAGAAGGC
>NZ_DATJCS010000045.1:0-64421 GCF_035497915.1 Pseudomonas sp.
CCGCCAGGAAATCGGCCGCATCGTCGGTTGCTCCCGGGAGATGGTCGGTCGCGTGCTCAAGTCCCTCGAGGAACAGGGCCTGGTGAACGTGAAAGGCAAGACCATGGTGGTGTTCGGCACCCGCTGAAGCCCGCCCAATAAAAAACCGGCCTCAGGGCCGGTTTTTTATTGGGCGATGCTCAGCGCTCGGGAAAGAACAGGCGCTTGAGTTCGGCGCCCGGGTCCTCGGCGCGCATGAACGCCTCGCCGACCAGGAAGCCATACACCTCGTTGGCCTCCATGCGCTGCACGTCGGCGCGGCTGAGAATGCCGCTCTCGGTGATCACCAGGCGATCGGCCGGCACTCGCTCCTTGAGCGCCAGCGTGGTGTCCAGGCTGACCTCGAAGGTGTGCAGGTTGCGGTTGTTGATGCCCAGCAGCGGGGTATCCAGACGCAACGCACGTTCCAGCTCGACGCCGTCATGCACCTCGACCAGCACGTCCAGTCCCTGCGCCTTGGCCACCGCCGCCAGTTCGGCCATCTGGCCGTCCTGCAGGTTGGCCACGATCAGCAGTACGCAGTCGGCGCCCAGCGCGCGGGCCTCGACGATCTGGTACGGATCGATCATGAAGTCCTTACGGATCACCGGCAGCGAACAGGCGGCACGCGCCTCTTGCAGATAGGTATCGCTGCCCTGGAAGAAATCGATGTCGGTCAGCACCGACAAGCAGGCGGCACCGCCGGCCTCGTAGCTGCGCGCGATCTCGGCGGGCACGAAGTGCGGGCGGATCACACCCTTGCTCGGCGAGGCCTTTTTCACCTCGGCAATCACCGCCGCCTCGCGACGCGCCGCGCGCGCCTGCAACGCACGGGCGAAACCGCGCGGCGCATCGGCCTGCTTCGCCAGCCGCTCCAGTTCGTCGAGGCCGACACGGCCACGGCGCTCGGCAACTTCCTCGGCCTTGCGGGCGATGATCCGCTCCAGCACGCTCAGGCTCATTGCACAGCCTCCTGGCGGAACACGGCGGTGAAGGACACCAGCTCCTGCAGCTTGTCCAGGGCCAGGCCGCTGTACAGCGCATCGTGGGCCATATGGATGCCATCCTTCAGCGTGCCGGCCACACCGGCGACATACAGCGCCGCACCGGCGTTGAGCACGATCATGTCCGCGGCCTTCTGACCGTTCTCGGTCTTGCGCCGGCCCAGCGCGTCGGTGATCAGCGCCAGCGATTCCTGGGCATCGTTGACGGTCAGGCCGATCAGGCTCTGGCTCTTGATGCCGAAGTCCTCCGGCAGGATGTCGTACTCGCGGATTTCCCCGTTGCGCAGCTCGGCCACGTGGGTCGGCGCGGCCAGACTGATCTCGTCCATGCCGTCCTTGGAATGCACCACCATCACGTGCTCGCTGCCCAGCCGGCGCAGCACCTCGGCCATGTGCCGGCACAGTTCCTTACTGAACACGCCCAGCACCTGGCGTTTGACGCCCGCCGGGTTGGACATCGGCCCGAGGATGTTGAACAGCGTGCGCAGACCGAGCTCGCGGCGGGCATTGCCGGCATGGCGCATGGCGCCGTGGTGCGCCGGGGCGAACATGAAGCCCACGCCCACGGTGTCGACGCAGCGCGCTACTTCCTCGGGCTTGAGATCCAGGTACACGCCGGCGGCCTCCAGCAGGTCGGCGCTGCCGCTCTTGCCAGACACCGCGCGGTTGCCGTGCTTGGCCACCTTGCCACCCGCCGCCGCCACCACGAACGAGGCCGCGCTGGAGACGTTGAAGATGTTCATGCCGTCGCCGCCGGTGCCGCAGTTGTCCACCAGGTTGGCGCCCGGCACGTTGACCGGTGTGGCCAGCTCGCGCATCACCTGCACGGCGCCGACGATCTCGTCGATGCTCTCGCTCTTCATGCGCAGGCCCATCAGGAAGGCGCCGATCTGCGCGTCGGTGCACTGGCCGGTCATGATCTGGCGCATCACGTCCTGCATTTCCTCGGTGCTCAGGTCCAGGTGGTTGACCACCCGGTTGAGGGCTTCCCTGATGTTCATTGGCGCACGCCTCCGGACTGTTTCAGAAAGTTGGCAAAGAGCTCGTGGCCCTGTTCGGTGAGGATGGATTCCGGATGGAACTGCACGCCCTCGATGTTCAGGGTCTTGTGGCGCAGGCCCATGATCTCGTCGACGCCACCGTCGTCGCGACGGGTCCAGGCGGTGATCTCCAGGCAGTCGGGCAACGTGTCCCGCTCGACCACCAGCGAGTGATAGCGGGTCACGGTCAGCGGATTGCTCAGCCCGGCGAACACGCCCTGGTCTGCGTGGAACACCGGACTGGTCTTGCCGTGCATGGCCACCCGCGCGCGCACCACCTTGCCGCCGAACGCCTGGCCGATGCTCTGGTGGCCCAGACATACGCCGAGGATCGGCAGCTTGCCGGCGAAGTGCAGGATCGCCTCGATGGATACACCCGCCTCGGTCGGCGTGCAGGGCCCCGGCGAGACCACGATGCGCTCGGGCTTGAGCGCATCGATCTGCGCGACGGTCAGCTCGTCGTTGCGGATCACGTGGACATCGGCACCCAGTTCGCCCAGGTACTGCACCACGTTGTAGGTGAAGGAGTCGTAGTTATCGATCATCAACAGCATGGCTCACGCTCCTTCCACGTCGGACGAGGCCAGCGCCACCGCACGGAACATGGCGCGGCGCTTGTTCAGGGTTTCTTCCCACTCCAGCGCGGGCACCGAGTCGGCGACGATGCCGGCGCCGGCCTGCACATGCAGCTCGCCGTCCCTGATCACCGCGGTGCGGATGGCGATGGCGGTGTCCATGTTGCCGTTCCACGCCAGGTAGCCCACCGCACCGCCGTAGATGCCGCGCTTGACCGGCTCCAGTTCGTCGATGATTTCCATGGCGCGCACCTTCGGCGCCCCGGACAGGGTGCCGGCCGGCAGGATCGCACGCAGCGCGTCCATGGCCGAGAGCCCGGGCTTCAGCTGGCCGGTGACGTTGGAAACAATGTGCATCACGTTGGAATAACGCTCGATCACCATCTTCTCGGTGACCTTCACCGAGCCGGTATTTGATACCCGACCCACATCGTTACGACCCAGGTCGATCAGCATCAGGTGTTCGGCCAGCTCCTTGGCGTCGGACAGCAGGTCCTGCTCCAGGGCGCGGTCCGCTTCTTCGGTCGCACCGCGCGGACGGGTGCCGGCGATCGGGCGCACGGTGACCTCGCCATCCTCGACACGCACCAGCACCTCCGGCGAGGAGCCGACCACGTGGAAGTCGCCGAAGTTGAAGAAGTACATGTAGGGGGTGGGGTTGAAGCAGCGCAGCGCGCGGTAGAGATCGATGGGCGCGGCCTGGAAGGGAATCGACATGCGCTGGGAAATCACCACCTGCATGCAGTCCCCGGCCAGGATGTACTCCTTGATCTGCCGTACCGCCTGCTCGAAGGCCTCCTGGCTGAAGCTGGAGCGGAAGGCCGGCTCCGGCCCGCCAGCCTTGGCGAAGTCCAGCCCCAGGCGCGGCGTGATCGGCTGACGCAGCCGTTCGCGCAGGGCCTGCAGCCGCTCCATGCCGGCGTCATAGGCGTCCGCCTGCGCCGGGTCGACCAACACGATGCAGTGCAGCTTGCCGGCCAGGTTGTCGAACACCACCACCGAATCGGACACCATCAGCAGGATGTCCGGAGTGCCCAGCGGATCGGGATTCGGGCACTGCGCGAGCTTGCGCTCCACATAGCGCACGCTGTCGTAGCCGAAGTAGCCGACCAGCCCACCATCGAAACGCGGCAGGCCGGGCAGGGTCGGCACGCGATAGCGCGCCTTGAACTGCTCGACGAAGCTCAGCGGATCCTCGACCTCGGCTTCCTCGACCAGCGCGCCGTTGTCGTGTACCTGCACCTGGTGGCCATGCACGCGCAGCACGGTGCGGCTGTACAGGCCGATGATGGAGTAACGGCCCCACTTCTCGCCGCCCTGCACGGATTCGAGCAGGTAGGTGTGCGGCTGGTCAGCCAGCTTGAGGTAAAGGGAAAGCGGGGTATCGAAATCGGCCAGCGTCTCGAACGCCAGCGGGATGCGGTTGTAGCCGTCGGCGGCCAAACGCAGGAATTCTTCGCGGGTCATGTCAGCCTCGTGGTCGGAGGGGCAAAACAAAAGGTCGGGCAAACGGGCCGGCGTGGCCGGCAGGCGAAAGTCAGGCGCGCCAGCGCCAACGGGCCAGGGCCTTGAGAACTTTCATCCACTGTTTGCGGGTGACCACCACGATCTGATCTCTTCCAGGGGGTGATACGGTGCCGGCCACACTAGCGCAGCCCCGCGACGCTGGCAACCAGCAGGCGCAGATCATCGAGAACCCGGTCGGGCGACTCCTCGGCGATGGGCCGGCCGTGGTTGTAACCGTAGCTCAGGGCCACGCAGCGCACACCGGCGGCGCGGGCGGCCAGCACATCGTTGCGCGAATCGCCGATGAACAGGGCGTCGGCGGGCGACACCCCAGCCTTGTCCATCACCCAGCACAGCGCGGCCGGATCGGGCTTCTGCACGGGCAGCGTGTCGCCGCCCACTGTCCAGCGAAAGTGCTGCGCCAGGCCCTTCTCTTCCAGCAGCGGGGCGACAAACCGGCTCGGCTTGTTGGTGATCACGGCCAGCGGGATGTCATGGGCGGTCAGCCACCCCAGGCACTCCGGCACGCCGGGGTAGACGCGGGTCAGCGCATGGCTGCCGGCGTAGGCCTCGGTGAACAGGGTCAGCGCCGCCTCGGCCTCCTCGTCGGACACCTGAGTGTGGTCCAGCTGCCCGGCCAGCGCGCGGCGCACCAGCACCGGCGCGCCGTTGCCGACCCAGTCACGCACCTTTTCGATGCCGGCCGGAGCCCGGCCCAGCTGGCGCAGCATGCTGTCCACGGCGGCGGTCAGGTCCGGCACGGAATCCACCAGGGTACCGTCCAGATCGAACATCACCAGGCGCGGCAGTCGGCCGCCGAACAGCGCTTCCAGCAGGGTCATCGCGCGACCTGCGCCAGCTCAGCGCGCATGGCGTCGATCACCGCCTTGTAGTCGGGCTGGTTGAAGATCGCCGAGCCGGCCACAAAGGTATCCGCACCGGCCTCGGCAATGGCGCGAATGTTCTGCACGTTGACGCCGCCGTCGATCTCCAGACGAATGTCGCGACCGCTGGCGTCGATCAGCGCGCGGGCCTCGCGCAGCTTGTCCAGGGTGCCGGGGATGAACTTCTGGCCGCCGAAGCCGGGGTTCACGCTCATCAGCAGGATCATGTCGACCTTGTCCATCACGTACTTCAGGCAGTCCAGCGGGGTGGCCGGGTTGAACACCAGGCCGGCCTTGGCGCCGCCGCTCCTGATCAGCTGCAGGGAGCGGTCGATGTGCTCGGACGCCTCCGGGTGGAAGGTGATGTAGCTGGCGCCGGCCTCGAGGAAGTCGCCGATCAGGCGGTCCACCGGCTTGACCATCAGGTGCGCGTCGATGGGCGCGGTGATGCCGTACTTGCGCAGCGCGCTGCAGACCATCGGGCCGATGGTCAGGTTGGGCACGTAGTGGTTGTCCATCACGTCGAAGTGCACGATGTCGGCGCCGGCGGCGAGCACCTTGTCCACCTCTTCGCCGAGGCGGGCGAAGTCGGCGGAGAGAATCGACGGAGCGATGGCGAAGGGTTGCATGGGGCGGACCTCGGCAGGGCAATTCCGGAAAAGCGCGCATTGTACTCCCGCCGGCGCGCTTGCGCTGTTCACCGGCGGCTTGCCTGACAAGCCGGCAATTGCCCTTTAGACTCCCCGCGTCTCCCTCATCGCCGGTTCGTTGCCATGCTGCGCCACTCCGCCGTCCTGCTCTCTCCCCTGACTCTGGCCCTGTTGCTACACGGCCTGCCGGCCCAGGCCGAAGACGCTGGCGGCGAAGATACCCCTGCGACCGTAATCAGCGAGCCGGCGCCGCGCCCGGTGCCGCCCCGACCGATGCTGGAAAGCCGCAGCGAGTCGCACCAGCAGGCGTTGCAGCGCCAGCTGCCGGCGCGCCAGCAACTTACCCTCGACGGCGGCGCCGATCCGTTCCTGTCCCTGTGGCTGCCGGCCAACCAGGCGCAGCCCGCCGGGCTGGTGATCCTGCTGCCGGGCGAGGGCGAAACCGCGGACTGGCCCACCGCCATCGGCCCGCTGCGCCGTCAGTTGCCGGATATCGGCTGGAGCACCCTGAGCCTGACCCTGCCGGACGGCCCCAATGCCGGCGTTAAGGCACGCAAGGGCCAGCCGGTGACCGTGGTGCTGGAGGGCGTCGAGAAGCTGGAAGCGCCGGAGGCCACTGAAACCCCGGAAACACAGGTCGAGCCAACGGCCGAAACGGCCAGCGCCGAGCAGGCAGCCACGCCCCCGACAGCGGCGACCGAAGCCATTCCGGAAGTGATCAGTGCCCTCGCTCCGCTGGACGATCTGGCTCCGGCGGAACCGAATCACGCCCAGCGTGTGCAGGCGCGCCTGCGCGCCGCGCTGGAGTTTGCGCGGCAGCAGCAGCCGCGCACGCTGGTCCTGCTCGGCCATGGCACAGGGGCCTACTGGGCCGCGCGCTTCCTTCAGGAGCAGCAGCCGGGCGAGGTGGCGCAGCTGGTGATCGTCTCCCCGCGCGAGCCCGGGGATGCCGAGGCCGGACTCGACGAGCTGCTGCCGCAGCTGCACCTGGCGACCGCCGACTTCTATTACCGCGACCAGGCGAGCCAGCAGGCCGCCGCCCGCGAACGCCTGAATGCCGGCAAGCGCCAGCAGCACCCCGCCTATATGCAGATCGGTTTGCAGAGCCTGCCGAGCGATGCCCGCGCCGAACAGGAGCAGCTGGTACGCCGCGTGCGTGGTTGGCTGGAATTGGAAGCGCGCTCGGCGCAGCGCTAAGACTTCTGCGCGACCCGGTCGCCGCCGGCCGGCGTAAAGCCGGCCCTACAGGCCAAGCGCAACTGTGGAGATGCCAGGCCTTGGTGGGGCCGGCTTTACGCCGGCCGACAGAGCCTCGGCCGGCTCCGATATTCGCTTACACACGCAACCCGCGCGGTCAGAACCCGTGGCGCTCGCGCACCAGCGTATAGGCGCTGTGCAGTTCGCGAGTCTTCTCGGTCGCCTCGCGCACCGCGTCGGTGCTGGCGCCGGCGCCGGCCAGCTTGTCCGGGTGGTACTGACTGAGCAGGCGACGATAGGCGCGCTTGATCTCTACCGACTCGGAGGTTTCCCGCACGCCGAGCAGCTGCAGGGCTTCCTCGTAAGGATTGCGCGCGCGCGGCGCCACCGACGATTCACGTGCCTTGCCAGGGTTGTGCTGGCTGGCGGTCGGCTGCAGATCCAGCACCTCGCCCGGCGTGCAGCCGGCCCAGCGACCCCAGAGCAGGATCAGGTTGCGCTTGCGCTCGCTGATCTGCGGCTCGGCGGCTGCCAGCCGCCAGCAGCTAGAGAGCACACTGCGAACCTTCTCGGGCCGCTTGCGCAGCCGACGCAGCGGCAACAACAGGCCATCATCGCCCGTCTTGCCCCGATTGAAAGCTTCGATGGCGCGGCGCTGCTGCTCGGTGTCCAGGCTAAGGCGGCGCATTTCCGCGCGGGTCTGGGCGATGTGCGTCTCCCGCACGCGCCCGTCGCACTTGGCCAGACGCCCGAGCAGGATGAACAGCAGGTCGTTGTCGTCCAGCTCGCCGCCGCTCCAGCCCAGGCGCTGGATCAGTCCCTTCCAGGAACGGATCTGCAGACGCCGGTCCAGGCTGTGGCCGAGCACGCCACCCAGGAGCGCGCCGGGAATGCTCGCAATCGCCAGGCCGGCGGCTGCGCCCAACAGGGTGACAGGCCAACGCATGTTCAAGACTCTCCTATCCGCAGGCGCTCCGCCTGCTCCAGTCGCTCATGGGTGCCGACATCGATCCAGCGCCCCGTGAAATGCTCCGCGCTGGCCGATCCTTCGGCCTGCGCGCGGCGCAGCAGCGGAGCCAGCTTGAAGGCCCCGTCCGGGCTGTCCGCGAACAGCCGGGGATGCAGCACCGCGATACCACTGTAGGTCAGCCGTGGCGATCCCTCCCGGTCCGCCACCAGCCGCCCCTCGCGCCAGGCGAAGTCGCCATCGGCATGATGCTCAGGGTTATCGACCAGAACCAGGTGGGCTGAAGCCACCGGAATGTCGCGCAGACGGGAAAAATCGTAATCCGTGAAGATATCGCCGTTGACCACCACAAAAGGTTGGTCGCCCAGCAGCGGCAGCGCCTTGCGAATGCCGCCACCGGTCTCCAGCGGCTCGCCTTCGGCGGAGTAGGCGATGCGCACGCCGAAGCGGGCGCCATCGCCCAGATGGTCCTCGATCTGCACGCCGAGCCAGGCATGGTTGATCACCAACTCGCGAAAGCCGGCGCGCGCCAATGCCTCGATGTGGTACTCGATCAGCGGCTTGCCACCGACACGCACCAGCGGCTTGGGGGTGTGCAGGGTCAGCGGACGCAGGCGCTCGCCCTTGCCGGCGGCCAGGATCATCGCCTTCATGCAGATCGTCCAGCCGGCCGCCCCGGCAATCCGGCCAGCAGGTCACGCAGCTCGGCCAGCTCCGGACGCCGCGCCGTCACGGCATCGATATAGGCGAAGAAGCGCGGCACGTCGGCCAGGTACTTCGGCTTGCCGTCGCGGTGGCAGATGCGCGCGAAGATGCCAATCACCTTGAGGTGACGCTGCACGCCCATCAGGTCGCAGTCGCGCAGGAAGTCGGCAAAACGCTGCGGTACCGCGATGTCGGCCTCACGCGCCTGCTGCCAGTATCCCTCCAGCCAGGCATCCACGCGCTCCAGCGGCCAGCTCAGGAAGGCATCCTTGAACAGGCAGGTGATGTCGTAGCTGACCGGGCCGTACACGGCGTCCTGGAAATCCAGCACGCCGGGATTCGGCTCGCTGAGCATGAGGTTGCGCGGCATGTAATCGCGGTGCACCAGCACGCGCGATTGCGCCAGCGCGCTGTCGATCAGCACCCGGCAGCTGCGCTCCCAGGCGGCCTGCTGGGCGGTGCTCAAACTGACCTCCAGCTCGCGGGCCAGATACCAGTCGGGGAACAGTTGCAGCTCGCGACGCAGCAGGGCGTCGTCATAACCGGGCAGCCCGGCATCCTGCGGCAGTTGCTGGAAGGCCAGCAGCGCGCGAACCGCATCGTCGAACAGGCGATCGGCATTCTGCGCGTCGATCACTTCCAGGTAGGTCTGACGGCCCAGGTCATCGAGCACCAGGAAGCCCTGTTCCAGGTCGCTGGCCAGCACGCGCGGCACGTGCACGCCGGCAGTGGCCAGCAGGCCGGCTATCTTCACGAAGGGACGGCAATCTTCCTGCGGTGGCGGCGCATCCATGAGGATCAAGGTGCGCTCACCACCCTGCCAGCGGAAGTAACGACGGAAACTGGCGTCGCTGCTGGCCGGGGTCAGTTCACCCGGAACCACGTCTCCCCAGCCCTGCGACGCGAACAGTGCAGGCAAAAGCCGGTCGAACCAGGCACTCAGCCGCTGGAGGCGGACATCGTGATCAATCATTCGGGAGTCTCCGACGGCGCTGGCCGTTGTGCAGGTCATGTTTTATCATCCAACGCCTTTTATCAGCCCATCGAGAAGCATGCGACAGCTCTTCGCAGGCCCATCGCGCTAAGCAGTCGGACCCGAAAGATGGCCGTGAAAATCTTCGCATTTCGCAGGAAATTTCCCTTGCTGGCTGGCGGCCTGCTGGCACTTCAGCCGCTGGCGAACAGCTTCGCGGCGGAGGAGCAGTTCGATTGCCGAAGCGCCGAGGATGGCACCTGGGTCTGCGCCGCCGAGCCCGCGCCGACCGACCTGCCGCCGCGGCCGGAGCATAGCAGTTCCGAAAGCACGCCGGCAGCTGCGCCAGCGCCGCAAAGCGCACCCTCCCCACGCCCGCCAATCAACCCGCATCAGCACCTGGACTGGGTACCGCGCGAACAGCTGACGACCGCGCAACAGGCCGAGATCGGTCCCTGGTGCCGGGGTGGCTACGTCGAACCGACGCGCCCGGGCATGGGCGACCGCACCCCCGCCGACGAAGCCCCGACCTACGCCTCGGCGGACGCCTCCAGCTACGATCAGCGCAGCGAACGCACCATCCTGCAGGGCGATGTGGTGCTGCGCCAGGCCGGCCTGCAGGCCGAGGCACAGACCGCCACCCTCGACCAGCAGACCAGCCGGGGCGAGCTCGAGGGCCAGGTGCGCCTGCGCGACCGGGGCATGCTGGTGCTGGGCGAACGCGCCGAGCTGCAACTGGATTCCGGCCAGGCCCGGGTGGATAACGCCGAATACGTCATGCACCCCGCCCGCGCACGGGGCACCGCCCTCTACGCCACCCGCGAGGAGAACGCGGTAATCCGCCTCAAGGACGGCACCTACACCAGCTGCGAACCAGGCGAGAACACCTGGGAGCTCAAGGGCAGCAACGTCACCCTCAACCCGGCCACCGGCTTCGGCACCGCCACCCACGTGACACTGCGGGTCAAGGACATCCCGGTCTTCTACACGCCCTACATCTATTTCCCGATCGACGATCGCCGCCAGTCCGGCTTCCTACCGCCGAGCCTCAGCACCACCGACGACAGCGGCGTGGCATTGCAGACGCCCTACTACTTCAACCTGGCGCCAAACTACGACGCCACCCTGTATCCGCGCTACATGACCGAGCGCGGGCTGCAGATGGAAGGCGAATTCCGCTACCTGACGCGCGACAGCCGTGGCCAGATGGGCGCCGCCTGGCTGGACGACGACAACGACGATCGCCGCCTGCAATCGGAATACGAGGCCACCCGCTGGCTGTACAACTGGCAGCACACCAGCAACTTCACGCCACGCCTGCGCGGCGAGGTGGACTACACCAGCATCAGCGATCCGTATTACTTTCAGGACCTGGACACCAATCTGGGCATCGGCACGCCCGACTATCTCAATCAGCGTGCCGGATTGAGCTGGCGGGGGGACGGCTACACGGCTCGCCTGGCGGCCCATGCCTATGAACGCACCACCGTGGAAGGGGTAACGCCTTACGACCGCCTTCCCCAGTTCACTCTGAACGGGCGCCTGCCATTCAATCCCGGTGGATTGGTGTTCGGCTACGGCGCGGAATATGCGCAGTTCCAGCGCAGCCTGCGCAGCGGCGAATACGTCCGCCAGGACGGCAGCCAAGAGCCTTGGGATGACAACAACCTGCGCGGCCTGAAACGCGCCGAAGGCTCACGTATCCACTTGGAACCCAGCCTTTCACTGCCGCTGCAGTGGACCTGGGGTTTCCTGAGGCCGACGCTGAAGTACGCCCATACCCAGTACGATCTGGAACTGGACGCCCAAGGACACGACGGCCCCGGGGGCGTCCCCAGAAATGCGTTCAACGACGCGCCGGACCGCGGTCTGCCGATCGCCAGCCTCGACGCCGGCCTGTATTTCGATCGCGACACCCGGCTGTTCGGCCAGAATTTCCGCCAGACCCTCGAGCCCCGGCTGTTCTACCTCTACGCCCCTTACGAGGAGCAGGACGAGATACCGATCTTCGACAGCGGTGAGGCCAGCTTCAGCTATGCCTCGCTGTGGCGCGACAACCGCTTCTCCGGCAAGGACCGCATCGGCGACGCCAACCAACTGTCCTTCGGCCTGACCAATCGCTGGATCCAGTCCAACGGTTTCGAGCGCCAGCGCTTGTCCATCGGGCAGATCTTCTACTTCCAGGACCGCGAAGTGCAGATGCCGGACATCGACTACCGCACCCGCAACGACGCACAGGCTTCGGTATCGCCCTACGCCCTGGACTACCAGTACCGCTTCAATCAGGACTGGCGCATGACCGCGAGTTTCAACTGGGACCCGGACGTGCACCGCACCCGCTCCGGCAGCGCCATGTTTCACTACCAGCCGGCCGACAATCCGAACAAGATCCTGAACGTAGGTTACCGCTACCGTAACGACACGCTGCGCTACGATCCGCTGCAAGGTATCTATGTCACCAACCCGGACTATGGCAGTCCGGGGCAGCCCAACTACATCAAGAACTACTACAAGGTCAGCCAGCATGATTTCTCGGTGGTCTGGCCCATCGCCCCGCAATGGAGCCTGTTGGCGCGCTGGCAGTATGACTACGGCCGCGAACGCACCCTGGATGCCATCAGCGGCTTCGAGTACGACAGCTGCTGCTGGAAACTGCGCATGGTCTACCGCCAATGGATCGACCGTGACGAAACCAGCCTCAATCCGGCACTGAACGAGGAAACCGATCACGGTTTCTTTGTGCAGATCATTCTCAAGGGGCTCGGCGGCGTGACCGGCAACAGGTTAGAGTCCTTCCTCGATCAAGGCATTCAAGGTTACCGAAGACGTGAAGAACAAGCTCGCTGACTGTCTGCGCCCGCTGCTGCTGGGCGCCCTGCTGTTCACCGCCGCCGCCAGCGCCGAGGTGCGTCCGCTGGATCGCGTGGCCGCCATCGTGGACGGCGACGTCATCATGCAGAGCCAATTGGATGCCCGTCTGCGCGAAGTGCAGCAGACCATCGGTCGGCGCGGCGCGGCCCTGCCGCCCCAGCATGTGCTCACCCAGCAGGTGCTGGAACGCCTGATCATCGAGAACATCCAGCTGCAGATCGGCGAGCGCTCCGGCATCCGCATCGGCGACGCCGAGCTCAACGAGGCCATGGCCAGCATCGCCCAGCGCAACGGCCTGAGCCTCGACCAGTTTCGCGCCGCACTCGCCCGCGACGGCCTGTCCTACGAGGGCGCCCGCGAACAGGTGCGCCGCGAGATGATCATCAGCCGGGTGCGCCAGCGCCGCGTGGCCGAACGTATCCAGGTCAGTGACCAGGAAGTGAAGAATTTCCTCGCCTCGGACCTGGGCAAGCTGCAACTGTCCGAGGACCTGCGCCTGGCCAGCCTGCTGATTCCGCTGCCCGAAGGGGCGTCCAGCAGCGCCATCCAGGCCGCCGAGCGCCAGGCGCGCGACATCCACGCCCAATTGCGCCGCGGCGCCGATTTCGCCCAGCTGGCCATCGCCCGTTCCGCCGACGAGAACGCCCTGGAGGGCGGCGAGATGGGCTGGCGCAAGGCTGCCCAGTTGCCGCCGCCCCTGGATGCCATGGTCTCGGCGCTGAAGGTCGGCGAGATGACCGAGCCGTTGCGCACGCCGGGCGGCTTCATCCTCATCAAGCTGCTGGAGCGTCGCGGCGGTGAAGGCGGGCAGATGCTGCGCCAGGAAACCCATGTGCGCCACATCCTGATCAAGCCCAGCGAAATCCGCAGCCTGGAAGACAGCCAGAAGCTGGCCGAGCGACTCTACCAGCGCATCCAGAACGGCGAGGATTTCGCCAAACTGGCCCGCCAGTTCTCCGAAGACCCGGGCTCGGCGCTCAACGGTGGCGATATGAACTGGGTCGACCCGAACGCGCTGGTGCCGGAGTTCCGCAATGTGATGACCAACACCCCGGTGGGGCGTCTGTCGCGGCCGTTCCGCAGCCCGTTCGGCTGGCACATCCTCGAAGTGCTGGGCCGCCGCTCGGTGGACAGCAGTGACCAGTTCCGCGAACAGCAGGCGCTCAACGCCCTGCGCGGACGCAAGTACGACGAGGAGCTGCAGACCTGGTTGCGGCAGATCCGCGACGAGGCGTATGTGGAGATCAAGATCTAGGCGCGTCATCAGGTTCTTTTGTAGGGCCGGCTCTACGCCGGCCGACGGAGCCAGACCATTGCACAGGGCCGACCTCCACCTCCCGCAGCCGGGATAAACCCGGCCCTACAGGTATCGGCGCCCGCCCCTGAGCCCTGTCTTCCAACCATGCCGGCCGGCATCAGCCGGCCTTACAGGTATCCAGCATGTCTTGCCGCCTCTTTGCCCTCACCCCCGGCGAGCCCGCCGGCATCGGTCCCGACCTCTGCCTGCTGCTGTCCCGCGAGGCCCAGCCCCAGGCCCTGGTGGCCATCGCCAGCCTGGAGCTGCTGCGCCAGCGGGCCAGCGAGCTGGGCCTGGACATCACCCTGCTGGATGTGGGGCCGGGGCGCTGGCCACAGGGCCCGGCGCCGGCCGGCAGCCTGTATGTCTGGGACACCCCGCTGCACACCCCGGCCCGGCCCGGCCGCCTCGACCCAGCCAACGCCGGCTATGTGCTGGAAACCCTGCGCCGCGCCGGTGAAGGCTGCGTGGCCGGCACCTTCGCCGGCATGATCACCGCTCCCGTGCACAAGGGCGTGATCAACGAGGGCGGCGTGCCGTTCTCCGGGCACACGGAGTTCCTCGCCGAACTGACCCACACCGAGCAGGTGGTGATGATGCTCGCCACCGAAGGGCTGCGCGTCGCCCTGGTGACCACGCACCTGCCGCTCAAGGACGTCGCCGCCGCCATCACCCCCGAGCGCCTGACGCGCGTCACGCGCATCCTGCATGCCGACCTGCGCGACAAGTTCGGCATCGCCCGGCCGCGTATCCTGGTCTGCGGGCTCAACCCCCACGCCGGCGAGAGTGGGCACATGGGCCGCGAGGAGATCGAGATCATCGAGCCAACCCTGGAGCACCTGCGCGGGGAAGGCCTCGAGCTGATCGGCCCGCTGCCGGCCGATACCCTGTTCACCCCCAAGCACCTCGAGCACTGCGACGCGGTGCTGGCCATGTACCATGACCAGGGCCTGCCGGTGCTCAAGTACAAGGGCTTCGGCGCGGCGGTGAACGTCACCCTGGGGCTGCCGATCATCCGCACCTCGGTGGACCACGGCACCGCGCTGGACCTGGCCGGCACCGGGCGCGTCGATACCGGCAGCCTGCGGGTGGCATTGCAGACCGCCTACCTGATGGCGGACAGCCGCTCATCCTGAAAGCGCAGCGGCGCTCTGGCGCCGCTTTTCCGTCAGGCGATTTCACCTGTTAAACTGCGCGCCTTTCGCTTTGCGCAGTCAGCTCCCGGAACCCTGTCATGTCCGACTACCAACACCGCGCCCGCAAGCGCTTCGGCCAGAACTTCCTGCATGACATGGGAGTGATCGACCGCATCCTGCGCGCCATCCGTCCCCGCGCCGGCGAGCGGCTGGTGGAAATCGGTCCGGGCCAGGGCGCGCTGACCGAGGGGCTGCTGGACAGTGGCGCCAGCCTGGAAGTCGTCGAGCTGGACCTGGACCTGATCCCGATCCTCAACAGCCGCTTCGCCGGCCGGCCGAATTTCCACATCAACCAGGGCGATGCGCTGAAGTTCGATTTCGCCACCCTGGCCGATGGCCCGCACAGCCTGCGCGTGGTCGGCAACCTGCCGTACAACATCTCCACCCCGCTGATCTTCCACCTGCTGGATCACGCCCATCTGATCCGCGACATGCATTTCATGCTGCAGAAGGAGGTGGTCGAGCGCCTGGCTGCCGAGCCGGGCGGCGGTGACTGGGGCCGTCTGTCGATCATGGTGCAGTACCACTGCCGCGTGGAGCATCTGTTCAATGTCGGCCCGGGCGCGTTCAAACCGGCGCCCAAGGTGGATTCGGCGATTGTCCGCCTGGTGCCGCACGAAACCCTGCCGCACCCGGCGCAGGACCCGCACCAGCTGGACCGCGTGGTGCGTGCAGCCTTCAACATGCGTCGCAAGACCCTGCGCAACACCCTCAAGCAGTTGCTCAGCGCCGAGGACATCGAAGCGGCCGGCGTGGATGGCTCGCTGCGTCCCGAACAGCTGGATCTGGCCGCCTTCGTGCGCCTGGCCGACCGGCTGGCCCTGCAGGCGCCAACTCCCTAAGTCAGATTCCAGGTAGACAGCCAACGCGCATGACCGATAGCCCGAGCATCGACATCCAGGTCACCACCCGCTACCTCTCCGATCGCTCGCAACCGGAGTCGCAGCGCTACGCCTTCGCCTACACCATCACGCTGCACAACAGCGGCCCGATCGGCGCCCAGCTGCTGGGCCGCCACTGGATCATCACCGACGGCGACGGACAGGTTCAGGAAGTGCGCGGCGAGGGCGTGGTCGGTCAGCAGCCGCACCTGCAGCCCGGCGAAAGCCACACCTACACCAGTGGCACCCTGCTGCACACCGAAGTGGGCAGCATGCACGGCACCTACCAGATGCTGGCCGACGACGGCACCCGTTTCGACGCACCCATCCCGCCCTTCCGCCTCGCCGTGCCCGGGGCGTTGCACTGATGGCCCTGTATGCCGTCGGCGACATCCAGGGCTGCCTGGAGCCGCTCAAATGCCTGCTTGAGCGCGTGGATTTCCAGCCGGGCAGGGACCACCTGTGGCTGGTTGGCGACCTGGTCAACCGCGGTCCGGATTCGCTGGGCACGCTGCGCTTCCTCTACGCCATGCGCGACTCGGTCACCACGGTGCTGGGCAACCATGACCTGCACCTGCTGGCTGCGGCCTACAACATCGAGCGCCTGAAGAAGCACGACTCGCTGCGCGAAATCATCGACGCGCCGGATCGCGACGATCTGCTCGACTGGCTGCGCCGGCAGAAACTGCTGCACTACGACGCCGAGCGCGACATCGCGCTGGTGCATGCCGGCATTCCCCCGCAATGGACGCTGAAGAAGGCCCTGCTGCGCGCCGCCGAAGTGGAAGAAGCGCTGCGGGACGACAACCGCATCCGGGAGTTCCTCGACGGCATGTATGGCAACGAGCCCGCCAAGTGGAACAAGAACCTGCACGGCATCGACCGTCTGCGCGTGATCACCAACTACTTCACCCGCATGCGCTTCTGCACCGAGGACGGCACCCTGGACCTGAAAAGCAAGGAAGGCCTGTCCAGCGCACCCGCCGGCTTCGCCCCCTGGTTCAGCCACGCCAAGCGCAAGGCCCGCGGCCAGAAGCTGATCTTCGGCCACTGGGCGGCGCTCGAGGGCCACTGCGACGAACCCGGCCTGTACGCGCTGGACACCGGCTGCGTGTGGGGCGGCACCATGACCCTGCTCAACGTCGACAGCGGCGAGCTGCACCGCTGCGCGTGCCAGAAGCCGAAACGGGAAGCCCGCGACGAGCCTTCCGCCTTGTCACCTCCGCCGGAGCAGGACAGCGAGGGCACGTCCCTGCTCGCCACCGGCCTCGATCACCTTTACCGCCTCTTCAGGAGCCGTCCATGACCGACACCTTCCAGCGCATCGCCCCCGAGCAGGCCCGTGAACTGCTGGCGCAGGGCGCGCAACTGGTCGATATCCGCGATGCACAGAGCTTCGCCAACGGGCACATCCCCGGTGCCCGCCACCTGGACAACCAGTCGCTGCATGCCTTCATCGCCCAGGCGGATTTCGACCAGCCGCTGATCGTCAACTGCTATCACGGCATGTCCAGCCAGGGCGCCGCAGCCTTCCTGGCGCAGCAGGGTTTCAGCCAGGTCTACAGCCTGGAAGGCGGCTTCGAGCGCTGGCGCCTGATGTATCCGCAGGAGCTGAGCCGCGACCTCGGCTGAGCACCGCCCCGCCGGTTTTCCGGTCGCCCGCCCCGGGGCGACCAGCCGCCGACCGCTCGGGCCGGCCCGCCATTGACCGGCGCGATTACGAACTATCCTTGCTCCCAGGCCATCGAAAAACGAAAGAGCCGGTCCACCGGCTCCCGGCGTTAGCGACCTTAGGTTCTGGGGGATTTTGACCTGACCGAGTTCTCGGCAGGCAGCCAGCACCCGCAAGAACGAGCCGCGCCGGCTCAATGACTCGAGCGAGGTGACACATGAGCATTTTCAGCCACTTCCAGCAACGATTCGAAACGACTCGCGAGGAAGAGTATTCCCTGCAGGAGTACCTGGATCTCTGCAAGCGCGACCCAAGCGCCTATGCCAGCGCCGCCGAGCGTCTGCTGCTGGCCATCGGCGAGCCCGAGCTGGTCGACACCGCCAGCGACCCGCGCCTGTCGCGGATCTTCTCCAACAAGGTCATCCGTCGCTATCCGGCCTTCGCCGACTTCCACGGCATGGAAGAGAGCATCGAGCAGATCGTGTCGTTCTTCCGCCATGCCGCCCAGGGCCTGGAGGAGAAGAAGCAGATCCTCTACCTGCTCGGCCCGGTGGGCGGCGGCAAGTCCTCGCTGGCCGAGAAGCTCAAGCAGCTGATGGAAAAGGTGCCCTTCTACGCCATCAAGGGCTCGCCGGTCTTCGAATCGCCGCTGAGCCTGTTCAACGCCAGCGAGGACGGCGCCATCCTCGAAGAGGAATACAGCATTCCGCGCCGCCTGCTGAGCAACATCATGTCGCCGTGGGCGACCAAGCGTCTGCAGGAGTTCGGCGGCGACATCAGCCAGTTCCGCGTGGTCAAGCTCTACCCCTCGATCCTCAACCAGATCGCCATCGCCAAGACCGAGCCCGGCGACGAGAACAACCAGGACATCTCCTCGCTGGTCGGCAAGGTGGACATCCGCAAGCTGGAGGACTTTCCGCAGAACGACGCCGACGCCTACAGCTTCTCAGGCGCCCTGTGTCGCGCCAACCAGGGGCTCATGGAATTCGTCGAGATGTTCAAGGCGCCCATCAAGGTGCTGCACCCGTTGCTCACCGCCACCCAGGAAGGCAACTACAACAGCACCGAAGGGCTGGGCGCGATTCCGTTCAACGGCATCATCCTCGCCCACTCCAACGAGTCGGAATGGCACAACTTCCGCAACAACAAGAACAACGAGGCGTTCATCGACCGCATCTACATCGTCAAGGTGCCCTACTGCCTGCGCGTCACCGACGAGATCCGCATCTACGACAAGCTGCTGGCCGGCAGCACGCTGTCGCGCGCCCACTGCGCGCCGGACACCCTGAAGATGCTCGCCCAGTTCTCGGTGCTGTCGCGCCTCAAGGAGCCGGAGAACTCCAACATCTACTCGAAGATGCGCGTCTACGACGGCGAGAACCTCAAGGACACCGACCCCAAGGCCAAGTCGATTCAGGAGTACCGCGACGCCGCCGGCGTCGACGAGGGCATGAACGGCCTGTCCACCCGCTTCGCCTTCAAGATCCTTTCCAAGGTGTTCAACTTCGACCCGCACGAGATCGCCGCCAACCCGGTGCACCTGCTCTACGTACTGGAACAGCAAATCGAGCAGGAGCAGTTCCCGCCGGAAGTACGCGAGCGCTACCTGCGCTTTCTCAAGGAATACCTGGCGCCGCGCTACATCGAGTTCATCGGCAAGGAAATCCAGACCGCCTACCTGGAGTCCTACAGCGAATACGGGCAGAACATCTTCGACCGCTATGTGCTGTACGCCGACTTCTGGATCCAGGACCAGGAATACCGCGACCCGGAAACCGGCGAGATCCTCAACCGCATGGCGCTGAACGAGGAGCTGGAGAAGATCGAGAAGCCGGCCGGCATCAGCAACCCGAAGGATTTTCGCAACGAGATCGTCAACTTCGTGCTGCGCGCCCGCGCCAGCAACAACGGCAAGAACCCCAGCTGGCTGAGCTACGAGAAGCTGCGCGTGGTGATCGAGAAGAAGATGTTCTCCAACACCGAGGATCTGCTGCCGGTCATCAGCTTCAACGCCAAGGCCAGCAAGGAAGACCAGAAGAAGCACAACGACTTCGTGGTGCGCATGGTCGAGCGTGGCTATACCGAGAAACAGGTGCGCCTGCTGTCCGAATGGTATCTGCGGGTACGTAAGTCGCAGTAACGCAGCTGAACGCCCGAGGCCGGACACGCGCGCCGCCGCGCGCTGCCGGCTTCGGGCTCACAGCGTCCCGCTTAGCCCGGAGGGCGTATATGAGCTATGTCATCGACCGCCGCCTGAACGGCAAGAACAAGAGCACGGTGAACCGCCAGCGGTTCCTCAGCCGTTACCGTGGCCATATCAAGAAAGCCGTCGAGGAAGCCGTCGGCCGGCGTTCCATTACCGACATGGAGCACGGCGAGCAGATCACCATTCCCGGCCGGGACATCGACGAACCCATCCTGCACCATGGCCGGGGCGGCCGGCAGACCAGCGTGCACCCGGGCAACAAGGAGTTCATCGCCGGCGAGCGCATCCCCCGCCCCCAGGAGGGCGGCGGCGGCGGCGGCGGCCAGGGCCAGGCCGGCAACAGCGGCGAAGGCATGGACGACTTCGTGTTCCAGATCACCCAGGAGGAATTCCTCGACTTCATGTTCGAGGATCTGGAGCTGCCCAACCTGGTCAAGCGCCACATCACCGGCGCCGACAGCTTCAAGACGGTGCGCGCCGGCATCAGCAACGAGGGCAATCCGTCGCGCATCAACATCATCCGCACCCTGCGCTCGGCACACGCCAGGCGCATCGCGCTGTCCGGCAGCAGCCGCCTCAAACTGCGCGCCGCGCGCGCCGAGCTGGAACGCCTGCGCCGCGAGGAACCGGACAACTTCAGCGACATCCAGGCCACCGAAGCGCTGATCGAGAAACTGCGGGCGCGCATCGACCGCATCCCGTTTCTGGACACCTTCGACCTCAAGTACAACCTGCTGATCAAGCAGCCCAACCCGACCTCCAAGGCGGTGATGTTCTGCCTAATGGACGTCTCCGGCTCGATGACCCAGGCCACCAAGGACATCGCCAAGCGCTTCTTCATCCTGCTGTACCTGTTCCTCAAGCGCAGCTACGACAAGATCGAGGTGGTGTTCATCCGCCATCACACCAGCGCCAAGGAAGTCGACGAGGAAGAGTTCTTCTACTCCCGGGAAACCGGCGGCACCATCGTCTCCAGCGCCCTGAAGCTGATGCAGGAAATCATGGCCGCCCGCTACCCGGTGCATGAATGGAACATCTACGGTGCCCAGGCGTCCGACGGCGACAACTGGAACGACGACTCGCCGCTGTGCCGCGAGCTGCTGGAAGAGAAGATCATGCCCTTCGTCCAGTACTTCACCTATGTGGAAATCACCCCGCGCGAGCACCAGGCGCTCTGGTACGAGTACGAAACGGTGCATGAGGTGTATCCGGACAGCTTCGCCCAGCAGCAGCTGATCTCCGCCGCCGACATCTACCCGGTGTTCCGCGACCTGTTCCAGCGGAGGATGGCCTGATGGGCAGCAAGAAGCGCCAACCCCTTTCCACCGGTTCGGAGTGGAGCTTCGAGTTGATCCAGGCCTACGACAAGGAAATCGGCCGGCTCGCCGCCGGCTTCGGCCTGGAGACCTACGCCAACCAGATCGAGGTGATCACCGCCGAGCAGATGATGGACGCCTACGCCTCGGTGGGCATGCCCATCGGCTATCACCACTGGTCCTACGGCAAGCACTTCCTGGCCACCGAGAAGGGCTACACGCGCGGGCAGATGGGCCTGGCCTACGAGATCGTCATCAACTCCGACCCCTGCATCGCCTACCTGATGGAAGAGAACACCATGTGCATGCAAGCGCTGGTGATCGCCCACGCCTGCTATGGCCACAACAGTTTCTTCAAGGGCAACTACCTGTTCCGCAGCTGGACCGACGCCGGCTCGATCATCGATTACCTGGTATTCGCCCGGCAGTACATCAGCGAGTGCGAGGAACGCCACGGCATCAAGGCCGTGGAGGATCTGCTGGACTCCTGCCACGCGCTGATGAACTACGGAGTGGACCGATACAAGCGTCCCTACCCGATCTCCGCCGAGGAGGAACGGCTGCGCCAGAAGAGCCGCGAGGAGCACCTGCAGAAACAGATCAACGACCTGTGGCGCACCATTCCGCGCAGCGCCGACAAGGACGCACGCCGCGACAACGGCCAGCGCTTCCCCGCCGAACCCCAGGAAAACATCCTCTACTTCGTCGAAAAGCACGCCCCGCTGCTGGAACCCTGGCAGCGCGAGGTGGTGCGCATCGTGCGCAAGATCGCCCAGTATTTCTATCCGCAGCGCCAGACCCAGGTGATGAACGAAGGCTGGGCCACCTTCTGGCACTACACCCTGATGAACGCGCTGTACGACGAGGGGCTGGTCACCGACGGCTTCATGATGGAGTTCCTACAGAGCCACACCAACGTCATCTACCAGCCAGCCTTCGACAGCCCCTACTACAGCGGCATCAACCCCTACACCCTGGGCTTCGCCATCTACAGCGACTTGCGGCGCATCTGCGAACAGCCCACCGAGGAGGACCGTCGCTGGTTCCCGGACTTCGCCGGCAGCGACTGGCTCGCCACGCTCAAGTTCGCCATGGCCAACTTCAAGGACGAGAGCTTCATCCTGCAGTTCCTCTCGCCCAAGGTGATCCGCGACCTGCGCCTGTTCAGCGTGCTGGACGACGATCAGCACGACGAGCTGCTGGTGCCGGCCATCCATGACGAGTCGGGCTACCAGACGATCCGCGAGCAGCTGGCCGCGCAGTACAACCTGGGCAACCGCGAGCCGAACGTGCAGGTCTGGGACGTGGACCGGCGCGGCGACCGCTCGCTGACCCTCCGCCACATCCAGCACGAACGCAAGCCGCTCGGCGAATCCACCCAGGAAGTGCTGAAGCACCTGCATCGTTTGTGGGGTTTCGATGTCCATCTAGAGACGGTGCGCGGCGACAAGGTCATCCACTCCCAGCACATGCCCCCGCAGGGGCCCGGCGAGGAGTACCCGCATCTGGACCTTGCCCTGCCGCCGATCTGATCGGGCTCCGGCCGTCCCGGCGTAGCGGAGCCCCTCCCGAGGAGGCCCCGCCATGCGCCATACCGCCATCCTTCTGCTCGGCATCGGCCTGTACGCCTGCAGCACGCCCGATCCCGCCCAGGTACAAATCCTCCACGACGCCAGCGACTTCGGTGCCCGCCACGACTACCAGCTGGTCGCGCCCTATGCCGACACGTCCGGCGCTGAGGCCACGCTGCTTGCCGAGTCGCTGCAGCGCAGCCTGGCCCGCCACGGCTATCGACAGGGCGGCAGCGATGCACCACTGCTCATCCAGTACCGACTGACCAGCGCCAGCCAGCCGCTGACCTATTCGGTCGATATGCCACCACCCAGTCCGCTCGGCCCCTATCAGGCGATCCATCGCTTCGAGGACGTGCGTGGTCTACTGCACCTGCGGGTTACCGACCGCAACGAACAGCTGCTTTGGGAGGGCGCCGCGCGCACCGAGCTGAGTCCGGAGCGACAGCGCCAGCAACAGATCGACCGGGCGGTGGACGCCCTGGTGCAGAAACTGCCGGTGGCGCGCTGAACCTCCCTGGCTGCGCCTGTTATCCTGCGCGGCCACGGAGGTGAGCGATGCAAATCTACAAAGTCGGCGGCGCGGTGCGCGACCGCCTGCTGGGTCGGCCGGTCAGTGAAATCGACTGGGTGGTGGTCGGCGCCAGCGCCGAGGACATGGCGGCACTGGGCTACCGGCCGGTGGGCGCGGACTTCCCGGTGTTCCTGCACCCGCAGACCGGCGAGGAGTACGCGCTGGCGCGCACCGAGCGCAAGAGCGGGCGCGGCTACGGCGGCTTCACCTTCCACGCCAGCCCCGAGGTCACCCTCGAACAGGATCTGCTGCGCCGCGACCTGACCATCAACGCCATGGCCGAGGACGACAACGGCCAGGTCATCGACCCCTATGGCGGGCTGAGCGATCTGCAGGCGCGTGTGCTGCGCCATGTGGCGCCGGCGTTCGCCGAGGACCCACTGCGGGTGTTGCGCGTGGCGCGCTTCGCCGCCCGCTACGCGCCACTCGGGTTCACGGTCGCCCCGGAAACCCAGGCATTGATGCGCCAGCTCAGCGAGTCCGGCGAGCTGCGTGACCTGACGCCGGAACGCAGCTGGAAGGAAATCTCCCGCGCCCTACTGGAACCGCGTCCCGACGTGTTCTTGCAGGTGCTGCATGACTGCGGCGCGCTGGCTGAGTTGCTGCCGGAAGTGAATGCGCTCTTCGATGCCAACCGGGGCGAAGCGCTGCGGGCCACGCTGCGCGCCTGCGCCAAGCACGAGCAACCGCTGGCGGTGCGCTGGGCTTGCCTGCTGCTGGATGCCAGCGCGGAACAGATCGCCGCCATCAACGGTCGCTGCAAGGCGCCGCGCGAATGCGCCGAGCTGGCACTGCTCGCCCGTCAGCACTGCGACGCGTGGCGAGAAGCGCTGGAGCTGTCAGCCGAAGCCCTGCTGGCGTTGCTGCAGGGCTTCGACGTGTACCGCCGTCCGCAGCGCTTCGAGCAGTTCCTGGCCGCCTGCGAAATGGCGGGGCGCGGTGCCGGACAGGGGAATGAATTTCCGCAAACCGCCTACCTGCGCGGCGCCGCCGACTGCGTACGCGGCCAGGCCATCCAACCCCTGCTGGAGCAGGGCTACCAAGGCGCCGCGCTGGGTGAAGCCCTGGCGCGCCAGCGACTGGAAGCGCTAAGGACCTATCGCGCAGCCAAACACTGAGGGCTCGGCGCTGCACCCTGTCGGGCCGGGTTTATCCCGGCCGACGGAGGTGGGTCAGGCGCTTCGGTGAAGGGCTTGGTTCCTGGCCGGGATAAACCCGGCCCCACAGGTGGACAACACCTTCTTGTCCACCCACTCGCCGGAACGGCGAGCGGCGCCCGGAACAACGCCGACCACCCTAAGCAGGGCGCGGATACTGCGCGATGAGCGCCGCCGGCGTCAGCTCGCGGCCACGCCACTGGAAGGGCACCGGCCACAGCTGCTGATCGATGCGCGCCTGCGCCCACAGCTCGGCGAAGGACCGGCCTACCACCGGATGGCGTCGCTCCGGGGCCAGCAGCGCCAGCGGCCAGAGCACGAAGGCGTTGCGCAGAATTTCCGCGCGCGGCAGGATCAGGCCGTGAAAGTCACCGACGCAGTCGTCGAACTGCAGCACGTCGATATCCAGGGTCAGGCCCTTGCGCTCCGGGGCGTAGCGGCCATTGTCGGCCTCGATGAACTTCAGCCGGCGGTCCAGCTCCGTCAACGGCAGCCGGCTGGTGCCACTGACCACCATGTTCAGAAACGGCCCACTGCGAATGCCCACCGGCAGGCTTTCGAACACCGGCGAGCAGCGCAGGTCATCGAGCACCTCATCGAGGGCCTCCAGACCGGCGCGCAGATGGGTTTCCCGATCGGTATTGCTGCCCAGACCGAGCAGCACCTGGTTCAGCGACATCCGCGTTCGATCTCCACGCCCACCCCGGCGGCGGCTGGCACGGCGCCCGGCTTGGTGATCTTCAGACGCAGCCAGGGGATCTGGAACTCGGCCATCAGCACGGCGGCCAGTTGCTCGGCGAAGCTTTCCACCAGTTGATAGCTCGCCTGGGCGGCGAAGGCCTGGATGCGCTCGGCCAGCGCGGCGTAGTCCAGCGCCAGGTTCAGGTCATCGCCCGCGGCGGGGCGGCGATTGTCCCAGGCGCAGACCAGGTCCAGACGCAGGCACTGGCGGATCTCCCGTTCCCAGTCGTAGACGCCGATGACGGTGTCCACTTCCAGCCCCTCGATAAACACATTGTCCAACTACGCTCTCCGCGGCACGACAAGGGGCGTGCGACCCCGCTAGAATCGGGACTCCCTCGCCCCGGATCGGCTCTCATGTTCTGGTTGCTGGCAATCCTGGCCTACCTGTTGGGCTCGCTGTCCTTCGCCATTCTGCTCAGCCAGCTGAGCGGAGGCCCGGACCCGCGCGCCCAGGGCTCCGGCAATCCCGGGGCCAGCAACATGTTGCGGGTCGCCGGTCGGCGCCTGGCCATCCTGACCTTGCTCGGCGACCTGCTCAAGGGCTGGCTGCCGGTGATAGTCGCCCAACTGGCCGGGCTCGGCATCCAGCAGCAGGCCTGGATCGGCGTGGCCGCCGTGCTCGGTCACCTGTTTCCCGTTTATTACCGCTTTCGCGGCGGCAAGGGCGTGGCCACCGCCGCCGGCCTGTTCCTCGGCCTGTACCTGCCCGCCGCCCTGCTGGCGATCGGCACCTGGCTGCTGGTGTTCATGCTGACGCGCATCAGCTCGCTGGCGGCGTTGATCGCCACGCCGCTGACCCTGCCGCTGCTGGCCTGGCAACTGCCCGCGGCGCTGCTACCGGCCTGTGTACTGACCCTGCTGATCGTCTGGCGTCACCGCGCCAACCTGCGCGATCTGCTGGCCGGCCGCGAACGCCACTTCAAGTAATCCGCTGAGCCTGTCGCTCAGATCGCCGGCAAGGTGTCCATCGGCCAGCGCGCCCGTACGTCGATGCCGGGGCCGTCCTGCTGGCCGGCCAGCAGCCGCTGGCAGCCGGCGTAGGCGATCATCGCGCCATTGTCGGTGCAGAAGCGCGGGCGGGCATAGAACACCTGGCCGCGCATCTCGCCGAGCATCTTTTCCAGAGAACGGCGCAGCGCCTGGTTGGCGCTGACGCCACCGGCGATCACCAGGCTCTTCAGACCGGTCTGCTTGAGGGCGCGCTTGCACTTGATGGTCAGGGTTTCGACCACGGCGGTCTGGAAGGCCAGCGCCACGTCACAGCGCGCCTGCTCGCTGTCGCCGCCTTCGGCCACGCAGCGCTGCCAGGTGTTCAGGGTGAAGGTCTTCAGGCCGCTGAAGCTGAATTCCAGGCCGGGCCGATCGGTCATCGGCCGGGGAAACACGAAGCGTCCGGGCGTGCCGCGCTCGGCCAGCCGGGCGATCTCCGGGCCGCCCGGGTAGGGCAGCCCCATCAGCTTGGCGGTCTTGTCAAAGGCCTCGCCGGCGGCGTCGTCCAGGGACTCGCCGAGCAGCTCGTAGCGGCCGATGCCATCGACGCGCACCAGCTGGGTGTGGCCGCCGGAGACCAGCAGGGCGACGAACGGAAACTGCGGCGGCTGCTCTTCGAGCATCGGCGCCAGCAGGTGGCCTTCCATGTGGTGCACGCCAACCGCCGGAATGCCCCAGGCAAACGCCAGCGCCTGCGCGCAGGAAGCGCCCACCAGCAGGGCGCCCACCAGGCCGGGGCCGGCGGTGTAGGCGATGGCATCGATGGACTCGGCCGTGCAGCCGGCTTCGTCGAGCACTTGACGGATCAGCGGCAGCATGCGCTTGACGTGGTCGCGCGAGGCCAGCTCCGGCACTACGCCGCCGTAGACGCGGTGCAGGTCGATCTGGCTGAACAGCGCATCGGCCAGCAGACCCTGTTCGCTGTCATAGAGGGCGACGCCGGTTTCGTCGCAGGAGGTTTCCAGTCCCAGCACGCGCATGGGGTATACCGTTTCCAGCCTGGTAAAAAATGAAGGCGCGCATGATAATCCCCACCCCCAGCCCCGGCCAGCGCTTTTCGATGAAGGCCTTTGCATTCCGCAGGGCTAAGGGGTAACATCCGCAACCCTTGAAAACCGACGTCCTCCAGTGCCGCTTGCAGGAGAGCGTTCACCACACCTGGTAATTGAAAGGTACGACCTGGATGCCCGCCGTCAAAGTTAAAGAGAACGAACCCTTCGACGTAGCCCTGCGTCGCTTCAAGCGCTCCTGCGAAAAGGCCGGTGTTCTGGCCGAAGTCCGCAGCCGCGAATTCTACGAAAAGCCGACCGCCGAGCGTAAGCGCAAGGCTGCCGCTGCCGTGAAGCGTCACGCCAAGAAGGTGCAGCGCGAACAGCGCCGTCGCGAGCGTCTGTACTGAGTTACAGCGCTGGTTGACCACAACGCCCGGCATTGCCGGGCGTTGGCATTTCTGGATGCCACGCAAGCCTCGTCCTGCGGACGAGGCTTTTCCGTTTCCGTCTACACGAGCGTATCCTGACGCCCCATGGCCGGCCTGATCCCGCAGTCCTTCATCGATGACCTGCTCAACCGCACCGACATCGTCGAAGTGGTGGGCTCGCGCGTCCAGCTGAAGAAGACCGGCAAGAACTACAGCGCCTGCTGCCCGTTCCACAAGGAAAAGACCCCTTCCTTCACGGTCAGCCCGGACAAGCAGTTCTACTACTGCTTCGGCTGCGGCGCCGGCGGCAACGCCCTGGGCTTCGTGATGGACCACGACCACCTGGATTTTCCCCAGGCGGTCGAGGATCTGGCCAAGCGCATCGGCATGGACGTGCCCCGCGAGGAGCGCGGCCCCGGCAGTCGTTCGCGCCAGCCGGTCGATTCGCCGCTCTATCCGCTGCTGGCCGCCGCCAGCGACTATTACCGCCAGGCGCTGAAAAGCCATCCGGCGCGCAAGGCGGCGGTGGACTACCTGAAGGGTCGCGGCGTGTCCGGGATCATCGCCCGCGACTTCGCCCTGGGCTTCGCCCCGCCCGGTTGGGATGGCCTGCTCAAGCACCTGGGCGAAGACCCGCTGCAGCAGAAGGCGATGATCGACGCCGGCCTGCTGATCGAGAACACCGACACCGGCCGGCGCTACGACCGCTTCCGTGACCGCATCATGTTCCCCATCCGCGACAGCCGCGGGCGGGTGATCGCCTTCGGCGGCCGGGTGCTGGGCGACGACAAGCCCAAGTATCTGAACTCGCCGGAAACCCCGGTATTCCACAAGGGCCAGGAGCTCTACGGCCTGTTCGAGGCGCGCCAGAGCAACCGCAACCTCGACGAGATCATGGTGGTCGAGGGCTACATGGACGTCATCGCCCTGGCCCAGCTCGGCCTGCGCAATGCCGTGGCCACCCTCGGCACCGCGACCAGCGAGGAGCACCTCAAGCGCCTGTTCCGCCTGGTGCCCAGCGTGCTGTTCTGCTTCGACGGCGACAGCGCCGGCCGCAAGGCCGCCTGGCGCGCCCTGGAAGCCACCCTGCCCAACCTGCAGGACGGCCGGCGCGCGCGCTTCCTGTTCCTGCCCGAAGGCGAAGACCCGGACAGCCTGGTACGCCGCGAGGGCACCGAAGCCTTCCAGGCGCGCATCCACCAGCAGGCGCGCTCGCTGGCCGACTACTTCTTCGAGCAGCTCAGCGAGGAGGCCGATCCGCGCTCACTGGAAGGCAAGGCGCACCTGGCCACCCTGGCCGCGCCGCTCATCGAAAAGATTCCCGGCGCCAACCTGCGCACCCTGATGCGCCAGCGCCTTTCCGACCTGACCGGGCTCGGCGGCGAGGCCCTGCAGCAGCTGCAAGCAGCCGCTCCACCGCCCGTCGCCACCCCGGCCTCTTATCAGGACACTCCGCCACCCTACGGCCAGCCACGGAGCGAACGCCCATCCACGGGGCAACGCCGCACCGCGCCACGTGCCTCACGCGCCGCGAGCGGCGTCGAACCCCCGAATCTGAGCGCATTGCGCACACTCCTGCATCACCCGGAACTGGCCCAGAAGGTGGAGAACGCCGGCAGCTTTGCCGCCGAGGACGACACCTATGCCCAGTTGCTGGTCGCGCTGCTCGAAGCCCTGCAGAAGAACCCGCGTCTGCGGGCCCTGCAGCTGATTGCCCGCTGGCACGGCACCGAACAGGGCCGCCTGCTACGTGCACTGGCGGAGAAGGAGTGGCTGATTGCGCCGGACAACCTTGAACAACAGTTTTTCGACACTATAACTAGGCTCGTAACCCGCCAGCGCGAACGCCGCCTTGAACATCTGCTGCAAAAGGCGCGTCTAACCGACCTGAGCGCAGATGAAAAAGATCAGTTGCGCAGGCTGTTGAGCCGCGACTACGAAGCCACTTCTACAAGCACATCTGGCTTGTAGGGGCAATTTTAGGCTATAATCCTCGGCTTGTTTTCAGCCCGCCAGACCGTCAGTGGATAGGGTGCCATGTCCGTAAAAGCGCAACAGCAATCTCGCCTGAAAGAGTTGATCGCCCGCGGCCGCGAGCAGGGTTATCTTACCTATGCCGAGGTCAACGACCACCTGCCGGAGGATATTTCCGATCCGGAACAGGTGGAAGACATCATCCGCATGATCAACGACATGGGGATCAACGTCTTCGAAACGGCCCCCGATGCGGACGCCCTGCTACTGGCCGAAGCCGACACCGACGAAGCCGCCGCTGAAGAAGCCGCGGCCGCGCTGGCGGCGGTGGACAGCGACATCGGCCGCACCACCGACCCGGTGCGCATGTACATGCGCGAAATGGGCACGGTGGAACTGCTGACCCGCGAAGGCGAAATCGAAATCGCCAAGCGCATCGAGGAAGGCCTGCGCGAGGTGATGAGCGCCATCGCCCACTTCCCCGGCGCCATCGACGGCATCCTCGCCGATTACCAGCGCGTGGTCAGCGAAGGCGGCCGCCTGTCCGACATTCTCAGCGGCTACATCGATCCCGATGACGGCAGCCTGCCGGCCGAGGAAGTCGAGCCGGTCATCGTCAAGAGCGGCGCCGCCGCCACCAAGGACGACGAGGACGAGGAAGAAGAAAGCAGCGAGAGCAGCGACGACGAAACCGAGACCGATGGCGGTCCGGATCCGGAAGAAGCAGCCCGCCGCTTCAACGCCGTTGCTGAGCAACTGGCCGTTGCCAAGAAGGCGCTGGCCAAGCATGGCCGCAGCCACAAGACCACCGTCGCCGAACTGCTGGCCCTGGCCGAGCTGTTCATGCCGATCAAGCTGGTACCCAAGCAGTTCGACGCCCTGGTCGAGAAGGTGCGCAGTGCCCTGGAGCGCGTGCGCCAGCAGGAACGCGCGATCATGCAGCTATGCGTACGTGATGCGCGCATGCCGCGTACCGACTTCCTCAAGCTGTTCCCGGGCAACGAAGTCGATCTGGACTGGAGCCCCTATATTGCCAAGGGCAAGGCCAAGTACGCCGAGGCGATCGGCAACCTGCAGGAAGACATCCAGCGCAACCAGCAGGTGCTGATCGATCTGCAGAACGAGGTCGACCTGACCATCGCCGAGATCAAGGACGTCAACCGCCGCATGTCCATCGGCGAGGCCAAGGCCCGTCGCGCCAAGAAGGAAATGGTCGAGGCTAACCTGCGCCTGGTGATCTCCATCGCCAAGAAGTACACCAACCGCGGCCTGCAATTCCTCGACCTGATCCAGGAAGGCAACATCGGCCTGATGAAGGCGGTGGACAAGTTCGAATACCGTCGCGGCTACAAGTTCTCGACCTACGCCACCTGGTGGATCCGCCAGGCGATTACCCGCTCGATCGCTGACCAGGCGCGCACCATCCGTATCCCGGTGCACATGATCGAGACGATCAACAAGCTCAACCGCATTTCCCGGCAGATGCTGCAGGAAATGGGTCGCGAACCCACACCGGAAGAGCTGGGCGAGCGCATGGAGATGCCCGAGGACAAGATCCGCAAGGTGCTGAAGATCGCCAAGGAACCGATCTCCATGGAAACCCCGATCGGTGACGACGAAGATTCGCACCTGGGCGACTTCATCGAGGACGCCACCATGCAGTCGCCCATCGAGGTGGCCACGGTGGAAAGCCTCAAGGAAGCCACCCGCGACGTGCTCTCCGGCCTCACCGCCCGCGAAGCCAAGGTGCTGCGCATGCGCTTCGGCATCGACATGAACACCGACCACACCCTCGAGGAAGTCGGCAAGCAGTTCGATGTCACCCGCGAGCGCATCCGCCAGATCGAGGCCAAGGCGCTGCGCAAGCTGCGCCATCCGACCCGCAGCGAACACCTGCGCTCGTTCCTCGACGAGTGATCGACCAAAACCCCCGGCTCGCCCGGGGGTTTTTGTTTGCGGCTCAAGCAGTTGGCCCCGGGCGAGGCGACCGCTATACTCCGCCCCTCCTTCTGAGGGCCTGTAGCTCAGTCGGTTAGAGCAGAGGACTCATAATCCTTTGGTCCTGGGTTCGAGTCCCAGCGGGCCCACCAATAAAATCAAGGGGTTACAGCTTTAACCCCCTTCGATCTCACAAGCACCATCTCCAATTTTCCCCGTTCGTTCCCCGTTTCTCGGCCTACGTCCCGAGCGATTATCTGTACGCCGTTCCGCAGGCGAACAGCCAGAGCGTTTTTCGATGTGGCCAGGAAAAAGAGCGGCACGAAAAAATACATTCCGACGAACGGTCATAAGGACATTTGAAGTCCATAGGTGTCCATGGACGTTCTAGGAGTTCTGATGAAGGTGTTCGTCTGCGGCATGCCCTCAAGCGACGGGCTGAAACCGTAGGATCAGTTCGGCTATGGTGCGAAGGCGAGCGCGACAGCGCCCCCACCAACCACCCACGGACTTGCCGTGCAAGGAGCTTGCGAGTCATGGCCAACGAGACCTCCCTCACCCCTCCTGCCCGGGATTTGCCGATCCCTGGCACCCTCGCCACCTCTACTCAGTGCTGCGCGAAGTATCAGATCAGCCGCACCACTTGGTGGCGCTGGACCAAGATCCCTGGCTTCCCGCAGCCGCTGCGCCTGAGGCGCGCGATCCGCTGGGATATTGAAGCCGTCGATACCTTCCTGACGCGCGCCAGTCGCTGACCTCCTACCCGATCCCGTTTTGCCAGGCCGCGCCGCGTGCCTGGCGGGAAACGCAAAAGGATTGACCCATGGAAAATCAAAACGGCGCTTCGGCGCCGAGGGGATCGGCTTGCCCGGCGAAAGAGCTGACGCTGGTGCTGGGAGACCATCACTTCCCGCAGTTGCGGCGGACCCGCGACCTGTTCCGGCGCCTGCGCGGCATGACGCCCGCCAGTCCCGCGTGGCGGGAAACCCATCAGCAGTGGCAGTACGCCTGTGAAGAGCTGACGGTGCTGGTGGTGCTGCGTCTGCCCGCTCAGGAGGACTGGGCATGACGGAAACCGCTCAGCAATTTCGCAGGGCCCTGGAATCGGTGTTTGGTCGGCTGGACTGGCTGCCGGTCGCGGATGGCCATATTCATCGCTTCCATGTGCCTGGGGATCGCTCCGGTTCCCTCAATGGCTGGTACCTGCTACATGGCGATGCGCGCCCGGTCGGCTGCTTTGGCAGCTGGAAGACCGGTGGCTATCACACCTGGAGCGGCGCGCGGCAGGATGCCGTGGTTCGCCACAGGTGGTCGGGGGAGCGGCAGGCCACGCCGCAGGCTGCGCCCGAGCTGGAGCGCCGCCAGCGCAACACGATGCGCTATGCGCAGCGGCTGTGGGCAAACGCGACGCCGGCGGATCCGAGTCATCCTTATTTGCTCCGCAAGCTGGTGCAGCCTTACGGGCTCCGGCAAAAGGATCAGCAGTTGCTGGTGCCGCTGATCTGCGGGAGCCAGTTGCTGAACCTGCAGCGCATTGCCCCGGATGGCGACAAGCGCTTCCTCAAGGGCGGACGTGTGCAAGGTTGCCATGCTCTGCTCGGTACCCTGGGGGCCAGCGCCCGGTTGTACCTCTGCGAGGGCTGGGCCACCGGCGCCACCTTGCATGCAGAGACGGGCTTCCCCGTCGCTTGTGCGATGAACGCCGGCAACCTGCTGGCGGCGGGGCGGCAGCTCTGGCAGGACTATCCCGACTGCGAGCTGGTGGTGGCCGGCGATGATGACCGTCTCACCCCCGGCAATCCGGGCCGCAGCGCCGCCACCGACACGGCAGAAGCGTTGGGCTGCGGCCTGGTCTTTCCGCCCTGGAGCGGTGAGGAACCGCTCAGCCTGACTGATTTCAATGACCTGGCGGCGTGGAGGGCGCAGTCATGAACGCCCCGCTGGTTCCCCCGCCTGATTACGCCGAACCCATCCCCCTGGTCATCGAGGACGCGGACACACCTTATCCGCTGTCAGCCCTGGGGGAAGTGCTGGGCGGCGCAGCGAAGGCCATCGTCGAGATCGTCCAGGTGCCTGCCGCCCTGGCTGCGCAATCGGTGCTGGCCGCCGCTGCGATGGCGGCCCAGCCGCACGCTAACGTACTGCGCGCCGGCCAGCCGATCCCGCTGTCGCTGTTTGCGCTGACCATTGCCGAATCGGGTGACCGCAAGTCCGCTGCCGACCGATTGGCACTGCGCGCCCACCAGGAACGGCAACAAACGCTGCTGGAGACTTACCGCGAAGCGCTGACGGTCTATCGCAAGCGCCGGGACGCCAACCAGAGTGTGCGGGGCCAGGCGCTTGAGAAGCCCACGGGCAAGGCCGAGAAGCCGGCTGCCGAGCTGGTGGACCAGGAGGAGCCGCAGCCTCCGCCCTTGCCGTTCATCCTCGCGGAAGATCCCACGCTGGAGGGACTGCAGAAATCGTTTCTGCTGGGCCAGGCCTCACAGGGGTTGTTCAGTGACGAGGGCGGACTGTTCTTCGGCGGGCACGCCGGTAAGCCAGAGAACCTGCTCAAGAGCGCTTCGGGGCTTTCCAGTTTGTGGGACGGGTCACCGATCCGTCGCCTGCGCGCCGTTGAGGGCGAAAGCGCCGCCCGTGCCGGCTGCCGCCTGAGTGTCCACCTGATGATCCAGCCCGTGGTCGCTCGGGAGGTGCTGAGCAACCCGATCCTGCAGGGTCAGGGCTTTCTGGCGCGGTTTCTGGTCGCCTGGCCGCAATCGCTGGCCGGCACCCGTCTGTATCGCGACCTGAATCCCGACGAGGATGTATGCCTGAATCGCTACTGGCAGCGCATGGCGCAACTCTTGGCCCGCACGCCCGCCCTCGATGCGCATGAGGGATTGGCCCCGCCGTCACTGACTTTGGAGGCGCCGGCGCTGGCCGCCTGGATTGAAGTGCACAACCGCATCGAGACCCGGCTGGGCAAGGGGGGCGAGCTCCAGGAGATCAAGCCCATGGCCGCCAAGGGTGCCGAGAATGTGTTGCGCATGGCCGGCGTGATGACGGTAGTCGAAGAGTCGGAGGCCATCACCTGCGAGCTAATCGAGCGCGCCGCCATGCTGATGGAGTGGTATTTGGGCGAAGCGCTGCGCGTCGTTAACCCTGCGCAGACCGACTCGCGCACGCTCCTGGCGCAACGGCTGCTGGAGTGGCTGCTTGCCAATGATTGGCAGCGCTTCGAAGCGCGCCGCCTGCAACGCGAGGGCCCGCGCCTCGTGCGCAAGAGCGCCCGGCAGCGGGATGAACTGCTGGGCATCCTGGTTGAGCACCGGCAGTTGTTCAGTCCGGATGGCCGGGTCTTCGTCCTGTCACCCCTGGCGACAGCGGCGACGCCGGCGACCGGCCAGACGCCGCGCGCCTCGGGCACTGGCGAAGCCATGGCGACGACTGGCGACACGGACAGCGAGAACGCCGAGCTGTCGCCAACTGTCGCCCACGCATCGCAACCCTGAAAGCCAGAGCCGTCGTGACGTGTCGCCGGAGTCGCCGCTGTCGCCGCGCTTGATGCCGCCATGAGGGGTGAGCCCTTCCGAAGCGCAGGCTCCCCGGTGGGGATCCTCCGTTTCGGCAGGGCTTTGCTGGCCAAACCCACAACCAAACGGGGTACATTACCGCCATCAGCGATCAGCTGACTGAAGAAGCCGAGGAGCAAGTCAACGGAGGGAGTTATGAGCGAAATTGCCATTGGTAATAGGGAGCAACCGTGGTCAGCTACTCGGCCAGCCTCGGCAGGCAATTACCCACCGCCGAGAAAGTGTACAGCGCGCACTAATAGAAATTAAAAGTCAACCATTGCCTATGTCGAAGTCTTCGAGCTATTCGTTGCACGGGACCACGTAATTCGCTTCGACAGGTAGGAGCGGTGCACGCATCACGCATCGACATGGATAGCTAGGAGAATCAATGCAGATTGCAGACTTTAGGCTGGTGGATAGCCTGAGCCATAAAGACTTCGAGCACTTTGTGAAGGATCTCCTGCTTGCTTCAGGCTGGCAGGACGCATTTGTCACAGAAGTTGGTAGCGATTATCGATTTGGTGATGGAGGGGTGGACATATTTGCTTACCGCGACGGGCGTAAGTTTGCCGTGGAGGTCAAACAACGGGATATAAACACGACTGTCGATGTTAGCGCCCTGAATCAGCTTGTTACCGGTGCTCGGCTCGCCGATGTAAAGCAGATGATTCTGGTTACGAACTCTTATTTTACATCCGAGGTGAAAGTAAGGGCCTTGCGTCTAGGTGTCGAGCTGATTGACCGGGATGCTTTGAAAAACTTGTTTGTGGTGCGCGGTTCAGAAATTGGTCGAAGAATCAAACCACGCGAGTATCAGATAGATGTGATTGAGCAAGCACTGGAGCAGTTCGATAAAGGCAAACGGAAGCTGCTGATTGAGATGGCTACCGGGCTAGGCAAAACCTACACAGTTGCGTTGCTGATCAAACAGTTACTCGAACGTGCGGAGGGGCGGCAGCGCGTGCTATTTATCGCTCACCAGATCGAGATACTACTTCAGTCGGTGACCGCTTTTAAGAACGTACTTGGCTTTGGGCGCTACAGCTTTTCTGCCTGCTTCGCGGGCGCTCGTCCCGAGAATACTGATTTGGTCTTCGCCAGCTTTGACACGTTGTATGGCCAACTAACCGAACTGGCAGCGGATAGCTTTGAATATGTAATCATTGATGAGGCCCACCACACCCCGGCAAAGACTTATGCGAGCGTTGTGGAGCACTTCCGCCCACGTCTTCTTATTGGTCTGACAGCAACGCCTTGGCGCACCGATAACAAAAGCGTTAGCGACTTCTTTGGCGGTGTAGACGGCCATATTGGCCGCTATGACCTAATATGGGGGTTGCAGAATAAAAAATTGGCTTTTCCGAAGTATCTAGTTTTGCTCGATGACATTGACCAAGATCGTATTGACCAGCTGGAGAGCGGCTTGTCGGTCGCGGACCTAGATAAACGACTTTTCCTGCACAAGAAGGATCAGGAAGTTGTGCGCCTGATTGAGGCCACAATTAAGCAGAAGCAGATAGCCTATGTAAAGGGAATCGTCTTCTGCCGGAACATTCGGCATCTACGGCATCTTTTAGGCTTTTTCGAACCCGGTACCGCTACTAGCGTGCATTCGCGCATGCCGGATAATGAAAGACGAGAGAATATACGAAAGTTCCGAGAGGGAGACCTGAAATATATATTGGTTTGCGACCTATTTAATGAAGGGATCGACATACCTGAAACAAATTTGCTAGTTTTTATGCGCTACACAGGATCTAAGACAATATGGCTACAACAACTGGGCCGCGGCTTGCGAAAGACGAATAATAAGGAGTGTGTCCATGTGCTCGACTTTGTGGGATCACTGGATCGCCTTAAGGATGTTCAGCAGTTGGCTAAAGCTGTGCGCAGCAAGAAAATAAATAGGCTGAAAGAAGGCGATTTGGATGAGCTTCGCGAAGATCAGTACGATCTGCACGATGACACAATTGAGGTTACTTACAGCCAGTCAGCGGCGCGTGTACTGGAACTGATTGCAAGCTTAAAGTACCGACTAAATAGCCGTGAAGAATTAATCGAAAAACTCAGGCATTACCGACTAACCAACGGCAATGTGCCTTCTATTGACGCCCTAGAGAATAGCCTTGAAGACATCTCTTTGGATCAGGTGGCCACACACTTTGACTCTTATCAAGGATATCTCCAAGCTGCTTTCGGCATGAATCTTGATGATAGCTCTATTAGTAACGCCGTAGCTCAAGCATACGCCTCCTATCAAGAGAGGCACGGAGTAGCACCCAGCCCAAAGGCTTTATCTTTGGAGTTTCAGTACAAAACGTTGCCGTGGCTCACAGCAGCGGAAATATCTTCATTAGTTAATAGGTTAGCATCTGCAAATGCGCTAGCAAAAATCACTCAGGTCGAGCAAAAGACCTCTGGGCCAGAGGCGATTACAGCGCATGGCAAAATTTCCCAAGCTGTCTCAGCACCTCAAGTTGCCGAGGACCGGGTACAGCTTGACCTGCTTGCTAAATATCGTGGAATTGTAAATAGTCGCGCAGACCTTCTGAAATTACCTAAAGAACAAATCGACCTTATAACTGCCGCATTTCGCTCCACATCGGTGTTTTTGGTACGATTGAGAGGTTAGTAGTATGCAGGATACTCTCAATATTAGGGCAGCAGCTCGCTCTCTGAAAGAGCAGATGGTCGATTCTAGTCTGATCCCCGCAACGGAAGTATCAACAAAACTGGATATTCTGGTCGCCCGACTGGATATTCAAGAGCTCCTTATTTTGCGCACGCTCCCGGCTTTCCAGGAGCTGCTATCTCTGATCGAGCACAATTCCACCTCACACATAGAACAGGAAATGCTCAATCCTGCAGATGAGCATCAGGACATCAAAGACAATTATCCATTAATTTGTTCTCAATCGGACCTGTCAGTGACTGATTCCCAACCTGGTCTCCCCCATCCGAAGACGCCCATTGACGATGTTCGCCTAGGCGGTCGCTTCGATAAATTAATTAATAGATTATGCCGCAGCGCAAGCAAAAGTGCTGAAATTTCAGCTTTCGAGCGCCTTGAGGATATTTTGAACCTCCCAATAGATAGCCTGCTCAAACTTGACGGGGTCGGTAAAGCATATAGAGATGACTGGCAGGAACTTAAAGTCCTGTATATGCAGGCAACTGAATTCTTACCACCTCCAGAGCTAGAAGCTATGGCTGAGCCAATCGAGTTCGTTCGAGATGACATGCGACTCAACCTCACGCAACTGGACACTGCCGACCTCAAAGTTATTGCCAAGCTTGAGCGAGTTATAGGCCGTGCTGATATCCGCGCTATTTTGAGCTTTGAGTCTTTTGAAAAAGAAGGAGAAGGTAGGATTGTCGGTCGCACCCGCAGCCGACTATTACAGGTGCGGGCGCGACTTTCCTCGGAACTGCAAAAAATTGCAGCGGGCGACTTGAACTATCATGCCGCCCCATCCTCCTTGATAACCGCCACAAGGCAATCGTTTGAGTCAGTAGCTGCGTTGGGCGAGTACTTGTTAGGTCAGTTGGACAATTTTTTGGCGACCCTCGATGAGAAAAGCCAAATAATTTTTCAACACCGATGGGGGTTTGTTGACGAGCGCTTGACCCTTTCCGAGATTGGTCAAAAATACGATGTTTCCCGAGAGCGAATTCGGCAACTGGAAAGCAAAATTAACGAGCAACTAAATAGTTACCTTGCCCTGGATAACGCTGAGATTTGGCATGCGGCAATGAACTTGCCTTTACACGAGCTACGCGTTGAAATGGCAGATCTCTTCGGCTGCTTCGCAGAGCCGGCACATTTCCATGATTTTCTGGCATTCGTAAGCCAGGGCCATATTGCCTCTAAAGGCTCATCGCCCCGCCCGCCATTATCTATCCTAGATAATTTTTTTGCCATGCACGGTTCAGTAGCTGATAAAGATGATGTTCTTCAATATCTTCAACAAGTGTTGAGCTCGGATCTAAAGGATGCAGCCGATGTGCTGCATTTTCTTCATGCACAGGGACAATTGGCACTTGAAAACTACCAAGTACGTCCACTAAGGCTAGGGAAGCACGAGGCAGCCGCGGCCGTGCTCAGTGAGCATCCGAACGGCCTGCCCTGGCTGGATATAGCAAGGCATGCGAACCAGCGCGGCATCTCCAACAGTCCGTTTTCAGAAAAGATCGCTGGGCATGGATTGCAGGATTCAGAACTAATGTATGTCTCAGGGAAAGGGATATACCGACACACCCGCTTTGTCGACTTTACCACCCTCGACGAGCCCGCCATTTTTCGCGACCTGAACACCTATTTCGCCACCAGCGCAAGGGACGTTGCACATTTAAATGAAGCCCATGCGGCCATGCCTGATCTACGTAAGCTTGACTATTATATACTCCGCTATGTAGTCAAGATGCGCGGAAAATCCAACGGCATTTACTTTAATGGCAAATCACAGGCTGACTCCATCAGCCTGAACCCTGAATTTGAATTGTTTTCGCAGAAAAATGTGATTCTGGAGGCGATGCGAAAAAGCAAAGGCCCTTTGACTAAAAATGAGATTGCTCAACTTATAAAAAGCCGCAGCTCCCGGCATGCAACGCTTTATCTAAACGAGCTAATGGCAGCTAACCAAGTAGTACAAGTCGACCGCATGCTTTACACCACATCAGAGATTGCTTACGAAAAGGTCGACCTAGGCGCTATGCGCTGTGCGATTGAGACGGTTCTGCGGCGGCACGATCAGCCTGTAGATCCATCAATCATTCAGTGTGAGTTGAATATCCTGCAGGGTGAAGCCTACTCAAAATACTTTTACAATTCCCTTGCCCGCTATTTTTCCCAGCAAGGGTATTGGCAGCGCCGCAGCAGCCTTTTTTCTCTGCAACCTATTTCCTTTGCAAGCTTAACTGATGCGATAAATAGACTTTGCAAACCTGAGGACAGCATTGAGCAAAACATTGAATCTCTACGCCTAAAGATCTCAATCAGTGAAGAGGCTGCCAGAGTATCGCTTTACAACTGGAAGGCCGCGAAAGCACGAATCTCAGACAGCTGTGACTCTCCTGAGCTTGAGGATGATTTTTAGTGAGTATCAACAAAATTCGACTTTCAATAACATGATGTGCCATACAACTTTTCTAGTGAAATTTGCGGCACCTTGGTCAGATTCTATATGACTCGTACAATATTGGAGCAATTTCAATTCACTATTGACTGAAGGTGAAGTATTTTTCTGCCAGGAGTGCGGCACCAGAAGCCTTTACTGCCGCCCCAGTAAACACTGAGCTTCACATTTATCATTATACAGTTCGACATTCCTAACGAACCCGATTTCAACGAGGTTTCCAGCTTTCCAAGCGCCAGAACTTGCTGTTTTTTCAAACAGAATTGGTTGAAGATAGACGCTAATCCGTCCCTTAGGAAGATATTCCTGCAATTCCCCAACTCTTCTCCTTCCCCAGCCGCGTCACAATCAGCCTCACCGTCAGCCCGTAGTAGTAGCGGCTGTGCGGGGAGTGCTCGGTCAGATGCTCATGCACAAACCACTGCAGGTGCTTGAGCTGCCAGCGCCAAGGATTGTCGAGCTGCCAGCGCTGCTGGATCGCCGCCTGGATCAGGCGTGCCTGGTTGAGGTGTCGTTGCCGGGTGGCGTGGGCGCCTTTGAGCACGGCGGTGAGGAATAGGGCCATGTCAACCGAGGGTTTCATGGTTTCCCTCCTTAGCGACCGAGGCTGCCGACGTAGGCGGCAACCACGTCGATGCGGTGGTGGCCGAGTTCCTGGCTGAGCTGCTGACGCGCTTCGCGGTCCAGTGTCCGATCGGCACAGCGGCCGCCGTTGACCGGCGCCCCCGATCCGGTGAGCTGCTGGTAGCGCTCGCAGGCGTAGGCGGCGCGCAGGTCGTGAAAGCCCTTCAGGCCGTGCGCGTGCAGCAGCTCGCGTGCCGGGCGGATCTGCCGGTCGCGAAACTGCACGTAGCGCTCATCGGGTGCGAGCAGGTTGCGGCTGCCGGTCGGCGAGGCTTCCCTGGCCTGGTGCAGAGCATCGCGCACGCCGGGCGTGGCCTCGATCCAGCGCGGCGCGCCGGCGCCCTTGCGGCCACCCTTGGTGCCGTCCTGGATGTTGATGCGGCCCTGCTGTTCGGCTTCACGCTCCAGGCGCGGCAGGTCGGCGAGGATCGTCTCGCGCAGGCGCATGCCGGTTTCCCGAGCCAGGTGCACGATGGCGGCGACCCGCTCGTGGCCCTGCTGATGCAGCGCCTGGCTGAGACGCTCCAGCTGAACCCGATCCTGACCCGGCGGTGGCGCCTGGCGCACCGTGCAGCGGTACAGGCCCAGCGCCTGGCTGGGGCTCGGCAGCCGCACCTGGTGATCCCCGCGCAGCGCCTCCAGGGTGCGGTTGACGCTGGACAGCCGGTTCTGCGCGGTGGCGATGGCCAGCCGGCCCTGTTCGACTTCACCACGAAGATGGCTGGCATAGTCCTGCAGGGTGTCGCGGCTGATCTGTCGGGCATCGTTGCAGCCCGGCCCCTCCGAAGAGCGGCACCAGTCGGCGAAGCGCTGCCAGCGCTCCGTGTGCGCCTGCACGGTGGCGTAGCGCCCGGCGCCGAACAGCTCGCGCAGCGCCTGTGGGCCGGCATAGCTGAGCTGGCGGCCGTAGCCGAAATTGCGCTTGTTCTGTCCTGCACGCATGGCGAATCTCCTGATCCATTGCTCGATCCCTTTCCCCCACGCCTTCCGCCTCGGCTGCTGAGTGTTATCAGGGTGGCAAGGCCCCTGCGCCTGTGGGGATGTCCTCTAACGCGGGACAGACGGCTCGGTACGACCCCGAGCACGGGCATGAACCCAACGATCCGGCCTCCTGAACTGCCCGAAGGCAGCGGCGGGGGGAGGCTGCGCCGGCTGACGAGACCGGCACGCGGGGTTGGGCGGGAGTAGCGCGGCAGTCGCACCGGTACCAGCCTGAGGGTCGCTCAGGTGCTCCGAACAGCGGAGCGTTGGCACCGATAGCGAAGTCGCGGCAGTGCAAAACGGCTGTTGTCAGCCGGATTGTCATTGGGAGAAAGCGCCGAATGCCGCGTGGGACAAGGGCTGGGGAGGTGTGTTTCGCGCCCGTCTCTGTGTGGGGCACAGAGACGGGCGTGGGCTGATTTCAGCGCAGGGCGTGAAAACTACCCGGGCAGGTAAAGGCACGGCAGGTGGCCGTCGGGAAAAGGTGGACGCCTGGCTGACGTCGGAGAGTAGAAACAGCATCCATCGCCGAATGGGTACGGCGACCGTGCGCGATGACGGACGCGGAGCGCACTGGTTTGAACCACCGCGAAGCGGCGTAGCCTTGAAGGTTCGGGCTACCTGGGCGCTGTCAACAACAGCGACTTGCCCCGTCAATAAAGCAGGCCGTGCGGTGGGCCGTCAAGGTCGGAGAGGCATGCGGAACGGTCAGCCGCGTCGTTTCGACAGCAGGACAATATTCTCGTTGATACCGCCCTCCTTCAGCCGATCCAGGTACCGTCCCCACTGCTCCAATGCGGCCCGTTTCTCGGGCAAGTACGAGTAGCGGTCATAGTGTTTCTGCTGTACTCCGCTGCGTCCGTGCGACAGCAACCAGGCACGCACCTCCGCACTTACCCCTTGGGAAGCCAGCAGGGTTTCGACCGTCACGCGGACATTTTTCCAAGTAAAGGGTTGGGCTTTACCCGCTGCGGCAAGCACGCTACCCGCCTCGGAAAAAATCTTCGACAGGGTTGCATCGTTCGCCGCGCGCCCCGGCACCAGGGCTAAAGGACCCGGGCCAAGGCGATCCCGGAACAGGGGCTCCATGATTTCACGGATGCGCGGCGTGATCGGCAGCAAGTGAGCCCAGGCCTGAGCCTTGCGACCCTTGGCATCCAGGAGGGCGATCGTGTCTTCCGTCACATCCTCCCACCGCACCGCGCAGATCTGTCGCAGCCGCTGCCCACCCAGATAGATCAGGGCGTTTGCGGCAGCCCGGTTCCGCTCTGGAAGGGTATCCAGGTAACGCAGCAGTTCCGCCAGCTCAGCCGGCTCCAGTGACTCGGTGTTTCCGCCACCAGTGCCCTCGATGACCGGGATGTCTCGTGCCGGGTTTGAGCTGATCGCGAACAGCTTGCCGCCGTGTGCCAGGCGCTCGGGCGAGAGGTGGCTTTTCACCGCGTGACTGAAGGCCGCCCGCAGGTAGCGGCGCAGCTTGTCCGTGGTAGTCCGCATTCCGTTACTGGCGCTCCCACCCGCCTTGTTACCGATTCCCCTTCTGCTGGGTTTGCGCCGCAGCACCCCGGCCAGGATGAGCTGAATGTCCTCCGGCTGGATCTCCGCCGCCGGCCGAGCGATCAGTTCGGAGTGATGATCCCGCACATGCGACTTAAAGATGTTGTGCACTTCACGAGCGCTACGCTTGCCGCTCTTTTCCATGTGCTCAACGTATCCATCCAGCAGGTCTCCGAAACTGCCGCGCTTGGCCGCCCGTTCTTCTTCGCGACGCAGGCGTTCCCGCTCTGCTTCAGCTGCGGCCAACTCCTCGGCCTGCTGTTTCAGGTAACGGGCCAGTCCGCCAGCGGATTCCGCTGCGGTGGAGATGCGTAATGCCTCAACACGCAGCTCGCTGAGTGTGCGCTCCTGCGTTTCGGGTACGGGTTTGCGCGAGAGGATTCCGAGCGGCAGGCGGTTGTCGGTGCTGGCCGTCCGCTCGCGATAGAAGGCAAGGATGGTTCCGGACGCTTTGCGCTCCAGCAGCAGGGTGCCCTTCCCGCGCGAACCGACCGGTTCGGACTGGCGCGTCTTTACCGCATGGGCCTCCATTTCGGTCATCCGGGAGCGCTTGGCCATGTTTCCACTTTCCCCGTTCGTTCCCCGTTTCTCATGCAAAGTCAGCATAATCCGGGAAATCAAAGGCAACAAAGAGAAAGCTGAAATTCTTATTTTTCAATAAGTTAGTTAACAAACAGCAACCACCTGAAACGCCCTGATATGCCAAAACCCGGTCTCATAATCCTTTGGTCCTGGGTTCGAGTCCCAGCGGGCCCACCATCTCTCCAAGCCGCTTTTCGCAGTACACCGCGCCTCTCCCTGGCCACTTTTCCTCCCTTCCCCTGTCGTAGCAAGAACGCCACGAGTACGGGAGGACGCCATGCCAGCCGGAACCCCTCAGCGCTTCCTCCGCATTGCCTTGCTGCTCGCCCTGGCCGGTTGCGGCGACACGGCCACGCTGGATGTATCCACAGGCTACGGCCCGCAACCCGAACTGCCCGAGCCGAAGAAGACACTGCTGCCCACGGTCAGCCCGGCAAAGGCAGTCGGCTGGCCGCCAGAGCGCACCCCTAGTGCCGCGCCGGGCCTACGGGTGCAGGCCTTCGCCAGCGGGCTGGAGCATCCACGCACGCTGCTGAGCCTGCCCAATGGCGACGTGCTGGTGACGGAAACCAACGCGCCACAACGCCCGGTCGCGCAGAAGGGCGTACGCGGCTGGGTGATGAACAAGATGATGAACTACGCCGGGGCCGGGGTGCCCAGCGCCAATCGCATCACGCTGCTGCGCGACGCGGACGGCGATGGCGTCGCCGAGCTGCAGACGCCCTTCCTGGAGGACCTGAACTCGCCCTTCGGCATGGCGCTGGTGGGCGACCACCTGTGCGTGGCCAACACCGACGCCATCCTGCGCTTCCCCTATCGGACGGGCGTAATACGGATCGATGCCGAGGGCGAGAAGATCGCCGATCTGCCGGCCGGGCCGCGCAACCACCACTGGACCAAGGACCTGATCGCCAGTCCGGACGGCCGGACCCTGTACGCCACGGTCGGCTCCAACAGCAACGTGGCCGAGTTCGGCATGGCGGAGGAAAAGAACCGCGCCGCGATCCTGGCCATCGATATCGCCAGCGGCTCGACCCGGCTGTTCGCCTCCGGGCTGCGCAACCCCAACGGTCTGGCCTGGCAACCGGACAGCGGCGAGCTGTGGGTGGCGGTCAACGAGCGCGACGAGATCGGCAGCGACCTGGTGCCCGACTACATGACCTCGGTGCGCGAAGGCGGCTTCTATGGCTGGCCCTACAGCTACTTCGGCCAGCATGTGGACGAGCGCGTAAAGCCCCCACGACCCGATCTCGTCGCGCAGGCCATCGTGCCCGATTACGCGCTGGGTGCGCACACGGCCTCCCTGGGCCTGACCTTCTACACCGGCGATCTGCTACCTGCGCCGTATCGCCACGGCGCGTTCGTGGGCCAGCACGGTTCCTGGAACCGCAAGCCACGCAGCGGTTACAAGGTGGTGTTCGTGCCCTTCGATGCTCAAGGCCGTCCGGCCGGGCCGCCCCGGGACGTACTCACCGGCTTCCTTGATGACGAGAATGATCAGGCCTTCGGCCGGCCGGTCGGTGTGGCGGTGGACAGCCGGGGCGCGCTGTTGGTGGCGGACGATGTCGGCAACCGTGTCTGGCGGGTCACCCCGGCGCGCTGACCTCAAGCTGTAACCTGGCTGCGGTACATACGCTGCCAACATTCCTGGCAGCGCACGCGGTTATGAGCACGCTTACCGAACTGGCCCAGCACATCGCCCAGCTTTATCCCCTCACCGACAAGTCCGCCGGTCGACGCTATCGCATCGTCAACCAGTTGGCCGGCCTCACCGAGCTGGAGGACACCAGCGGCCGGCCCCGCTACATCGCCTCGCGGCAATTGCGGGACCGCAGCCGCTGGGAAATGGCCAGCTAGAACCCCCAGGTCAGCGACAGGTTGGCGCCGTGCTGGCGCTCCTCGGCGTCGCGCAGCTGATAGGCGAGACGCACCTGGAAGGCCTGACCGAGCTCGGTGGCCACGCCGAGTGTGGCCAGGGTGTGGTCGCGATGCGGGGTGTAGCCCTGCAGGCCGTAGTCGAACCCGGGTACCGATACCAGGCCCATGTCGACCACCTGCGCCTCGTCCTCGAATTCCCGCTCGCGGGCCACCTCGCCGAACAGCTCGGAGCGCCTGCCGATGCCGATCCGCGCCTCTATCCCGACGCCGGCGCGCTTGCTGTCCCGGGTCTGGTCGGCGTAACGCAAGGCCGTTGAACTGTCGCTGCGCTCACGCCAGGCATCCATGTCCGCCCGCGCATACTCGGCACTGATGAAGGGGCTCAGCGACCAGCGCCCCTTGCGTCCCAGGGCGTAGCCCAGACGCAGGCTGGCACCGCCAATGGCGCCGTCCGTCTCGCCCTTTTCCACCCGCTCGCTGATGCCCATCGCGAAGTGCCGCTCCAGATCGCGGTACTCGAGCTTGCCGTAGCTCAGGCCCACATCGGCCCACAGCCGGCTGCGCTGGAATTGCAGGAAGGTGCTCAACAGATAGGCGTCCAGCTTGTAGCTGGAATCGCTCGGCGTCTCCAGGCGCTGGTCCTGCAGGCCCAGCGAGAAACCCCAGCGCCAGGCATCGGCCAGTCGATAGCTGCTGCCGAGGGTGATGCCCAGCCCGTCGTTGTCCGCCTCACTGACTCCGACGCCCGGCTCGAAGTCGCGACTGTGCCCGGTGGCGGCGACGAAGGTGTGCCAGTCGCCACGGCGCTGCCAGTCGCCGCGTGCCGACTGCCACTCATGGCGCAGTTGCTGCTGGTGGGACATCAGGCCACCCAGGGCGATCTCGGGTAGCAGGCTGATCTCCCACGGCGCGGCGAGAATCGAATGGATGTAGTCGGCATTGATGGCATGCACGGCGGTGGTCGGGTGCACGCCATCGAAGAACATCAGGCGCGCGGGATCGGCGGTCGCGCCGGTGATGCCCCAGGTCGGATCCATGTTGCATTGGTAACCGACAAAACACACATCGGTCTGCACCACGGCCGGATCGAAGCCGTAGCGCGCCGGGTCGGCCACCACTTCGGCAACCAGCCCGCGCACGTTGAGCAGGATCACCGAGCTGTCCAGGGCGGCCAGTTGATTGCGCAGCACATCGTTGAAGGCCGTCGACAGGCTGCTCCACAGCGCCCGGTCGCCTGACGCCGCGCCAGCGGGCGTCAGGCCGACATCCGGCAGGTCCGACACGATGATGTGGCGCGCCCCGGCCTGGCGCAGCGCCGCCACACCCGCCACCAGATCGGCTGCCGCCACCCCGGCGCTGGCGGCGTCCACCACGCGCCCCTGGAACAGGTCATTGCCGCCGCCATTGAGCAGGAACAGCGTGTCGGGATCGACCCTCGGCGTATCCACCAGATAGCCGTCACGCTCGCGCAGCGTGACACCGGAGCGCGCGACCACCGAACCATCCGGCTCGATGATCGAGGCCAGAATGTCGTCAGTGCGGTAGCCGGCCACCGCGTAGTTGGTGCCGTCGGGATTGTCGTTGTCCTGCAGGGCAGGCGTGGAAGGCAGCGCCGCCAGGCCCAGGCGTTGCGCCAGGTATTGCGGCGCCACGGCGGCGTAGGGCTCGTCCTGATTGTCCCGGTAGGTCGGGCCGGTGCGGTTGGTCATGCGCAGCCCGCCGATGGGCTGCACGCCATCCAGCGGACCCAGCAGGTCGGGAAACTGTCCGCTGTCGCTCAGCGAATCGCCGAAGATCACCAGTTGGGAATAGGGGGAGGCCAGGGCAAGCGTGGGTAGGGCCAGCAGCAGGCTGAGGCCCAGAGGGTGTCGGAAGGGCATGAAGCGACTCCTGTCAGGGTTGTCGGAACAACTTCCAGAGCGTTGTTCGTAACGCACTCACCCAGACTAGACCCTGCCTGCCCCCACACAATTCACCCGCTGCGTCTCCGTCAGCCCGGCACACCCAGCGCCACCACAGGTTGTGTCTGCTGCACCCCCAGAAAGGCGCGCAGATCCTCCTGCCGCGCCATCGCGTCCCGGTAGCCCAGTTCCATCAGCTCGTTGCAGTAACCGGGCTCGAACAAGAGATAGCTGAGCACCCCGGCGCCGCCGACCTGGGTCGCGCCCGGCCCGCGCAGGAAGGTGCGCAGCGAACGCGGCAGGGCCTTGCGGTGCCGCGCGGCGATCGGTTCCAGCGGCTCGCTGGGATTGATCACCAGCACGTCCACATTGCGCAGCCCCAGCTGCCGCTTCTCGCGGCCGGCGGGCAGGATCTGCCCGATATGGTTGAGGCGCTCCAGCAGCTCGATGTCCGATTCCAGGTTGTCGACGAAAGTGCTGTTGAGCATGTGGCCACCGATGCGCGCCAGGCTCGGCGGCTGGTTGCTGGCCGGCGCCGTGGCGTCGTCCCGCTCCGGATTGCTGCTCACGCCCACCACCAGGATGCGCGTGGCGCCCAGGTGCAGCGCCGGGCTGATCGGCGCCACCTGACGCACCGCGCCATCGCCGTAGTACTCGTGATTCAGCCGCACCGGCGGAAACACCAGGGGAATCGCCGCGCTGGCCAGCAGGTGATCCGCACCCAGGCGCGTCGGCACACCGACCCGGCGGTGGCGGAACCAGGGGTCGATCGAGCCCCAGCCCTGGTAGAAGGTCACCGCGTGACCGGAGTCGTAGCTGAACGCGGTCACTGCCACCGCGCGCAGACTGCGCTGGCGGATTGCGGCGGCGATGCCATTGAAGTTCATCTCCCGCTCGACCATGCCGCGCAGCGGCGCGCTGTCCAGCAGCGACAGCGGCTTGTCGCGCCGCATCCCGAGCAGGCCGCGGCGCAGGAAACGCCCAACCTGCAACAGCAGACCGGGCCAGTCGCTGCGAAATACCTGATCGCAATGCAGGTTGTGCCAGACCGCGCGGATGCGCTGCACCGCCTCGCCGAACTGCAACGCCCCGCAGGCCAGCCCGACCGCGTTGATCGCCCCGGCCGAGGTGCCGACGATGACCGGAAAGGGATTGCGCGTGGGGTCCGGCAGCAACTCGGCAATCGCCGACAGTACGCCGGCCTGATAGGCCGCGCGCGCGCCGCCACCGGAGAGCACCAGGCCAGTGACACCGACTTCGTGGTTTCCCTTGCTCTCCATCTGAAGAATCGACTCGCTGACTGCCTGTTCGGGGCGCCGATTCTACAAAGATCGCCAACGGGCTGGCATTACGCCATGGTCGGTAGCGGCTGCTGTTTGGCCCAGGTGACGGCCTCCAGAATACTCAGCTCGAACTGCCGCAGCAGTACGGCTGGCCTTGCGGCGCAGCGCCCCTGCCAGAATGTCGCACCTCGACCAAAGTGCATGGCTAATTGCCATTAGAGTGCGCTAGTGTTCCCGCCCGGCTTGGATTGCCGGCCCCCCGCAGCCAGACAAGAGGGAACGTCGATGATGGCAGCACACCCCCGTCTTACCCTTGCATGCCGGTTGCGCGTTCGCAGCCTGGCGATCTTGGCCGTTCCTCTCCTGATCCTGTTGCAGGTCATGCCCGCGCACGCCTCTCCGGCGCTGGTTGTGGCCAACTGGAACGACTACATCAATCCCGACCTGATCGCCCGTTTCACCGAGGAAACCGGCATCGTTGTCGATTACCGCACCTTTGAAACCGACGAGGATGCCGATGCGCTGCTGCGCCAGGAATTCCCGCCGGATGTGCTGGTGCCGGACAGCCATTACCTGCCCGGCCTGATCCGGGAAGGGCTGCTGCAGCCCATTGCCGCGCGCTCGCTGGCCGTCTATGAGGACATCGATCCGCTGATCCTCAGCCGACTGAGCAGTGTCGACCCGGGCCGTCGCTACGCCATGCCCTATATGTGGGGGCGCGTCGGCATCGTCATGGATCGCGCGCGCGTTGAGCAGGCGCTCGGCGCGGAAGCCCCTAGCTCGTGGGGCCTGCTGTTCGACCCCAGGAATCTGGCCCGCCTGTCGAGCTGCGGCGCCTCCCTGCTGGATGCGCGCGCCGAGTTCTTTGCGTTGTGGATGAACTGGCACGGCGCGCTCGCCGAGCGTCCAGCCGGGCGCGAACTGCGGGCCTTCCACAAGGCGCTGGTCGAGCTGCGTCCGCATCTGCGGGCGGTGGACAACCTGGCGTACCTGGACGACCTGCCCGCTGGCCGTCAGTGCATCGCCATGGCCTGGGAAGGCGATGCCCGCGCGATGATTGGCGAGAACCCGAATCTGGAGTTTCTGATACCCGACGAGGGCAGCACCGTCTATGTGGATGCCCTGGTGGTGCCGGCGAAATCGCGGCTGCCCGAGCAGGCCTGGCGTTTCATCGAGTTCATGTCGCGGCCGGAGATTGCCTACCTGAATGCCGAGCATGTGCAGTACAACTCACCCTACAAGACCGTCACCCGGCGCCTGCTGCTCAGCAAGGGGGACCAGCCGGGCTGGCGCAGCCTCCGGACGCGGGGCGCCGGCAAGGCGGTGAGCCTGGTGATCGGCGAAGGGGGGCGGCGCCCGGAAGTGATCGAGGCCTGGGCGACCTTCGTCGGCCAGCGCGAGGAAGGCCTGGCGGTCGGCGTGCGGCAGTGACGGCTGGCGTGCCGCGCCGTTCCGGCTGCCCAGGCACGGTAGCTCGCGACTGAGGCCGTCTTGAACAGGCCAAAAAAAACCGCCGGTATCGCTACCGGCGGTTTTTCATTTCAGCCCTGGCCGAATCAGACCTTGCTGCGCTCGAAGCGCTTGCGGTCATTTTCGTTCAGGTACTTCTTGCGCAGGCGGATGGACTTCGGCGTCACTTCCACCAGCTCGTCGTCGTCGATGAATTCCAGCGCCTGTTCCAGGGTGAACTTGATCGGCGGCACCAGGGCGATGACTTCGTCCTTGCCGGAAGCGCGCATGTTGTCGAGCTTCTTGCCCTTGGTGGGGTTGATCACCAGGTCGTTGTCACGGCTGTTGATGCCGCACAGCTGGCCTTCGTAGATGTCCTGGCCCGGCTCGAGGAACAGCTTGCCGCGGGCCTGCAGGGTTTCCAGCGAGTAGGTCAGCGCGGTACCGGTGGCCATGGAAACCAGCACGCCGTTCTGGCGGTTGGTCACTTCGCCGGCCTTGATCGGGCCGTAGTGGCTGAAGGTCGAGGTCAGGATGCCGGTGCCCGAGGTCATGGTCAGGAAGCTGTTGCGGAAGCCGATCAGGCCACGCGCCGGGATAGTGTACTCCAGACGCACGCGGCCCTTGCCGTCGGGGATCATGTTGGTCAGATCGCCCTTGCGCAGACCCATCTGCTCCATCACCGGACCCTGGTGCTGCTCTTCGATGTCGATGGTGACGTTCTCGTACGGTTCCTGCTTCTCGCCGGCCTCGTTCTCGATGATCACCACTTCCGGACGGCCGACGGCCAGTTCGAAGCCTTCACGGCGCATGGTTTCGATCAGCACCGAGAGGTGCAGTTCGCCACGGCCGGAGACCTTGAACTTCTCGGGGCTTTCGCCCGGCTCGACGCGCAGCGCCACGTTGTGCAGCAGCTCCTTGTCCAGACGGTCCTTGATGTTGCGGCTGGTGACGAACTTGCCTTCCTTGCCGGCGAACGGCGAGTCGTTGACCTGGAAGGTCATGCTCACGGTCGGCTGGTCGACGGTCAGCGGCGGCAGTGCCTCGACGGCGTTCTGGTCGCACAGGGTGTCGGAGATGTACAGCTCGTCCATGCCAGAGACGCAGACGATGTCGCCCGCTTCTGCCTCGGCAACTTCCACGCGCTGCAGGCCGGAGTGGCCCATGATCTTCAGGATGCGGCCGTTGCGCTTCTTGCCGTCGGCGCCGATGGCGGTGACCGGGCTGTTGGCCTTGATCACGCCGCGGGCGATGCGGCCGATGCCGATCACGCCGAGGAAGCTGTTGTAGTCCAGCTGGGAGATCTGCATCTGGAACGGACCGTCCAGGTCAACCTTAGGCGCCGGGACGTGGTCGATGATGGCCTGGAACAGGGCATCCATGTTGTCGTCCATCTTCTCGTGGTCCATGCCGGCGATGCCGTTCAGGGCACTGGCGTAGACGATCGGGAAGTCCAGCTGCTCGTCGGTGGCGCCCAAGTTGTCGAACAGGTCGAAGATCTGGTCGACAACCCAGTCCGGACGCGCGCCGGGACGGTCGATCTTGTTGACCACCACGATCGGACGCAGGCCGGCCTTGAAGGCCTTCTGGGTCACGAAGCGGGTCTGCGGCATGGGGCCGTCCTGGGCGTCGACCACCAGCAGCACGGAATCCACCATGGACATCACGCGCTCGACCTCACCACCGAAATCAGCGTGGCCGGGGGTGTCGACGATGTTGATGTTGTAGCCGTTCCACTTCAGCGCGGTGTTCTTGGCCAGGATGGTGATGCCACGTTCCTTTTCCTGGTCGTTGCTGTCCATCACGCGCTCGTTTTCCAGCTCCTTGCGGTCCAGGGTGCCGGACAGGCGCAGGAGTTTGTCCACCAGGGTGGTCTTGCCATGGTCGACGTGGGCGATGATGGCGATGTTGCGGAGTTTTTCGATCACGGTTCTATCTCGATATAAACGTCGGGGCAGGCGGCCCGCCGTCTGAAGGCGTTCCCTCCGCTCGACATGAGCAGAGGCCAGATCAACAGAGTTCAGGACAGGTCGGGAGGGCGGTGGCGAATACTGCCACCGAGCAGGCCCGGCTGCTTAGGCCGGACGGTAAACGCGCACATTGGCATGCCCCTCACTGAGCAGGTGGTGGGCATGCAGGCGGCTCATCACGCCGCGATCGCAATACAACAGGTACTGGCGATTGGCGTCGAGATTCTTGAACTGGCTGTTGATGGCATAGAACGGCATGGCCCTGACTTCGACGCCCGGCAATTGCAGGGGTTCGTCCTCGGCGGCGTCCGGATGGCGGATGTCCAGCACGATCTGGCCGGGCAGCGCCTCGCGGACTTCTTCCACCGGCACGTCCTGGCCGAGTTCGTCGATGACCTTGTCGATGGCCACGAAACGGGCGCGCTCGATGGCCCGCTCGAGGATCGCCATGTCGAAATGACTTTCTTCGTACTCCACGCGGTCACGCTTGGCGCGCGTGGTGGGGTTCACCGAGATCACGCCGCAGTATTCGGGCATGTGCTTGGCGAACTCGGCGGTGCCGATGCGCGTGGCGGTGTCGATGATGTCCTGCTTGTGGGCGGCGATCAGCGGGCGCAGCACCAGGGTATCGGTCACCGCGTCGATCACCGAGAGGTTGGGCAGCGTCTGGCTGGAGACCTGGGAAATCGCCTCGCCGGTCACCAGCGCATCGATGTGCAGGTTCTCGGCCACCTGGCTGGCGGCGCGCAGCATCATGCGCTTGAGCACCACGCCCATCTGACTGTTGTCGACCTTGCCGAGGATCTCGCCGACCACTTCCTCGAACGGCACGCTGACGAACAGCACGCGGTGCGAACGGCCGAATTTCTCCCACAGGTAGTGGGCGACTTCCATCACCCCCAGCTCGTGGGCGCGGCCGCCGAGGTTGAAGAAGCAGAAGTGGCTGAGCATGCCGCGGCGCATCATCTGGTAGGCGGCCACGGTGGAATCGAAGCCGCCGGACATCAGCACCACCACCTGCTCCACCGAGCCCAGCGGGTAACCGCCCAGGCCTTCATGCTGCGCATGAATGATCAGCAGGCGGTCGTAGCGCACCTCGAAGCGCACCTCGACCTCGGGGTGCTTCAGGTCGATGCCGGACGCCCCGCATTCACGACGCAGGCGGCTGCCGACGTGGCTGGCCAGCTCGACCGAGGTGAAGTCGTGGGTGTTGCCGGCGCGCTTGCAGCGCACCGCGAACTGCTTGCCCGGCAGCTGGTCGCCGTAGTGCTCGCGGCACTTCTCGAAGACGTCGTCGAAATCCACATAAGGGTATTCGTGGACTTCCAGGAAATGCGCGATGCCCGGCAGGTTGCGCAGGCGCTCGAACATCTCGTTGAGCACCCGGCGTTCCTGCACGGTGGTGATCACGTCCAGGTTGTCCCACTCGCCCTCGACGCGCAGCTCCGGGTCCAGGTCCTTGAGCACCGCGCGGATGTTCTTCGCCAGTTGCCGGATGAACTGCTTGCGCACCGGACGGCTCTTGATGGTGATTTCCGCGAAGGGCTTGACGATGAGTTTCATTGAGGAACGCTGGCGGGGGGGCCGAAAAGAAGGGCGCGGAGTATACCGGAAATCGCTCACCTATTGACCAGCAATTTGCACAGACCGCGCGCGCACCAAATTGCTTCCGGACCGAGCGAAACGCACCATTATGGTGCCTGCGTTATCCGCCGCCGCCGCCGTAACTTTCATCAAAGCCGCACCACGCACGACCCCCGGTGCATTCAGGTGCACTGGCACACTAATTGCTCCCTTGTGAGGCAGGTTGCCCTGACGGATGATCCCGCCCCGGCATCACCTATCCCCTGGGGCGTCAGCCTGGTTGGCGAACCCCCAGATCGATTCCCCTGGAGGACACCATGTCGAAGTCGCTTCAACTGATCAAAGAACATGATGTGAAGTGGATTGACCTTCGCTTCACCGATACCAAAGGCAAGCAGCAGCACCTGACCATGCCGGCCCGCGATGCGGACGACGACTTCTTCGAGCATGGCAAGATGTTCGACGGCTCCTCCGTTGCCGGCTGGAAGGGCATCGAAGCCTCGGACATGATCCTCCTGCCCGACGACAGCACCGCCGTGCTCGACCCGTTCACCGAAGAGCCGACCCTAATCCTGGTCTGCGACATCATCGAGCCGAGCACCATGCAGAGCTACGATCGCGACCCGCGCGCCATCGCCCGCCGCGCCGAGGAATACCTGAAGTCCACCGGCATCGGCGACACCGTGTTCGTCGGTCCGGAGCCCGAGTTCTTCATCTTCGACGAAGTGAAGTTCAAGTCCGACATCTCCGGCTCGATGTTCAAGATCTTCTCCGAGCAGGCTTCCTGGAACACCGACGCCGACATCGAAGGCGGCAACAAGGGCCACCGTCCGGGCGTGAAGGGCGGCTACTTCCCGGTACCGCCGGTCGACCACGACCACGAAATCCGTACCGCCATGTGCAACGCCCTGGAAGAAATGGGCCTGGTCGTCGAGGTGCACCACCACGAAGTGGCCACTGCCGGTCAGAACGAAATCGGCGTGAAGTTCAACACCCTGGTCGCCAAGGCTGACGAAGTGCAGACCCTGAAGTACTGCGTGCACAACGTCGCCGATGCCTACGGCAAGACCGTGACCTTCATGCCCAAGCCCCTGTATGGCGACAACGGCTCCGGCATGCACGTGCACATGTCCATCTCCAAGGATGGCAAGAACACCTTCGCGGGCGAAGGCTATGCCGGCCTGTCCGAGACCGCCCTGTACTTCATCGGCGGCATCATCAAGCACGGCAAGGCCCTGAACGGCTTCACCAACCCGTCGACCAACTCCTACAAGCGTCTGGTCCCGGGCTTCGAAGCCCCGGTCATGCTGGCCTACTCGGCCCGCAACCGTTCCGCTTCCATCCGTATCCCGTACGTCACCAGCCCGAAGGCCCGCCGCATCGAGGCGCGCTTCCCGGACCCGGCGGCCAACCCCTACCTGTGCTTCGCCGCCCTGCTGATGGCCGGCCTGGACGGCATCCAGAACAAGATCCACCCCGGCGACGCCGCCGACAAGAACCTGTATGACCTGCCGCCGGAAGAATCCAAGCAGATCCCGCAGGTGTGCGGCAGCCTGAAGGAAGCCCTGGAAGAGCTGGACAAGGGCCGCGCCTTCCTGACCAAGGGCGGCGTGTTCTCCGACGACTTCATCGATGCCTACATCGAGCTGAAGTCCGAGGAAGAGATCAAGGTGCGCACCTTCGTGCACCCGCTGGAATACGACCTGTACTACAGCGTCTGATCGCCTCCCCGGCAAAACGAACCCCCGCCTCGGCGGGGGTTTTTTGTGCCTGCTTTTTTTGTAGGAGCGGCTTCAGCCGCGATAAAGAGCGCACGAGGCGTAGGCGGACAACGCCGTTCTTGTCCACCATGCCCGTGCAGCCGACCGCGGCCCGAAAGGTGCTGACCGCCCGACGTTCGCAGCAGACTTGCTGATCCCCGGCACATTCCGCGCCTGGCGTGCTTGCCAGCCCCCCGGGCCGGTGCAAGGCTTGTCGCGAGTCCGTCGGAGATGCCCCATGCGCCTGTTCACCGCCTGCCTGCTCGGCCTGCTGACCGCAACCGCCAGTGCCGAGATCTACCGTTACACCGATGACCAGGGCCGCCCGGTGTTCACCGACCAGCCACCCGAGCGACGCCCCGCCGAACGCATCGAGCAGCCCCCCATCAACCGCATTGCCCCGCCCACGCCATCCAACCCCGCCGATGCGCCGACGACGCCCATGCCCGTCAGCCGCTATGCCCGCCTGGAGATCATCAACCTGCCGGACGACGAGGCCCTGCGCGCCAACAATGGCAGCTTCGACGTGCAGGTCGCCGTGGAGCCGCCGCTGGCCACCGGGCACAGCCTGCGCCTGCTGCTGGACGGCCAGCCGCACGGGCCGACCACCCAGGGCGCGTCCCTGCCGGTGCGCCAGGCCGACCGGGGCACCTACAGCCTGGTGGTGCAGGTGCTGGATGCCGCCGGCCAGCCGATCCAGCAGAGCGATGCGCAGACCGTCACGGTGCAGCGCATCAGCGTGAACAGCCCAGCGCGGCCCGGCCCGGCGCGGCCTGCACCCTGATGCGCCAGTGCCTGGGCTGGCTGCTGCTGACCTTGCCTGCAATCGCCCAAGCCGAGGTTTACAGCTATCGCGACGCCAGCGGCACGCCGATGTTCAGCGACCGCGCGCCCCACGAGGGTGCACAGCCGCTCATCCAGAACCCGATCAACCGCATGCCGGCAACTGTCACCCTCGCGATTCCGTCCGATCCCGCAGCGGCACGCACGGAGCAGCGCTCGCCTTATCAGCAGGTAGCGATCCTGTTCCCCGCTGCGGATGCCGGGCATCCCGACCCAACCGGTGATCTGCGCGTCGAGGCGAGCAGCGAACCGGCGCTGCTGCCCGGCCACAGCTATCGGCTGCTGCTCGACGGACAGGCCTGGCCCGCCGGCCTGCAGCTGCACAACCTGGATCGTGGCAGTCATCGCCTGGCGGTGCAGATCGTCGACGCCACTGGCCGGGTGCTGGCCGGCAGCGCCGAGCAGGTAGTGCACATCCAGCGCCCCTCGCTGATTCACAAGCGCCGGCGGCAGCCCTGCGAGGCAACCGCCGAGCACCGCCAGCGCCCTGAGTGCCAGCCCCGCCAGCTTCCTGCGCACCAATAGCGCGCGCCACGCACCATTAAGGTGCATCATGAAATGTGAGACGGTCCGCAAAAGGGCGCTGAATGCCACCCGAACACGCATTTATGCCCTTTTTCGGGCCTGCTGGTTTGCTTCTTGCATTTTCCCGAGGCCTCGACCGAGAAAACGATTCGCCATGCCCAACGACGCCCCTCACCGGCTGCTGCTCGACAACCTGAACACTGCCACGCTGCTGTTGGACGAACGGCTGTGCCTGGAGTACATGAACCCCGCCGCCGAAATGCTGCTGGCCGTCAGCGGCCAGCGCAGCCACGGGCAGTTCATCAGCGAGCTGTTCACCGAATCGCCGGAGGCATTGGCCGCCCTGCGCCAGGCGGTCGAGCAGGCGCACCCGTTCACCAAGCGCGAGGCCACGCTGATTGCCCTGAGCGGCCACCCACTGGTCGTCGACTACGCGGTGACGCCCATCGTCGAGCACGGCCGCAACCGGTTGCTGGTTGAGGTGCACCCGCGTGATCGCCTGCTGCGCATCACCAAGGAGGAGGCCCAGCAATCGCAGCTGGAAACCACCCGCCTGCTGGTGCGCGGCCTGGCGCACGAGATCAAGAACCCGCTGGGCGGCATTCGCGGCGCCGCGCAGTTGCTGGCCCGCGAGCTGCCCGACGAGGCGCTGCGCGATTACACCAACGTGATCATCGAGGAAGCCGACCGACTGCGGAACCTGGTGGATCGCATGCTCGGCTCCAACAAGCTGCCGCAGCTGACACAGGGCAACATCCATGAGGTGCTGGAGCGCGTCGCCAGCCTGATCGAGGCGGAAAGCCAGGGCCGCGTGCCGCTGCTGCGCGATTACGACCCGAGCATTCCCGAGGTGCTGATCGATCAGGAGCAGATGATCCAGGCGGTGCTCAACATCGCCCGCAATGCCCTGCAGGCGCTCATGGAAAGTCGCACCCAGGAAGCGCCGCAAATCATCCTGCGCAGCCGCGCCCTGCGCCAGTTCACCATCGGTCATCAGCGCCATCGCCTGGCGGTGCGCATCGAGATCATCGACAACGGCCCGGGCATTCCGTCCGAGCTGCAGGAAACCATCTTCTACCCCATGGTCAGCGGCCGTCCGGACGGCACCGGCCTGGGCCTGGCCATCGCCCAGAACATCATCAGCCAGCATCAGGGCCTGGTGGAATGCGAGAGCCAGCCCGGCCACACCGTGTTCTCCATCAGCCTGCCGCTGGAACAAGGAGCAGCCTTCACATGAGCCAAAGCGAAACCGTCTGGATCGTCGACGACGACCGCTCCATCCGCTGGGTGCTGGAAAAGGCCCTGCAACAGGGTGGCCTGACCACGCAGAGCTTCGACAGCGCCGACAGCCTGCTCGGCCGGCTGAGCCGTCAGCAGCCGGACGTGATCATTTCCGATATCCGCATGCCCGGCACCAGCGGTCTGGAAATGCTCGCGCAGATCCGCGAGCAGCATCCGCGCCTGCCGGTGATCGTGATGACCGCCCACTCCGACCTCGACAGCGCGGTGGCGTCCTATCAGGGCGGCGCCTTCGAATACCTGCCCAAGCCGTTCGATGTCGACGAGGCGGTATCGCTGGTCAAGCGCGCCAGCCTGCACACCCGGGAGCAGCAGGAACAGAGCGCGCCGGTCGCCGCACCGCACACACCGGAAATCATCGGCGAGGCGCCGGCGATGCAGGAGGTGTTCCGCGCCATCGGTCGCCTGTCGCAGTCCAACATCACTGTACTGATCAACGGCGAGTCGGGCACCGGCAAGGAACTGGTCGCCCACGCCCTGCACCGGCACAGCCCGCGCGCGCATTCGCCATTCATCGCCCTGAACATGGCGGCAATTCCCAAGGACCTGATGGAATCCGAGCTGTTCGGCCACGAGAAGGGCGCTTTCACCGGCGCGGCCAACCAGCGCCGCGGCCGCTTCGAGCAAGCCGACGGCGGCACGCTGTTCCTCGACGAGATCGGCGACATGCCCGCCGACACCCAGACCCGCCTGTTGCGCGTGCTGGCCGACGGCGAGTTCTACCGGGTTGGCGGGCACACGCCGGTGAAGGTGGACGTACGCATCATCGCCGCCACCCACCAGGACCTGGAAACCCTGGTGCGCGAAGGCAAGTTCCGCGAGGACCTGTTCCACCGCCTGAACGTCATCCGCATCCATATCCCGCGCCTGGCCGACCGCCGCGAGGACATTCCGGCGCTGGCCCGGCATTTCCTGGCGCGCGCCGCCCGCGAGCTGTCCGTGGAGCCCAAGCTGCTCAAGCCGGACACCGAGGAATACCTGAGCAACCTGCCCTGGCCGGGCAACGTGCGCCAGCTGGAGAACACCTGCCGCTGGATCACCGTGATGGCTTCCGGGCGCGAGGTGCATGTCGACGAGCTGCCACCGGAGCTGCTCAGCCAGAACCAGGAAACGCAGCCGGTGGGCAACTGGGAGCAGGGCCTGCGCCTGTGGGCCGACCAGTCCCTGGCGCGCGGCCAGAGCAACCTGCTGGATCTCGCCGTACCGGCATTCGAACGCGTCATGATCGAGACCGCCCTCAAGCACACCGCCGGCCGCCGCCGCGACGCCGCGCTGCTGCTGGGCTGGGGCCGCAATACCCTGACGCGCAAGATCAAGGAACTGGGCATGAACGTCGCCGGCGGCGACGAGGACGACGCGGACGAGGCCTAAGCCTCGCTCGCCTCGCCTGCTCTTGTAGGAGCGGCTTCAGCCGCGAGCTCTTGGCTGCGGCCTGCGAAAAGCATCGCGGCTAAAGCCGCTCCTACGGATGCCCCGCCGGATCCCTGTAGGGCCGGGTTTATCCCGGCCGACGCGGGTAGGCACGACACCCAGGTGCGGGATACAAGCCTCGCTGGCCGGCGTAAAGCCGGCCCCACACGGGCTCGGTTACGATCCAACGGCCTGGGGAACTTGTAGGGCCGGGTTTATCCCGGCCGACGCGGGTAGGCACGCCACCCAGGTGCGGGGTGCCAGGCCAGGTCTACAGCAGTGCGCCAATCCCCGAGCCCTGCACCCAAAGCGTGCGGAGCCATTTCTCCTGAGCCATCAACCCCGCGCCATTCGCGCATCCCCGCGCCGATTCCAGCCTGTAACGAAACTGGCACAGTCTCTGCTTAATATCCTGCGTCAGTTTCTGGGGACCTCGGTACCAGGCAGGCCGGGACTCCCCCTTTTATTCCGCAACGGCGAGACGCAGCTCCAGGCGCCACTGGCCGCCTTTCGCCTCGCCCCGCCATTCGGCCCGCAAGGGCCGGGTGGCGACGAAGGACAGCAGCAGCGCGGAATCCGCCGCGCGCAGCCGCCAGCGAACCTCACCCTGATCCAGCGCCAGCCGTCCCGCCTGGGCGTTGCCCTGGGCATCGTCCAGGCGCACCAGCAGCGCGCCGTCCAGGGTTTCCAGGCGCGGCGCCAGCGGCTCGCGATCGAACCAGAGCACCAGCGCGCCCGGCGCCTCGCGCACTTCGAGCAGATAGACCGGTCCCGGATTCAGCCATTTGCCGAGCATCAGACCGACCAGCAGTCCGGTGGCCGCCAGGCCGAGCAGAAAGCGCGGCCAGACCCGCCGCCGCGGATCCACATCGGCGCTAGAATGCGCACCTTCCTCGCGTCCCGAGTCCTGCATGTTCCACGTCATCCTGTTCCAGCCGGAGATTCCACCCAACACCGGCAACATTATCAGGCTGTGCGCCAACAGCGGCAGCCACCTGCATCTGATCGAGCCCCTGGGTTTCGACACCGACGACAAGCGTCTGCGCCGCGCCGGCCTGGACTACCACGAGTTCGCCACGCTCCAGCGCCACCCTGATCTGCACAGCTGCCTGGACAGCCTGGGGCTGACGCTGGGCGTCCCTGCCAGCCCGGATGCGCCGCGCATCTACGCCTTCACCACCAAGGGCTCGCAGCCGTTCCACGAGGTGCAGTACCGACCCGGCGATGCCTTCCTGTTCGGCCCGGAGAGTCGAGGCTTGCCGGACGAGATTCGCAATGCCGTGCCAGCCGAGCAACGCGTGCGCCTGCCCATGCGCCCCGGCTGCCGCAGCCTGAACCTTTCCAATACGGTGGCGGTGGCGGTCTACGAGGCCTGGCGCCAGCAGGGCTTCGCCGGCGGGGAATAAGGTGCGGGTTGAGAGGGCCGGCACCGGGCAAACCTGTAGGGCCGGGTTTATCCCGGCCGACGGAGGCGGGCACGACTCCGCAGCGCGGGATTCGGCCCCGCTGGCCGGCGTAAAGCCGGCCCCACAAGGGTTCGCACGCCCGCAAACGAAAAAAGCGCCCGCAGGCGCTTTCTTCATGAGCAAACCGCTTACTGCTGCGTAACGTTCTGCGCTTCGGCGTTGACCCGTGCCATTTCCTGCGCATACAGCGCATCGAAGTTCACCGGCGCCAGCATCAGTGCCGGGAACGAGCCGCGGGTCACCAGGCTGTCCAGCGCCTCGCGGGCGTAGGGGAACAGGATGTTCGGGCAGAAGGCGCCCAGGGTGTGGCTCATGGACGGCGCGTCCAGGCCCTTGATCAGGAAGATCCCGCCCTGCTGCACTTCGGCGATGAACGCCGTTTCCTCACCGGTCTTGACGGTCACCGAGAGGGTCAGCACCACTTCATGGAAGTCGTTGTCCAGGGTCTTGGTGCGGGTGTTGAGGTCCAGCTGGACGCTCGGATTCCAATCCTGACGGAAGATTTCCGGGCTTTTCGGGGCTTCGAAGGACAGGTCCTTGACGTAGATGCGCTGCAGGGAAAACTGCGGAGTTGCTTGTTCGGTCATTGGCTGAGCCTTGTTGTCATTGAGGTTTGGCGAGCAGCGCGTCCAGACGCCCGGCGCGCTCCAGCGCATGAAGATCGTCGCAACCACCCACGTGCTGCTCGCCGATCCAGATCTGCGGCACCGAGGTGCGCCCGGCCTTGGCAGCCATTTCCGCACGCAGGCTCGGGTTGCCGTCCACGGCGATCTCCTTGTAGGCCACGCCCTTGCGCTCCAGCAGCAGCTTGGCGCGGATGCAGTAGGGGCACCAGGCGGTGGTATAGATCACCACATCGTTCATGTCACTTCACCACGGGCAGGTTGTCGCCACGCCAGCTGCCCATGCCGCCGGCCAGCTTGGCGACGGTGAAACCGGCGTTCTTCAGCTGGGCACAGGCCGGGCCGGCCGTCTGGCCCATGGCGCAGACGACGATGAGGGTCTTGTCCTTGTGCTTTTCCAGTTCGACCATGCGGGCGGCGAGCTTGTCGTAGGGGATGTGCACGGCACCGACGATATGGCCGGCATCGAAGTCCTTCTTGGCGCGGATATCCAGCACCAGGCCCTGGTCGCTGTTGACCAGCGAGGTCAGCTCGCGGTTGCTGAGGCTGCGGCCGCCCTTGTTCAGCTCGTTGAAGGCGAACAGGATCAGCAGCACGACCAGCAGGGTGCTCAATACATAGTGGTTAGAGACGAATTCAATCAGCTGCGCAAGCATCTACAGGTTCCCGGACGGTAAAATGCCGGCAGTATACACAGGGCCCTGATCCGGCGGCACCCTGACCCTGCCGTGACGCAGCGCGCTACAGCGCTTAGAATCCCCGCCCTTCGCATCCACTTGCAGCCGCCGAGCGAGTCGACCCATGCCTACGCCCAAACCCCTGGTCCTGATGATTCTGGATGGCTTCGGCCACAGCGATCGCCCCGAGTACAACGCCATCCACGCGGCCAGCACGCCGGTCTACGACCGCCTGCGCGCCACCCAGCCGCATGGCCTGATCTCCGGCTCGGGCATGGACGTGGGTCTGCCGGACGGGCAGATGGGCAACTCCGAGGTCGGCCACATGAACCTCGGCGCCGGCCGTGTGGTGTACCAGGACTTCACCCGGGTCACCAAGGCGATCCGCGATGGCGAGTTCTTCGAGAACCCGGCCATCTGCGCCGCCGTGGACCAGGCGGTGGCCGCCGGCAAGGCGGTGCACATCATGGGCCTGCTCTCCGACGGCGGCGTGCACAGCCACCAGGACCACCTGGTCGCCATGGTCGAGCTGGCCGCCCGTCGTGGTGCCCAGCACATCTACCTGCACGCCTTCCTCGACGGTCGCGACACCCCGCCGCGCAGCGCGCAGTCGTCCATCGAGCTGCTTGATGCCACCTTCGCGCGTCTGGGCAAGGGCCGCATCGCCAGCCTGATCGGCCGTTACTTCGCCATGGACCGCGACAATCGCTGGGACCGCGTGGAGCAGGCCTACCACCTGATCGTCGACGGCCAGGGCCAGTTCCAGGCCGACAACGCCGTGGCCGGCCTGGAAGCCGCCTACGCCCGCGAGGAGAGCGACGAGTTCGTCAAGGCCACCGTGATTGGCGCACCGGTGCGCGTCGAAGACGGCGACGCCGTGGTGTTCATGAACTTCCGAGCCGACCGCGCCCGCGAGCTGACCCGCGCCTTCGTCGAAAAGGACTTTGCCGGCTTCGCCCGCACCCGCGTGCCGCAACTGGCCGGCTACGTGATGCTCACCCAGTACGCCGCCAGCATCGACGCCCCCAGCGCCTTCGCGCCGGAGCCGCTGACCAACGTGCTGGGTGAATACCTGGCCAACAACGGCAAGACCCAGCTGCGCATCGCCGAGACCGAGAAGTACGCCCACGTGACCTTCTTCTTCTCCGGCGGCCGCGAGGAACCCTTCCCGGGCGAGGAACGCATCCTGATTCCCTCGCCGAACGTCGCCACCTACGACCTGCAGCCGCAGATGAGCGCGCCGGAAGTCACCGACCGGATCGTCGACGCCATCGAAAACCAGCGCTACGACGTGATCATCGTCAACTACGCCAACGGCGACATGGTCGGCCACACCGGCGTGTTCGAGGCGGCGGTCAAGGCCGTGGAATGCCTGGATGAGTGCATGGGCCGCATCGTCGCCGCGCTGGACAAGGTCGGCGGCGAAGCGCTGATCACCGCCGACCACGGCAACGTCGAGCAGATGGAAGACGAGGTCACCGGTCAGGCGCACACCGCGCACACCTGCGAGCCGGTGCCCTTCATCTATGTCGGCAAGCGCAACGTCAGCATCCGCGCAGGCGGCGTGCTCGCCGACGTGGCGCCGACCATGCTGAAGCTGCTGGGCCTGCCGCAGCCGAAGGAAATGACCGGCACCAGCATCATCGAACTGCACTAAGCTGGAAGGCCGAGGGGGCAACCCCTCGGCCCATCGCCGGCTTGCCGTTCAGGCTGCGTTTGCAGGCATACTTGACGCCCCCAGTTCCAGGTGCCCTGTCCTCCATGTTCCGAGCCCTTCTCCTCACTGTCCTGACCTGCCTGGCCCTGCCGGCTGGCGCCGACTCCAAGGCGCAGACCGAGCAACAGCTGGAAGCTGCCCGCAAGGAAGTGCTGGAGCTGAAGCAGATGCTCGAGCGGCTGCAGCGGGAAAAATCCCAGGTACAGCAGCAGCTGCGCCAGACGGAAACCGAGGCGGGCGAGCTGGAGAAGCAGATCCGCGACCTGCGCCGCGA
>NZ_DATJCS010000046.1:0-39894 GCF_035497915.1 Pseudomonas sp.
CATGCAGAACGGCGACAACTTCAAGCTGCTCTACAGCCTGGCCGACAAGCTCGGCGCGGCCGTGGGCGCCTCGCGCGCCGCTGTGGACGCCGGCTTCGTGCCGAACGACATGCAGGTCGGCCAGACCGGCAAGATCGTCGCGCCGCAGCTGTACATCGCCGTGGGCATCTCCGGTGCCATCCAGCACCTGGCGGGCATGAAGGACTCCAAGGTGATCGTCGCGATCAACAAGGACGAAGAAGCCCCGATCTTCCAGGTGGCCGACTACGGTCTGGTCGGCGACCTGTTCGAGGTCGTGCCGGAACTGGAAAAGCTGGTTTGATCCGACTGGTTCGGTGACACAAGAAACCCGCTCCCCGGAGCGGGTTTTTTGTGGGTGGGCGAGGGCATATCCGGTGGCCGCCGTTCACCCTCTCCCTGGCCCTCTCCCGTCAAGGGAGAGGGGAAAAGCGCTCCATGCATTGGCTGCGCTCGGGAGACTCCCTCTCCCCTCGTGGGAGAGGGCCGGGGAGAGGGGGTGGGCGGTCAGCACATTATCTGGTCGCCAAGCGCTGGAAAGGTCCCACGCGCAACCAGACAACCGCAGCATGGTCTACCGGTTTCGGCGCCCCCGCCGCACTCCAAGGAGAACACCCATGACGCGTCATCGTTCGGGAAGTCTGCTGGTTGGAATGCTGTTGGTTGCACTGCTCGGCCTGACCGGCTGCTCCACCTCGCCGCCCGACGGCATCACGCCGGTCGCGCCGTTCGAGATCGAGCGTTACCTGGGCAAGTGGTACGAGATCGCCCGTCTGGATCACCGCTTCGAGCGGGGACTTTCCAATGTGACCGCCACCTACAGCCAATGGCCGGACGGTGAAGTGAAGGTCATCAACCGGGGCTACAACGACAACAAGGGCGAGTACGAAGAGGCGGAAGGTGAAGCCCAATTCATCGGCTCGGAGAACGTCGGCTCGCTGAAGGTCTCCTTCTTCGGCCCCTTCGCGGGTGGCTATCACCTGGTGGCGCTGGATCAGGTGAATTACAGCTGGGCGCTGGTGGCCGGTGCGGACCGGGATTACCTATGGATCCTGTCCCGCGACAAGTACCTCGACCCGAAGATCCAGGAGTATCTGGTACGCCAGGCGGCGCTGCTGGGCTTCGACGTCTCGGAGCTGATCTGGGTGCCACAGAATCGCGACGACGCCTGACCGCAGGGTGGTCAACGCTCCGCGTTGGTCACCACCGGCAGCCGCGCCAGTCCATGCAGCCAGGGCATCACCACCGCCCACACCCCCGCCAGCACCAACAGGCTCGGCAGCAATCCCCACGCCAGTCCGACGCCGGCCAGCTCGGCGCCGGCCAGGTAGGACAGTGGCCCGCCAATGGCGCCCAGCAGGCTGGCCCGCCACCAGGGGCGCGCGGTCCATGCCAGGCAATGGCGCAGGGTGGTGGCGAACAGCGCCCAGAGCAGCGCCAGCCACAGCGGCGCGACACTGGCCCCGTCGCCGAAGTCGAACAGTCCGAGGTTGAGCAGCGTGCTGTCCAGCAGCCAGCCGAGCAGCGCGGTCAGCAGCACCAGGCGCGGTTCGTCGCGCGTCGGCGCCAGCCACAGCAGGTGCACCAGCAGGCAGGCGACGGCGACCAGCAGCAGCCAGGGCCGCTGCGCGCCCAGCACACAGGCGAACCAGCCGAGCTGAAACAGCCCGGCATTGACCAGCAGACGCGTCATTGACATGTCAGAAGCCCCGCGCCAGTAGCGGCTCGGGACGCGCGCCGGGCTTGGCCAGCAGCAGCTGCGCCGCGCCGATGCTGCGTTCCAGGAAGCCGCCCTCGCAGTAGCACAGGTAGAACTCCCAGAGCCGGTAGAACTGCTCGTCGTAGCCGCGCTGTTCCAGGTTATGGCGGGCGCGGCGCAGGTTGTCGTGCCACAGGCGCAGGGTGCGCGCGTAGTGCAGGCCGAAGTCCTCCATGTGGTGCAGGTTGAGGTCGGTGTCGCGGCCGACGTTTTCCAGCAGCACCTGCAGCGAGGGCAGGGCGCCGCCCGGGAAGATGTAGCGCTGGATGAAGTCCACCGATCGCTTGGCCTGTTCGTAGCGCTGGTCGCGGATGGTGATGCTCTGCAGCAGCATCAGCCCGTCGTCCTTGAGCAGCCGCTCGCACTGGCGGAAGTAGGTCGGCAGGTAGCGATGGCCGACCGCCTCGATCATCTCGATGGACACCAGCTTGTCGTACTGGCCCTCCAGGTCACGATAGTCCTGGAGCAGCAGGGTGACGCGGTCCTGCAGGCCCTGGGCCTCGATGCGCTGGCGGGTGTACTCGTACTGCTCGCGCGACAGGGTGGTGGTGGTCACCCGGCAGCCATAGTGGCTGGCGGCGTAGAGCGCCATGCCGCCCCAGCCGGTGCCGATCTCCAGCAGGTGGTCGTCGGGCTGCAGGTCGAGCTTCTCGCAGATGCGCTGCAGCTTGTAGAGCTGCGCCTGTTCCAGGCTGTCCTCGGCACTGCGGAACATGGCCGCCGAGTACATCATGGTCGGGTCGAGCAGTTGCTCGAACAACGCATTGCCGAGGTCGTAGTGGGCGGCGATGTTCTTGCGCGAGCCCTGGCGGGTGTTGCGGTTCAGCCAGTGCAGGCCGTGCAGCAGCGGTCGGCCGAGGCGCGCCAGGCCGCCCTCCAGGCCGTCCAGCACATCCAGGTTGGCGACGAACAGGCGGATCACCGCCGTGAGATCCGGGCTGCTCCAGCAACCCTGCATGTAGGCTTCGCCTGCGCCGATCGAGCCGTTGCCGGCCACCATCGGCCAGAACGCTGCGTCGTGCACCTGGATTTCAGCCCGCAGGCTGGCGTCGGGTTGGCCGAACAGCTGGTGCTCGCCGGCCTCGACCAGCGTCAGCTGGCCGTGGCGCAGTTGGTCGAGTTGGCGCAGCAGGCCGCGTTTCAGCAGGCCGGCCCCCAGGCCGTTGGCCAGCAGGCCGCTGCGCGGGGACGTCAGGTCAGGGCTTTTCATGGGGGGACTCCTGTCGGGCGGTGCGCTGGTCACCGAGCGCGGGTTGGTGATCGAAGATCGGCGTGCGCTTGAGCAGCAGGCGCAGCGCCTGCCAGTAAATGCCCAGCACGGTCTTGCCGGTCATCCAGGGGAAGGCCAGCAGGTGGCGGTGCAGGCTGGCGCGGTCGAGGGGTTCGCGGCGCAGGCCGAGGCCGGCCTCGAAGAGCTTTTCCTCGCCCAGCCAGTCCGCCATGTGAATGCGCAGGTGCTCCCCCGGCAGCGAGAAGCGCATGCGGTACTCGAGCTCGCGGGGCAGGAACGGCGAGACGTGGAAGCTCTTCGGTACGCGATGGCGCAGCTCGCCGTCGCCGGCCGGGAGGACGTAGTAGTAGCGTTCGCGCCACGGCGTATTGCTGACCTCGCAGAGAATCGCCGCCAGGCTGCCGTCGGCCTCGTGGCAGAAGAAGACGCTCAGCGGGTTGAACGACAGGCCCCAGCTGCGCGGCTGGGTGAGCAGGCAGACGCGGCCCTGCGGGCGATGGCCGAGCGCCGCCTCGACCCGCTCGCGCACCGCGTCGATCAGGCGTTCGCCGTGGCGGGTGTGTTCGGGCAGGTGATCGGTTTCGCGGAAGGCGAAAGGCGCGAAGCGCGAGCGCCCGGCCAGCGGCGACAGGCCGAGCACCTGCTGCTGCTCGTCGAGGTCCAGGTAGAGCATGCCGATGCGGTAGCGAAAGGCATGCGCTCGCGGACTGAAGCGCCGGTGGCTGACCCAGCCGTGGTAGAGCGCGCTGTTCACAGCGCCTCCCCGAACGCCGCAGCCACGCGCAGGGCGCTGACCACGCCGTCCTCATGGAAGCCGTTGGCCCAGTAGGCGCCGCAGTAGTAGCTGTGCCGCTCGCCGAGCAGCTCGCGCCAGCGCTCCTGGGCGGCCAGGCCGGCCAGGCTGTACTGCGGGTGGGCGTAGCTGAAGCGGGCGAGGATGCGCGCCGGGTCGATGGCGGCGGTCTGGTTGAGGCTGACGCAGAAGGTGGTGTCGCTGTCGATGCCCTGCAGGATGTTCATGTTGTAGGTGACGGCGGCCGGCTGGTCGGCCGGCCCGCCCAGGCGGTAGTTCCAGCTCGCCCAGGCCAGGCGGCGCGCCGGCAGCAGGCGGGTGTCGGTGTGCAGCACCACGTCGTTGTCGGCGTAGCGCAGCGCGCCGAGAATCTCGCGTTCGGCGTCGCTGGGGTCGGCGAGCAGCGCCAGGGCCTGGTCGCTGTGGCAGGCGAACACCACCTTGTCGAAGCGCTCGCGGCCGGCGGCGCTGTGCACCGTCACGCCCTCGGCGTCGCGTTCGACGCGCTGCACCGGGCAGTTCAGGCGGATGCCCTCGGCGAAGCCGGCGCTCAGCGGCTCAAGGTAGCTGCGCGAGCCGCCTTCGATGACCCGCCATTGCGGCCGGTCGTTGACCGACAGCAGCCCGTGGTTCTTGCAGAAGCGCACGAAGAACTGCAGCGGGAAGTCCAGCATGGCGGCCAGCGACATCGACCAGATCGCCGAGCCCATCGGCACGATGTAATGGTCGATGAAGCGCGCGCCGTAGCCGTTGCGGCCCAGGTACTCGCCGAGGGTCATGTCGGTGGGGATGCGCTGCTGTTCCAGGTCCTGCAGCGCCTGTTTGTTGAAGCGCAGGATGTCGCGCAGCATGCCCCAGAAGTCCGGAGACAGCAGGTTGCGGCGCTGGGCGAACAGGCTGTTGAGGGTGTGGCCGTTGTATTCCAGGTCGCTGCGCGGATCGCGCACCGAGAAGCTCATCTCGGCCGGCCGCGAGGCCACGCCGAGCTGGTCCAGCAGGCGGATGAAGTTCGGGTAGGTCCAGTCGTTGTAGACGATGAACCCGGTGTCGATGGCGTAGCGGCGGCCGTCCACCGTGACATCCACGGTGTGGGTGTGGCCGCCGAGCCGGGTGTCGGCCTCGAACAGGGTGACGCTGTGGCGACGGCTGAGCAGGTGCGCGGCGGTCAGGCCGGCGATGCCGCTGCCGATGAGAGCGATGTTCATGGGGTGCGATCTTCCGTGGCGGAACGGGCCATGCGCTTGCCCAGGGCAAGCTGCAGGCGTTGGGGTAACAGGGCGAGCAGGCGCAGCGTGGCGATGAACGGCGCCGGGAAGGCGATCTCCAGCGGGCGGCGTTCCAGGCGCGCGGCGATATGCCGGGCGGCCTTGTCCACCGGCCAGCGCAGCGGCATGGGGAAGTCGTTCTGGCGGGTCAGTGGCGTGTCGACGAAACCGGGGCTGACCAGCGTGACGTCGATGCCTTCGGCGGCCAGGTCGACGCGCAGCGACTCGCACAGGTAGCGCAGCGCCGCCTTGGAGGCGCCGTAGGCTTCGGCGCGCGGCAGGGCCAGGTAGGTCACCGAGCTGCTCACCGCGACCAGATGCGGGCGCTCGCCCCGGCGCAGCAGCGGCAGCGCGGCTTCGAGGCAGTAGGCGACCGACAGCAGGTTGGCGCGCATCACCCGTTCGATCAGCGCCGCCTCGAAGCGGCGCACCTCCAGGTATTCGCAGGTGCCGGCATTGAGGATCACCTGGTCCAGCGCACCCCATTGCGCGGCGATGCGTGCGCCGATGGCCTGCACCTGCTGGGCATCGCCCAGGTCACCGGGCACCACCAGCACTTGTCCCGGCCAGCGTGCCGCCAGTTGTTCCAGCGCCTCCACGCGCCGGGCGCTGAGCGCCAATTGGTGCCCCTGGGCCAGCAGTTGTTCGGCCAGCGCGGCGCCGATGCCGCTGCTGGCGCCGGTCAGCCAGATACGTCGTGAAGTAGTCATGCCAGTCTCCGTTTCAGCCAGCCGATCAGCGTGCCGAGCACCGGCAGGTGCTCGTAGAGCAGCGCCCCGGCGTCGAAATAGTCGCGGTGCAGGTACACGCGGCCCTGGGACCAGCGCAGGTAGGAGCAGCCTTCCACCTCGATCGGCGCGCCGCCGCGCAGGCGCGGGTGGCGGTAGCGCATGGTCCAGCGCAGGTAGCCGGTGCCGTCGGCGCTCTGCTCGAAGCCGTGGAAGTCGAAGCGCAGCTCGCGGACGTTGGCGTACAGCGCGGCGAAGTAGTCGCGCAGCGCCGGCAGGCCCTGCACCGTGTGCAGCGGGTCGCGGAAGCGGATGTCCTCGCTGTACAGCTCGGCCAGGCGGTCGAGGCTGTCGGCGTCCAGGGCGGCGAAGCGCTCGGCGAAGCGGGGCAGGAAGTCACTCATGGTCGCTCTCCCTTGAGGGCAGATCGCGGAACGCGGCCAGTGCCCGGGCGCGGCTGGCGGCCAGGTCCACCAGCGGACGCGGATAATCCGGTGCGCCAAACAGGCCGCCGAGGGCGGTGGGTTCGTGGATGGCGCGGTTGTCCAGGTGCGCCAGTTCCGGCAGCCAGTGGCGGATGAAGCGCCCCTCCGGGTCGAAGCGGCGCGACTGGCTGACCGGGTTGAACAGGCGGAAATACGGCACCGCGTCGGTGCCGGTGGAGGCGCTCCATTGCCAGCCGCCGTTATTGGCGGCCAGGTCGCCATCGACCAGTTGGCCCATGAAGAAGCGCTCGCCGGCGCGCCAGTCGATCAGCAGGTTCTTGCTGAGGAACATGGCGACCAGCATGCGCAGCCGGTTGTGCATCCAGCCGGTGGCGGCGAGCTGGCGCATCGCCGCGTCGATCAGCGGAAAGCCGGTGCGCCCCTGTTGCCAGGCGGCCAGTTCGTCCGGCGCGTCGCGCCAGGGCAGCGCCTCGGTTTCCGGGCGGAAGGCGCGGTGCCGTGACACGCGCGGAAAGCCGACCAGCACGTGCTTGTAGAACTCGCGCCAGAGCAGCTCGTTGATCCAGGCTACCGCGCCCGGCTGGCCGCTGGTGAATTCGCCCTGGTTGGCGCGCAGCGCCGCGTGCAGGCACTGGCGGGGCGACAGCACGCCGGCCGCCAGGTACGGCGACAGCTGACTGGTGCCGGGCAGGGCGGGCAGGTCGCGGCAGCGGTCGTAGTCGGCCAGGTGCTCGTCGACGAAGCGCTCCAGGCGTTCCAGGGCATGCCGTTCACCGGCGGGCCACAACTGGCGCAGCGCATCGTCCGGCCGTGCAAAACCGGCCACGGCGTCGGGCAGCGGATCGCTTTCTACCGCCAGCGGCGCCTGCGCTTGGGGGCGCGGCAAGCAGTCGGGCAGGGCGTCGTGCAGGCGCGCATGGGCGACCTTGCGGAACTGGCTGAACACCTTGAAGTAGCCGCCGGAGCGGGTCAGCAGGCTGCCGGGCTGGAACAGCAACTGATCCAGATGGCGCTGGAAGTCGACGCCCAGCGCGGCCAGCCGGTGGGCCACGGCGTGGTCGCGGGCGGTTTCGTGCAACCCGTACTCGTCATTCACCTGCACGCAGCCGATGCCATGGGCCTGGCAGAGTTCGGCCAGCACGGCGGGTGCGGCAGCCCAGTGCTCGGCGTGGCGGATCAGCAGCGGCACGTTGAGCGCGTGCAGCTGCGCCCGCAGTTCCGCCAGGTTGCGCAGCCAGAAATCCACCTTGCAGGGCGCATCGTCATGGGCGCGCCACTGGCCAGGAGTGATGAGGTAGACGGCCAGCGTCGGTCCGGCTGCCATAGCGGTATGCAGGGCGCGGTTGTCGTGCACGCGCAGGTCGCCGCGCAGCCAGATCAGCTGGCGCATGACGCACCTCCACCGAGCAGACCCAGGTGCTGCAGTTGCCCCAGGGCCTCCAGCGGATCGCCCGCCAGGTGCAGGTCAGCCAGCGCGTGCAGGGCATCCTGGTGAACGGCCACGGCCGGACCGCAGAGCAGCCGGGGGCAGGGCACGTCAGTCAGCAGTTGCCGCAGACGGGGCATGCCCAGCGGCTGGTCGCCATACAGCAGCACCGCGCGGGGGTTCAGCTGGCGCACCGCGACCGCCAGCTGCGGCGGCGGCACCGGCCAATCGAGCACCTGCACCGGGCATTCGGCGTCGCTGGCCAGCCAGGCGCATAACCACAGGTCCGGCTCCATGGGCTGCTCGCCCAGGTTGAGCAGCAGCAGCGGCGCGCCGCCATGCTGACGGTTGCAGTGGTACAGACGTGCGCCCAGCTTGCTGCGCAGCCAGGACAGGAAGAACACCCGTTCCAGCTGCGCGGCCGGCTGGCGCCAGCGCCGACGCAGGCCATCGAGCAGCGGCAGCAGCAGGTGCCGGCACAGGGTAGTGGCGGGGTAGAGCGCCATGGCGCGGTTGAAGCAGTCGTCCAGGGCGCGCTCGGCCAGCGCTTCGATGCAGCTGTGCAGCTGGTTGCGCCGCTCCTGCCAGGAGGTGTCCTCCGTTGCCGTGGCGGGGCGCTGTTCTTCGAGCAGGCTCTTGACCTGGCCGACCGCCACGCCACGCTCCAGCCAGCCGAGCACCTCGCGGATCTGCTCGACCTGCGCATGGGAATACAGCCGGTGCCCCTTGGGCGTGCGCTGCGGCAGGATCAGCCCGTAGCGGCGCTCCCAGGCGCGCAGGGTGACCGGGTTGACGCCGGTCAGCCGGGCCACGTCGCGGATCGGCAGCAGGTCGGGAGCGGTTCCCGGGAAGTCAGGGTTCTCGTGCATGGTCACAGGGCGTTACGCAGGCTGAGGTCTTCGGGATGCGGCTGCAGGTAGGCCTGGTCCGCCAGGTAGCCATCCGGGTGATGGCGCAGGTGGTGCTTGAGCAGGGTCAGCGGCACCACCAGCGGGATCTGTCCCTGGCGGTAGCGCTCGATCAGCTGCTGCAGCTCCTCGCGGTCATGGGCGTTCAGGCTGCGCTTGAGGTAGCCGCTCAGGTGTTGCAACACGTTGCTGTGGCTGCCCCGGCTGGCGGGTCGGCGCAGCGCCGTCATCAGGGCGCTGAAATAGCGCGGCGCGAAGGTGTCCAGCGGCTCGTGGTTTTCCGCCAGCATCCGGCCGAGATCCCGGTACTGCGCGCGGCTGGTGGCCATCAACTGGTATTTGTAACGGGCGTGGAAGTCGTACAGCGCCCGGCGGCTTAGTCCGCTGCGCAGCAGGCGCTGCCAGGCGGCGTAGACGTACACGCGGGTGATGAAGTTTTCCCGCAGCACCGGGTCGTTGAGGCGGCCGTCTTCTTCCACCGGCAGGTCCGGGCGGGCCTCCATCAGCGCGGCGGCGAACAGCCCGCGCCCGGTGCCGGGAGCCGGCTGGCCGTCGTCGCGGTAGACCTTGACCCGCTCCATGCCGCAGGACGGCGACTTCTGCATGAGGATGAAGCCGCACAACTCGTCCGCCTCGGCGGCCACCTGCCGGCCATAGGCACCCAGCGCGTCACTGACATCCAGGGACGCATTCCGCGAGCCCACCGCGCGGGGCTGCTCAGGCTCGCCCACCAGGCGAATCGCCTGGCGCGGGGTGCCCAGGCCGATCGCCACTTCCGGACATACCGGTACGAACTGGAAATGGCGCGCCAGTACTTCGCTGCACAGGCGCGACTCCTTGTGCCCGCCGTTGAAGCGCACCGGCTGGCCGAGCAGGCAGGCGCTGATGCCGATCTTGAGAGTGCCGAGGGACGTGGTCATGGGAACCTCATACATGTACAGCGTGGCGTGACTTGTACAGATTTGATCTCAGCATAAGGTTTTTGTTGTACATGTCAAACTTCTTGTATAACTTTGTTGTACAGTTTTCGCCGCTCGGCTTTCCCAGGAGAACGCCATGCTTGTTCGCTCCGCGCTTGCCGCCTTGCTGCTGCTTCCGCTGCTCGGTCTGGTCGGCTGTTCTTATGCGCCGCCCAAAGGCGTTGCCGTGGTCAGTCCGTTCGAGCTGCCGCGCTATATGGGGACCTGGTACGAAATCGCCCGCCTGGATCATTCCTTCGAGCGGGGCCTGAGCAACGTGCACGCCCGTTACCGCCAGCGCCCGGATGGCAGCGTCGAGGTCATCAACCGCGGCTATGACGAGAAACGGGGCCGCTGGCAGGAGGCGGTTGGCACGGCACGCTTCATCGGCGCGCAGGATGTCGGCTCGCTGAAGGTGTCCTTCTTCGGGCCGTTCTATGGCGGCTATCACCTGGTGGCGCTGGATCAGCAGGACTACCGCTGGGCCATGGTGATGGGGCCGGACCGCGACTACCTGTGGATCCTGGCCCGCGACAAGCAGCTGCCGGCGGGCGTGCGCGAGCGTCTGCTGGCGCAGGCGGCCGAGCTGGGCATCGATGTCTCGCAGCTGATCTGGGTCGAGCACGACCGTGACGACGCCTGACGGCCTGGCGGCGTTGCCGCTGCCCACGCTGGAGCACTTCGTTGCCGCCGCGCCGCTGGCCATGTGTGTGCTCGACGCCCAGGGCTGCATCGTGCAGGTCAGCCCGGGGCTGCTCGGCTCCCTGGGTTATCGCCCCGAACACCTGCTCGGCGAGGCCTTCGGCCCGCTGCTGCCACATGGCATGCGTACGGCACTGGTGCGCGGCCATCGGCACCTGCTCGAAGAGGGCGGGGTGCTGCAGGGCGAATGCGTGCTGCTGGACGGGCAGGGGCGTACCCGGGCGATGCTGATCGAGGCCTGCCGGCTCGATGACGCCGCGCGGGTGCTGGTCGTGCTGGTCGATATCGCGGCCCGCAAGGCGCGCGAGCGCGAACTGCAGGAACGCAACCGGGTGCTGGCGCGCATGGCCGCGGCCGACAGCCTGACCGGCCTGTACAACCGCCGGCGCATCCTGGAGGTGCTGCAGCGGCTGTTGCGCGCGGCGAACCGCTACCAGCGGCCGCTGGTGGTGGCGATGATCGACCTGGACGACTTCAAGGGGGTCAACGACCGCCACGGCCATGTGGTCGGCGACGAGGTGCTGGTGGCCTTCGCCCGCCTGCTCAAGACCCTGTCCCGGGACAGTGACTGTGCCGGGCGCATCGGCGGGGAGGAGTTCCTGCTGGTGCTGCCGGAAAGCGACTGCGACGGCGCCAGCCGCTTGCTCGATCGCCTGCGCGAGGCCTGCCAGTCACTGCGCTTCTCCGCGCCCGGGCTGCGCATCAACTTCAGCGCCGGCCTGTACAGCCGCCAGCCCGGCGACGCCATTACCACGCTGCTGCGCCACGCCGACCAGGCGCTGTACGCGGCCAAGCGCCAGGGCCGTGCCCGGCAATGCGTCTGGTCGACGGACTGAGCTGCGGCCCGTTTTTCCCTTTCTTCCTACCACCCTTCGGACTCTCATCGCATGAGCGAACAGCCATCCATTCCTCCCTGCGCGTCCTGCCGGGACGGCCAGGCCCTGGATTTCGATTTCAGCATGGCCTTCCAGCCCATCATCGACCTGCGTGACCGCAGCCTGTACGCCTACGAGGCGCTGGTGCGCGGCACCGACGGCAGCGGGGCGGCCAGCGTGCTCGCCCGGGTCAACGAGCAGAACCGCTACGCCTTCGACCAGGCCTGCCGGGTCAAGGCCGTCGAGCTGGCCGCCCGGCTGGGCATGCCCTGCCGGCTGAGCATCAATTTCCTGCCCAACGCGGTCTACCAGGCCGCCACCTGCATTCGCGCCACCCTGGCGGCGGCGCGGCGCTTCGGCTTCCCCACCGAGCGGATCATCTTCGAGATCACCGAGAGCGAGCAGCTGGTGGACAAGGCCCACCTGAAGGACATCATCGAGGAGTACCAGCGGCAGAGATTCATGACCGCCATCGATGACTTCGGCGCCGGCTATTCCGGGCTCAACCTGCTGGCCGAGTTCCAGCCGGACATCATCAAGCTGGACATGGCGCTGATGCGGGGCATCGATACCGACCCGGTGCGCCAGGCCATCGTGCAGGGGATTCTCGGCGTGTGCCGGGTGCTGGATATCGAGGTGATTGCCGAAGGCATCGAAACCCCCGGTGAGCTGCGCCAGCTGCAGGCGCTGGGCATTCATCTGTTCCAGGGTTACCTGTTTGCCCGGCCGGCCTTCGAGGCGCTGCCGGAGGTGAACTGGCCGGCGTTCTGACGCCGGCCAGAGATCAGCGCCGGGTCACTGGCGCTGATCGAGGGTCTGGGCGAACTGGCCGACCGCGTCGACGACCTTCTGGGCGCCGTGCTGGATATCGAGGATCACCGTACCGGCCTGGTTGGCCAGGCCCACGCCCTGTTCGGCCTTCTGGGTGCCGGCCTGCATGCTGCTCACCGCCTGCCTGGCCAGCTCGCGGTTCTTGTTGACCACCTCGCCGATGGCCACCGTCGCCTCACTGGTGCGCCGCGCCAGGTTGCGCACCTCATCGGCCACCACGGCGAAGCCGCGGCCCTGGGCACCGGCGCGGGCCGCTTCGATGGCCGCGTTGAGGGCCAGCAGGTTGGTCTGTTCGGCGATGCCGCGAATGGCATCGACAATGCTGCCGATCTCCTCGGACTGCTGGCTCAGCGCCGCGATGCTGCGCGCCACCTGTTGCAGTTCGTCGGCGATGCTCTGCACCACGCCGACGGTCTGCTGCACCACGCCAGCACCCTCACGGGCGTGCTGATCGGTCTGCCGGGACGTCTCGAAGGCCAGGCGCGCCGCCTGGGATTCGGCCTGGCGTTGTTCCACCTGACGGGTCAGGTCGCTGGCGAACTTGATCACCCCGTACAGCTGGCCGTGCTCGTCGTAGAGCGGGTTGTAGGTGGCCTGCAGCCACACGGTGGCGCCCCGGCTGTCGCGGCGGCGGAACAGCCCGGACTGGAATTCGCCGCGCTGCAGCCGGCTCCAGAAGGTGCGGTAGGCCTCGCTCTGCACCTCCTCGGCTTCGCAGAACAGCCGATGGTGCTGGCCGCGCAGGGCGTCCAGGCGATAGCCCATCAGTTGCAGGAAGTTGGCGTTGGCGTCCACCACCTGGCCGTGCAGGTCGAATTCGATGATGGCCATGGAGCGGTTGGCGGCCTGCAGCACGTTGCTGGCCGACTGTGCCTGGCGGGTGCGCGCGGTGACATCGCTGGCCAGTTGCAGGATGCGCTGCACCCGGCCGTCTTCGTCGCGCAGCGCCACATGGCGGGCGTCCAGCCAGCGGGGCTGGCCGTCGCGGCTCTGGTAGGGCAGCAGGGCGTCAGCACGGCGGCCCTGGCGCACCTCCTGCCATAGCCGAAGGAAGTCCTGGCCCTGCGCGTAGGTCGGATGCAGCAGGCTACGCAGTGGGCGGTCGCGCAGCGCGCCTGGCGCGTAGCCGAGTGCTTTCAGAAAGCGCGGATTGGCGTCCAGGATGTCGCCGTTCGGGCTCAGCGTGACGATGGCGAGTGCCTCGTGGACGGCGGTGCGTTCCGCGGCCAGCTCGGCCTGTTGTGTCTGGCTGGCGTGCAGGGCCTGTTGCAGGGTGCGGTTACGCATGAACATCGCATGACTCCTGATTGAGGAAGGGGTGCGGATGAACGCCGAACCGCACGCGCGGGCGGAAAAGGACGCTCCACCTGTGAATGCGTCAAAAGTTATACAAAAAGCTGTACATGTACAAGCAGGAAATGGCTATAGGCCACATGGGCAGCAGGAATTGGCCCAGGGCGCGGAAAACTTGTACAGGAAGGCGGGAGGTCGGCGCGCGGATGCGCGCCGAGGCAGGGAGATCAGGAACGCTGGCGCAGCTCGGCCAGCTGCTGTTTCAGGTCGGCGACTTCGGCTTCCAGCTGGCGTACCCGCTCGGAAGCCTCGACCTCGACGCTGACGTCCTTCTGGATGCCGATGAAATAGGTGAGCTGGTCGGCCTCGTTGAACACCGGGGTGATCGACAGCTCGTTCCAGAACGGCGTGCCATCCTTGCGGTAGTTGCGAATGATCTGCCGGCACGGCTGGTTGGCGCGGATCGCCTCGCGGATCACCTGCAGGCCCGGCTGATCGCGGTCGCCGGACTGCAGGAAGCGGCAGTCCTGATAGAGGATGTCGTCCACCGCGTAGCCGGTCAGGCGCTCGAAGGCCGGGTTGGCATAGATGAGGATGTTGTCATCGCCTTCCTGTTCGGCAACCACGATGCCGTCATTGGAGGCTTCGATGACCAGCTGGAGCAGTTTGGCGTTGATCATGGGGCGGGTTCCGCAGGTTTTCGCGGCATTCTAGAGCAACCACCCAAGGAAGAAACCCTCTACCCACATCGGGTTGTTAGCAACGGTTTCCCCGCTGACGCCTTTGTTAGAATGCCGCGCATCCGACCCGTCCCGGTTCCGCCATGAACGAACTCTCCAACGCCATCACGCCCGACTCCGAAGCGCAGTTGCTGCCGATCCGCGAGGTGGTGCGCCTCACCGGCGTCAATCCGGTCACCCTGCGCGCCTGGGAGCGCCGTTACGGGCTGATCCAGCCGCTGCGCACCGAGGGGGGGCATCGCCTGTATTCACAGGCCGACGTCGAGGCGATCCGCAGCATCATCACCTGGACCGAGCGTGGCGTGGCGGTCAGCAAGGTCGCGCAACTGCTGGAGCGCGGCGCGAACAGCCGGGCCCAGGCGGCGGCAGTGGCCGAGCCCCGGGCCGGGGAGTGGGGTGAGTGGCAGGCGCGCGTGCGCGAGGCGCTGGCCGACTTCGACGAGCCACGTCTGGAGCAGCTGTATGGCCAGGTGTTCTCCACCTACCCGCTGTCGGTGGTCTTCGAGGACATCCTGCTGCCACTGTGGCGCGAGCTGGCGCATGGCGAGGCGTTCGGGCAGACCAGTCGCTGGCTGTTCCTCGACGCTTTCCTGCGCGCCCGGGTGCTGCAGCGCCTGCAACTGGCGCATCGGCCGGGTGAGCAGGCGCTGCTGATGGCCGCGCTGCCCGGCCAGTGCCGCGAGCTGGAGCTGCTGGTTGCCGGCCTGTTGCTCAATGGCGATGCGGGCGCCGTGCGCCTGCTGCCGCTTGGTCAGCCGTTGGACGAGTTGAGTCTGGTCTGCCAGGCCGTGCGGCCGCGTGCGCTGGTGCTGTATGCCACGCTGCCGCCGGACGAGGCGCTGCGCCGCCAACTGAGCAGGCTGGTGCTGGCGCTGGATTGCCCGCTGGCGCTGTGTGGCGAAGGATCCGAGCTGGGGCGCGACAGCCTGGCCGGCACGCCCATCGCCTGCCTGGGTACGCCGGGGCCGCTGATGCAGCGCCGGCTGGCCCAGTTCCTGGCCGGCCATCTGGATACCTGAGACGGGTTGGGTTGCGGGAGCCTGTCACCCTCTCCCCCGCCCCCTCTCCCGTCAAGGGAGAGGGGAGACAGGTGGCGCCGCCGCTCAGTGCTTGGGGCTGTTTTCGGGCAGCGCCAGCAACTGCTTTTCCATATTCCAGTCGAACGGCTCGCCGGCTTCCTCGGCGGCGTAGCGGCGCTCGTCCAGCTCCTGGTACAGGGCGATTTCCTCGTCAGGCATGTAGTGCAGGCAATCACCGCCGAAGAACCACAGCAGGTCGCGCGGCACCAGGTGCGCCACCTGCGGGTAGCGGTGAAACACCTGGCAGATCAGGTCCTGGCCCAGCGGGCGGTCTTCGGGCACGTTCGGCAGGGATTGCAGCAGATCGTCGAAGCGTTCGAGGAACAGCGCATGGCTGTCGTCGGGAATCTGTTCGGCCTCGCCGAGGGCGACCAGGATGCTGCGCAGATGGGCGAGCAGGGCCAGGTTGTGGTCGAGGTAGGAAGTGGCCATGGGAAACCTGTCTGTCAAAAGGGCGCGGGAGTATACCCCCACCGCGCCGTACCTTGAAAAACACGCCGGTCAGCGCACCTTGCCTTCGCTGGGTTGCAGGGCCTCCGGGCTGAAGGCGTCCACATCGATCACTCGCCGGCGCGCCGTTTCCGCCTCGCGCAGGGCCTGCGCCTGGGCCTCGTTGAGCACACCGTCGGCCACGGCGGTCTCCAGCAGGTCGCCGCCCCAGGCCGGATGCAGCTGGCCTTCGCGCACGGCACGTTGCAGCACCTTGCCGATCGCCGCGCTGGATTGCACATGGCGCCAGGCGAACTCCAGCGCGCCCAGCGCCTGCGACTCATCCTCCGGCAGGTAGACGCCGTCCAGCAGTCGCGACAGGATCGGGTCGGCCAGCGGTGCATCGAGCATCGCCGCCAGCTGGGCCTCCAGGGCATCCGACGGTCCCTTATGGCGCAGGCCGAGGGGGAACACCAGTACCCGCAACAGCATGGCCAGCGGCCGGTTGGGGAAGTTGTCCAGCAGTTCCGTCAGCGCGGTTTCGGCGCAGCGCAGCGATTCTTCCAGCGCCCAGCACAGCAGCGGTTCCTGTTCCCTGGGGTGGCCCAGGTCGTGGAAGCGCTTGAGCGCCGCCGAGCCCAGATACAGGTAGCTGAGCACGTCACCCAGGCGGGCCGACAGACGTTCGCGGCGCTTGAGGCTGCCGCCGAGCAGCAGCATGGAGGTGTCGGCCATCAGCGCGAAGGCGGCCGCCAGGCGGTTGAGGTGGCGGAAATAGCGGCGACTGACGCCGTGTCCCGGCGCGGCGCTGAACAGGCCGCCGCTGATGCCGAGCAGCAGGCTGCTGGCGGCATTGCTGACGGCGAAACCGGTGTGCTCCAGCAGCACCCGGTCGAAGGCCTCCAGGGTGGCGTCGCTGTCCTCGGCGGCGGCCAGTTCCATCTCCTTCAGGACGTACGGATGGCTGCGGATGGCGCCCTGGCCGAAGATCATCAGGTTGCGCGAGAGGATGTTGGCGCCTTCCACGGTGATGAAGATCGGCGCGCCCTGCCAGGCGCGGGCCAGGTAGTTGTTGGGGCCCATGATGATGCCCTTGCCGCCGTGGATGTCCATGGCGTGGGCGATGCACTCGCGGCCGCGTTCGGTGAGGTGGTACTTGAGCACGGCGGAGAGCACCGAGGGCTTCTCGCCCAGATCCACGGCGCGGGCGGTGAGCACCCGCGCCGCGTCCATCAGCCAGGCGTTGCCGGCCAGGCGTCCCAGCGGTGCCTGGATACCCTCGAAGGCGGAGAGCGGCACGTTGAACTGTTCGCGGATGCGCGCGTAGCGGCCGCTGGCGTAGGCGCAGGTCTTCGCCGCGCTGGTGCCCACCGCCGGCAGCGAGATGGAGCGGCCCACCGACAGGCAGTTCATCAGCATCATCCAGCCTTTGCCGAGCATGGCCGGCCCGCCGATGATCGCCTCCAGCGGCACGAACACGTCCTTGCCGGCGTTCGGGCCGTTCATGAAGGCCGCGCCCAGCGGCAGGTGGCGTTTGCCGATGTCGATGCCCGGCAGGTCGGTGGGAATCAGCGCCAGGGTGATGCCCAGCTCCTCCTGCTCGCCCAGCAGGTGATCCGGGTCGTAGGCCTTGAAGGCCAGGCCGAGCAGGGTGGCCACCGGGCCGAGGGTGATGTAGCGCTTCTCCCAGTTCAGGCGCAGGCCCAGGACCTCTTCGCCCTGCCACTCGCCCCGGCAGATGACGCCGCTGTCGGGCATGGCGCCGGCGTCGGAGCCGGCCAGCGGGCCGGTGAGGGCGAAGCAGGGGATTTCCTCGCCACGCGCCAGGCGCGGCAGGTAGCGCTGGCGCTGCTCATCGGTGCCGTAGTGCAGCAGCAGCTCGGCCGGGCCGAGGGAGTTGGGCACCATCACCGTGGAGGCCAGGTCGGCGCTGCGGGTGGCCAGCTTCATGACAATCTGCGAGTGGGCGAGGGCGGAGAAGCCCTTGCCGCCGTATTCGCGCGGGATGATCAGGCCGAAGAAGCCCTGTTCCTTGATGAAGGCCCAAGCTTCCGGCGGCAGGTCCATGCGCTGGCCGATGTCCCAGTCGCTGACCATGGCGCACAGCTGTTCGGTGGGGCCGTCGACGAAGGCCTGCTCCTCGGCGGTCAGGAGCGGCGCGGGCACGGCCAGCAGCTGGTTCCAGTCCGGGCGGCCGCTGAACAGCTGGCCGTCCCACCAGACGGTGCCGGCCTCGATGGCGTCGCGTTCGGTGTCCGACATGGGCGGCAGCACGCCGCGGAACCACTGCAACGCGGGTGCGGCGATGCGCCGCCGGCGCAGGTCGGGCATCAGCACCGGCAGGGCCACCGCCAGCCAGAGCAGCGCGAGGATCAGCATCAGCCCGCCGGGGGCGACCTCGGTGAGCGTCATGGCGACCAGGTACACGGCCACGATGATCAGGCTGGTCAGCGCCGACAGGCGCAGGTGGGCGAGCAGCAGAATGCCGAACAGCAGCACGAGTAGCCAGGCGGCGAGCATGGGTGTCCTCCGGGTCGGTGAGCGTCCGGTTCAGCATAGGCGTTTGAGCCGCGCCGGAGGTCGCCGGCCTTGCATTTGTCGACTGCCGCCCCCATCTGTGGCGGTTCTTCCAGAACCACGTGCGTGCCTTCCTATGAGTTCCGCTCTGTCCATCCGGCAGCTGACCAAGACCTACGGCAACGGTTTCCAGGCCCTGCATGGCATCGACCTGGACGTCGCCGAAGGCGATTTCTTCGCCCTGCTCGGCCCCAACGGCGCCGGCAAGTCCACCACCATCGGCATCCTCTCCACCCTGGTGACCAAGACCTCGGGTTCGGTGCAGGTGTTCGGCCGCGACTTGGACCGCGACCCGGTCGGCCTCAAGCGCTGCCTGGGCGTGGTGCCCCAGGAGTTCAACTTCAACCAGTTCGAAAAGGTGTTCGACATCGTCGTCACCCAGGCCGGCTACTACGGCATCCCCATGCGGGTGGCCAAGGAGCGCGCCGAGCAGTACCTGACCCAGCTGGGCCTGTGGGACAAGCGCAACGTGCCGTCGCGCATGCTCTCCGGCGGCATGAAGCGCCGGCTGATGATCGCCCGCGCGCTGGTCCATCAGCCGCGCCTGCTGATCCTCGACGAACCCACCGCCGGGGTGGACATCGAGCTGCGTCGCTCGATGTGGAGCTTCATCACCGAGCTGAACCGCCAGGGGGTGACCATCATCCTCACCACCCACTATCTGGAAGAAGCCGAGCAGCTGTGCCGCAACATCGCGATCATCGATCACGGGCGCATCGTCGAGAACACCAGCATGCGCGGCCTGTTGCAGTCGCTGCACGTGGAGACCTTCCTGCTCGACCTCAAGGAGGCGCAACTGCTGGCGCCGGAGCTGGACGGCTACCCGGCGCGCCTGCTCGACGGCCGTACCCTGGAGGTGCAGGTGGACAAGGAGCAGGGCATCACCAACCTGTTCGGCCAGCTGCAGCGGCAGGGCATCGAGGTGCAGAGCCTGCGCAACAAGAGCAATCGCCTGGAGGAGCTGTTCGTGTCCCTGGTGGAGAAGAACCTGAGCAAGGTGGCGAAATGAACGAGCTGCGTCCCAACCTGATCGCCCTTAACACCATCGTCTATCGGGAAGTGCGGCGCTTCCTGCGCATCTGGCCGCAGACCCTGCTGCCGCCGGCCATCACCATGGCGCTGTATTTCGTGATCTTCGGCAACCTGATCGGTGCGCGCATCGGCGAGATGGACGGCCTGCCGTACATGGACTTCATCGTGCCGGGGCTGATCATGATGTCGGTGATCACCAACGCCTACAGCAACGTGGTGTCGAGCTTCTTCGGCAGCAAGTTCCAGCGCAACATCGAGGAGCTGATGGTGGCGCCGGTGTCGCCGCACATCATCCTGGTCGGCTACGTGGCCGGCGGCGTGCTGCGCGGGTTGGGCGTGGCGCTGATCGTTACCGTGCTGTCGCTGTTCTTCACCCAGTTGCAGGTGCATCACCTGGGCGTGACGGTGCTGGTGATCCTGCTGGCGGCGACCATCTTCGCCCTGGGCGGCTTCATCAACGCCGCCTATGCGCGCAGCTTCGACGACATCTCGATCATTCCCACCTTCGTGCTGACGCCGCTGACCTACCTGGGCGGGGTGTTCTACTCCATCCACCTGCTGTCGCCGTTCTGGCAGACCGTCTCGCTGGCCAACCCGATCCTGCACATGGTCAATGCGTTCCGCTACGGCATCCTCGGCGTGTCCGACATCCATATCGGCACCGCCATCGGCTTCATGCTGCTGGCCACCGCCGTGCTCTACCTGTTCTGCATCCACCTGCTGAAAAGCGGGCGGGGCCTGCGCCAGTAAGCGGCCGGGCGATGCCGATCCGCGTGGCCGCGCTTATACTGCGCGGCCCGTTTTTCGTCAGGTAACGCCATGCATACGGCCGAACATTCGCCGCTGGGCAAGTCCAGCGAGTACGTCGACCACTACAGCCCCGAGCTGCTGTTCCCCATCCCGCGCGCGCCGAAGTGGGCGGAGCTGGGGCTGCAGGCCGGGCAGTTGCCCTATCACGGCGTGGATTACTGGAACTGCTACGAGCTGTCCTGGCTGCTGCCGTCCGGCAAGCCGGTGGTGGCCATCGGCGAGTTCGCCATTCCGGCCGACTCGCCGAACATCATCGAATCCAAGTCCTTCAAGCTCTACCTCAATTCGCTGAACCAGACCCCGTTCGCCGACACGCAGGCAGTGTGTGACGCCCTGCGGCGCGACCTGTCGGCCGTGGCCGGCGCGCCGGTCGGTGTGCGGGTGCGCAGTCTGGACGAAGTGGGCGAGGAGGGCGTGGCCCGCTTGCCGGGCCGTTGCATCGATGACCTGGACGTCGAAATCACTGGCTACGACCATCCGCGCCCGGAGCTGCTGCGCTGTGACCCGCAGCGCCAGGTGGAGGAATGCCTGCACAGCCACCTGCTCAAATCCAACTGCCCGGTCACCGGCCAGCCGGACTGGGGCAGTGTGGTGGTCGATTACCAGGGGCCGGCGCTGGATCCGGCCAGCCTGCTGGCCTACCTGATCAGCTTCCGCCAGCATCGCGACTTTCACGAGCAGTGCGTGGAGCGCATCTTCCTTGATCTGCAGCGCCTGCTGCAGCCGCGGCGGCTGACCGTCTATGCGCGCTATGTGCGGCGTGGCGGGCTGGACATCAACCCCTACCGCAGCAGCGAGGCGCCACAGGTGGACAACCGCCGGCTGGTGCGCCAGTAGGCGTCAGATACCCATGCTGACCAGGCTCTGCATGATGTTGCGCAGCGTGCCGGCCAGCGTGGGATGGCTGACCTCGAAACGCTCGACGGCCAGGTTGATACCGTCCACCAGGGTCTCGTCGGCCGGCGGCGGGCTCTGCAGGGCGAGTTGGGCTTCGATCTGTTCGATCAGCGCCTGAATGGCGCCGCGCTCGTCGGCGTCGAGCGGCGGCGCCTGCTCCAGCTGGTTGCGCAGCTGCTCGAGCTGTTGGCGAAGTTGTTGTGCGGGCATGAATGCTCTCCCCGTGGTCCATCGCCTGCCGGGCGGCAGGCGTTGTCCATAAAGATAAGGCAGTGCTCGGCAGTTCGCCTGTGACACGGCGTATCAGGGCTTTTCACCCTTGCCGCGTCGCTTGGCCAGATCCTCTAGGCAGCTGGCCAGGTCGCCCAGGTCGTCGATGACCGAGTGCGCACCCAGCTGGTACAGCTCCAGGGTGGCCACCGTACGTAACGACTTCTGTTCCGCAGGCGTCAGGCTCTGCCAGTCCGAAAGGCTCAGCCCGCATTGGCTTCCGCTGGTGGCCAGGCCGATGGTCCAGAGCCCGGCACGCAGGCCGGCTTCCAGCAGGCGCGTATCGCTACATACCAGTACGCTACCCTCCAGATGCGGGGTATTCAGCTGGCTGAGCGCCTCCCAGCAGGCATCCGGCGCCGGCCAGGGGCGGGTATCGGTGCTGGAAAAGCCAGCCAGCCAGGCCGGCAGGCGCGAGGCCAGCGCCTGGCAGATGGCGTCGGGCAGCTCCTCCAGCCAGGCACAGGGCACACCCTGGCGGTGCAGGGTTTCCAGGGTGGCCAGGGCATTGGGTGTGGGCTGGGCGCGGGCCAGGGCCTGCTCGCGCAGGTCCGCCTGGGCTTGCCAGTCCTGTACCCGGGCGGCCCGCTCCAGGCGGCTGCTGAGGGCCAGGTTGCCCAGGCTCAGGCGCGGCGTCCGGATGGGCTGTCGGGCCTGACTGACCACCTGGGCGCCATGGTCGACCAGGCATCCGGACAGGCCGAACAGCACGGCGGTAAACGGCTGTGGGCGGGCACTCATCATGCGGTTCCTCCTGCTTGAGAGGAGCAGGCTAGAGTTGCCCGGTGACGGTTCGATGACGGTGCGACGGCGTTCGGACGGATGGTGCGGGCGCAGCGGAACGTGTCTGGCATGCGGCTGACGAGGCCCGCGGGGGGTGCCTCTCTGAACGGAACTGGCCGTATAATCCCGCGGCTTTGCCGGCGCCGCAGGCGCGAGGCAACCCACAACGTTTCGAGGAGGTACCCCATGGCTGTATTCGCCGCTGCCCGTTGCCTGGCTGTCTGTGCCGCCCTGGCGCTGCCATTGCAGGCGGTGGCACAAGCGCATGAGGACGACCCCTGGGAAGGCTTCAACCGCTCGATGTTCGCCTTCAACGACACGCTGGACACCTATGCGCTGAAGCCGCTGGCGCAGGGCTACCGCACGGTGACGCCGGATTTCGTGGAAACCGGCATCGGCAACTTCTTCAACAATGTGGGCGAGGTACGCAACCTCACCAACAACCTGCTGCAGGGCAAACTGCACGCGGCGGGAGTGGATACCGCGCGCCTGCTGTTCAACTCCACCTTCGGGCTGCTGGGCTTCTTCGACGTCGCCAGCAAGATGGGCCTGCAGCGCAACGATGAAGACTTCGGCCAGACCCTTGGCGCCTGGGGCCTGGGCAGCGGTCCGTACCTGGTGCTGCCGTTCCTGGGGCCGAGCACGGTGCGCGACGGCTTTGCCCGGATTCCCGATAGCTACAACGGCATGTATACGCATATCGACGATGTGCGGACCCGTAATCAGCTGCTGGGGCTGGACGTGCTGAACGCGCGGGCAAGCTTCCTGGATGCCGAGCGACTCATCCAGGGCGACAAGTACACCTTCCTGCGCAACGTGTACCTGCAGAACCGCGAATTCAAGGTGCGCGACGGCGTGGTCGAGGACGACTTCTGAGCCTTGCCATAGCCCATTGGGCGTATGCCCGTGCGCTTGAATCGCCTGTCGGATGGGAGTACCGTCTGCGCCGTGTCGAGAACTCCCTATACTTCGCCGTGCTTCCGCCGGCCCATCAGTCCATCGCACCCGGCGCCGTATGCCTGGAAATCCCATGCACAATCCCAGTGCCAAACTGCTGATCATTGATGACGACGAGGCTGTGAGAACCAGCCTCGCTGCGTATCTGGAGGACAGCGGATTCGCGGTCGAGCAGGCCGGCAACGGGCATATGGGCCTGGAGCTGTTCCAGCGCGAGCGTCCCGACCTGGTGATCTGCGACCTGCGCATGCCACAAATCGATGGCCTGGAACTGATCCGCCGCATCGGCGAGCTGGACAATCCCGCGCCGGTGATCGTGGTGTCTGGTGCCGGCGTGATGTCCGATGTGGTCGAAGCCCTGCGCCTGGGCGCCGCCGATTACCTGATCAAGCCCCTGGAAGACCTGGCGGTGCTGGAGCATTCCGTGCGCCGCGCCCTGGACCGTGCCCGCCTGCGCCACGAGAACGCGCTCTACAGCGAGAAGCTGGAAGCGACCAACCGCGAGCTGCAGGCCAGCCTGCACCTGCTGCAGGAAGACCAGGATGCTGGCCGTCAGGTGCAGATCAGCCTGTTGCCGGACACGCCCTGGGCGGCGGACGGCTTCAGCTTTTCCCACCAGATCATCCCGTCGCTGTACCTCTCCGGTGACTTCGTCGACTACTTTCGCCTCGACGACCGGCGCATTGCCTTCTACCTGGCCGATGTCTCCGGGCATGGCGCATCGTCGGCATTCGTCACCGTGCTGCTCAAGTTCATGACCACGCGGCTGCTCTACGAGTCGCGGCGTGGAGGCAAGCTGCCCGAGTTCAAACCCTCCGACGTGCTGAGCCACATCAACCGCGGGCTGATCAACCTCAAGCTCGGCAAGCACGTGACCATGCTCGGCGGGGTGATCGACCTGCCCACCGATCGGCTGACCTACAGTATCGGTGGCCATCTTCCGCTGCCGGTGCTTTACCAGAACGGTCAGGCCGAGTATCTGCAGGGCCGGGGATTGCCGGTGGGCCTGTTCGAGGAAGCCACCTTCGAGGATCGCGAGGTGCAACTGCCCGAGGCCTTCAGCCTGACGCTGCTCTCGGATGGCATTCTCGATCTTTTGCCAGGCGAGACACTCAAAGAAAAGGAAGCCGCGCTGCCCAGGATGATCGGCGCGGCGGGCGGCACCCTGGCGGGTCTGCGACAGACTTTTGGATTGAACGAGCTGGGCGACATGCCGGATGACATCGCCTTGCTGGTACTGAGCAGGAATCTTGAATGAGTAACGGCAAGATCCAGTTTGCCGAGCAGGAAGGTACCTTTGTACTCAAGTTCATCGGCGAGATACGCCTGACCCTCTGCTCCGTGCTGGATTCCACCATCGAACAGATCTTCTCCGCGACGAACTTTTCGAGCATCGTCATCGACCTGATCGACACCCGCAGCATCGACAGCACCACCCTCGGGCTGCTGGCCAAGCTGTCGATCCTGTCGCGGCAGAAGGTCGGCCTGCTGCCCACCCTGGTGACCAGCAACCCGGACATCACCCGGCTGCTGCACTCCATGGGTTTCGATCAGGTGTTCAACATCGTCGATCAGCCGCAGCTCACCCCGGAAAGCCTGCGTGACTTGCCGTGCCAGGACGTTTCGGAGGAAGAGGTGCGCCACCGCGTGCTGGAAGCCCACCGCATCCTGATGAGCCTCAACGATACCAACCGCCAGGCCTTCCGCGACCTGGTCGAGGCGCTGGAGCGCGGCTGAGCCTGTAGCGCCGGCGCCGTCGGCCGGGATAAACCCGGCCAACGCCGAACCTGTAGGGCCGGCTTTACGCCGGCCAGCGGAGCCGAAATCCGCACCTGGGTTCCGCCCCCACCCCCGCCAGCCGGGATAAACCCGGCCCTACAACTACCTCAGCAACGCTTCCAGCTTCTCCTGATCCCGCGCAAACAGACGAATGCCCTCGGCCAGCTTCTCGGTGGCCATGGCATCCTCGTTCAGCGCCCAGCGGAACGCGCTTTCATCCAGCACCTGGCGGGCTTCGCCGGCGGCGCCGGGTTTCAGCTGGCGCTGCAGCGGACCCTCATCCTCGGACAGCTTCTGCAACAGCTCCGGGCTGATGGTCAGTCGGTCGCAGCCGGCCAGCGCCTCGATCTGCCCCGGGTTGCGGAAACTGGCGCCCATCACCACCGTCGAGTAGCCATTGGCCTTGTAGTAGTCGTAGATGCGCGTCACCGAGCGCACGCCCGGATCTTCTGCGCCAACAAAGTCACGGCCCTCGGCCTTCTTGTACCAGTCGTAGATGCGCCCCACGAAGGGCGAGATCAGGTACACGCCCGCATCGGCGCAGGCCGCTGCCTGGGCGAAGGAAAACAGCAGGGTCAGGTTGGTCTGGATGCCGGCCTTCTCCAGGCGCTCGGCGGCGCGGATGCCTTCCCAGGTGGCGGCGACCTTGATCAGCACGCGCTCACGGCCGATGCCGGCCCGATCGTACAGATCGATCAGGCGCTCGGCACGGCGCTGGGTGGCCTCGCCGTCGAAGGACAGGCGAGCATCCACCTCGGTGGAGATGCGCCCGGGAATCACCTTGAGGATTTCTCCGCCCACCGCGACGGCGAAATGGTCGCAGGCCAGGCCGGTATCGCCGCCGGCGGCACGCGTGGCGTTCTGCAGCAGATCGGCATAGCGGGGCAGGGCGGCCGCCTTGAGCAGCAGCGACGGATTGGTGGTGGCATCCACTGGCTTGAGGCGAGCGATGGCGTCCAGGTCGCCGGTATCGGCAACCACGGTGGTGAAGGCTTTCAACTGGTCCAGCTTGGAAGGCATGAGGCACCTGCGATGACTTGAAGAAACGTCGTCCCTGACTCGGTAACGCCGCACGGAAAATCACCGGAGAATATCAGAGGACCACCGACTCGCCAGGGCGCCGGTCAATGGAGTGCAGGCATTTTGCAGTGTTCCCCTTGATTCCTTCGCCGCTGCCCGCATTAATCAAGGCTCACTCAACACGGGGAACAACCATGGCGCTGGTGGACGACATCCGCAACGAACTTGCCGAACTGGTCGAATCGGCCGAGGAAACCAAGGGGCAGGCCGAGAATTATCTTCGTCAGCCGGACGAGGAGGACGATGTCGAGGAAGACCGCGATCTCGCCGCCGCCGTCATCCAGCGCATGAACGAGCTGCTGGCCACTCTGAGGGGCATCGATCTTGGCGAAGCGTCGGTGGAAGAGGTTTCCAACCTGATCGACAGCGCGGAACTGGCATTGGACCAGGCCGACGAGGCGCTGGACGAACTGGGTCTGTGATTTGCGGCGTGGCCTTGTTTTTCGCCACCGTGGTGCCCGCACCGAATGGCGGCCGGAAGAACGCCGGCCGCCCTACGCGTAGCGGCTGGGCTCAGCGCCCGGCCAGCGAGTCGATGGCCTGATCCAGCAGGGCCAGCGGGTCGGCGGCTTTGTGCACGTCCACCGACAGCAATTGCCGGAAACGCCGCGCCCCGGGGAAGCCCTGGGCCAGACCCAGCGCATGACGGGTCACGTGATGCATCACGCCGCCCTCGGCCAGATGCCGTTCGATATAGGGACGCAGGCGCGCCAGCGCCTCGCTGCGACTGATCACCGGGGCCGTACTGCCGAACAGGCGCTGGTCCACCTCGGCCAGCAGGTAGGCGTTGTGATACGCCTCGCGGCCGAGCATCACTCCGTCAAAGGTTTGCAGATGCTCCTCGCAGGCCTCCAGCGTCTTGATGCCGCCGTTGAGCACCAGCTCCAGATCGGGGAAATCGCGCTTCAATTGCGCGGCCACGTCATAACGCAGCGGTGGCACCTCGCGGTTCTCCTTGGGCGACAGCCCTTCGAGAATGGCGATGCGCGCGTGCACGGTGAAGCTGCGGCAACCGGCCTCGCTGACCTGGCCGACGAAGTCGCACAGCTCGGCGTAGCTGTCCCGCCCGTTGATGCCGATGCGGTGCTTGACCGTCACTGGAATCGACACCGCGTCCTGCATGGCCTTCACGCACTCGGCCACCAGCGCCGGATGCGCCATCAGGCAGGCGCCGATCAGGTTGTTCTGCACCCGATCGCTCGGGCAGCCCACATTCAGGTTCACCTCGTCGTAGCCCGCCGCTTCCGCCATCTTCGCGCACGCCGCCAGCTCCGCCGGGTTGCTGCCGCCCAGCTGCAGGGCCAGCGGATGCTCGCACTCGTCATAACGCAGAAAGCGCTGCGCATCGCCATTCAGCAGCGCGCCGGTGGTCACCATCTCCGTGTAAAGCAAGGTATGGCGCGAGAGCTGACGGGCCAGGAACCGAAAGTGGCGATCGGTCCAGTCCATCATCGGCGCGATGGAGAAACGACGGCTCAAGGGCTGCTGGGAGGCTGGGGTTTTTTCCACGATACGACCGCACTGACACTGAAAAGGAACACGACGGGCGCCAAGGCGCCGAAGGGCGCGCAGTATACAGGGGTGAACGCGGTTCGAGTCCGCGTTCAGTTCAATGGCTTCCAGCGCGGGCAGCTGCAAAATGGCGGCTGCGCATTACCTGTAGGAGCGAATTCATTCGCGAGCTTTTGGCGTCGGCCCGTCCGAAACGCCCTGCGCTCCTTCAGACAAACTCAGCCGCCGCCACCGCGCTCGACCACGCCCACTGGAAGTTGAAGCCCCCCAAATGGCCCGTCACGTCCACCACTTCGCCGATGAAGAACAGCCCCGGCAGCGTCTTGCACTCCATCGACTTGGATGACAGCACATCGGTATCCACCCCGCCCAGAGCTACCTCGGCGGTGCGATAGCCTTCCGTGCCGGACGGCTTGACCACCCACTCGTGCAGGCCCTGGGCAAAGGCATCCATGTCCGCGCCGTTCAGTTGCGCCAGGGTGTGATTGGCCCATGGCGTCGACGCCAGCCAATGCTCGGCAAACTTCTGCGTCGTCAGCTCCGCCAGCCAGTTGCGCAGCAGCACCTTGGGCCGCTGATGCTGCGCCTGGCGCAGGCTCTGGGCCAGATCCTGATCAGGCAGCAGGTTGATGGTCAGCGCATCGCCTTCTTCCCAATACGACGAGATCTGCAACATCGCCGGACCGCTCAAGCCGCGATGGGTGAACAGCATGTCGTCGGTGAAGCTCTTGCCCGGCACGCTGACGTCCACCCGCAACGCCGTGCCGCTCAATTCGCTGCACAGCGCCTTGTGCTGATCGGTAATGGTGAATGGCACCAGCCCCGCGCGGGTGGGATACACCGGCAGCCCGAACTGACGGGCGAGCTCATAGCCAAAGCCACTGGCGCCCAGGGTCGGAATCGACGGGCCGCCGGTGGCAACCACCAGGGATTCGCAGCCCAGCTGCTGGCCCGCGGCGCGCAACTGGAAGCGGCAGCCTGCCGTGCTGCTGGCTTCGACACGGGGCACCTCGGTGCCCAGGCGAATCTGCACGCCGTACTGCTCGCATTCACTCAGGAGCATGTCGAGGATGTCGGAGGCCTTGTGGTCGCAGAACAGCTGGCCGTCTTTCTTCTCGTGGTAGGCAATGCCGTAGCGCTCGACCAGGGCGATGAAGTCCCACTGGGTGTAACGCTTCAATGCCGATTTGCAGAAGTGCGGGTTATGGCTGAGGTATCTGTCGGGCGCAATAAAGTAGTTGGTGAAGTTGCACCGCCCACCGCCCGACATGAGGATTTTCTTGCCGGCCTTGTTGGCGTGGTCCAGCACCAGCACCTGGCGCCCACGCGCCGCCGCATTGGCCGCGCACATCAGACCGGCCGCTCCGGCACCGATGACAATAACTTCGAACTTCTGCAGCATCGTTGCCCTACTGAAATGACCTGCCAAACAAGCGGCGCGCATTATGCCACGCGGCACCGGCGCCACGCCGCGTCCTGACCGGTGAGACACAGACCGCGCGCTCCATGGATAATCCCCGGCGATCCGTTGGCCGTCCGGAGCCTGACATGCTGATCCCTGATGCGCTTTCCACCGCCCTGCGCAAGGCCCGCCACCTGGTGGTGTTCACCGGCGCCGGGGTGTCCGCCGAGAGCGGCATTCCCACCTTCCGCGATGCCCTGAGCGGCCTGTGGGAACGCTTCGATCCCGCCGAGCTGGCCACGCCTTCGGCCTTCCGGCGTGATCCGGCGCTGGTCTGGGGCTGGTACGAATGGCGGCGCATGAAGGTGCTGCAGGCCCAGCCCAACCCGGCGCACCGCGCCATCGCCGCGCTGGCCGAGCGAGTGGAGAAGCTCACCCTGATCACCCAGAACGTCGACGACCTGCACGAGCGCGCCGGCAGTCGCGACGTCATCCACCTGCACGGCAGCCTGCATGCGCCGCGCTGCTTTGCCTGCGGCCGCCCGCATGCAATCAGCGAAGTACCTGAGGAGCCCGCCGAGGGCCGCTGTCTGGAGCCGCCGCGCTGCCAGCGCTGCAACGGCAAGGTGCGACCCGGCGTGGTCTGGTTTGGCGAGGCGCTGCCGGAGGCCGCCTTGCGGGCTGCCTTCAAGGCGGCCGGAGAATGCGATGTGCTGCTGTCGATCGGCACCTCCGGCGTGGTGCAGCCGGCGGCGTCGATTCCGCAGCTGGCGCTGCAGTCCGGCGCGACCGTCGCGCACATCAATCCGCAGCCCTCCGGTCAGGGCGGTGCGCGGGAATTCTCCCTGGCCGGCGCGGCGGGGGTGGTGCTGCCCGAGCTGCTGGGCCAGTTGGATGCCCGCTGAATCGCCATTCGCAAGCAGCCGCTAGAACGCAATATCCGGACGCAAATGCGCCACGCCGGGGTGCCGGTCAGGCTTTACTCTGACTGCCATTTTCTCTGGAGGACGCGCGATGAACACCCGAGGCTTACTCGACCAGTTGCTCAAATCCGGTCAGGAACTCCTGCAGAAGCAGGGCGGTAGCCTCACCGGCAAACCGGGAATCGGTGGGCTATCCGGTAGCACGGGCGCAAACAACGGCCTGGGCGGATTGCTTTCCGGCGCCGGCGGCGGCGCGCTGGCTGGCGGGGCTATGGCCCTGCTGCTGGGCAACAAAACAGCACGCAAGCTCGGTGGCAAGGCCCTGACCTATGGCGGTCTCGCTGCTCTCGGTGTGCTGGCCTACAAGGCCTACGGCAACTGGCAGGCCCAGCAGGGCGGTGTGCAGCAGGGCGAGCCGCAGACCCTCGACCGGCTGCCGCCGGCCCAGGTGGAACAGCACAGCCAGGCAATCCTCAAGGCCCTGGTGGCGGCGGCCAAGGCCGACGGGCATGTGGACGCACGCGAGACGGCGCTGATCGAAGGCGAATTCCAGAAGCTCGACAACGACCCCGACCTGCAACGCTGGCTGCACGCCGAGCTGAACAAACCGCTCGACCCGGCCGACGTGGCGCGTGCCGCCGGCACGCCGGAAATGGCCAGCGAAATGTACCTGGCCAGCATCCTGATGGTGGACGAGGAGCATTTCATGGAGCGCGCCTACCTCGACGAGCTGGCCAAGCAACTGCGGCTTGATCCGGCCCTCAAGGCCGAGCTGGAACGGCAGGTTCGCCAGGCCTGATACGAGCGCCTGCGCGCAGTCTGACGAAATGAGATGGAGGCATTCCAGTGATGAGTCGGGGCAGGGGGGGCTACCCATGGACTCGCCGGAATGCCTCGCTGGGATGGGTGTCACCGGGCACAGTTCGGGGGGGACGACCCGGCCCGTTGACACCCGCTACGCCGCGGCTCGGAGTTCAGCCGCCGCGAATCAGTTGCCCCGGTAGGTGGAGAAACCGTAGGGGCTCAGCAGCAGCGGAATGTGGTAATGGGGCACGGTGCCGTCCACTTCGAAGATCACCGGGACTTCCGGGAAGAAGGTGGCGGTCTTGTGCTCCTTGAACCACTCGCCGGTCTTGAAAGTAACGCGGTAGGTGCCTTTTTCCAGCGACTTGCCTTCCGGGAACAGGGCAGGAATGCGGCCCTGTTCGTTGGTGTCGCCCTGGTTGAGCAGCTTCCAGTTCTTGCCGTCCTGCTTTTCCAGGGTCACGTTCACGTCAGGCGACGGCAGGCCGTTCTCCAGGTTCAGGACGTGCACGCTCAGCGGGTTGCCGGCGGCCAGCGCGACGCTGGTCAGGCTGCTCAGGACGGCACCGGCACACAGGGTTTTCAGCATATTCATCGGGTAACTCCAGATCAGAGGGTTTGGGTCAGTACTTTCGAGATGGCCTTGCTGGCACAGGCCTCATCCATGTCCGCACCGCCGGCGCCGGCCACACCGATGGCGCCGATCACGTCGTTGCCCACTTTCAGCGGCACACCGCCGCCCAGCAGCAGAAGCTCGTCGAGGGTGTTGAGGTTGGCGGCGTCCGGGTTCTTGCGCGCGCCCTCGGCCAGCATCCGGGTCGGGGTCTTGGTGGACAGCGCGGTGTAGGCCTTGCGCTGCGCGGCGAGGGTGTTGTGCGGGCCGACGTTGTCAGCCCGCTGCACAGCAACCAGGTTGCCGCCGCGGTCGACCACCGCCGCCACGGCACTGCGGCCTTCGGCCTTGCAGACGGCCAGGGTTTCGCTCAGCAGGGCATTGGCCAGCGCCAGGGTGACATCGGGGCGCTGCGCGACATCCTTGGGGGCGGCCCAGGCGGCGGTCGAGCCCACGGCCAGGGCAATCAATGACAGGGTGGCACTACGAATCAACATGCGGGTCTCCCGGTTAAGGCTCGGTTGAGCGGATGCCGACCATGGTGCCTGTGTCCTGCGCACAGGCTCATTGCGCGCCAATTACGGATTTGTAATGGGTCCGCGGCGCGGATCTGTTTAGGCTGCGCGCCCGAGCAGGAGGGTGACGATGCGTATTCTGGTGGTGGAAGACGAGGTAAAGACCGCGGATTACCTGCGCAAGGGGCTGAGCGAGTCCGGCTACCACGTGGACGTGGCGCTCAATGGCCTGGATGGCCAGCACCTGGCCCAGGAATTCGAGTTCGACCTGATCATTCTCGATGTCATGCTGCCCGGCCTGGATGGCTGGCAGTTGCTGCAGATCATCCGCCGCAAGCAGCAGACCCCGGTGCTGTTCCTCACCGCGCGCGATGCCGTGGAAGACCGGGTGAAGGGCCTGGAGCTGGGCGCCGATGATTACCTGATCAAGCCGTTCTCCTACACCGAACTGCTGGCGCGGGTGCGTTCCCTGCTGCGTCGCGGGCCGCCCCGCGAACTCGACCAGTTCCAGGCCGCCGACCTGCACATGGATGTCCTGCGCCGCAAGGTCACCCGCAACGGCGAGCGCATCCTGCTCACCAACAAGGAATTCGCGCTGCTGCACCTGTTGCTCAGCCGCGAGGGCGAGGTGCTGTCGCGGGCGCAGATCGCCTCGCATGTCTGGCACATGAACTTCGACAGCGACACCAACGTGGTGGACGTGGCCATCCGCCGCCTGCGCGCCAAGGTCGACGACCCTTATCCGCTCAAGCTGATCCACACGGTGCGGGGCATCGGCTACATGCTGGACGTGCCGGTATGACGCTGTGGCCCCGCTCCCTCAGCCTGCGCCTGGCGCTGATGTTCGCCCTGGCCAGCGTGCTGCTGCTGGGCGTGATCGGCTTCTACCTCTACCAGTCCCTGCAGCGCGAAGTGGCCTGGCGCGACGACCAGGCGCTGCTCGGCCGCCTGCAACGCATGCACGCGCTGATCGACGACAGCGATAGCATCGAGGCGCTGCGCAGCCAGCCGCATCTCTACGAGAACATGCTGGGCAATCGCGACAACCTGTTGTGGATCATCAATGCCCGCGGCGAGCTGCTGATCGGCATCAATCCCACCGGCGTGCCGGTGCCGGCGTTGCCGCCCGCCCCGGAGGCACGCCTGGGCGACGTGCCGGACAGCGAGCTGCGCGTGGCCTGGCTGGATGTGACCCGTGGCGATCGTCGCCTGACCATGATCGCCGGCAAGCGGCTGAGCGAGCGTGAAAACATGCTCGGCGCCTATCGCCTCAAGCTGTGGATCGCCCTGTCCTTTGGCGCCGCGCTGGCCTTCGTGCTGGGCTGGCTGGTCAGCCAGCGCGGCCTGCGCCCCGTGCGCCAGCTGGCCGCGCGCGCCGCCGCCATCGATGTGCAGCATCTGCACCTGCGGCTGGACGAATTCAGGGAACTGAGCGAACTGAGCGCCCTCAGCCAGGCGCTCAACCAGATGCTGTCGCGCCTGGAAGCCGGTTTCGCCCAGCTGTCGCGCTTCTCCGAAGACTTGGCCCATGAAATGCGCACGCCGCTCAGCAACCTCATGGGACAGACCCAGCAGGCGCTGGGCCGCGTGCGCTCGGCGGAGGAATACCAGAACCTGCTGGCATCCAATCAGGAGGAATACGAACGCCTGGCGCGGATGATCGACAGCATGCTGTTCCTCGCGCGCACCGAGCAGTCCAAGGGGGCGCTGCAGCGCGAGGCCATCGACCTGCAGCTGCTGGTCGCGCAACTGTGCGACTACTTCGAAGGCATGGGCGAGGAGCGCGGCATCCAACTGATCAACCAGGCCGGCGGCGAACTGCATGCCGACCCGCAACTGGTGCGCCGCGCCCTGGCCAACCTCATCGCCAACGCCTTGCGCTACGCGGCCGCCGACACGCCGGTGGTCATCAGCAGCAGCCGTGAGAACGGCGCGCTCACCCTGCACGTCGACAACCAGGGCGAGCCGATTGCCCCGCAACACCTGCCGCACCTGCTCGAGCGCTTCTACCGCTGCGACCCCTCGCGCAACCAGCCCGGCGACTCCGGCGGCCTGGGCCTGGCCATCGTGCGCTCCATCATGCAGGCCCATGGAGGGCGGGTAGCGGTGCGCAGTGACGCGGACGGGACACGGTTCAGCCTGATCTTTCCGGCGGGTTGAGGGTGGCCGAGCCGGCAACGCCGGTTCGCCAGGCCGGGAGCTGCCGGCGGTTGTCTTGACGGGCTGCGCATGACACGAGAGTCTGCGCCCACAACAAGAACAACACCGGAGTCATCATGTCCGCCTTCGAGCGCCGCTGTTTTGCCGTGGCCGTTGCACTGGGGCTGATCTACCTCGTCCTGCTGCCCTTCAAACCCTACCCCCTCAGCTGGCTGCTCAAGCCCATCCCCATGCTGATCTTCGCTGTGCTCGCTTGGCGCGCGCATCCCGGCAAGACGGGTTTCTTGCTGGCGGCGGGCTTTGTTGCCGCAGCGACCGGCGACTTCTTCCTCGACTACGGCGACCGGGACGGCCTCTTCATCCAGGCGCTGAGCGCCTTTCTGGTCAACCAACTGGCCTTCGTCGCCGGCTTCGCCCTGCTGGCCAAAGGCAAACCCTGGCTGCGCTGGCGCATGCTGCCCGTCACCCTCTACAGCCTGCTGCTCGCCATGTGGCTGGTGCCCGCCGCTGGCGCCTACCAGCTGCCTGTCGCCATCTACCTGCTGTGCCTCTATGTCATGGCCCTGATGGCCTGCCGGGTTGAGGACAAACCGGGGCTGCTATGGCTCGGTGCGATGCTGTTTGTGATTGCCGATTCGCTGATCGGGGTCAACAAGTTTGCGCAGCCGTTCGCGTATGCAGTTCCGGTGATTGTGAGTTGTTATTTTGCGGGGCAGGTGTTGATTGCGGTGGGAGTGGTGAAGGAGAGACGGGCTCGGGGGTAGGTCTGCAATAGGGCCGGGCGTTTAGAAGCGGGCTGCCTAGCAAAGGTAAGGACGGCCTTCTCTGGCAGCTTTCGAAGCGGTCGTTGAGCCGCTATCGACATGGCTCGACAGTTGTAAGGAAACGAGCCTGCCTTGAGGGGCTAATGACGATGCGGCGTTAATTGTCAGGGCACTGCCGGAGAACATGACCCAGCTGGGGCTCGACACCGGTCTCGGGCGCGACAAGTCGCTATCCGGTGCTCAACTTCGCCACCATCCTCAAAGTGACGCGGGCACTTGCCATCCGGCTCCCCCCGAGCCGCTTGCGCCGGCGCCGCAGCCGAAGGGCGGCCAGCAAGTCCAGCCACGGCACCACCTATTCATTTCGATCAGGGAAAGTTCCTTGCAGGTCTGCTTGCGCCTGCCGGCATATTCGGGCGCCGGTGAAGGGCATCTACTCATCGGAAAGTCTTTTTGAGTAGGTCAATTAGCCACTCAGGCTCCACTTGGGGACTGGCAATACCCCGGCGTTTGGATATTCCCCTTACGCGGAACAGCCGTTGAGGAGCAATCGCTCCTGACTACAGGCCTGCCTTGCCGCTTTCCAGTAGGGTGAATACTGGCTACAGGACGACATTCTATAGACCTGATGTGCTTTTTTTGCTAGCGTCCAATCAATCTATCGAAAGTAAACTCCACTGCGCAACAACTTTGAAGGAACAAACTGGTGATCACCGCCAATTTATTCATAGACTGGGATTCTGCTTCAAGGATTTCACGGATGCGAATCACCAAGGAGATGCCGCCGAAAGTAAGATACTTATGCATCCAGCAGGCCTATAGCGATCTTCAACAGAAGATAATCGACAAGCTAACAGAAATCGACTCAAAGAGTCCTATACGGATACTAAGCACAAGAATTTATCACGGCTGGCATAGAGGTCAAGAACCCACGGAAGACAGGAAGGTTTGGGATGAACTTCGCAGAAAGTTGCGCCCACTATCCAGAGAGCGCATATCGTACTTGCCCGATGTGGATTTCGGAAATGAATTAATCTGCCGGGGTTCTAGAAGCGTGCTATATGACACGCTAAGGCCGGACAGGGAAAGGCCAGAGATCAATAATCAAAAGATGGTAGATACTGCGCTAGTTTCAGACTTACTCAGCTTTTGCAGAGGCGAGAGCAGCAATTTTCGTAGAAACGAAAAACCTAAAACGCTGGCAATTGTGGTAGGAGATGATGACGACCTGCTGCCAGGTGTTATTGTTGCAGAGGCGTGGGGCATGCCTATATATGTTTTCCGAGTGACTCGCGAACAAGAGAATCGGAATCTAAATACGAGCGGAATAATCCATAGGCTATAACGATGAACATCAATCAAGCCATCGAAGACATAAAGCTTTTCTGCGACCCCTTTACGGAAATCGCCCAGAAGCCTGTTGCCGGAAAAAAACGACTGATCATAATTCGAAACGGCAAAGAGCTTACCTTTGACTTAGATGTGGCAACCGGGAGAATATCAGCTAAACACAGAACTGCTGAGTATAAAGATCTTCGGACGCTAATTGCATCTGCTGAATTTGCCGACATAAAAAGATTCGCAGAGACCCAGCAGCGATACTTTTCTCAAGCTAAAGAAAGGCTCGTAATACGGTCAGAGATAAACTATTCCGGTAGAAAAATTGCGGCCGAGGAGCTGGCTGACAATATAGAATCCGTTGATGGTAAAGCCACGCTGGTGCTGCTAGACGGCCCAGCTGGTGTGGGTAAAACATTTCAGATCACACAATTGGCTAAGGCCCAATCTCGTAGGTTTTTGACCGACAACATAAATCCGCCTGTTCTGCATATCTCAAGCAGCGGCCGAAGACTCTCTAACTTCAGAGATGTGTTAGCTGCGACCACGCAAGATATGGGAGCATCGTTTGGCGGTATTCATGTTCCGATGCTTGTCAGACATGGATTACTGATAGCTGCAATTGACGGTTTCGACGAACTTGTTGACGCGGACGGCTATGAAGACTCGTGGAGGGCTCTCAGGGAGTTTATCGAAGATGTTGGAGGAGCTGGAAAAATAATCCTTGCGGCTCGCGATACTTTTTTAGATGAGCAAGAGCTGGTAGAGCGTATCAGCTCTAATGAGGAAAAACACGATATCGCTCTTAGGCTAGCGCACATCATGCCAGCTACAACAGAAACGGCGATCAAATATTTGGCTGATTCCAATTGGCCAGCCAGTGAGCTGAGTAATGAGATAACTGTAGATGTATTTTCTAAAAACAGCTACGCTCTGCGCCCATTCTTCTTGAGCGTACTCAAGGACGCTGGCGGATGGCTTAAGGTCCACTCAGAAGGTTTCCGCACATTCCTCGTCAACAACCTGATTGACCGTGAATCAAAAGTTTTAGCAAGAACATTGGGCTCGATACCCAATGAGGCTGCAATCCCGGCTTTAAACATGCTCTTTGAAGAAGTCTCTTTGGAGATGGCAACCCGCGAAAACAATCTAATCGAAACTGAGCATCTAGCCTTCCTTACAGATTACTGTTTCGGAGATTTGCTCGATGAGACAGCTAAGCGCAAGCTTACACACAAATCAGGAAGTATTTCATTACTAGAACTATCCGAAGCTAAAGACAAACGACGGTTTCCGCATACGGAAATCCAGTACTATTTCTTCGGAAAATCTTTAATAAATCAGCTTGCAAGGCGGGTTATCCCTAGCGTTCTTCGCAGGACCATACTCAGCGCCGAACACCTAGAGGTCTTTGCTGAAGTTATAACCTCTGACGAAGCCTTCGCGAAGAAAGCTATCGAATATCTTTATTCAGTTTTGAATGGAGACACCTCCAATGACAGCCTGGCAACCAACGGTGGAGCAATAGTACTGCTAGGCTTTGCATATGGCTTGACTGAGCGTATTGATTACCTCATGGTTAATGATGCGACGTTTGCAGGGGGATCTCCTCGTGGTACTCTCCAAGACGTTACTATTAGCAGGCTTGATATATGTGGCAGCAACGTCTCCGAGGTCATATTCGACAAAGTCAAAGTTGGTGTTCTGGTAGTTGACGAAATCACTCAATTTGGAAATAGCAGGCCGGAAGTTGGGGTCCTCGAAATCAGAGGTGAGGAGCCGAGAATTGTCAGAGATCCTGATTCCATTCAATCCTTCATAACTGACCATCTAGTAGTCTCCAACCCCAAGGCTTTGCGAGGTCACCCAGCAGTAAGTCTATTGGAGAAAGTCGTCAGAAGATCTATTCGATACTGTTATCTCCGAGACGGTGGCGATGACGACGAAGGCACCTTTATGCTCCGAGACGAGAATTGGAGAACAGTTAAAAAGGTACTAGCTTCTCATGGCCGAATAGAGATAAAGAAAGGAAAACCCATGCACGGCAGGCCTGCCGCTTTAATTCGCATCAAGCGACCGATTGAGCTGCTGGATCTAAGTCTGGAAGAAACGCTCAAAATCATTGAAGACTTACATAAGTAGGGCGGCCTGGTTAAATAGTTGCTACGGAACGGGTCGAGCCTCAAAGCTATCGAGGCTCGACCCTCAATTTAGGGTTTTGGGGTAGTCGAAGGTGAACTACCGATGAAGCGTCGCCCTAACGGAGCAGATTGGAGTAACGGCTGGGTTTATGGGCCATTCCCCAACTTGGCTTTAAACGGTAGGGCCTACGAGTTGGGAGATCTCATTGCTGAGCCCTTGGGGGGAGCAGGCGAATTCAGCGAGAGGGATTTCGAGCCATGCTCCCTCAAGGTTTTCTGCCACGGAGTGGAATATTTTGGGGCTGCCTGACGGATGCTCGGCTTCCTCCCATGCCTGCTTCAGATCCGTGTCCAATTCGGCCAGCGGGCGATACAGGTAGACCTTCAAAGTCGGAGAGATGGGGGGAAGCGAAGTCGGGTCCGGCTGGCCCCTCTCTTGTCGCAGATCTCGCTCTTCGCGCAGAACGGCAGGATCGCAGCGGAGATGAAACTCCATGACCAGGTCATCTGATCGCATGCCACCCGCCTCATTCTTTACATAGACCAGTCTTGTTGCGACCAGTGGTAGGAAGTCCCATGCCCACTTGCTCGAAGGTCTAGTAGAGGTGCCGCATGGCCTGGAGAATTCGCTAGGCTCCCAGTACCAGAACGTGGCGTTGTAATGGCCAGCCAGATTGTCGATGGCAGGAAGGACGCGCTGATAGAAGCCCGCCAGCAGGCGATGGGCATGCTGCACTTGGGTGACCAGTAGTTCGGCCTCGTCGTGACTCATGAACATTGTTCGTTTCCCTGTTTGAATATTTGGGCGAGTTGCAGCAACGACAGCCAGTCGGTGCTCTTCAGTCGGCCCTTCTTCCGATGAGGTGACTTGGGCCAATGCGTCAGAAGTACCAGGCAAGCTTGCGAGCGATCAGGCTGTGCCAGGAGTGGTAGAAGCTCACCGAATGGACGGGTGCGTTCTGGCAGGCCGAACAGCAGGAATGCCTCGTGCCAATCGTGTAGAACGCGTGCGTCCCGAGTTTCGAAACGATCAGCTAGCTCATCGAGGCGCCATTTCAGATCATGCCATTCGCGGCAGACCACTCGGAGCGCCAGGTCTTCAAGCTCGGAGGTGAGGGACTCTGCCTCGCTACGCCAGGCTGGCACGTTTCGCCCGAGCGCCAGCAGGATGATTTCCTTGGCGTCGTCATTCCTTTTCTGCAGAGCCTTAGTTTCGGCGAGCCACTGTTGCCTTGATTGCTGCTGTCCCTCGGGAGCCTTTACCTCCACAAGTATCAGATGCTGGGCGAAGTGCAGAATGACATCGGGTTCAACATAACGGCGATCAGTCGGGCCCTTGAGGCGCGGCCAGAACTCCACATCCAGAAGGGGGCCAAGACAGGAATGAAGGTCGCCCACAAGCAGCTTGAGAACCGCTTGCTGCCCTTCTTCCGATAGGTAAAGCAGCCGTCCGAAGAAGACGGACGTAAGCAGATCCTCTCGCTTGCGAAAGACATCGCGCCAGCTAACGTTCTGGCCGTCCAGCTCGGTCCGTCCTGCTTTACCGTGCAGGATGGCTGTCAGCATCCCCTTCCTCCTCAGGCTCTTTACTTATTCGCTCAGGTTTCCTAGCCGCTCGTTGACCGCTTCTGGCCGAAAGCTGCCCTTAAAATCAGGGCCCTGCAGCGTACTGCAGAGCCCTGATGTGTTGCGATACGAGGCGAGCTGGCAAACAGCTAGCTGCCTTCTTACAAACTCCTCACCTTGAAACTCCGCCCCTTGATCTTCCCCGCCTGCAAGCGCAGCAGCGCCTGATGCGCCACGCTGCGTTCCACGGCCACGTAGGCCTGGTTGTCGAACAGGGCGATCTTGCCGACCTGGTCGGCGGTGAGGCCGGCGTCGCCGGTAAGGGCGCCGAGGATGTCGCCGGGGCGTACCTTGTCCTTGCGGCCGCCGCCGATGTTGAGGGTGATCATCGGCGGGCGCAGGCGTTCGGTGGCGTTGTTCTTCAGGCTGTCGAGGTTCTTCCAGTTCAGCGGGCGCTGCTGCAGTTCCTCGATGGCGCTGGCGCGCTGG
>NZ_DATJCS010000047.1:0-22648 GCF_035497915.1 Pseudomonas sp.
GGACGCCTTCGGGGTCAAGGTCTACGCCTACTGCCTGATGACCAACCATGTGCATCTGCTGCTGGCGCCCGGTGAATCCACGACCGGTTTGAGCCAACTGATGAAAACGCTGGCGGCTCGCGCCACGCGCTATCGAAATCGGCTGGAAGGGCGCTCCGGTACGCTTTGGGAAAGCCGCTACAAATCCAGCGTGGTGCAGACGGATACCTACCTGCTGGCTTGCTCTCGCTATATCGAACTGAATCCGGTGCGCGCCCGCATGTGTGCGGAGCCGGGCGACTACCCGTGGTCAAGCTATCGCGGACGTATCAGCGAGAATGCCCCGGCGGACTGGCTGGATACTGACCCTTGCTTCCTGGCGCTGGGTGCTGATCCAGTTGAACGGCGAGAGCGATACGCTGCGTTCGTGAAGCAGGCGGTTCCAGAAGATGAAACGCGGATGATCCGCGATGCGTTGCAGCGTGGGCAACTGACGGGTAGCGATCGTTTCGTTGAGGAGATCGAGCGCGTCGCGGGGCTGAGAATCGAGCGGCGTGGGCAGGGTAGGCCGAGGAAGCGTAGGGACAAATAAGGTCCCTTTGGAATGGGCCGTCGAGAACCAGGCGCTGCTAAGCGCCAAATGGAAGGAGCTGAACCCATGAACAACCGCCATTTCGCCTGGCCGATCCGTCACGCAACGCTGGCCCCGTTGGCCGATCCGGCGATTTTTGTCACTGCGGCGGTTGGCGACTGGGGCGGCAGCGTGATCTGGAATGGCGGCGATCGACTGGCGCTGGCCGCCGACAACCTGCGGGCCCGCGCGGTGGAGCAGGCCGGTGCCCAGCCCGCCTTCGCCTGAGCCGAGTTGGGCGTGACGCGTTATTGCCCGTGCTGCGCCCGGGGCATCAGTTCACGCACATTGCTGGGTCGCTGGCTGAGAAAACGCGTGCAGCTGACCCGCAGAAAGGAGGCAAAATTCACCACTTCCCCGCGGTAGTCCATAACCTCGTCATAGAGCTTGGTAATCAGCTGATTGGTGGTCATGCCATCGACTTCGGCGATTTCGCGCAAGATGTCCCAGAACTGGTTTTCTAGGCACAGGGTGGTGACCACGCCACGAATACGCAGCGAGCGAGCTCGGGATTCGTAGAGAATCGGATCGGCTTTGACGTATAGCTCGCACATGGCGGCTCGCCTCCCTGAATGTTGGGGCCTTGCTGGCCCCAGCAGTTTATAGCGTGATCTGCGTACCGAGCAGGCCAAGGAACGCCGCCAGCCAGTTGGGATGCGCCGGCCAGGCCGGAGCGGTGACCAGATTGCCCTGCACATGGGCCTGATCCACGGCAATCTCCATATAGCGCCCGCCCGCCAGGGCCACTTCCGGACCACAGGCCGGGTAGGCACTGCATTCACGACCTTTCAGCACGCCAGCGGCGGCCAGCAACTGCGCGCCATGGCAGACCGCCGCAATCGGCTTGCCGGCCTTGTCGAAGGCCTGCACCAGCGCCAGCACCTGGGCATTCAGACGCAGGTACTCCGGGGCCCGGCCACCGGGAATCAACAGGGCATCGTAATCGTCGGCTTTTACCTGGGCGAAATCGAAATTGAGGGCAAAGTTGTGCCCGGGCTTCTCGCTGTAGGTCTGCTCGCCTTCAAAGTCGTGGATGGCGGTGCGCACGCTCTGCCCGGCGGTCTTGTCCGGGCACACCGCGTGCACCTGGTGACCAACCATCAGCAGTGCCTGAAAGGGCACCATCACTTCGTAATCTTCGACGTAGTCGCCGACCAGCATCAGAATCTTCTTCGCCGCCATAACCGTTCTCCTGCAGTGGATTGACCAATGCACAGTGTCGGCGCAAGCGCTGCAGAGTGGGTAATAACCCGCTACTACAGCGCCAGCAGGATGGCCAATCTATGCATCTGCTGCTGGCGGTGATGAGACGCGGCTGATCCGCGATGCGCTGCAGCGTGGACAGCGGACGGGTAGCGAGCGTTTCGTCGAGGAGATCGAGCGCATCGTGGGGTTGAGATCGAGCGGCGTGGGCAGCGTAGGCCGAAGAAATGCCGGGGCCCGTCCCCTGTGTCTTTTCGTAGTTGAATAGTGCAATAGTTGCACTTAGCATGCCGTCATGCCCACGATTAAACGCCTACCGACCTGCACCATTGCGCTCTATGCCGGCGACCACTTGCCGCCGCATTTTCACGTGCGCTTGCAAGACGGTCGCGAAGCCCTGATTGAAATCGCCAGCCTGTCCGTGCTGTCGGGGCGTATCGCCCGCCGCGAGTTGGTAGCCGCATTGGACTGGGCCGTCGAGAACCAGGCACTGCTAAGCGCCAAATGGGAGGAGCTGAACCCATGAACAACCGCCATTTCACACTGGTCGATGTCAACGTCGTCGCGCCTTCCAGCCTGCGCCTGACCTACGCGGATGGCGAGCAACTGACGGTCGATCTGGCCAATCTCATCGCCCGTCACGCAACGCTGGCTCCCTTGGCCGATCCGGCGATTTTCATCACTGCAGCGGTCGGCGAGTGGGGCGGCAGCGTGATCTTCAATGGCGACGACAGCCTGGAGCTGGCCGCCGACAACCTGCGGGCCCGCGCGGTGGAGCAGGCCGGCGGCTACTCCCATGAACTGATGTGGAACTGGATGGCCCGGCACAAGCTGACGCTGGAAGCCGCCGCCGAGGCCCTGGGGGTGAGCCGTCGGATGCTCGCCTACTACCGCAGCGGCGCCAAGCCGGTGCCCCGTACCGTAGCCCTCGCCATGCTGGGCTGGGAAGTCGAGCAGCAGGCAGCCTGACGGATACCAGGCAGGAGGCGGTTCCCGGCTTTTTGCCGCCGGTGCGACTGACAGAACAGTTCCCCTCACCCGGCAAACCGGGCATAACTACCCCAACCTGCAGCCCTCCGCCAGGAACGTCCGCCATGCCTGCCACCCGCCTCTGGATCAGGAACCCCCTCGCCCTGTTCACCGCCAACGAGCAGCGCGCGCCGGGCGGGCTGGTGATTGAAGGCGGGGTGATCGTCGAGCTGCTGGGCGCCGGCCAGGCGCCGGCGCGGCCGGTGGACAGCACCTTCGATGCCCGCGAGCACGTGGTGTTGCCGGGGCTGGTCAATGCCCACCATCACTTCTATCAGACCCTGACCCGCGCGTGGGGGCCGGTGGCCAGTGTGTCGCTGCTCGACTGGCTGATGACGCTCTACCCGGTGTGGGCCGGGCTGACGGCCGAGCAACTGGCGCTGGCCAGTCGGGTGGCGCTGGCCGAGCTGTTGCTGTCGGGCTGCACCACCACGGTGGATCAGCATTACCTGTTCCCGGACGGCCTGGAGCAGGCCATCGATATCGAGGTGGAAGCAGTGCGCGAGCTGGGCATGCGCGCCACGTTGTGCCGGGGCTCGATGAACCTGGCCAAGCCCGACGGTGGGCGGCCCTACCGGCGCCTGGAGCAGGATGCCGAGGTGATCCTCGCCGACAGCGCGCGGCTGATCGACCGCTACCACCAGCGTGGCGACGGCGCGCAGATCCAGATCGCCCTGGCGCCCTGTTCGCCGTTCTCGGTGACCCGCGAGCTGATGCGCGACACCGCTGCGCTGGCCGAGGCGCGCGATGTGCGGCTGCACACCCATTTGGGCGAGACGCCGGACGATGCGGCGTTCTGCCTGCGGCGCCATAACATGCACGCCGTGGACTACCTGAAGAGTGTCGGCTGGCTGGGCCCGCGCACTTGGCTGGCCCATGGTATCCACTTCAGCCAAGTGGAGATCGATCGCCTCGGTGCCGCCGGCGTCGGCATCTGCCATTGCCCGAGTGCCAACATGCGCCTGGGCAGCGGCATCTGCCGCACGCTGCAGCTGGAGGCCGAAGGGGCGCTCATCGGCCTCGGCGTCGATGGCTCGGCCGCCAACGATGCCTCCAACCTGGTGCTCGAGGCGCGCCAGGCCCTGTACCTGCAGCGCCTGCGCTACGGCGCGGCGGCGATCACGCCGGAGAAGGTGCTCGGCTGGGCGACCCGGGGTTCGGCGCGCCTGCTGGGGCGCAGCGACATCGGCGAGCTGGCGGTGGGCAGGCAGGCCGACCTGGCGCTGTACAAGCTCGACGCGTTGCGCTTTTCCGGCAGTCACGATCCGCTGGCCGCGCTGCTGCTGTGCGGCGCCGAACGTGCCGATCGGGTGATGGTCGGCGGCCGCTGGCGGGTGATCGACGGACAGATCGAAGGGCTGGACGTCGCCGCGCTGATCGCCGCGCACAACCAGGCGGCGCGGCAGCTGATTGCCGGTTAGCAGTTGTGGCGGCTCCCACCGCCTAGCCCCTGCGCTTTCCGTTACAATCCCGCCCCTTACCGTCAGCCGTGCCCAGGTCAGCCATGCCCGTTTCGTTCGTCCATCTGCGTCTGCACACCGAGTTCTCGCTGGTCGATGGCCTGGTGCGCGTCAAGCCGCTGGTCAAGGCCGTGGCGGCGGCCGGGATGCCGGCGGTGGCGGTCACCGAAATCAACAACATGCATTCGCTGGTGCAGTTCTACAAGGCGGCCAATGGCGCGGGCATCAAGCCGATCTGCGGTGCGGATATCTGGCTGGCCAGTCCGGAAGAAGATGGCCCGCTGAGCCGCATGACCCTGCTGGTGATGAACGCCAAGGGCTACCTGAACCTGACCGAGTTGGTGTCGCGGGGCTGGACCGAGGGCCAGCGCAACGGTCTGGTGGTGATCGAGCGCGAGTGGGTCAAGCAAGCGTCCGAAGGGCTGATCGCCCTGTCCGGTGCCAAGGAAGGGGAGGTCGGCCAGGCGTTGCTGAATGGTGACGAGGCGCTGGCCGAGCGCCTGCTGCGCGAATGGCTGGCGGTTTTCCCGGAGCGATTCTACGTCGAGTTGCAGCGCACCAATCGGGTCAACGACGAGGAACACCTGCACGCCGCCGTGCCGCTGGCCGATCGCTGCGGTGCGCCGATCGTGGCCACCAATGACGTGCGCTTCCTCAAGCAGGACGACTTCGCCGCCCACGAGACCCGCGTGTGCATCGGCGAAGGGCGTTCGCTGGATGACCCGCGTCGTCCGCGCCAGTACAGCGACCAGCAGTACCTGAAGACGCCCGAGGAGATGGCCGAGCTGTTCAGCGACCTGCCGGACGCCATCGAGAACAGCGTGGAAATCGCCCGGCGCTGCAACATCGACGTGAAGCTGGGCAAGCACTTCCTGCCGGATTTCCCCACGCCCAACGGCATGAACATCGACGAGTACCTGCGCCACGCCTCCTACGAGGGGCTGGAAGAGCGTCTGGCGGTACTCTGGCCGAAGGCAACCACGCCCAACTACGAGGAAGTGCGCCAGCGTTACGTCGATCGCCTGGAGTTTGAGCTCAACACCATCATCCAGATGGGCTTCCCCGGCTACTTCCTGATCGTGATGGACTTCATCCAGTGGGCCAAGAACAACGGCGTGCCGGTGGGGCCGGGGCGGGGCTCGGGTGCCGGCTCGCTGGTCGCCTATGTGCTGAAGATCACCGACCTCGACCCGCTGGCCTATGACCTGCTGTTCGAACGCTTCCTGAACCCCGAACGCGTCTCCATGCCCGACTTCGACGTCGACTTCTGCATGGACGGTCGTGACCGGGTGATCGACTACGTGGCCGACAAGTACGGCCGCAATGCGGTGAGCCAGATCGTCACCTTCGGCACCATGGCCGCCAAGGCGGTGGTGCGCGACGTGGCGCGCGCCCAGGGCAAGTCCTACGGCCTGGCCGACAAGCTGTCGAAGATGATCCCCTTCGAAGTGGGCATGACCCTGGAGAAGGCCTTCGAGATGGAGGAGCCGCTGCGCGAGTTCCTCAAGAACGACGAGGAAGCCCAGGAAATCTGGGACATGTCCCTCAAGCTCGAAGGCATCACCCGCGGCACCGGCAAGCACGCCGGCGGCGTGGTGATCGCGCCGACCAAGCTGACCGATTTCTCGGCGGTACTGTGCGACGAGGAAGGCAACGGCCTGGTGACCCAGTTCGACAAGGACGACGTGGAGCAGGCCGGCCTGGTGAAGTTCGACTTCCTCGGCCTGCGCACGCTGACCATCATCAAGTGGGCGCTGGAAACCATCCATCGCGAGCAGCGCCGTCGCGGCGAGACCGAGCTGGTCGACATCGACCGCATCCCGCTGGATGACAAGAAAACCTACGACATGCTGCAGAAGGCCGAGACCACGGCCGTGTTCCAGCTCGAATCGCGCGGCATGAAGGAGCTGATCAAGAAGCTCAAGCCCGACTGCCTGGAAGACATGATCGCCCTCGTGGCGCTGTTCCGCCCCGGCCCGCTGCAGTCGGGCATGGTGGACGACTTCATCAACCGCAAGCACGGCCGCGCGCCGCTCTCCTACCCGCACCCGGACTACCAGTACGCGGGCCTCGAGCCGGTGCTCAAGCCCACCTACGGCATTATCCTGTACCAGGAGCAGGTGATGCAGATCGCCCAGGTGATGGCCGGCTACACCCTCGGCGGCGCCGACATGCTGCGCCGCGCCATGGGCAAGAAGAAGCCCGAGGAAATGGCCAAGCAGCGCGGCGGCTTCATCGAGGGCTGCGCCAACAACGGCATCGATGGCGAGCTGGCGGGCAACATCTTCGACCTGGTGGAAAAGTTCGCCGGCTACGGCTTCAACAAGTCGCACTCGGCCGCCTACGGCCTGGTGTCCTACCAGACCGGCTGGCTGAAGGCCCATTACCCGGCGCCGTTCATGGCCGCGGTGCTGTCGGCGGACATGCACAACACCGACAAGGTGGTGATCCTCATCGAGGAATGCCGCCACATGAAGCTGCGCCTCGACGCGCCGGACGTGAACACCTCGGAGTTCAAGTTCACCGTCAACGACGACGGGCGCATCGTCTACGGCCTGGGTGCCATCAAGGGCGTCGGCGAGGGGCCGGTGGAAGCCATCGTCGAATGCCGCGCCGAAGGCGGACCGTTCAAGGACCTGTTCGACTTCTGCAATCGCGTCGACCTCAAGCGCATCAACAAGCGCACCCTGGAGGCGCTGATCCGCTCCGGTGCGCTGGATCGCCTCGGTCCGCACTATAACGACGAACTCAAGGCCTACCAGGCCAGCGTCGACCTCAACCGCGCGGTGCTGCTGGCCTCCATGGAAGAGGCCGTACAGGCCGCCGAGCAGACCGCGCGCAGCGAGCAGAGCGGGCACATGGACCTGTTCGGCGGGGTATTCGCCGAGCCGGAAGCCGACGTGTACGCCAACTACCGCAAGGTGCGCGAGCTCTCCATCAAGGAGCGCCTGCGCGGCGAGAAGGAAACCCTGGGCCTGTACCTCACCGGCCACCCCATCGACGAGTACGAGAAGGAGGTACGGCGGTTTGCCCGCCAGCGCATCGTCGACCTCAAGCCGTCGCGCGAGCTGCAGACCATTGCCGGGCTGATCGTCAACCTGCGGGTGATGAAGAACAAGAAGGGCGACAAGATGGGCTTCATCACCCTGGACGACCGCTCCGGGCGCATCGAAGCCTCGCTGTTCGCCGACGCCTTCGCCAGCAACCAGGCGCTGCTGCAGAATGACGCGCTGGTGGTGGTGGAGGGCGAGGTGAGCCACGACGACTTCTCCGGCGGCCTGCGCCTGCGCGCCAAACGCGTGCTGAGTCTGGAAAGCGCACGCACCGCGCTGGCCGAGAGCCTGCGCCTGAAGGTCGCCGCCGAGGAGCTCAAGGGCGAGCGCCTGCGCTGGCTCGCCGAACTGTTCCGACGCCACCGAGGCGAATGCCCGCTGACCATGGACTATACCGGTAGCGAAGCGCGCGCCCTGCTGCAGTTCGGCGAGGCCTGGCGGGTGGACCCGACCGACAACCTGATTCAGGCGTTGCGTGACCAGTTCGGACGCGACAACGTCTCTCTGCACTACCGCTAGCGGGAACGCCCGCCAGCTCGACCACGGGAGCCCTGATCCTTCAGGGGTGGGCTCCTCACCGGAACAGCCGCCCGGCCCCTGGCCGCGAAACAAGACGGATGCCTATGAACCCGAACTTTCTGGATTTCGAACAGCCGATTGCCGACCTGCAGGCCAAGATCGAAGAGCTGCGCCTGGTGGGCAACGACAACTCGCTGAACATCGGCGAGGAGATCGGTCGTCTGCAAGAGAAGAGCCTGTCGCTGACCGCCAGCATCTTCAGCAACCTGACCAGCTGGCAGATCGCGCAACTGGCTCGCCATCCCAAGCGTCCCTACACCCTGGACTACATCAGCCATATCTTCGCCGAGTTCGAAGAACTGCACGGCGACCGGCACTTCTCCGATGACGCCGCCATCGTCGGCGGCGTGGCGCGCCTGGGCGAGCGCCCGGTGATGATCATCGGCCACCAGAAGGGCCGCGACGTGCGCGAGAAGGTGCGCCGCAACTTCGGGATGCCGCGTCCGGAAGGCTATCGCAAGGCCTGCCGCCTGATGGAAATGGCCGAACGCTTCAAGATGCCGATCCTCACCTTCATCGATACCCCCGGCGCCTACCCGGGCATCGATGCCGAAGAGCGCAACCAGAGCGAGGCCATCGCCTGGAACCTGCGCGTTATGTCGCGCCTGAAGACCCCGATCATCGCCACCGTGATCGGCGAAGGCGGCTCGGGCGGCGCGCTGGCCATCGGCGTGTGCGACCAGCTGAACATGCTGCAGTACTCCACCTATTCGGTGATTTCTCCGGAAGGTTGCGCCTCCATCCTCTGGCGTACCGCCGAGAAGGCCCCGGAAGCCGCCGAGGCCATGGGCATCACCGCCGAGCGCCTGCGCGAGCTGGGCATCGTCGACGAGATCATCAAGGAGCCGCTGGGTGGCGCGCACCGCGATCCGGGCAGCATGGCCGCCAGCCTGCGCGACAAGCTGAATGCCCAGCTGGATATGCTGCAGGGCCTGGACAGCGACGCCCTGCTGGCGCGTCGCTATGAGCGCCTGATGAGCTACGGCGTGGCCTGATCGGCCTCGCCCGCTGCGCTGCACCCCTCGGAGCCGACGTCAGTCGGCTCCTTGCTTTCCGGGGCCTGGCCCCGCTAGCCTCCCGCCATGACGCTTCCTGATCGACTTCTCCATGCCCTGGCGCCCTGGCGCCACGCGCCTGCCTGGTGCGTGGCCTTCTCCGGCGGCCTGGATTCCACCGTGCTGCTGCATCTGCTGGCCGAGCTGCGCGAGCGCGAGACGCTGCCGCCGCTTTCGGCCATTCATGTCGCGCATGGCTTGCAGGCGGCTGCCGAACCCTGGCCGGCGCATTGCCGTGCGGTTTGTCAGCGACTGGGCATCGCATTACGTATTGTCCGGGTCGAGGTGGAGCGCAACGCCGCCAGCCTGGAACAGGCGGCGCGCGAGGCGCGTTATGCCGCCTTCGCCGCGGCGCTGCGGCCCGGCGACGTGCTGCTCACCGCCCAGCATCGTGACGATCAGGCCGAGACGCTGCTGTTTCGCCTGCTGCGTGGCGCTGGCGTGCGTGGCCTGGGCGGCATGCCGGCATCCCGGCCGCTTGGCGAGGGCCAGCTGGTGCGCCCGCTGCTGGCGGTGTCGCGTGCGGAGCTGGAAACCTATGCCCGGCAGCACGCTCTCCCGTGGGTAGAAGATCCTTCCAATGCGGACACCGGCTTCGCCCGCAACTTTTTGCGCCGGCAGGTCATGCCGCTGTTTTCGGCGCACTGGCCCCAGGCGGCCGCCAATCTGGCGCGCGCGGCGGCGCATCTGCGCGAGGCGGATGCCCTGCTGGGCGAGCTGGCCGAACAGGATCTGGCACCGGCCCGCGCACCCTCGCCCTGGCCCTGGTTGAGCCTGCCGTCGCTGCGCCTGGAGCCGCTGCTGGCACTGTCCGAGGCGCGCCAGCGCAACGCGCTGCGGCACTGGCTGACGCCGCTGACGCGGCTGCCGGACGGTGATCACTGGGCTGGCTGGCACTGCCTGCGCGACGCGGCCGGCGAGCGCGCACCGGTCTGGTGCCTGGAGGGTGGCGAATTGCGGCGCGCCGCCGGCCGGCTCTGGTGGCTGGCCGGGCCCTGGCTGCAAGCGCCGCAACTGGATGAAGTCTATGGGGGCGGGCAGCTGGATCTGCCGGGCAACGGCCGGCTCTTCTGGGAGGGCGACCTGCCGCCCGGGCCGCTGCGGCTGGCTTATCGGTGCGGCGGCGAGCGGCTGTCACTGGCCGGGCGCGGCACGCGTGATCTGAAACGATTGCTCAACGAAAGCGCGCTGCCACCCTTCGTGCGTGACCGTTTGCCACTGGTGCTGCGCGGCGACGAGCTGCTGGCGGTGGCCAACCTGCCCGCGCTGTGCGCCTCGGAAGTGCAGGGTGGTTTGCACTGGGAATGCCCCAAGGCCAACCTCGGGTTTGAGCTGACTGGCCGATTCCGGTAGACTGCGCTCCCGTCTTAATACAGCTTCTGCGGCTTCTCCTGGAACCCGTAGCAGTTGGCTATTGTCGCATTGCGCAATCGCTCCTTCGCTTACCCCGCGGCGCCGGCCGCTTACTAACGCAGACTTCTAGGGTTTTTCATGACGCGCTACATCTTCGTCACGGGTGGTGTTGTTTCTTCGTTGGGGAAAGGCATCGCCTCGGCTTCATTGGCGGCCATCCTGGAGGCGCGGGGCCTGAAGGTCACCATGCTGAAGCTGGACCCCTACATCAACGTGGACCCGGGCACCATGAGCCCGTTCCAGCACGGTGAGGTCTTCGTCACCCACGACGGCGCCGAGACCGACCTGGACCTGGGCCACTACGAGCGCTTCATCCGCACGCGGATGACCCAGAACAACAACTTCACCACCGGCCGCGTCTATGCCGACGTGCTGCGCAAGGAGCGCCGGGGTGACTACCTGGGCGCCACCATCCAGGTGATCCCGCACATCACCGACGAGATCAAGCGCCGGGTGATCAAGGGCGCCGGCGATGCCGACGTGGCCCTGGTGGAAATCGGCGGCACCGTGGGTGACATCGAGTCCCAGCCGTTCCTGGAAGCCATCCGCCAGTTGCGCGTGGAAGTGGGCGCCAAGCGCGCCATGCTGATGCACCTGACCCTGGTGCCGTACATCGCCACCGCCGGCGAGACCAAGACCAAGCCGACCCAGCATTCCGTCAAGGAACTGCGCTCCATCGGCCTGCAACCGGACGTGCTGGTCTGCCGCTCCGAGCAGCCCATCGACGTCTCCTCGCGCCGCAAGATCGCGCTGTTCACCAACGTGGAAGAACGCGCGGTGATCAGCCTGCCGGACGCCGACACCATCTATCGCATCCCCGGCATCCTGCATGCCCAGGGCCTGGACGACTACGTGCTCGAGCGCTTCGGCCTGGAATGCGACAGCGCCGACCTGTCGGAGTGGGAGCGCGTGGTGGATGCCAAGCTGCATCCCGAGAAGGACGTCACCATCGCCATGGTCGGCAAGTACATGGAGCTGCTGGACGCCTACAAGTCGCTGATCGAGGCGCTGAACCACGCCGGCATCCAGAGCCGCACCAAGGTCAACCTGCGCTACATCGATTCCGAAGACATCGAGAACCAGGGCACCGGCCTGCTGGAAGGCGTCGACGCCATCCTGGTTCCCGGCGGCTTCGGTCTGCGGGGCGTGGAAGGCAAGATCAAGACCGTGCAGTACGCCCGCGAGAACAAGATCCCCTACCTGGGCATCTGCCTCGGCATGCAGGTGGCGGTCATCGAATACGCCCGCAACGTGCTGGGCTGGAGCGACGCCAACTCCACCGAATTCGACAAGTCCAGCCAGCATCCGGTGGTGGGCCTGATCACCGAATGGCAGGACGCCACCGGCGCCGTGGAAACCCGCACCGACGCCTCCGATCTGGGCGGCACCATGCGCCTGGGTGCGCAGGAATGCCGTCTGGAAGCGGGCTCCAAGGTGGCCCAGGCGTATGGCGCCGAGGTGGTCGAAGAGCGTCACCGTCACCGCTACGAAGTGAACAACAATCTGCTGCCGCAGCTGACCGAGGCCGGCCTGAAGGTTTCCGGCCGCTCCATGGACGGCGCGCTGGTCGAAGTGGTCGAAGCGCCGAACCACCCGTGGTTCGTGGCCTGCCAGTTCCACCCGGAATTCACCTCCACCCCGCGTGACGGCCACCCGCTGTTCAGCGGCTTCGTCAACGCAGCGCTGGAATACAAGGCGAACAAGGCATGACCCAGAAGATCATCCGCGTCGGCAACATCGAGATCGCCAACGACAAGCCGTTCGTGCTGTTCGGTGGCATCAACGTGCTGGAGTCCCGCGACCTGGCGATGCAGGCCTGCGAGGAGTACGTGCGGGTCACCGAGAAGCTCGGCATTCCCTACGTGTTCAAGGCCAGCTTCGACAAGGCCAACCGCTCCTCGATCACCTCCTTCCGTGGCCCGGGCCTGGAAGAGGGCATGAAGATCTTCGAGGAAGTGAAGAAGACCTTCGGCGTGCCGGTGATCACTGACGTGCACGAGCCCTACCAGGCGGCTCCGGTGGCCGAGGTGTGCGACATCATCCAGCTGCCGGCCTTCCTGTCGCGGCAGACCGACCTGGTGGTGGCCATGGCCAAGACCGGCGCGGTGATCAACATCAAGAAGGCCCAGTTCCTCGCCCCGCAGGAGATGAAGCACATCCTGCGCAAGTGCGAGGAGGCCGGTAACGATCAGCTGATTCTCTGCGAACGCGGCTCCAGCTTCGGCTACAACAACCTGGTCGTGGACATGCTCGGCTTCGGCATCATGAAGCAGTTCGAGTACCCGGTGTTCTTCGACGTCACCCACGCGCTGCAGATGCCGGGTGGTCGCGCCGATTCCGCCGGCGGTCGCCGTGGCCAGGTCACCGACCTGGCCAAGGCCGGTCTGTCCCAGGGTCTGGCCGGCCTGTTCCTGGAAGCGCATCCGGATCCGGACAACGCCAAGTGCGACGGTCCCTGCGCGCTGCGCCTGAACAAGCTGGAACCCTTCCTCACCCAGCTCAAGCAGCTGGATGACCTGATCAAGCAATTCCCCGCTATCGAGACCGCTTGAGGCGCTCGCCCAAGCCCCTTTCACTGGAGTGTTAGCAAGCATGGCAAAAATCGTCGACATCAAGGGCCGCGAAGTCCTGGACTCCCGCGGTAACCCGACCGTGGAAGCCGACGTGATTCTCGACAACGGTATCGTGGGTAGCGCCTGCGCACCGTCCGGCGCCTCCACCGGTTCGCGCGAAGCGCTCGAGCTGCGCGATGGCGACAAGAGCCGTTACCTGGGCAAGGGGGTGCTGAAGGCCGTGGCCAACGTCAACGGTCCGATCCGTGACCTGCTGCTGGGCAAGAACCCGGAAGACCAGCAGGCCCTGGACCGCGCCATGATCGAACTGGACGGTACCGAGAACAAGGCCACGCTGGGCGCCAACGCCATCCTCGCCGTGTCCCTGGCCGCCGCCAAGGCCGCCGCCCAGGCCAAGGGTGTACCGCTGTACGCGCACATCGCCGACCTGAACGGCACCCCCGGCGTGTACTCCATGCCGGTGCCGATGATGAACATCATCAACGGCGGCGAGCATGCCGATAACAACGTCGACATCCAGGAATTCATGGTCCAGCCGGTCGGTGCCAAGACCTTTGCCGACGCGCTGCGCATGGGTGCCGAGATCTTCCATCACCTGAAGGCCGTATTGAAAGCCCGTGGCCTGAACACCGCGGTGGGCGACGAAGGCGGCTTCGCGCCGAACCTGGCCTCCAATGAAGACGCCCTGGCCGCCATCGCCGAGGCCGTGGCTAACGCCGGCTACAAGCTGGGCACCGACATCACCCTGGCCCTGGACTGCGCGTCCTCCGAGTTCTACAAGGATGGCCAGTACGACCTGGCCGGTGAAGGCAAGGTGTTCAGCGCCGAAGGCTTCGCCGACTACCTGGCCGGCCTGACCCAGCGCTACCCGATCATCTCCATCGAAGACGGCATGGACGAGTCTGACTGGGCCGGCTGGAAGGTGCTGACCGACAAGATCGGCGCCAAGGTGCAACTGGTCGGCGACGACCTGTTCGTCACCAACACCAAGATCCTCAAGCGCGGCATCGAAGAGAAGATCGGCAACTCGATCCTGATCAAGTTCAACCAGATCGGCTCGCTGACCGAGACCCTGGAAGCCATCCAGATGGCCAAGGCCGCCGGCTTCACCGCGGTGATCTCGCACCGCTCCGGTGAAACCGAGGACAGCACCATCGCCGACCTGGCCGTGGGCACCGCCGCCGGTCAGATCAAGACCGGCTCCCTGTGCCGTTCCGACCGCGTGTCCAAGTACAACCAGCTGCTGCGTATCGAAGAGCAGCTGGCCGGCAAGGCCCCGTACAAGGGCCGTGCCGAGTTCCGCGGCTGATAGCCGACGGTAAAGAAAAGGGCAGCGCAGGCTGCCCTTTTTGTATGTGTGGGCGCGGATCTTTGTAGGAGCGGCTTCAGCCGCGATGCTCTGTGCGGGGTCTGGCCTGGCCGGGCGCGCCTAGCCGGCCGCTCCTGGCCGGCCGCCCCAAGCCGGTCGCCCCAAAAGCTCGCGACTGAAGTCGCTCCTACAGGTCTGTGCAGGTCGCCGCTTTTGTGGGGGCGGGCCTAGCCGTCCGGGCACGCACGCATTACCTTAGCCCCCTCACTCTGGCTGGGTCGATTCATGTTGAGACCTTTCTACCTGTTGCTCGCTGTACTGTTGCTGCTGCTCGCCGGCCTGCAATACCGGTTGTGGCTGGGCGATGGCGGCGTGGCGCAGATTCGCGACATGAACCGGCAGATCGAGGCCCAGCGCAGCGAGAACGCCCGGCTGCTGGAGCGCAATCGCATCCTTGAGGCCGAGGTGCAGGAACTCAAGCAGGGCCTGGAAACCGTCGAGGAACGGGCCCGCCACGAACTGGGCATGGTCAAAGAGGGCGAAACCCTCTTTCAGTTGACGGAATGATTTCAGACTCCCTACCGGCCTTCTGGGCCGTGATTCCCGCTGCCGGTGTCGGCAGCCGCATGCGCGCCGACCGCCCCAAGCAATACCTGACGCTGTCCGGCCGGACGATTCTCGAACACACCCTGGCCTGCTTCCTTGATCATCCCGGCCTCAAGGGCATAGTGGTCAGCCTGGCCGAGGACGATCCGTTCTGGCCACAGCTGCCCTGTGCCGACGATGCGCGCATCCACCGCGCGCCGGGCGGCAGCGAGCGCGCCGATTCGGTGTTCAACGCCTTGCTGCGGCTGGTCGAGCTGGGCGCCGACGGGAATGACTGGGTGCTGGTGCATGACGCCGCGCGGCCCAACCTGGCGCGCAGCGACCTGGACAATCTGCTGGCGGTGCTGGCCGAGGATCCGGTTGGCGGCCTGCTAGCGGTGCCGGCGCGCGACACGCTCAAGCGCGCGGGCCCGGATGGCCGGGTGCGGGAAACCGTGGACCGTTCGGTGATCTGGCAGGCTTATACGCCGCAGATGTTCCGCCTGGCGCCGCTGCAGCACGCGCTGGCGGACGCGCGGGTGGCAGGCGTGGCGGTCACCGACGAGGCATCCGCCATGGAGTGGGCTGGGCTGGCGCCGCGCCTGGTGGAAGGTCGCGCCGACAACCTCAAGGTCACCCGCCCCGAAGACCTGCAGTGGCTGGCCCAGCGCTGGGGCCGTTGAGGCGAGCCTAGGGCAGCCGGCGTTGGCACCAGGGTGCCCAACGTGAAACGTTGACCACCCTACGCCCGTACCAGCCGGTAGGGTGGGTAACTCGCGCAGCGATTACCCACCGAAAGGTGCAGGCCGGTGGTGGACAAGCAAAGCGTTGTCCACCCTACGCCAGCGACATCGGCCGTGTGCGGTGACTAGTACCGATAGATCGCCGCCGCCCCGCTGCGGGTCGGCATGCGTTCCTGCGGGACCACCACCACTTCGCCACCCTGCTGAATGGTCCAGCTGGCCAGTTCCTCCAGCAGGTCCGCGCAGTTGCTCTGCTCGCTGTCCACCTCCAGTGCCTGGCCGGCGCTCTGGTCGGCGTGGCCGGGGATCTTGCGATCGGCTTCCACCAGCAGGGTGGCGACCCGCCCTTCGCGGGTGGCCTGGGCGATCAGGTTGAGCTGGTCGCTGGACTGGCCACGGTTGACCAGTGCCTGGAACTGCCCCACCAGTCCTTCCAGCCGCTTCAGGTAGCGTGGCTGCATCACTTGCCAGCTCTTGTCCCGCAACTGCTGGTCATTGAGCAGGCCGGGGTCCAGCGGTATGCCTTCCGGCAGTAGGAACTCGTTGCGGCTGAGCGCGCGGAACATCGCCTGGTTATCCGGTAGCGCGGCCAGCAGCAATGGCAGCTCGGTGGGGCGGCTGTGGCGCTCCAGGATGGCCTTGTCCAGCAGGCGGAAGAAGCGCTCGCGATCGCTGTTGATCTCGTCCTGCTTGCCGGAGCCGCCGCTTTCGGCGTGCATCGAGCCGGCACGCTCGCTGGCGCGACCGTAACCCTGCGGCAGCCCGCTCTGACCCTTCTCGGTCAGCTCGCTGCCCAGTGCCGCCTCCAGCGTTTCCGGCACCCCCTCGGCCAGGGGAACCCGGCTGATGCCGTCGCGGTTGCCTTCATACAGGCGCACCCGTTCCAGGGTCAGGCAGAGAATCTGGTAGCGATCGGCCGACTGCACGATGCGCACCAGCGGGCGAATGCTCGGGCGATCGTTGACCACCGCAAGCTCGGGAACGCGGCGCTGCAGGTGAAACACCTGGAAATGACCGGGGGCACTGAAGGCGGCCAGGCCGTCCAGGCTGTGGTTCCAGAATTCCTGGGCCTGGGCCAGCGTGCGCAGGGGTTTCAGTAGCTCCTCGATAAGCGCTTCGGTGATGTCCTTGCGCTCGCGCAGCAGGCCTTCCAGCTGACGGATCAGGGCCTTGAAGCGGATCGGGTCCTGCTCCCGCTCGGGAAAGGTGCGGTGGGTGGGCTGGAAGAGGGACAGGCAGGGTGTGGCGCTATCGGTAAGCAGTTGACGAAGGGATTCGCGGGTGAGCAACGCAGCCATGACGCATCTCCTTTGAGGTCAAGAAAGATTCACAGTTGATGCTTGCCGATCAGGTGATCCAGCGCGTTGCCCAGCTTGGTGGTTGCGCCCGTGATGGCCAGTTCCAGGGATTCGGCCTTGTGGGTGACCGACAGTGGATCATGGTTCTTCAGGCGTGCCTCGATCTGGCAGCGCTTGTCCTGGGCACCGCCCTTGCCGCCGTTCTCGTCATGCAGATGCACCTGCAGGCGCATCAGGTGATGATCGAAGCGGGTCAGCGTGCTTGCCAGCGAGGCGCGTACCCGGTCCTCCAGACCCTGGCTGATGTCGATGCTGTGGTTGCTGTGAACCTGAATGAGCATGGGGGTCTCCTTTCATGTTCAGCGGGCCGAAGAGCCAGGTTTCCCCGGGGCGTCTCGGAAGGCTGATATGCTCTAACGCCATAAACGCCTCTGGAGCATGCTCATGACCATCCGCTCACGCGCCGCGGTTGCCTTCGCCGCCAATCAGCCCCTGCAGATCGTTGAAGTGGATGTGGAGCCACCCCGCGCCGGCGAAGTGCTGGTGCGCATCGTCGCCACCGGGGTCTGCCACACCGATGCCTACACGCTTTCGGGGCAGGACTCCGAAGGCGTGTTCCCCTGCATTCTAGGTCACGAAGGGGGAGGCATCGTGGAAGCGGTGGGCGAGGGTGTCACCTCGGTGGCAGTCGGTGATCATGTGATTCCGCTCTATACCGCCGAATGCGGGGCTTGCAAGTTCTGCACGTCCGGCAAGACCAACCTGTGCAGCGCGGTGCGCGAGACGCAAGGCAAGGGCCTGATGCCCGATGGCACTACGCGTTTCAGCTACCAGGGGCAGCCGCTCTACCACTACATGGGCTGCTCGACCTTCTCCGAGTACACGGTGCTGCCGGAAGTGTCGGTGGCGAAGATTCCCCAGGAGGCACCGCTGGAGAAGGTCTGTCTGCTGGGCTGCGGGGTGACCACCGGTATCGGCGCAGTGCTCAACACCGCCAAGGTGGAGCGTGGCGCTAGTGTCGCGGTGTTCGGTCTGGGTGGCATCGGCCTGGCGGCGATCATCGGTGCGCGCATGGCGGGGGCGAGCCGGATCATCGGCATCGACATCAACCCCGAGAAGTTCACGGTGGCGCGCGAGCTGGGCGCCACCGAATGCGTGAATCCCAATGACTACCAGCGGCCGATCCAGGAGGTGATCGTCGCCCTCACCGATGGCGGCGTGGACTATTCGTTCGAATGCATCGGCAACGTGCAACTGATGCGTGCCGCGCTGGAGTGCTGCCACAAGGGCTGGGGCGAATCCACCATCATCGGCGTGGCGCCGGCCGGTGCGGAGATCTGCACCCGGCCGTTCCAGCTGGTCACCGGACGGGTCTGGCGCGGCAGCGCCTTCGGCGGCGTGAAGGGCCGCAGCGAGCTGCCGGGCTATGTCGAGAAGGCCATGCGCGGCGAGATTCCGCTGGATACCTTCATCACCCATACCCTGCCGCTGGAGCGCATCAACGAGGCGTTCGAGCTGATGCGTCAGGGCAAGAGCATTCGCACGGTCATCCATTTTTAAGAAGGCCGCTTTAGGCCCCGGGGGCGCAACCCATGCAGCAGCTTTCCAGCAACCAATGCTTCGGCGGTTCGAATCGCCGCTACCGCCATCGCTCCGAGGTACTCGATTGCGAGATGACCTTTTCCGTCTACCTGCCGCCCCAGGCCGTGCCGGGGGCGCGGCTGCCGGTGCTGTACTGGCTGTCCGGGCTGACCTGTACGGACGAGAATTTCATGCACAAGGCCGGCGCGCAGCGGGTGGCCGCCGAGCTGGGGCTGGTGCTGGTCGCGCCGGACACCAGTCCGCGCGGCGACGAGGTGCCGGGAGATCCGGACGGCGCCTGGGACTTCGGCCTCGGCGCCGGCTTCTATGTGGATGCCACCCGCCAGCCCTGGGCGCGGCATTACCGCATGCACGACTACGTGGTGCGCGAGCTGCCGGCGCTGGTCGAGGCTAGCTTCCCGGTATCCGAACGGCGCGCCGTCAGCGGGCATTCCATGGGCGGGCACGGTGCGCTGATCTGTGCGCTGCGCAATCCGGGGGTGTATCGCTCGGTGTCGGCCTTCTCGCCGATCAGCAATCCGATGAGCTGTCCCTGGGGTGAGAAGGCGTTCTCGCATTTCCTGGGCAGGGAGCGCTCCGCCTGGAAGGCCTGGGATGCCTGTGCGCTGATTGCCACCGCGAACCGGGAGCGCGAGCGGCTGCCGATCCTGATCGATCAGGGCGAGGCCGATGAATTCCTTGCCCTGCAACTCAAGCCCGACGTGCTGCAGGCGACCGCCGAAACCAGCGGTTATCCGCTGACGCTGCGCCGCCAGCCCGGTTACGACCACAGCTACTTCTTCGTCGCGACGTTCATCGAGGATCATCTGCGTTACCACGCGCAAAGGCTGGCCTGAACGCGCTGACCGAGCGCCTGCAAGCCGAGTCGGGTAGAATCGCGCCCGTTTCCATCAGGGCACTCTTTCATGCGTATCGGCCACGGTTACGATGTGCACCGCTTTGGCGAGGGCGATTTCATCACCCTCGGCGGTGTGCGCATTTCCCACAAATTTGGGTTGCTCGCCCATTCCGACGGCGATGTGCTGCTGCATGCGCTGAGCGACGCGCTGCTCGGCGCCGCCGCGCTGGGCGACATCGGCAGGCACTTCCCCGATACCGATCCGACCTTCAAGGGCGCCGACAGCCGCGTGCTGCTGCGTCACGTGGTTGGGCTGGTGCGGGAAAAGGGCTGGCAGGTCGGCAACGTGGACGCCACCATCGTGGCCCAGGCGCCGAAGATGGCGCCGCATATCCAGACCATGCGCGAGCGCATCGCCGAAGACCTGTGCGTCGAGCTGGATCAGGTCAACGTCAAGGCCACCACCACCGAGAAGCTTGGCTTCACCGGCCGCGAGGAAGGCATCGCTGTGCATGCGGTGGCCCTGCTGCTGCCGTTATGACCGAGGCCGAACTGCTCGGGCCGCGCGCCCATGGTGAACCCTGCGGCAGCGCGCTGCTCAAGGAAACCGCCGAGGACTTCCAGGTCGACGAGGTGCTGGACATCCCGCTCAGCGGCACGGGCGAGCACCTCTGGCTGTGGGTTGAAAAGCGCAACTTGAACACCGAGGACGCCGCGCGGCGTATCGCCAAGGCTGCGCGCCTGCCGATCAAGGCCGTCAGCTACGCGGGACTCAAGGACCGTCAGGCGCTGACCCGGCAATGGTTCAGTCTGCACCTGCCTGGCAAGACCGATCCGGATCTGAGCGCCGCCGAGGACGACAGCCTGCGCCTGCTCAAACAGGTCCGTCACAGCCGCAAGCTGCAGCGCGGCGCCCATGCCGCCAACGGCTTCACCCTGCGCTTGACCCACTTGCAGGCTGACCGTGACGCCCTGGAGCAGCGCCTGCGGCGTATTCAGGCCGAGGGTGTGCCGAACTACTTCGGCCTGCAGCGCTTCGGCTTCGACGGCGGCAACGTCGTGCAGGCGCGCGAGTTCGCCGCCCGTCACGAGCTGCCAGTGCAACGCAACCTGCGTTCGCGGCTGCTGTCGGCGGCGCGCAGCTATCTGTTCAACCGGGTGCTGGCCGCGCGGGTCGCCGACGGCAGTTGGAACCGCGCCCAGGTGGGCGATCTGCTGGCGTTCACCGACAGCCGCAGCTTCTTCCCCGCCGGCGAGGCGGAATGCAGCGATCCGCGGCTGGCCATCCTGGACCTGCATCCCACCGGTCCGCTGTGGGGCGAGGGCGAGACGCCCGCCACGGGTGCGACCGGGGTGCTGGAACAGGCACTGGCGGCGCGCGAAAGCGAGTTCTGCGCCTGGCTGCAACAGGCGGCCATGGCGCAGGAGCGGCGTATCCTGCGCCTCCCCATCGCCGGTCTGGCGTGGCATTATCCGGCCCCTGACATTCTGCAACTGAGCTTCGTCCTGCCGTCCGGCTGCTTCGCCACCGCTGTGGTGCGCGAGCTGCTCGAGCTGATCCCGGCGGGGCCGACGGATTCTTCATGCGTATTCTGATTTCCAACGACGACGGGGTGCATGCGCCGGGCCTGGTCGCGCTGCACGATGCCCTGGCCGACTATGCCGACTGCTCGGTGGTCGCGCCGATGCGCGACATGAGCGGCGCCAGCAGTTCGCTGACCCTCGACCGTCCCCTGCATCCGCAGCGGATGCCCAACGGTTTCATCGGCGTGGACGGCACGCCCACCGACTGTGTGCACCTGGGCCTCAACGGCCTGCTCGAGGACAAGCCCGATCTGGTGGTATCCGGCATCAACCTGGGCGCCAACCTCGGAGACGATGTGCTTTACTCCGGCACGGTGGCGGCCGCCATCGAGGGTCGTTTCACCGGCAAGCCCGCCTTCGCCTTTTCCCTGCTGTCGCGTAGCCCGGACAACCTGCCGAGCGCGGCGCATATCGCCCGCACCCTGGTCGCCAATCATCACCGGCTCGATCTGCCGCCGCGCACGGTACTCAGCGTGAACATCCCGAACCTGCCGCTGGGGCATATCCGGGGCATCCGCCTGACCCGTCTGGGCCACCGTGCCTGCGCTGCGCCGCCGGTCAAGGTGGTCAACCCGCGCGGCAAGGAAGGCTACTGGATCTCGGTGGCCGGCGACGCGGAGGACGGCGGTCCGGGGACCGATTTCCACGCGGTGATGCAGGGCTATGTTTCGGTGACGCCACTACAGCTGGACCGCACCTTCCATGAGGCCTTCAAGGGGCTCGATACCTGGCTGGAGGATTTGTTGTGATCAACCGCGAGCCACGCCTCTCCCATCGCGGCATCGGGATGACTTCGCAGCGCACGCGGGAACGCCTGATCCAGCGGCTGTACGAGGAAGGCCTGTCCGATGCGCGGGTGCTGGAAGTGATTCGTCGCACGCCGCGTCACCTGTTCGTCGACGAGGCCCTGGCGCACCGCGCCTATGAGGACACCGCGCTGCCGATCGGCCATAACCAGACCATTTCCCAACCTTATATCGTCGGACGCATGACCGAGCTGCTGCTGGCCGCCGGACCGCTGGACAAGGTACTGGAGATCGGCACCGGTTCCGGCTACCAGACCGCCGTGCTGGCCCAGCTGGTGGAGCGGGTATTCTCCGTGGAGCGCATCCAGGCGTTGCAGGATCGCGCCAAGGAACGCCTGCAAGAACTGGAATTGCGCAACGTGGTCTTCCGCTGGGGCGATGGCTGGGAAGGCTGGCCGGCGCTGGCGCCGTACAACGGCATCCTGGTCACCGCGGCGGCCTCGCAGGTGCCGCAGGCCCTGCTGGATCAATTGGCGCCGGGCGGTCGGCTGGTGATTCCGGTGGGTGGCAACGGTCATGATCAGCAGCTTCTACTGATCACCCGGGAGGAGCAGGGCTTTGTCCGTCAGGTGCTCGACCCGGTCCGCTTCGTGCCCCTTCTCAGCGGGCCGCTGGCCTGATTTGCATGGACGACACATGAAGAACGCGTTTCTGCTGTACATCAAGGGCATGGCCATGGGTGCCGTGGATGTGGTTCCCGGTTTCTCCGGCGGCACCATGGCGCTGATCACTGGGATCTACGACAGGTTGCTGGCGGCGCTGGCCGCCACCCCTCAGGCGCTGGGGCTGTTCGTCCGCGGTCGCATTCGTCAGGCCTGGCAGGCCTGCGACGCCAGCTTTCTGCTGGTGCTGCTGCTGGGCATCGCCACCAGCATCTTCAGCCTGGCCAAGGGCATCAGTTACCTGAT